>NZ_KQ959912.1:54612-59195 GCF_001553005.1 Gemelliphila asaccharolytica | reverse complement strand
TGTGAGTTTCTTTGAAATTACCTTTTTTCACTTCTGGCGTAGGAGCAGGTTTTTCTTTTTGAACTGTTCTTTCATAAACGTAAGTAATAGCTTGGTCTTTGCCTTCTTTGAACTTACCTTTAGTTGTTGCTCCGTCTTTTTTAGAATAAGTAGGGTCTTCTTTAGGATCTTTTGCTTCTTTAAATGTAAATCCGTCTTTATCTATTTTTCCAGTAGTATATTCTTCAGAGCTTTCTCCTCTTTGTGGTTCTTTTGTAACTACTTCTTTACTTATTATATTTCCTTCATCATCTTTAGTGATATAGACATGAGTTTCAGTGAATGTTCCAGTAGAAACTTCTTTTTCATAAGTATATTGAACTTTTTGTGTTATTCCTTCTATATAAGTTCCTTCTGTTTTTTTACCATTTTTATCAAATAAAGGATTATTTTCTGTGGCTTTTACTTCTGTAAGTTTGTATCCGTCTTTGTCTTTTTTCTCTGTAGTGTATTTATCTCCGTTACTTCCAGATTTCAAGTCACCCTCAACAACTTCTTTACCTACTATTTTACCTGTTGTTTTATCTTTAGTTATATAAATGTGTGTTTCTTTGAAATGTCCTTTTTTAACTACTTTTTGATAGAAGAAGGTAGCTTTTTTAGTTTTATCAGTTTCAAAGTTTCCTGTTACTGAATCATCAGTTTTACTAGTCCCATCTACATCTTCAACATGGGTAAAAGTGTAACCTTCTAAATCTTGTTTTTTAGCTATGTATTTTTGATTTTCATCGCCGTCTTGTAAGTTTCCAGATTCGACGTAGTCTGTTGATAGTACATTTCCTTGATCGTCTACTGTTTGATAAACATGGTGTTCTTTGAAGAATCCTTTATTATTTTGTCTTGTATAGTAGTAAGTTACTGATTTTGTAATTCTATCTGTGAAATTACCAGTTGCTTTTGAACCGTCTTGATTACATATAGCTTTATTTTGAGCTACAACTTTGTTTAAAGTATATCCGGGTTCGTCTATTTTTTCAGTTTCATAAGATTCGTTTTCTGTTCCTTTGCTGTAGTGCTGGAATTCTTTGATACTGTCTGTTTTGATAAGATTTCCATCTTTATCTACTGTTTGATAGATATGCATATCATAAAAAGATCCTTTTGCAGCTTCGTTTGCATCTTCTGGGTCTTTTAGTGAAACTGAAGCAATGTGTGAGGCAGTTTCTGTAGGTTTATTTTCTGGGTCTGCTATAGCTGTTGTTTTAACATTAGCAGTTTTAGAAGCATCATATTTACCACTATAGTGAATAACATATACGTCTTTTGATCCTTTGTTTTGTAAATTAATTTCGATACCACTGTGATCGTCTTTTAATTTTTTTTCAAATTGTGAAGGTTTTAGCTCTTCTAGATTTTCTGCGTCATAGTCCATGCTTCCTTTAAGGTTATAAGGGTCTTTTACTTTATAAACTTTAACGCTATTTAGAACTTGACCATCAAAAGTAGTAAATGAGTCTTGTCCACCATTTTCTATTATCATTTTTGTGCCATTTTGTGGTTTTCCTTGGTTATTAACATAAATAGTTTCTTTATATGTTCCTGCTTGTTCATTAATATCATAAAGTGTAGCAACACTATTACTATCGATATCAACAGCTCCTTCTGCTACTGGCACTCTATAGTCAATAGCTACTGTTTTTTCAGCTTTGTGTATTCCTATAGAAGCTTGAACTTTCAAGGCATCTTCATCAAATGGCACTTCTTTTGGATCGATAAAAAGTGGTTCGCTTATCTCTTGGTGGAAACGACCATATTTTTCTGCATTTTTAGTAAATGTATATCTCATTTTATGTTTTTCAACATCATATACACCTTTTGCTACTACATCATTACCTATATAAAGTTTTGTAGAAATATCAGAATCTTTAGTAGTTGATCCATATAGATTTACATTTTTAGAAAGGTCGACATCAAAGTAGTCTCCTTCTTTTACGGTATTTTTATCTATATCAAAAGCGATTTTGTATCTCATCTCTTGGTCGGTAGTGGTATCATTAGGTTCACTAGAGCGAAGCGGGTGAATGGTAGTTGCATTTTCGTTAGTATTACCTGAAATTACCATTTTTAAATTTTCAAGCTCACCACTAACATCCCTAGGAGCATTATTTTTTGCAATTTCACTAGCTCTATCTTTTGCTTTTTTTAGCAGGTTAGCAGAAAGTGGGCTATTTGCCCCCCCCCCTTGAAAACGCTTCTCTTAGAGCATCGGTATTTCCTTCTCCTTGAGCAAAGCTGTTAACTCCGTAAGAAAAAGGCGTTGCTAAAATGCTAAGTGCTAAAATAGATTTTGATAAATTTTTTTTCATACATTTCTCCTCCTTATAATTATAAATATTAATGTATATTTTAAAAAATTTAAAATAATTTACACCTCTAGTTGACGGATTTATCAACTAACTTTATTATAACATTTAAAAAATAATTTCACAATATAAGAAATATGACTCACTTTTAAACAAAAATTGTAAAATCGTTTTAATATTATTCATATCAAACCATCATCAAAAATTTATTTTATTATATCCCAGTTATAGATAAAATATAATAGAAGAAAGTAAAAAAATAATTAAAAAATTTTCGTTTAAACTAAAAAATAATGTAAAATTTAATAAATTTATAAATAAAAAATATATTGTTTTTTTAAGAAAATAGAACTTTCTAAATATAAAGCAAATTTTATAATTTATTTTTCTTTTTCTTTATCAATTTAATATTTTCTTATTGATTAGCTCTATATTTTAATAATATTCTTTCATTTTAGTCAAAAATTAAAACTATTGACTTATGTATTAATAAACATATATAATATTGTTTCGTAGTGTATAATTTTGCCAGAAAAATCATAATAAATTATTATAATAGTAAAATTTATAACATATTAAAAAAAGGAGTATTAGGAATTGAATATAATAAGAAAAAATGAATTTACAAAAGAAAGAAAAAGGCATAATTTTTTATCAAAAGTAGGAAAATCAAAAAGCACAATAGTTGCATCTTTTTTAATATCAAGTAGTTTATTTCAACCTACAGCGAACGTATTAGCAGATGACGCTCCTAGTAAAGTAGTAGAAAACGGCTCTAAAAAAACAATTTCAGGGCAAGAATTATCATCACTTAAAACGATAGAAATAAAAATACAAGGCGACAATTTTATCATTAAGCCAAAAGGCGAGATAAAAAATGGTCAAAAAACAAGCGAAAAAGAAGCGTTAATTAACAAAAAAAAATATCCACAAGAGTTTTATGAACTTACAAAAAAATTAAAATCATCAGAGGCAAAGGGGAAAACTCTGAAATTAGAAGGAAAAATTTATGCAGAGGGAGATTTATCTTTTTTATTTAAAAATGCAAAACTTTCTAATATAGGAAATTTGTCAGAGCTTGATACAAGTAACGTCACTAATATGAGAGGCATGTTTTATCAGTCTGAAATAGAAGGTGATATCAATTCTCTTAAATCATGGGATGTAAGCAATGTAACAAATATGCAAAATATGTTTTCATATTCAAAATTCACAGGGAATCTAGACGGATTAGAGAGCTGGAACACTAAAAAAGTTACTGATATGAGTGGGCTTTTTAATAATTCTAAGTTTAATTCCGATATAAATGGGCTGAAAACATGGGATGTAAGTAGTGTAACTAATATGCAAAGTATTTTTGCGTATTCTAATTTTACAGGGACACTAGAAGCCCTAAAGGACTGGAAAGTAGATAAAGCTGATAATATGTATGCAATGTTTAGAGAAACAAAATTCACAGGAACATTAGAACATTTAAAATCTTGGAATGTAAGTAGTGTAAAAAATATGGGAGCAATGTTTGCAAATAGCAACCTTACAGGGAATTTAGAAGCTTTAAACACATGGGATACAAGCAAAGTTAACAGCATGACAAGAATGTTTGGTGAATCTAAATTTAGTGGTAAAATAACTTTTCCAGAAAATTTTGGTAAAAACAAAGCTGCTGATTTTAGCTATATGTTTGATAAATCTTTAACAGAAGAGTCAGTTTTAAAAATTGTTAATGTAGATTTTAAAGATAATTATGTAGAAAATATGTTTAACGAAACAAAGGGTGTCATTGTCATGAAAAATATTAGTAATTTTAAAGTTGAAAATACTGATAATAAAACTACTAAGCATATTATAGTGACAGATAATGCGGGTTTTATAAATGCTTATAAAAATAAAAATTTTGAAAAATCAATAAAACTTAAATTTAAAAATGAAGAATATGAAGTGAAAATACCATCAGTTTTTGAATTAAAAGGTTCGGACGATGAAATGAAAGCAGTAAAAGACACTATTGATAAACTGATAAAAGAAAAGATAAAAGAACTTAAAAAAACTTATCCTAATTTAAGTGAAGATTACAAAAAAACGAAAGAAATGACAGAAAAAGAAACTAATACCCCTATTTATTTAATACAAGATTATACCCTAACTGAAGCAAAAACAAATACAAAACCTATTTTAGAAGTAGTAGATAAACAGATAAAAGTAGGAGAAGAGTTAGACTTAAAATCATTAATAACAAAAGCA
>NZ_KQ959912.1:53760-54512 GCF_001553005.1 Gemelliphila asaccharolytica | reverse complement strand
TAAAATATACTTTAACAGATAATAATGGAGAAAGTGTAAGTAAAGTAGCAAAAGTAACTGTAAAACAAAATATAGCTAAAATTGAAGAAGCTCCAATTTTAGAATTAGAAGATAAAACCATAATACAAGGAGAAGATTTTAATCTTAAAGATTTAATAAAAAAACCTTTGAATAAGGGCGGTGTTACAGTCGAAGAAGACGGAGGTTTCAATAAAGATAAAGTAGGAACATACACCATAACATTTAAAGTGAAAAATAAAATAGGAATTACTACATATAAAAGGGCAAAAGTTACGGTTAATCCAAAAAAATTAAAATTAAATGAAATTCCAGTTTTGCAGGTAATAGATAAACAGATAAAAGCAGGAGAAAATTTAGACTTAAAATCATTAATAACAAAAGCAAGTGACAGGGAAGATGGGGATAATTTAATAGATAAAGTAAAAATAGAAGAAGGAAATTTTGATAATAAAAAAGCTGGGGAATATAAAATAAAATATACTTTAACAGATAATAATGGAGCAAGCGTAACAAAAGAAGCTACAGTACTGGTTGTAGAAACAAAAAAACCAGACAAACCGCTAGTAGCAGAAGAAAAAGAAAAAGCAGTAACAACAGAATATGTAGACGAACAAGGCAAAGCTTTAGAAAGAGCAGAAATAGGAACAAAAAAACAGGAAATCAAAGAAATAAAAGGCTACAAATTCAAAAAAGAAGAGCAAACCCAAACAGGTTATAAATATATCTATGAA
>NZ_KQ959912.1:14535-53660 GCF_001553005.1 Gemelliphila asaccharolytica | reverse complement strand
CACAACAGAATATGAAGATGAAAGAGGAAAAGTTTTACAACAAGCAGAAATAGGAACAAAAAAACAGAAAATTAAAGAAATAAAAGGCTATAAATTCAAAAAAGAAGAGCAGACCCAAACAGGTTATAAATATATCTATGAAAAAATAAAAGAACAAGTGCCAAATGAAGCACCAAAACAAGAAGAAAAAGAAAAAGCAGTCACAACAGAATATGAAGATGAAAGAGGAAATGTTTTAAAGCAAGCAGAAATAGGAACAAAAAAACAAGAAATCAAAGAAATAAAAGGCTATAAATTCAAAAAAGAAGAGCAGACCCAAACCGGTTATAAATATATCTATGAAAAAATAGAAACCAAAAAACCAGATATTTTGCCAGTTCCTACTCCTAAAAATACATCACCACAATTAGAAGTGATAAATAAAGAAATACAATTAGGAGAAATTTTAAACTTAAAAGACCTAATAATAAAAGCGACAGATAAAGAAGACGGCGACTTAAAAGATAAAGTAGAAATAACAGACAAAGGTGGTTTTGACAACAGTAAAGTCGGAACATATAAAATTACTTATAAAGTTACAGATTCGGCAGGATTAAGTGCAGAAAAAGAAGCTATAGTAAGAGTTAAAGAAAAATCACAAGGAAATGGAAATAATATAGGTGATGAAATTAATAACAAGAATAATACTAAGAGAAATAAGCAAAATCGCAAGATAAATTCTGTTAAAAATATTGCCTTGACTAACATTAAAAATAAAGACAAAATTCAAGAAAAAGTTTTACCAAAAACATCGGCACAAAAATCAAAAAATAAAATAGATAATAAAGTTAAACTACTTTCACTTTTATCTGGAGGAGCATTAATATTTTATTTATTGAGAAAAAGAAAAAACTAAATAGTAATATAAGATTTTTTAATTACTTATAATTATAAAAAAGACTGGTTAAGCAGATGGATTAATCTATATTTTAGATTAAGAAGTTTCTGAAATAACCAGTTTTTTATATTTTAAGTTATTTTTTCAAATTGTAGTAGTCTAACGGGGTATTTTTTAAAATATAACTCCTTATATTTTCATGAAAACAGCATACTTATTTTCTTGCTTCACAATAGCTTTACTAAAAAAAGCATAATAAAGAAATTAATACGCAGTAATAACTACATATTCTTACGCTTTGTAAGAATTTATCTTACCAAAATATACCTCAACTCAATTAAAAGTAAGAATAACAACACCTTAATACCTATTAATGTGTAATAATGAAAAAAATTATGTTGCATTATTTTCTTTTTTACTGTATAATTACGATTAGTGGACAAAGGAGGTAGCATGGAGCTTTCTAATAGGGAAAAAAATATAATAAAAATAGTAAAAAAATATGAACCCATAACAGGCGATAGAATAGCTTGTGAACTATCTTTAAGTAAATCTACTATAAGGACAGAGCTTTCGATTTTAGTAAAATTAGGGATACTAGAATCAAAAACAAATGTTGGATATTTTTTCAATAACGATTTTGTGAAAAAAGCAGAGTATGACACGCTTAAATTAATAAAAGTATCAGAAGTAATGGCATTAGCATGTACGGCTAAAGCAACAGAAACACTTTCGGAAATAATAACAAAAATATTTCTTCATGACATAGGGACAATTTTTATAGTTGATGATGATAATAATCTTTTTGGAGTTGTTTCTAGGAAAGATATGCTTAAAATATTAGTTTCAAATTCAACTGCTCATACAATGCCGGTAGCAATGGCTATGACTAGAGTACCTAACGTGGTTTATCTAAACGAAGAAGAAACCATTTTAGATGCACTAAGAAAAATAATAAATCACGAAGTTGATTGTTTACCAGTCATAAGGGAAGACAATGGTAAAAAAATCATAGGAAGAATATCAAAAACTACAATAATAAGATTGCTTTTAGATGTACTGGAGGGGTAGGATGATAACGATATATGTATTATCAGATTCGTTAGGAAATACAGCAACAGATGTAGTAAGGGCTGCACTTGCACAATTTGACCTTACGAGAGATGAGTACAAAGTAAAAAAAATTCCTGGAATCAGTAAAAAAGAACAATTAGAGGAATTATATGTAGAAATAAGGGAAAAAGACATAATAGTTCAAACTTTAGTAAGTAGAGAGCTAGCAATGTATTCAGAACAGTTAGCAAGTAAAAAAAATATAAAAATAATAGACATACTTACAGAATTGCTATCACAACTAGAAAGCAAATTTGACAAGAAAATAAAAAACAGACCTGGAGTGATAAGAAAATTAGGGGAAACTTATTTTAGACGGGTTGATGCTTTAGAATTTGCAGTGAGGTATGATGATGGCAAAGACATAAATGGACTAATAGAAGCAGACGTTGTGATATTAGGGGTATCAAGAACGAGCAAGACACCATTAAGTATGTATCTAGCAAATAAAAATATAAAAGTAATGAACTTACCACTAGTTCCAGAGATAAGTTTACCAAAACAATTATTCGATATAGATAATAGAAAAATTGTAGGACTAACAACATCAATAGAACATCTAAATGGAGTAAGAGGCGAAAGAATGAAATCATTGGGAGTAGAAAGTGAAAATAGTTATTCGTCAGAAATGAGAATTTTTGAAGAGTTAGAATATGCAAATGAAGTAATGAGAAAATTAAAATGTCCAGTAATAAATGTAGAAAATAGAGCCATAGAAGAAACAGCAGAAATAATAATAGATATATTAAAAGAAAGAGGAATAAATTTATTAAATATTTAATAAAGTAGAAAAAGGAGAAAATAATGAAAAAATTTGTTTATAATTTTAAAGAAGGAAACAAAGACATGAGAAGTCTGCTAGGGGGAAAAGGAGCCAACTTAGCAGAAATGAGTACGCTGGGGATAAACGTACCTTCTGGTTTCACAATCACAACAGAAAGTTGTAACGATTATTATGATAACAACATGAGAATTAAACCAGAAATTATCAAACAAATAAATGAACAGTTAGAACAATTAGAAAAAACTATGGGCAAAAAACTAGGAAGTTTAGAAAATCCGCTACTTGTATCAGTAAGAAGTGGAGCGGTATTTTCAATGCCTGGAATGATGGATACAATATTAAATCTAGGTTTAAATGATGAAACAACCATAGTATTAGCCAAAAAAAACAATGATTACAAATTCGCATATGATAGCTACAGAAGATTTATCCAAATGTTTGCAGACGTAGTTATGGGGGTAGAAAAATACAAATTTGAAGCTGTACTTACAAAAGTAAGAGAAAAAAATGGTTATGCAGAAGACAAAGATATGAGTGCTGACGACCTATTCAAAGTGGCAGAAGAATTCAAAAAAATATATAAAAAAGAAGTAGGAGCAGAATTCCCAACAAATGTAAAAGAACAACTTATGTTAGCAGTTGAAGCCGTCTTTAAATCATGGAATAACAACCGTGCAAAAGTATATCGTAGATTAAATGGAATAAGTGACAAATTAGGAACAGCAGTAAATGTTCAAGCCATGGTTTTTGGAAACATGGGAGATAATTGTGGTACAGGGGTATGCTTTAGTAGAAATCCAGCAACTGGAGAAAACAAACTATTTGGTGAATACCTAATAAATGCACAAGGAGAAGACGTAGTTGCAGGAATAAGAACACCAAAACCAGTAGCAGTATTAGAAGAAGAATATCCAAAACTTTATAAAGAATTAGTAAATATAACAAAAGTATTAGAAAAACACTATAAAGACATGCAAGATATAGAATTCACAATAGAAAATGAAAAATTATATATCTTACAAACACGTAATGGAAAAAGAACAGCAAAAGCAGCTGTAGAAATAGCAGTATCATTAGTACAGCAAGGATTAATCACAAAAGAAGAAGCACTACTTAGAGTAAATTCAGATGATATAAATCAATTGCTTCACCCAACATTTGAAGAAAGTGCATTAAAAGATGCAGTTATACTAACTCAAGGTTTAGCAGCATCACCTGGTGCAGCAACAGGGCATATTTATTTCACAGCAGAAGAAGCAGTAGAAGCTTCAATAGAAAGAAAAGTAATATTAGTAAGAGAAGAAACATCTCCAGAAGACATAGAAGGAATGGTATCATCACAAGCCATAATAACAAGTAGAGGAGGAATGACTTCTCATGCAGCAGTAGTAGCAAGAGGAATGGGAAAATGCTGTGTATGTGGTGCCCAAAATATGATAATAGACTATGAAAATAAAAAAGTAAAAATAGGAGAAGTTACTCTACAAGAAGGAGATATACTATCAGTAGACGGTTCAAGTGGAAAAGTATATCAAGGAGATGTAAAAAAATCAGATTCATCATTCTCAGAAAGCTTCAGAAAAATAATAGAATGGGCAGACGAAACAAGAGAATTAAAAGTATTTGCAAATGCAGATAACGAAAGAGATGCCAAAGCAGCATTTAATTTTGGAGCAGAAGGAATAGGACTATGTAGAACAGAACATATGTTCTTTGAAGAAGATAGAATAAGTCTAGTAAGAAAAATGATTTTATCAGCATCTGAATCAGAAAGAAAAGTTTATCTAGATAGACTTCAACCAATTCAAAGTGAAGACTTCTACAAAATATTCAAAGAAGCAGAAGGAAAATCAGTCAATATACGTTTATTAGACCCACCTCTACACGAATTCTTACCTCATGAAGAAAAAACAATAGAAATAATAGCAAAAGAACTAGATGTAACAGTAAGCCAACTAGAAAACAAAATAAAAAGTATAGCAGAATTCAACCCAATGATGGGACATAGAGGATGTAGACTAGGAGTAACTTATCCAGAAATTTACTTAATGCAAGCAAAAGCAATAACACAAGCAGCTATCCGTGCTAGAAAAGACGGAGTAGAAGTAAATGTAGAAATTATGATCCCATTAGTAGGAATAGAAAAAGAATTGTCATATCTAAGAGAAAAAATAGAAGCATTAATAGAAAAAGACATTCAAAACTATAAAGAAGTATTCAATTACAAAATAGGAACAATGATAGAAATACCAAGAGCTTGTTTAATAGCAGATAAAATTGCAGAATACGCAGAATTCTTCAGCTTTGGAACAAATGACTTAACACAAATGACATTTGGATATTCAAGAGATGATGCAGAAAAATTCATAGATATATACAAAAAGAAAAAAATATTAGAAAATGACCCATTTATACATTTAGATGAAAATGGAGTCTTAGAACTTATGAAATTAGCTGTAAACAAAGCTAAAAAAGCAAAACCAAATATAAAATTAGGTATATGTGGAGAACATGGAGGAGATGAAAAATCAATTGCCTTAGTAAGCAAAATAGGAATAGACTATGTATCATGTTCACCATATAGAGTGCTAATAGCAAAACTTGCCGCAGCAAAAGCAGCAATAGAAAATAGAAAATAACAAAGTGCTTTAAGTTAGGTTATCTTATTTATTAAAGAAAACTTTGATATATTCACAATAAATTTCCGCCATAAATGATAATATAAAAATACCAAATAAAAAATGAACTGAACCTAAAAATAAAGGATTCAGCTCATTTTTTTATTGTTGATGGCTTTGAAGATTATTATTTTTTCATTATTTTGTTATATATTTTAAGTAATATATATATTATAAAAATTAAGGCTAGAACTACAAATACACTAAGTGCTATGTTAAAAGTATTCATTAGTTATCATCACCCCTTTTAATTGCATTAATTTCATTTTCTGAAATAGTAGATATTTCCTTTTCCTTTGAATTAGCTAGATTATTAGAATAATTAAGATTATATAAGGGGGTAAGTAAAATACTTGAAGCAAAAACAACACTAATAAATTTAAATTGTTTTCTCATAAAAAAACCTCCTTTATTATTCATCATAAAACTATTTGTTAAATATAAGTAATCGATTACAATTAGAACGTATCATTTTCTTATATTTTTGTCAATTAAAAACTATCGTAAGAAAACTAATATATTAATAATATTATAAGTCTTTCTCTAAACAACAGAAATTTTATAATAAAATAATTAATATTTTAAGGATAAAAATACTCTTTAATACTGACAAAAAATATTATACCAAGAAAATATATGGAGTTTTAAAAGGACTATAAAAATTAAATTATTTAAAAAAATTGAAGTAAACAATTTAACTAAAAATGAGTCAAAAAGGTAGACAATTTTTAAGTGCTAAACATTAAGTATATCTAAATCGGGTTTAAGCTTATAAATAACATCTTTTCTTTCTATTATTATAGAAATTTTTTCCTTTAATTTTTTTGATGATTTTATATTTGTTAATAATTCCTTACTAGGATTTATAGCTACAGGGCGGCCTACTCTACTAAGCATTCTAAAATCTCCATTAGTATCGCCATAAGCATAAGAGTTTTCAAGGTCAATATTAAATATTTTGATAAGTTTATCTATCATATTATTTTTGCTGTCAGAGTCCCACATAGGAGTAACGTTGCCGGTAAAAATATTGTTTTTTATTTCATAAGTGCTACCAATACTTTTGAAAGCTCCATATTTTGCTCCCATTTTTTCTACTAAAAAATCAGGGCTTCCAGAAATAAAAAATACTAAGTGGCCATTTTTTTTATGTTCTTCTATGACATTTCTCGTATATTTATAAACTCTATCAGATTTCAATTTTATTACTTGATTTGCAACAAAATCTAAAGTATTTTTATCAAGTCCAGTAATAGCTTTCATATAGCAGTTAGATAGCTCAAAAAGATAATTATCGTATATTTCAAATCTATTATCCCAGGCTTTATATAGATGCTTAATGTCATTAACCCATATTTTCTCGTCTACTATTTCGTATTTTATAAGTTTTTTAAAATGATCTGTCATAAGGGAATCACGAAATAATGTTCCGTCTATATCAAAAAATGCAGCAATTTTTTTCATATTAAATCTTCCTTTTTTATTTTAAGTATATCTATAAAAAATCAAAAAAACTTTATTTTGTAAAATATTATTATAAAATAATATTTATAGCTATTTTGTTTAACTATATGATAAAAATAAATGTTCTTTAGTTTCAAACTTTTTTAATACTATATCATATAAAAAAATATTTATCAATATTATTAATATAATTTCAAAAGCTAATTCGTTGACACAAAAAATAAATATTAATATACTATAAAAAAAAGTTATTAGGAGAGGTTATGAATAAAATATCTCAAAAAGTATCAATTCTTTTTATATCAATATTTTTGATGTCGCATTTAGCTATAGCACCTGCTATACCAAAGTTATATGAGTTTTATCATTCAAAAGATAGTAATATAGGTCTTGCTTCTGTAGAAAATATAGTAACAATTCCTGCTATTATGATTACAATTTTTGTTATTCTAAGCAATTTTTTTGTAGCAAAGTTGGGTAAAAAAAATACAGTTGTATTGGGTCTAATCTTGATTTTTGTTTCAGGGATAATATCTTTTTTAACAACAAGTTTTACTTTAGTGCTAATAAGTAGATTTATTTTAGGAATAGGGATAGGTTTATATAATTCTTTATCTATAAGTATAATAGGGGATTATTATAGCGGAGAAACTCTTTCGGGCATGATAGGACTTAGAACAGCTTGCCTGAATATTGGTAAGGCATTAACAACTTTTGTTGCTGGGTATATGCTAGTTTTTTCTGCTAATTATACATTTTTAGTTTATATTTTGGTATTACCTATATTATTTATGTTTATAAAATTTGTTCCAGATGTGAAAGATGAAAAGAAAACTATAAAAAAATCTTTTATTTTTAACACTGATGTTTTATTTATTATGTTAATAACTTTTCTGGTAGGAATAAGTTATATAGGAGCTACTATAAAAATTCCAACGCTTTTAGTTACAAAATATGGTTATTCAAATATTTTTTCTAGCAATATTTTAACACTTTTAGCTTTTAGTGGTATTTTTGTTGGAGCTATTTTTGGAAAAATAAACAAATATTTAAAAAATAAATCCTTATTAGCTATGATTATTTTGATGATTATAGGTAATTTTATGTTTACATTGGCAAATAATAAATATTTATTTGTTGTAGGAAGTATTTTTATAGGTGCGAGTTTTGTTGGAACGATGTCTAGTGTATTTAGTTATGTAGCTAAAAATTATCATAGTGAGGTTAATTTTATAACAAGTATGGCACTAACGGCAGGGAATATTGGAGTTATAGTAACTCCTTTGATTTTGACAAAATTATTAGATAAGCTTTCATTAGAACTTTTTATAACTCCTTTTTACATTACAAGTTTATTAATGCTTTGTAGTATAGCATTTTATAGCAGATTGAAAAATAATTAAATTGTGTTTATCAAAAACAAAAAAGAGAAATTTTAAAACTATTTTAAAATTTCTCTTTTTTATCTATATAAACATACTTTCTAATTCTTCTTTTGATAGGTTTTTTATAAGTTTAATTGATTGATTTGTTATATTCATAAAGGTAATATCATCATAAATAACTGAAGCGCTTATAGCTCCTTGAAGAGTTGTAAAGAACCAGTCACAAATGTTTATACTAGCTTTTTCATTTATACCAAGAGATATAATAGCTCTTGTTGTAATTTTTTTCCAGTCTGTAAGAACATCGCAACATTTTCTTGCAACTTCTGGTGCTTCACCTATAGTCTCTAAAGCTAAAAGAGTCATTCTAAAGGATGGAGTACCGTATATTCTTATTTTACTATTGAACATTGTTATTAATGCATTAAGAATATCTGATAAGTTGTTAAGGGGTAAAATGGAATTCTTAAATTTTTTTTGAAATTCCTGATTGATTTGTTCGACACCAGCTAAAATCATAGCGTCTTTCCCTGCAGGGAAATAATAATACATACTGCCTTTAGGAGCTTTAGATTTTTTAATAATTTCTTGTATACTTGTACCCGCATAACCTTTTTTTTGTATTAGCTTAACAGTTTCTTTAATAATATTATCTTTTGATTTATTATTTAAAGTCATAACGTATCTCCTTAATTTTAGTATTATGCAATTAAATTATATCATTATATCTAAAAAAAATCAATCGTTTACATGCCTTAAAAACTGCTTAATATCAAGTTTTCATCATAAAAAAATGAAAGATAATATTTTCGTATTTTTTTTGTATTTGAAAAGATTTTTTAATTTTTAATATAGTTAAAAAATATTATTTTTATGAATTAATTAATTTTTAGAAAATTTCTTGAAATCTTGATAATTAAATATTTATTAAGTGAAAAAAGCTATATTATAATAGTTATAGAGTTTTTGAGAGGAGAGAATTTTAATTTAAAAAATATAATAAAGAGTTAAGCTTTGCTATAATAAAAAAATAAATTGGATATTTAATAATTTAATTTAGAATATACTATTTTTGAAAGAAGAAAATTTATTGAAATTTTTTTATCTGCTAAATGATAGTATGGGATAAAATCGTATAATAGAGTTATAAATTTTTTAAAAAAAATTAAAAAATTAGAAAAAATAGGATAAATTTTCAAGTTATTAATTATTTATAAAATTTTAAGATATAGCTATAATACTAAAAATTTTACTTTTAAATTGATAGAAGCTTATAAAGTTTTACCTAAAAAAAGCTAGTTATATTTCTTGATGAAACATCACTAGCTTTTTATTTTTTATTCTTTATCTTTAGCCATTTTTTCTGCTTTTTTCTTAATAGGTTTTTTTTCTTTTTTTTGAATTTTATCATTTTGAGGGTACATAACTTTGTCTACAAGTCCATATTCAAAAGCTTCTTGAGCAGACATGTAATTATCTCTTTCTGTATCTCGTTCAATAGCTTTTAGAGTTTGCCCTGTTCTATCAGAGAGAATTTTATTTAATTTTGCTTTTGTTCTTAAGATGTGTTTTGCAGCTATTTCTATTTCTGTTGCTTGACCTTGAGCTCCACCTAGGGGCTGATGAATCATTACTTCTGCATTTGGCAGACAATATCTTTTGCCAATAGTTCCTGCTGCTAATAAAAATGCTCCCATACTTGCTGCCATTCCCATGCAAATAGTAACAATATCACATTTTATATGTTGCATAGTGTCATAAATAGCAAAACCTGCTGTAACACTTCCCCCTGGAGAATTTATATAGAAGTAAATATCTTTTTCGCTGTCTTGTGCTTCTAAAAATAATAATTGACTTACTATTGAGTTTGCGACTTGGTCATTAACGTCTGAACCCAAAATAACTATTCTATCTTTTAATAATCTTGAATAAATATCGTATGCTCTTTCACCTTGCGATGTTTGTTCGATAACTGTAGGAATTAAATTCATTTTTTCCTCCTATTTCATTTAATTTACCTAAAATATTATACCTAAAATGCTTATTTTAGTAAAGTTTTAAAGATTAAGTATTAATATTTATAAAAAGTTATAAACTATAAGAATGTTCTTTGAAATTTCCTAAAATTGTATTTATACTATTAACTGTTATAAATGCCTTTGGACAGGTATTATCTATTATTTTTTTTAGGGTATATAATTCATTTTGCTGGATTACAAGAACAACCATTCTATGTTTTTTGTGGGTAAAGCCTCCCTCAACGTCCATAATAGTAGTCCCTCTATGAAGTTTTTCATTTATTTCTGCTACAAGTTCGGTAGATTTATCAGTAATAATAGAACATTGGATATAAGCTGATAGATATTTTTGCACTCCTTTGAAAGTTTGATTTCTAACAAAACTCATTATTAAAGCGTACATAACATAACGAATATCAAAAGCTATCCAGATAATAATATATATTGTGATGTCTTGTACTAAAAATACAGTAGGTAAGTTTAAATTAAATCTTTTAACAAAAAATTTACCTGTAATATCACTACCTCCAGTACTACCACCACTAATTAAAATAAAACTCATTGCAAGTCCTGAAATTATCCCACAAAAAATTGTAGCAACAAGTTTATCTTTTAAGTCTATTGGGGTGATAATAGTGGGTAAAAAATCAATTAAAAATGATGATACAACAGTCACAATAACTGTTATAATCATGAATTTTTTCCCAACATATTTAAAACCTATGTAAAAGAGTGGAGCATTGAGAATGAATTGTGCTAGACCTATACTAATATTAGTATATTTATTTATTACTAAAGCAAGCCCTAAAGCTCCTCCAGTTCCTAACTTATTAGCAGGAAGCATAAGTCCTGCATAAATAGAAAATAAGATTATACCTACAATTAAAAAGACAATCTCTTTAGTTTTTTTATTTTTATCTGCCTCGTAAAAAGTTTCTTTGAACATAATATCCTCTAACTTTATAACTTAAATTTATGTCTATTTTTATTTTAACAATTAATAAAAAAAATGCAATAGTTTATAGTAGAGTATAGGGGAAAATTATTTTATTTTAAGATAAATATTCTCTATAAATGCTTTGGTGATAACTATTAATAATTTTTACAAAAAAAAATATTTATGGTATAATACAACCATTAAAATAGGGTAATTTTAAAGATAATATCATGACATATTGAGGAAAAAGAAATTTACCTTGTTTTTTTGTGGTTATTTTTTAAAAATAGCTAGAATAATTATTAGGAGGATAATATAAATAATTATAGCGCCCGAACTAAGTTTTAAAGGTTAAATTAAATTTAGTTGACGAGGAAAAAAGTTATCGAAAATTCGGCGGATACTTTTTCGGGCTGGATGCTCGTTAGGTAGCATACAAAAACACAAAATTGCTACTGTCATCTAATAAAAATAATTAGGAGATAATATGTGTGGTATTGTAGGATGTGTTGGTAATTTAAATGCATTAGACTTTTTAATAGATGGATTAAAAAGTTTGGAATATAGAGGTTATGACTCTTGCGGAGTTGCCTTTTATAAAAAAGACAAAGTAGAAGTTATAAAAACTGTAGGACGTGTAAAAAATTTAGAAAATATATTACCAGCAGGAGAAAGTTGTAATATTGGGATAGGACATACCAGATGGGCGACACATGGAGAAGTTAGTGAGGTAAATTCACACCCACATCAATCTTTTTCTAAAAGATTTACTATTGTTCACAATGGAGTTATAGAAAACTTTTTAGAACTAAAAGAGAGATTTTTTAAAGATAAAAAATTAACAAGTCAAACAGATACAGAAATAATAGTGCAATTAATAGAACTTTTTAGTAAAGAAGGATTAGAAACAAAAGAAGCATTTTTAAAAACATTATCTAAACTTAAAGGTTCTTACGCATTATGTTTACTTGATTCGCTTGATAAAGACACTATATATGTTGCTAAAAATAAAAGTCCACTACTTATAGGTTTAGGTGAAGGAGTAAACTACATAGCAAGTGACGCCCTTGCAATGATTAAGTATACTAATAAGTTTTTAGAAATAAACGACCTTGAAGTTGTAACAGTAAAAAAAGATTCAGTAATAATAGAAGATATGGAGAAAAATGAAATAATTAGAGAAACATTCACTCCAAATATGAAATATGATGAAATAGACAAAGGTGTCTATGATCATTATATGATTAAAGAAATAAATGAACAGGCTTTTACTATAAGAAATATCATTTCAGAGTATTTTGATGGAAAAAATATTTCTTTAGATAAAGAAATATTATCCGAAGTAAAAGAAGCAGATAGAATATATATTATAGGTTGTGGAACTAGCTATAATGCAGGTTTAGTAGGGAAAGAATATTTTGAAAAATGGGCAAAAATACCTACAGAAGTACATTTAGCTTCAGAATTTGCTTATAATCTACCTCTTTTATCTAAAAAACCAATGTTTATATTTTTATCGCAATCAGGAGAAACAGCAGATTTAAGAGCTGTACTAACTAAATTAAAAGCTAATGATAATAATTATAAATTTTTAGTTCTGACTAATGTAGAATCTTCTACATTAAGTAGAGAATGTGATTATACGCTATTGCTTCATGCAGGAGTAGAGATAGCTGTAGCTTCAACAAAAGCATATACATCACAAATAGCGATTTTAAGTATACTAGCATATGAAGTAGCAAGAATTAAAGGGTATAAATTAAAAATAGATATAGAAAAAGAACTGTCTGTAGTGTCTAATGCTATAGGAGCAATATTAGACGACACGAAAACTATAAAAAAACTTGCAAAAAATCTTTTCACAAAACGAAATGCTTTTTATATAGGTAGAGGTGCAGATTATTATTCAGCTTGTGAAGCGGCTCTTAAATTAAAAGAAGTATCATATATACAAACAGAAGGATTTGCAGGGGGAGAATTAAAACATGGTACGATAGCTCTTATAGAAGAAGGGACACCTGTAGTAGCTATTATAACTAATACAACTTTGGATCTTAATACACGAAGTAACATTATGGAAGTAAAAAGTAGAGGAGCAAACACTTTAGTCATAACATTAGAAAAACTAGCTCGTCAGGGAGATTACAAAATACCTAATGTTCATGAAGCATTAGCGCCAATAGTAAGTATAGTAGTAACTCAACTTTTTGCTTATTATGCAGCTTTAGATAGAGAAAAAGATGTAGACAAACCAAGAAATTTGGCAAAATCCGTAACAGTAGAATAAAGGGAAAAATAAAGGTAAATACTCAGAAAAACCATTAATTGTAAAAAAATTAATGGTTTTTTTATTTTTTTGAAGAATAAAAAGAAATTAAATCTTGATAAAATTTAAAAATTTAAAAAAATAGCAAAAAAAATTTTTTATATTAATAATTTTATAGCGTTTTATTTTTTAATCTTTACATTATTTTTAAATTGATAAAATTCATATTCATTAAATAACTCAATAATATAAAAGAAAATTCATATTAAATAAAATAAATATATTAATACAGGGAAATTTACCATTTAAACAATATAACACAAGTCTAAAAATATTTTATTATTTAATAAAAGCTTTAAGTAAGGTAAATATAGTTATATCAAGGGTAGAAGAAAAGTACAAAATAAAAAAAATAATAAAAAGGGTTGCATTTTTTTTTTTTTTTGTTATAAAACAAGGGGCAAACTTAAAAAGGAGGGAATAAGATAAATGAATAAATTAAAGTTTAAAAAAAATTTTAAAAGTTGGCAAATAATTTTAGGAGTATTTATAATTTTACTTACTATTTATTTTGGATATGCCTTGAATAAACCAAAATTAATTATATCTCTTATGGGTGGATTTTTATTGGGATATACTTTAACAAGATCAAGATTTGGTTTTGCAGGAGGTATAAAAAGAATTTATGTCAGAGGAGAAGGAAGTTTGACAAAAGCTATTTTAATAGCACTTTCTGTAACAACTGTTTTATATGCTATAGTTCATTACGCAGCATATACTAAAGGGGCGATTCCAGCTTTCTTAGCAAAATCAGGAGATGTTTTTATACCTGGTACACAAAATGTATTTATGACAAATATAGGTACAGTTGTAGGAGGATTTGTCTTTGGGATAGGAATGATTATTGCAGGAGGATGTGCATCTGGAACTTTGTCTGACCTTGGAGAAGGAGAAGGACACGCTTTAATAGCATTTCCATTATTTGTTTTATTTACAATTCCTGGACATTATTTAAGAGAAGTTGTTGATAGAAACCCAATTGGAAAAATAGGAATTAGAGCTTATTTACCAGATTATTTTGGGTATTTTGGGGCCCTTGTAATAACTCTTTTAGGATTTTTGTTTTTATATTATTTGACAGTAAAATATGAAAAAGCAAGAAAAGTAGAAAAAACTTATATGACACCTACATCAGATTATCTTGATTTTGAAAAAGCAATTGCAGATAAAGAAGATAATTCAACATTTTTTGGAATATATCACAAAGTATTTATAGAACGATGGAGTTTTAAAACTGGGGCATTTGTGTTAAGTGTTGTATCAGCGTGTTTACTTATCTTTAATGGTAAAGCATGGGGAGTAACATCAGCATTTACAAAAATAGCTGTTTGGTTTTTAGGTTTATTTGGAATTAAATTTACTGATCCAGCTTTTAATGCTATAAATTCAGATTTAGCCAAAGGAATACTTACGCAATCAGGAGTTATTTTAGATATAGGTATAGTTTTAGGAGCATTTGTAGCTTTCTTGATGGCAGGAAGATTTAAATTTGATTTTAAATTTAACACTACAAACGCATTATTGTTTGGGTTAGGTGGTATCCTTATGGGATTTGGTTCTCGTTTTGCTAAAGGATGTAATATAGGAGCATTATACTCATCAATACCTAACTTTTCAATTTCTGGCTGGGTATTTTTAGTATCTATTTCACTGGGAGCTGTAGCGGCACTAAAAATATTTAAAGGTGGAATCTCTTGTTTAGTTCCTGCTAGACATAGAAATCCAGAAGATTTTAAGTAAATTCATAATTTAAAAAATTTGTTAAGAAGAAAGGAGAATTTTGAAGAAAAAATTAACAAGATTAGATGTTTTAGGCCTTGTTATAGGGTCTGTAATAGGGTGGGGTTCATTTACTCTACCGGGGAAACAATTTTTACCTATATCAGGAGTTATAAATACAACTATAGGTCTTATTATAGGTGGAATATTAGTAATAATCATTCAAAATTCATACCATATCATGTTAGAAAATAACAAAGGTGAAGGTGGAGAATTTACCTATACTTACAATAATTTGGGAGAAAAGCATGGATTTATAGTTGCTTGGTCATTAAGTTTATGCTATTTAAGCATGATACCACTAAATGCAAGTGCTTATGTACTATTATTTAAAGTTATATTTGGAGATAAATTAAGTTTTCTTTATATGTATCAAGTAGCAGGATATAAGGTATATTTTAGTGACGTAATTTTAATGAGTTTAGTAATATTGATATTTGCATATGTCAATATTAAGGGGCTTAAAGTAAGTTCTAAAGTTCAAAATATAATGAGTGGGCTTTTAGTTATTATAGTATTTGTTCTTTTAGTTTTGATGATAAAAAAAGCAGATACCAGTATATTTTTACAAAATTATGTTTTTAATTATGAATTTTCTTTTAAACAAATACTTTCAGTTATAGCGATTGTTCCATTTTTGTTTGTAGGATTTGATGTTATACCTCAAGTATCTAATGAACTTAAATTTTCTGTAAAAAAAGCAACGAGTATAGCAATACTTTCTATAATAGTAGGAGTATTTATATATGCCTCACTTAATATAATAGCAGGGATAAGTTTTTCGCCTTTAGAAGCTAAACAATCAGAGTGGGCGGTTGCAGAATCTATAATAAATATTTTAGGATATTTAGGATTTTTGTTTATGCTTATTGCTTTATGGGCAGCTATTACAGGTGGGATAAATGGCTTTATGATAGCAAGTAGTAAACTTATAGCTTCATTAGGAGCATATGAAATAATAAATCAAAAGTTTTACAAAAAAAATAAAAAAGACGCTTACCCTAATGCAATAATCTTTGTAAGTGCAATAAGTTTAGTAGCACCATTTGTAGGTAGAGAAGTAATACTATATATAGTAGATATGGCTAGTTTATTAGCTGCAATAGCATATTTATATGTAGGATACATAAGTAATAAAAAGGCTAAAACAAGAAAAAGTAAAATATTTTCTAAAATATCAGTTCTTATATCAACGATGTTTATATTACTTTTAATTTTGCCTTATTCACCGTCACAGTTATCAAAAAACTCGTTTATATTTTTAATAATATGGGTAGGATTAGGAATTTTATTATATGTAACAAATGTTAAAAAAGGAAAAAATAAAAAAATTTAAGGAGGAATAAATAATGAAATTAGTAGTAGTTGGAGGAGTAGCAGGAGGAGCTAGTGTAGCAGCTAGAGTAAGAAGAATAGATGAACTATCAGAAGTTATAATGATAGAAAAAGGGAAACACGTATCATTTTCAAACTGTTGCTTACCATTTCATCTAAGTGGAATTGTAAAAACAAGTGACAATCTTGTTTTAATGAATCCTAAAGAATTTAAAGATAAATACAAAATAGAAGCTAGAGTAAACCAAGAAGTAGTAAAAATAAATCCTGACAAAAAAACAGTTTTGATAAAAGAATTAGAAACAGGAAAAACTTACGAAGAATCTTATGATAAATTGGCTTTAGCACCAGGAGCAGGAGCAATTCTTCCAAAAGAAATAAAAGGAATAGATAGTGAAAATGTTTTTGTTGTCAAAAATGTTACAGATATCCATAACCTTCAAACATATCTTTTGAAAAATAATGTAAAAGATGTAGCAGTAGTTGGAGGAGGATTTATAGGATTAGAAGTATGTGAAAACTTAATTGACGCTGGAAGAAATGTTCACTTAATAGAAGGAACAAACCAAGTAATGGCTCCACTAGATTACGATATGGCACAAATTGTGCATAAAGAACTTCATGATAAAGGCGTAGACATGAAGCTAAATCAAAAAGTAGTAGAGATAAAAAAAGACATGGTAATTTTAGAATCTGGTAAAACTGTTAAAGCTGAAGCGGTAGTGATGGCTATAGGGGTAAAACCAGAAACAAGCTTAGCAAAAGATTGCGGTATAAAAATAGGAGAAACTGGTGGTATTTTAGTAAATCACAACTATCAAACTAATTACCCTGACATTTATGCAGTAGGAGATGCAATAGAAGTAACTAACAAATTGACAGGAGATAAAACTAAATTAGCTTTAGCAGGACCTGCACAAAGACAAGCAAGAGCAGCAGCAGACCACATGTTTGGAAAATATCATAACAATAAAGGAGTAATAGGGTCAAGTTGCTTACATTTATTTGATATAACTATAGCAAGTACAGGTTTAAATGAAAAAACTTGTAAAAAATATGGAATAAATTATGATTTTGCATACACAATTCCAAATGATAAAGTAGGACTTATGCCTAATCCTAACCCAGTATTCTTTAAACTTATTTACCAAGTGCCAACTGGAAAAATATTAGGAGCACAAGCAGTAAGTAAAGGAAGTGCAGAAAAACGAATTGACGTTATAGCTACTATGATTAGCATGGAAGGAACTTTAGAAGATTTGAAAGAATTAGAACTATGCTATTCACCATATTATTCAACTGCAAAAGATGTAGTAAACCATACAGCTTTAGTAGGTTTAAATGTAATGCACGAAGATTTCAAAAAAGTTCCTGTATATAAAGTAAGAGAACTTGTCGAAAATAATGAAATTATAATAGACGTGAGAGAAAAAGCAGAATATGATCAAGGTCATTTAGTAAATGCAAAAAATATACCTATGTCAGAATTTAGACAAAGACTTGATGAAATACCAAAAGATAAACCAGTTTATTTACACTGTAGATCATCACAAAGAAGCTATAATGTAATTATGGCACTTCAAGATTTAGGATACAAAAATTTATATAATATAGATGGATCATTCCTAGGAATTTCATTCTATGAATATTTTGAAGATGTTATGACAGGAAGAGAAAAAATAGTTACAGAATATAATTTTAATTAAAAATAATTATTAAAAAAAATAAAAAAAAGCCTTTAAAAAGTTGAGTTTCTACTACTTTTAAAGGCTTTTTAAAATTTTATTCTTTATTTTTTAATATCCATTTTACTTCTTAAAAATTCTAATTTAAATGTTCCAGAAATTGTTTTTAAATCTATGTGTTTGTTTGTGTTTTGTTCAATAAAAATATTTTTTAAGACTTTTTCAGAATGAATATTATAATTTTGTTCTATATCGTCTATTCCTAAAATAACATTAGTGCTAACTGTTTTAATTTCTATATTATCGGCTTTAAAAGGAATCAATTCAATGTTTCCACTGACACTATCAATGAAAAGTTTATCTGCTACTAAGTTTTTTGTTTTTATAAATCCACTTACAGTTTCTACATGAAGTTTTTTTACTTCTTTTATCCTTATATCTACATTTGAAGAGATATTTTCAATGCTTATATTCATTTTTTTAGGAATGTATACAATTAGTCTAGTAAGTTTGTCGTAAGTAAATTTAATTTTTTTCTCTGGTACTAATTTTTTCACAAGGACAACATTATTTTCAAAGCTTATATCATATTTTTCTATTTTATTTTCTTGATATAGAATTTTTAGTTCTTGTTTTTCTGTAGGTAAAAACAAAATATCTGTAGCTATTTCTTTGATAAAAATTTTATCAATTTCATCAATATTAGTAAAAATTTTTTCTCCTTTTGTTATAGTCATATCTTTTTTTTGAAAAATCATTTTCTTTTCCTCCCTAGTATTTAATTGCATCTTCTTTTGTTAACCAAAAATGTATCCCTGTTGTTGAGTCAAACCATCTATCTTCATTGAAGTTTTTCACTTCAACCCATTCTCCCACTTTGTAGCAAAAGTTTTCGTCAACAAAACTCCACGCTTCATTGTAGGACTCTATTTCTAAAAAATCTGTTATTTTTAAAACTTTTGCTTTATTTGTTCTACAGCACTGCATTGTTGCAGAGGTTCTTTTTGCTTCTTTTGGAATAAGTAATGTTACTAGTCTATCATCTAAACATTTTTTATATGCTAAAAATGCTCCTTTTTCTTTTGGAAAAAGTTTTAACCATTTTGTTTGTTCATTTGTTATGATATTTTTAAGGTTTGCTTTTTCTAACACTGCCCCATAGAAATATGCCCCTTTAAGATTTGCATTTTTAAGGTTTGCATTTCTTAGGGATGCAGATTTTAAATTGGCATTTTCTAAATTTGCATTTTTAAAATTTACTCCTTCTAAATTTGAGTTTTCCAAAGAAATGTTTTTTAAATTTGCCCTTTCAAAGTTGACGCCTGAAAGGTCACAATATATAAATTTTTTATTTTCTAAATTTTCATATTTTAAATCACTTTTTTCTAGTCTTATATCGTAAAAAATTTTTTTATTATTTTGTAAAATTTCTTCTTTAGTTATTGTTTTCATTATAAGTTATTTTTTAATACATCTAGGAGCATTTCTTTTTTTACTTTGTCAGTTGTTTCTTTTCCTAATAGTTTATTTAATATTTCATAACCAAAAAGAAGCGATAAGGTTGGCCCTTGCCCTGTTATTACATTTTTGTCTATAACAACAGCTGCTTTATCATTATATTTTTTATAAGTAATTTGTTTTTCAAAACCAGGATAGCAAGTTATATTTTTATCTTTGGTTATATTAGCTTCATCAAGAACTATTGGTGATGCACATATGGCACAAACAAGTTTATTATTGTTAGACATTGTTTTAAAGAAATCAACAGCAAGATTGTTATCTTTTAAGTTAGTTGCTCCGGGGAGCCCTCCTGGGATAATTATAGCGTCATATTCTAAAACATTTTCTATGTCGTATATAGTTTTATCGGCTATTATTTTTACTCCATGAGAAGATTGTATCTCTTTATTTTTATTTGCAGATACCAAATCTACTTTGACTCCTCCACGTCTTAAAATATCTACAGGAGCTATAAATTCTAACTCTTCACTTCCATTTTCTATTAAAATTAATGCTTTTTTCATTTTACTCTCCTTTCTCTGATTTAAATAGGGTATTTTTTAGAATTTATTGGTGTTTTTCAACTATGAGTATATGCCTTTTTTATCATATTTGCAAGGGTTTTAATTGTTTTTTTAAAAAGATTTTTTAATTGGTTATAATCTCAAAATTTGATGAAAATATTATTATATATTTAATAAAAAAAAGATACTAATAGTATTCATTAGTACCTTTAATATTATTTAATTAAAATTCAAAATAGTTTTTTTAAATTATTTGTTTTCTACTTCTATAACTCCGTATTTTCCATCTTTACGTTTATATGCAATAGAAACATTATTGTTTTCTTCGTCTGTATATACGAAGAAATCGTGACCGATTAATTCCATTTGTAAAATAGCTTCTTCTTTGTTCATTGTAGACGCTTTTACTTTTTTAACTTTTACAAATTCTAATGGTAGGTCTTCTTTTCCGTCTAATTCATTTGTAAGTAAAGCTTCGGCTAAGATGCCTTTTTCACGACTTTTACGGTTGATTTTAGTTTTGTATTTTCTCATTTGACGTTCTAATTTATCAATTACTAAATCAACTGCAGAATAAAGGTCAGAATTAGTTTCCTCTGCTCTAAGAGTAACACCTTTCATAGGTACTGTAATTTCTATTTTTTGAGTACCATTTTTATAAACTTTGGCATTTGCATATACATTTGCTTCTAGTTTATTAGAGAAGTATTTTTCTAATTTAGAAATTTTAGATTCTATATATTCTCTAATAGCTTTTGTAATTTCGATATTTTCTCCTCGTACGTGATATTTAAGCATAGCTTATCACTCCTTTCAAGAACATTTTTTAATGTCTTTGTTTATATATTTATTATATCATTTTAAAAAATTAATAGCAATAAAAGTATATTGAAACGTTTTTTTATTTTTTATAATTGTCTTTTTCTAGTAATTTTTTAACTTTATTTTGGAGCTGTTTTTGCAAGTGTTAAGAAGGATATTTCTATGTTATTATTTATTTTTTTCACTTCTCTTGCTAAGGAAAGTAGTGTTTTGCCGCTTGTAAGGATGTCATCTATTATGAGAATAGAATGGGACTTTGCTATTAATTCTTTGTATTTTTCAAATATAAAAAAATCGTCATAAGTTCTCCTTTTTGTCATTGTTGCTCTTTTTTCTCTATATTTTTGGTAAAAAATATTTTGATAATATATTTTGCAAATGTCTAAAATGATTTCTACATGATTAAATCCTCTTATAGCAAGCCGAGTTTTGTTAGTAGGGCAAACTGTTATTATGTCAAAATTATTTTTTTTAAAAAAATTATTTAATAAACTTTGAAAAATTTTTGCTTTTTCTACATCTAGTGTATATTTTATTTTGCAGATAATTTCTTTGCTCTCTTTATAGTCACTAAAATAAAAATGGGTAAAATTACCTATTTTTGTTTTTTTTAATTTTAAATTATATTGACATTTTTCACATAGGAATGTGTTGTTATTTTTGAATAAATATAAAAAATTCATTTTTTCTTTTAAATTTTGCTGACAAAAAAGACATTTCATTTTTTATTTAATCCCCTATATTTTGCAAGTTCATTCATATATTTTATTTCATTTATAGCTTTTGTGATATTTTTTGTTTTCTTTTTGCTATAAAAAAGGATTTCTCCATTGCTGTCGTATTCTTTTCTTCCTACTCTTCCTGAAATTTGAATTAAGCATTCTTTCGTGAAATTTTTGTGATTTGCTTCAAATACAAAAACATCAAGAAAATCGAATGTTACTCCTCTTTCTAAGATAGAGGTTGTTATTAAAAGTCTAATTTTTTTTTTGTAAAATTGCTCTATTATGTTATTTCTTTCTTTCTCCTTACTACTAATAAAAGGAATATTTAAAAGTTCGCTTAAATTTTCCCCTTTTTCTATGCTAGGAACAAAAATTAATCCTCTTCTTTGGGATTTTTCAATTTTTTTTATGAAGTCTTTTAGTGAATTTTCTTTTGTTATTAATTTTGGTACTGGTAGAAGTTTTTTATGATAACGAATAGGTATTTTATAAATATTATCCACATTTTTTTTTATTTTTTTTGAGGGAGTTGCTGATAAAAAAATAAAGGAGGCTTCTTTTTTTCCTGATTTTTTCACAGAGTATTCTAAACAAAGATTTCCATTATAAGGAAATGCGTCAACTTCATCAACTATTATTACATCAAAAAAGTTTAAGTAATTTATTAGTTGATGAGTTGTCATTATATATAATGAAGAATAATTTAAAATTTTATAATCTCCACATAAACAGTTGATTTTTGTGTTGAAGTCTTTTTGTATTCTTTTTTCTAGTTCTTTTACTATATCTTTTCTGGGGATAGCAAGACAAACTCTTTTATTATTTTTTAGACTATTATATAAAGTTTCGTATATTATTTCTGTTTTACCTGCACCACAAACAGCCCAAATTAGTGTTTTTTTATTTTTCAAATTCTTTAATAATAAATCAGATGCTTTTTTTTGTTCATCAGATAAAATAACTTTTGGAAGAGTTAAAAAAGAATAATCCTTGTAATAGTTGTATTGTATGTGAAATTTATAATATATATTTGTATTCATGGAAAAATCTAAGCAGTTTTTGCAGTATTTGATTTTCCCTAAATTATTTTTGTATTCAAAAAAATTTTTTTTCTCGCCACAGTTTTTGCAATAATTATTTTCTATTGGCAAAAATTTTCTTACATATGGAGATTTAATTAAATGATGAATTTTTATATTTTTACTTACTAATTGCTCAATTGAAAAAACTCTTCCATTATATTTTTTTAAAAATTCAATATCAATATCAATTTTAAAATCATTATTTTTAAGTTCGAAAAATAAGTTATCTACTTCATCATTTTTAATATTACTTTCAAGATATTCTTTGTAAATATCACTAATTTTATCTATTATTTTCCCCTTATAAGAGCTAAAATAAATTTTGTAAAAAGCTAAAATAAAGTCATCAGTTTTTTTAAAATACATATTGTTCACCTATCTTTAACTGTATATTTATTATATAAAATAGGTTTATTTAAGTAAATAAAAAAAATAAAGTTTGCTAGTATTATTATTTTTATATTATAATTTAAGTAAATAGGAGAAAATGATGAATATATATATAGAAAAAATAGATGAACACGCAAAAAATAAAAAGTTTTCACCTTCAAAACAGCAGTGGCAAGCTATAGCAACTAAAGGATGTGATATTTTAGTTTCAGCAGCTGCAGGAAGTGGAAAAACAGAAGTTTTATCAGAAAGAATAGCTAGAAAAGTTGCATGTGAAAAGTGGGATATAGACAGACTTTTAGTATTGACATTTACCACAGCAGCAGCTAAAAATATGCAAGTAAGAATAGAAAATAAAATAGAACAAAGACTTACAGAAAAAAATTCATATGAAGATTATATGTTTTTAAAAAGACAAAGACTATTAATGAGTGATTCAAATATATCTACAATTGACAGCTTTTGTTTAGAAATTTTGCAAAAATTTTATTATTTAGTAGAAGAAGAAATTTATGGAAAAAAAAGGTACTTATCGCCAAGTTTTAAACTTTTAACAGATAACAGTATGCTTCTTAAAGAATCAGCAGAACAAGTAATTGAAAAATTAATAGATACAGATAAAGAAGGGTTGGACGTTCTTTTTGAAATTTATAAAGACAAAAAGACAATTGTAAATTTTATAATAAATATTTATCAAAAACTTTTAACTACTCCTAATTATAGAGAGTATATAAAAAATGATTTGACAGGAAATTTATTTTATAGTGATACTTTTATAAAAATTTATTCTAAAATAAAATATATTGATAAAAATAATGTAGCTGAAAATATTAAAGAGATACAAAAAGCAGGAAAAGAATTACTAAAAATAGATACCACAAAAGAAAAAATAAAAAAAGACAAACTTTTACCAGATATTGCTGATTTTATAAGGGAAAATGAAGAAAATATAAAAACAGATGACAGTTTAGACAATAAAATAGTATTAAAAGAATTTTTAAACAGTTTACTATTAGATATAAAAGAAGATAAATTAAAAGAAATATATGAAAAATATCTAATTTTAAAATCTTTTGTAGAAGTTAAAGCAAAAGTTTCTTTATTAAATAAATTTTTAATAAAAATAATGCTAGAATTAGATAATTATTTCATAAATAAAAAAAGAAATTTAAAATTTTTAGATTTTTCAGATTTAAATCATTTGGCTATAAAAGCCTTAGAAAAAAAAGAAGGAGAAAAATCTATCAATACAGAGGCAAGTATTTATTATAAAAATAAATTTTTAGAAATTTATGTAGATGAATATCAAGATAATAACAACTTGCAAGAATATATTTTAAATTTAGTAAGAGGGGAAAATACTTATTTTTTTAGAGTAGGGGACGTAAAACAATCTATTTATGGGTTTAGAGGGTCAAATCCTAACTTATTTGAAGAAAAATATAATTCATATAAAAAACTTTCTTCTATGTTAGAAAATTATGATTTAGATAAAAATTATAATATAAATGAGAAAGTAGAAGGATTAGTAATAATATTAAAAGAAAATTTCAGAAGTTATGAAAATGTCCTTAAAAGTTCTAATTTCATCTTTAATAGGTTAATGTATAAAAAAAATGCAGGAATATCTTATGATAGTGAAAATGCCCTATATTATCCTTCTGTAAAAGAGAAACAAGAAAAAGTAATTCCTACATACATATATATAGGAGAGAAAAAATCTTTAATTCATAAAATAGCCAAGGAAATAATAGAAAAAGTAGAGACGGGTTCAAATTATAATGACTTTGCAATTTTACTTCGTTCAGCAAATAATATTGCACTTTATAAAGAAATATTTAAAAAATACTCTATTCCTATATATACAAAAGAAAAACAAGGGCTAGTAAATTCTTTTAGTTTCAATATAGTTCTCAATCTCTTAAGATTTTTAGATAATACATCCTTAGACTATAGTTTAGCAGCAATTTTACATTCTAAAATTTTCAGATTTTCAAATGAAGATTTATTAAAATTATCTATGGTTCAAGGAAAAAATCTTTTTGAAAAAATAAATAATTCTGGGGAAGAAAAAGCAAAATACACTCTTTATTACTTGAATAAATGGTTAAACACAAGTTTTAACTTTTCGCCATATGAAACTATTGAAATTTTTGCAAAAGATACGAATTTTATAGAATATTTAAGAACTAAAGATTTAGATGACGAAGAAGTAGATTATTTTGAAAATATAATGGATATTTTAAAAGATACAAGTGAAACTAATATGAATATAAGCTATAGTATCAGAATATTAGATAATATAAGAGCTTTTAAGAGATATGATTCTAAAAGAAAAGAAGTAAAAAATAGTGTTACAATATCTACTATTCACATATCCAAAGGATTAGAGTATAATTATGTTTTTATATCCGATTTAGAAAAAGATGTAAATGAAAAAGACTCATCAGGAGAAATAATTTTTTCTAATGAACTAGGAGTTAGCATCAATGAATCTATATGGGAAAAAGGCACATTAAATAAAAATTACTCTATAAATTCAAAATTAATTAATAAAAAAAACTATCAAGAAGAAATTAGAAATCTTTATGTAGCTCTAACAAGAGCTGTTAAGGGGATATATTTGGTTTCAAGTGAAAAAATTAATTTAGGAAAAGGGGAAGATGAAAAGTTAAATAAAGAACAAATTTTAACAAAATACAAAGAAGCAAAAAATTATAGCGATATGATAAATATAGTTTTAAATAATTATGACAATGAAGAAATAACGGATAAAACAGAAGAAAATGTCAATTTTAAACTATTAGAAGTAGAAGAAGTGGAAGAAAAAGAAGAAAATAAAGAAATAGATTTTGCATTTTTAGAAAATAAAGAACCTACGCAAGAAGAGGTGAAAAATTTAGAACAATATTATTATAAAGAAAAAAAATTTATCCCCTCAAAAACATCTTATTCTGCTATAAGAAAACAAAAAGAAAGTTCAAATCAAAATAAAGACTCTAAGCAAAAAGAAGAATATTTAGTATTTGATACCATAAGCAAAAAAAATAAAACAGTTGACGCTATTTTAAAAGGAAATACCATTCATAAACTATTTGAAAAAATTGTTTTAGATGCAAAAAAAGGTATCTTTGTAGAAGATGAAAAAGAATATGTAAAAAATTTGCTTCAAACGTCTAATATAAAAACAAATATAATAGAGAATAGAATTTTAACAGAAAAAGAATATGAAATAATAAATAATGAAAAAGATTACTCTTTAATAAAAGGATTTATTAACAGTGAAGTATTTTCTTTAATAAAAAATTGCAGAAGGGTAGAAACAGAAATACCCTTTACTCTTTTCAAAGAAGCTAAAGAAATATTTGAAGATGAAAAGGGTGAAGAAAAAATTATTTTACAAGGAGTAATTGACCTATTAGTACATAATAAGGACGATAGTTTTATAGTAATAGATTACAAGACAGATAAAGTAAATAAAAAAACAGGGACAAAGTTATTAATAGACAGACACAAAGAACAGCTTAATATTTATAAAGACGCTGTAGAAAAATACTATAAATCTAAAAAAATAGACACTTATGTTTATTCTTACGTATTAGAAAAATTCATAAAAATTAACTAAATAAAAAATGGAAGGAAAAAAATGAATAGTATAAAACTCATAATAGACTTCATTTTGCACATAGATAAGCATTTAGGAGAATTGATGAATACTCACGGAACTATGCCACTATATGCAGTAATATTTTTAATAATATTTATAGAAACTGGATTAGTATTCATGCCATTTTTACCGGGAGATTCTCTTTTATTTGCGAGTGGAGCACTTTTTTCAGCAACAGGAAATAACTTTTATCTTTTATTAATATTATGTATAATGGCAGCGACAATAGGAGATAATTGTAATTATTTTATAGGAAGAAAATTTTCTAACTATTTAAGAAAAAAAGAGTGGTTTAAAAAAATAGTATCAGATAAAAAGTTAGAAGAAGCAGAAAACTTTGTTGCAAAACATGGAGGAAAATCCATATTTTTAGCAAGATTTTTTCCAATTATAAGAACATTGGTACCATTTGTTGTAGGAGCGGGAAAAATGAACTATAGAAAATTTAGAATTATAGATTTTTTAGGAGGATTTTGCTGGTGTACAATTTTTATAAGTTTAGGATATTTATTTGGAAATATAAAAGTTGTAAAAGAAAATTTTTCATTGGTAGTAATTGCAATAATAATTATTAGCTTAATTCCTATAACTATAACAATTATAAAAACAAAAATAAAAAAATAAAAATAAAATATTTAAAACACTTTCAAAAAATGATATAATATAAAAAAAGGAGTGAATGACAAATGCCAAGAATAGTAGTAAAAGGGGTAACAAAAGAAGATTTAAAAAATTCAAGTAAGGAATTACTAGAAAGTGTTGAAAAAATAATAAAAAGACCTAAAAGTTCTTTCACACTAGACTTACTAGAAAGTACAGCAATATTAGATGGAGAAGAGATAAAACGAGTATACGTAGAAATTTTTTGGAAAGAAAGACCACTTGATGTTTGCAGAGAAGTAGCAGAAAAAATAAAAGAAATAATAAAAAAATCAGGTTATGAAAATATCTATGTATGTTTCAAAAATTTAGATCTAGAAAAAGAATTTATATTTTAAAAGATTAGTAAGATATTATAGTATATTTTATAATTAAATCATGAAAAAATATTTTAAAAAAAAATAAATTTATAAATTAATTTTAAGATTTATATGGAAAAGACAATTAACTTTTAAAAAAAAGTTAGTTGTTTTTTTATTTGCCAAACAAGAAGATTTAAAAGAAGAACTAAAAATAAAGAAAAAAAATAGAAAAATAAAATTTTTTAAAGTATATTTTCATAGTAATATTTTTTTTAGTATGCTATAATAAAATATGAATTTTTAAGAAAGGAATAAAAGAATGGCAGAAAAAATAAATTCTAATGAAAATTCAATTGAAAAAGAATTTAAAAACGGAAACAATATTGAAGAAAAAGAAACAAATCTGCTAGGAGAATTAGAAACTAATGGTAAAAAATTAGACAACAATTCTACTTTATCAGAAAATAAAACAGAATTAATAAAAGAAGTAATACAAGAAGAAAAATTATCGAGAAAAGATAGAATAAATAGTTTAAATATAAAAGAGGAATATCAAGAATTATTAGACAAAGTTAAAAGTAATGTAGAAGATTTTAAAAAAGAAGAATTATCAAAAAAATCTACTCAAGAAGAAATGAAAGAAGATGATAGTATTTCAAAAGAAGAATCATTTTTACAAAAAAACGCAAAAGAATATCTTGAAAATAACAAAAAAGAAAATCATAAAGAAAAAGTAATACATATAATTAAAAAACAAGGAGATGACGCTAGAGAACACTACGAACAACCTGCTGATTTAGAAGAAACTCAAATATTAGATAGAGAAGAATTAAATCGAGCTATGCAAGAGTATGATAGAAAAAAAACAAGAGAAAAAACTGTCAAAAATAAAGAAAAAGAAAAAGTGATACCTGTCCTAGAAGTAATGGGATTAAAAAAACGATATGGTTCAAAAACTATAGTAGAAGATATAACATTTAATATGTACCCTGGAGAAATTATAGGACTGCTTGGGCCTAACGGAAGCGGAAAAACAACTATAATGAAAATGCTAGTAGCATTAACTAAAGCAACAAAAGGTGAAATATATTGTTTTGAAGAACCTTTGGGCGTAGGTCATATAGATATGTTAAATCATATAGGTTCTATGATAGAAACTCCAGAGTTTTATAACTACCTTTCAGGGAAATCAAACCTAAAACAAGTAGCAAGACTTTACAAAAAAAATATAACAAAAGAAAAAATAAAAGAAATAGTAAAATTAGTAGGCCTAGAAAAAGCTATTAACAAAAAAGTAAAAACATATTCATTAGGAATGAAACAAAGATTAGGATTAGCACAAGCACTTTTAAGTGATCCTAGTATCTTAATTTTAGATGAACCAGTTAATGGTTTAGACCCTCAAGGAGTTATTGAGTTTAGAAATAAACTAAAAGACATAGCAAAAAAAGGAGTATCAATCCTAATTTCATCACATTTATTATCAGAAATAGAGAAAATTTCAGACAGAATTATAGTTCTAGAAAAAGGTAAAATTAAATATGATGATAAACTTAAAAATCTTTTAGGAGAAGATACAAATAAAACAATAATTAAAACATATGATGATAAAAGAGCAGAAGTGTTAATAGAGGACTTGGAAGTAGCATATAAACTAACAGATAACGGCTTTGAATTTACCAACATAACAAAAGATGAAAAATCAAAAGTACTTTCTTACCTTGTTTCTAATTATGTAGAAATAGATACTGTAATAGAAGCTAAGAAAACCTTAGAAGAAAGATTTTTAGAAATAACAGGTAAAGGAGAAAAATAGATGAAAATATTCATTAATGAGTTTATAAAAGACTACAAAAAAATATCTACATATATATATTTATTAATAAGCTTCATAATAATAAGTATAGTAAATTTTGTATATTATAAACAAGAAACGCAAGCTTCAGGAGAAGAAATCTTATCAGAAACATTCGCACTTGTATCACTATTAGGTATATTATTTGCTCTTATAATTTTTGCAAATAACATAACAAGTGAGTATACTAAAGGAACGATAAAACTTTTATATTCAAAACCAAAATCACGTTCAAAAATTTTAACTGCAAAAATCATATTAGCACTAGTAAATACAATAATATTTATTTTAGTCAATTTTGTTTTTGATTTTTTAACTAAAAAATTTATATTTTTTAAAACAAAAATAAACTTTCATACAATATGGACTAAAGAAGTTTCTGGAAATTATATATATACAACATTTTATGAAAATATAAGTATGCAATTTTTATTTTCATTAATATTAGCAATATGCTACATAGCATTAGTGCTTTTTATATGTGTTTTATTTAAAAAAACAGTAATTTCAATTTGTATTGTACTATTTATGATATTAGGAAATGGTACAATAAGTTATTTAACATCATTTTTAATTGGAAAATACGAATTTGTTAAATACATATTTACAAACATAGCATACATACCAACATATTTTACTAATGTCGGATTAAAACAGATGATAAGTGAAAAATTCTTATTATCATCTAGAGAATTATTAATAATGGCATTATGTTATACAGTATTTTTCATAGTAATTTCTTATATAGTTAATTCAAGAAGAGATATAAAATAAGTTAGGAGTTGATTAGTTTGGATACAAGTTATAAAAAAATTGAAAGAATTAAAGATATTTTATCCATTGAAGGAGAGATAATAAAAGGGTCTTTTGATAAATTTGTAGAAAGCATAAACAGTATAAAAACAGGTAATAATGATTTAGATAATGTTATAGTAGATTTTTTATTAAGAGAAAAAGATAATATAATAAATGATTTGAAAAATAAAAAATTAGTAAAAGCAAGAACAGCTATAGGATTATATATATTATTTATAGCTAATAATGAAAATCCTGAAGAATTCTTCATTTTAGATTCTTATTTAGAAAGTAGCATATCTGTAGAAGACTATCAAGAATTGTTAAGTAAACAAAATATAGTTTTAACAAGTGAAATTATTTCTATTTTATTTGCATTACCAATAATACCGAAAAAAAGATTTAATTACTTATTAGAATTATTATCAGAATGTGAAGATGTTGACTATTTAAATTCTATAGAAGTATATACAGATGAAAATGTCATGAAATCTAAAAAAACAATTTATTCAGAAAAATATTATATAAGAGAAATATTAGACCATCGTGGAAGATTTTTAAAAGATATCTGTGAAGCAGTGGCACAAGGTGATGTTACAAAAGTAGAAATGATATGTGATTTAAAAATAAAAGAAATAGGCAAAACTGCTTTTAATATAGGAATATGTAATACAAAAGAGCAGTTCCATAATTTAAATACTATTTTATATACCACATTAATAGGAACTGGTGCCAATTTAGTTGATGCAAATAATCTATATTGCAAAATCAAAAATAAAATAGATAATAATGATTTTTCAGAAGATATAGTTAGAAATTATAGTATGTTAGTAGATAAAGAAAAATATAAAGACAAACAACAAGTAGTAAGAAATTGTATTTTATATATCGATAAACATATTCGAGAAAAAATAAATCTTGATGATATAAGTAGAGAACTTGAAGTAAATAAAAGTTATCTTTCATCAGTCTTTAATAGAGAAATGAATTTTTCTATTGTAGATTATATTCATAAAAGAAGAATTTCAAATAGTAAATATCTTTTAGCAAATACAGATTATTCTATTTCAGAAATTTCAGATTATATAGGATATTTTGATACAAGTTATTTTATAAGAATTTTCAAATCCTTAGTTAAAACTACACCATTAAAATATAGAGAAAATTTACATAGATAAAAAAAATCCTTGCAAAGAGAAAATTTTTGCAAGGATTTTTTTATTTGAAGTAAAATAGATGAATAAAAAACTGGTCGTACAATAAATCGTATATAAGATTTTAAATAAGAGTAATTTAAGAAAAAAGAAAGGTTTATAAACATATTGATAAACGATTTAGAGAGAAAACCAGCTTTAAAATCAAATAAAAAGAAATATAAACAAAAGACAAAAAATACTTGTTTTTGTAGCCATTATTTTTTATATAAAAATTAGCTACACAAAGAAGAGAAAATAAAAAAAAGGGGGCTGAATTACAAAAAATAATTAGAAAAGATAAGTATTAAGCTAAAAAAATACAGGGTATATAATGGGCTATTTGATAGAAAAATAAGGTAATAATAAGAGATGTACTTATAGAAAAAACCTCAAAGAAAAGTTTCTTTGAGGTTTAAATTTTAGAACTTTATTTATTTTTCTTCTTTTTTATCAGCTTTTTTATTTTCTTTATTTTTGCTATCTTTTTCTTTTTTTGAATTGTCTACTTTTTCTTTATTTTCTACGTTTTTTATGTTTTCTTTGTTTTCTGCACTTTCCTCGCTTTCGCTTCGTTCTTCTTGAGATTTAGCTGTTGTTATTTCGGGTAATGTTTTTTTGTAGACTACTTTTCCATTTTCTTCTTTAAAATCTTTTAAGAAGAATTTGTGTGAATTTGATTCTGCATCGTATACATAAGCTGCATTTCCAAGTACCTGAATATCATTATCTTTTAAGTTATAATGATTTTTTAAAAAGTTTACTATTTTTTCAGAATCTAGAATTTTAGTTTCATTATTATGTATTTCACCAGGGTGCTTAATTATATATTTAAGTGCTGCAACAACTTCTCTTGCTGTATAATTTCCATAATCTCCTGCTTTTGCATTTTTAATAATTTGTTTTATTGTTATAGCGTGATAGTGATTTCCATTGTGAAGCCAGTAAAATATATTTTCTTTTATTCCGTCAGAACCATAGACAGGGATGTTTGTATCTGTTAAACTACCATAGTTTGTCATATTTTTAAGATTATCATCTAATACATCTAGTATTCCATCTTTTAATTCAGCATTTACACTCCAGTAACTAAAAATTTCGTGGTCTTCTACTTTTGTATTATTATGTTTACGAGGTCTTTCATCTATATATTCTGCATTAGGATAGTGTGATCTTGGATTTTCATGGACAACTGCAACCTCAGTATTTCCTCTATAAAGATGCCAGTGATCACCGTGGTCAACTATTCTTGTAATTCCTGCTGGCCACTGAGAGTTATTAATATTATTATTATTGTGATCTCCATGGCTTCCTTGATATTGCCCAAATGAAGCATTAGGATAAAGATTTCTAGGGTTAGTGTATGTTATTCCTTCATTACCTTCTGAATCATATATGTGGAAATGATCTTCATGTTGCAATATTTTAACTATATCATAACGATTGACTGCCTTTTTACCTAAAACTCCTACAATGTGCAATCTTTCTATTGCTTCTTTTATATTTCCATTTTGTGGGACTAATGGTGTAGATGGATTTGAATAATCATGTTCTTCAGAAGATGAATCATAAGAGTTAGTATTATCATTACTTAAGTAATCGTAACTTGCTCCACCATAACTATTGCTATTGCCCAAATCTCCATGGTGACCTGTATACTGCGTAACTGGAACATCAGGGAACATACTAGAAGGGTCATCATAAGTAATATATTCTTGGCCATCTCTAGTATATACGTGCCAGTGATTCCCGTGTTTTTTTATAGCAACAACATCTGCACCATTAAGCTCTTTGCTATCAACTACACTAGAAGAACTTATGCTTGATCCGTCAGGGATAGTATTAGGGTCTGTATAAGTTATATGTTCTTTCCCGTCTTTTGTAAATACGTGCCAGTGATCACCGTGTTTTATAATTTTAACTATATCTTCTTTTTTAATATTAGGATTATCAATTAACACTTCTGTAGTATTATCTTGGACATAAGAAGATTTTTTTTCTTCAAAATCATGTTTATTTTTAGTATTTTTTGTTGAATTAGAAGTAGAACACGCTGTTAGCAATAATGTTGTAGCTAGTAAGTAATTTGCTATTGTTAATTTTTTATTTTTTTTCATAATTCTCCTTTTCATTATTAAAGTTATAATTTATTTTCTTTTTATTATTAAGGTTATAAGTAAAGTTATTACAGATATCAAAACAATAACAGAACCTGGTTTTAAATTATAATAGTAAGATATAAAAAGTCCTGCATAGATAAAACATATTGAAAATATAATTGAAATTATTAGGGTATTTTTATATGTTTTACAAAATTGCATTGCTAGAATACATGGGATAATAAGTAGTGATGACACTATAAGTGAACCTATTGTCTTTGCTGAAATTGATATAGAAATTGCACTTAAAAAAGTTATAATAAAATTAATTGTTTTGTTATTAATTCCTAAGATATTTGCATTTTCAGCGTCAAATATTAAAAGATAAAGTTTTGTATATATTAATTTATAAGATATTAAAACTATAAGTGATATAAATATTACAAGATAAAATTCACTGTCACTAATGGTTATAATAGAACCAAAAAGATAAGATGCAATTGTATTTCCACCATTACTAAAGCTAGAGAAAATACCAGCAAGACCGACAGAAGCTGCTAATATTATAACAGTAGAAATTTCTTGATATGCTTTTAGTTTATTTCTAATAAATTCTATACTAAGTGAGGCGACAATACACGCTACTATTGACCCTAATATTGGGTGTATTCCTGTAAAAAGTCCAATACTTACACCAGCAAGAGAAGAGTGAGCAAGAGTATCGCCCATAGATGATAATCTTTTTAGAAGTATAGGCATTCCCATACATGGTAATATTATTGACAAAAGGCCTCCAACTATAAAAGCTCTTGTCATAAATTGATAGTTAAAAATATCTAGCATCTTATCCTCCTAAGTTTTTTAAATGTTCTTTTAAACACTTATCACAAGAGTTATTTTTTATTTTAATTGCATAATCAACATAATGGTGAAGTTCATGAAGGTCATGAGTTACCATGATAATTGTTTTATCTTTTTTTGTTAAATTTTTTAAAAGAGTAAATAATTCTTTTGAAAAATTTTTATCAATATTAGATGTAGGTTCATCAAGTATTATTATTTTAGAATTTTTTATTAAAGCAACCAATATAGCAACTCTTTGCAACTCTCCTCCTGATAGTGAGGAAAGAGATTTATTTTTATGTTTTAAAAGATTTACTATAGATAAATATTCATCTACATTAACATTTATTTTTAAAAATTTAAGATGATTATTTATAACTTCTTCTACAGTTGTAGGAAAACCTTTATATGAAAGGACAGAGTTTTGAGAAATATAAGAAATATCTTTATAGTGATTATTTTTCTTTATATCATCTCCTAAAATAAAAACACTACCTTTATTGGGCTGAAGTTTTCTTAATATTATTTTTAAAAGAGTACTTTTCCCTGCTCCATTCTCTCCAATTATGGCAACAAATTCATTTTTTAATATATTAAAATTTAGATTTTTTAATATGTAATCAGAATTTTTGGCATATTTAAAATATAAATTTTTAATTTCAAGTATATTATTCATTAAATGATTTCACCAAGGCATCTAAGTTAAGTTCCATAAGTTTAACATAACCTAAATTAGCTTCTTCTTCCGTTAGATTTTCCATTGTATAAAGTGTTGATGTTTTAGTATTTGTACTTTTTGCTAAAGTTTCAGCAACTTTTGGGGTAGCCTTACCTTCAAAAAATATCGTAGTTATATGGTGTTTTTTAACAAAATCTGCTATTTTTGAAAGTTGTTGTGCTGATGGCTCATCTTCTGGAGAAATTCCAGTAACAGCCACTTGTTTTAGTCCATAATCTTTTGCAAGATAGTTAAAAGCAGCATGAGAAGTAACAAAATATTTTTCATCTTTGTTCACTTTTTTTAATTCTGTTTCAAATTTATTATCTAATTGCTTAAATTGTTTTGTAGCTTCTTCTAAGTTTTTTTTGTAAAAAGGTTCATTTTCAGGGTCGATACTAGAAACTTTTTGATAAATTGTATCAAGTTCTGTCATGGCATTTTTAACACTTAACCATGTATGAGGATTTATATTAATATGTTCTCCTTCTTTTTTAAGTCCGTCATCTCCTCCTTTTCCTTCAAGAAGAGTTAATCCTTTAGAAAGATCTAAAAATTTATCATCATTATTTGTACTTTTTTTAAGAGCATCTATAAAGTTTTCCATATTAGCTCCGTTGTAAATAATAAGGTCTGCGTTAGAAATTTCTTTCATATTTTGGGCTTTAAGCTCAAAATTATGAGGTTCTTCATTACCTTTTATAATAGTTTTTACTTCCATTTTATCTTTAACGATTAATTTAGTTAAATCATAAACAGGGAAGAAAGTTGTATAAATTACTTTTTTATCTTTGTTATTTTGCTCTTTATTCTTGCTGTCATTTTTACTACAACCTGATAAAATAACAGAAATTGTAAGGATAAGCACCAAGAAATATTTAAAACTTTTTTTCATTATTTTTCTCCTATATATTTTTTTGATTTGAAAAAAATCATAATAAATTTTAAACAAATCGTAATGGTTACTATTTTAAACCAAAAGGCAAAAAATTTCAACTATTAAGAAATAAATTTTTAAAGAAAGCTGATATAATAGAAAAAATAATTTTCTTATAAGTATTTAAAATTTTTAATGTAAGAAAATTTACTTTAATTTGACAAGATAACTTTGAAAAAATATAATTAAGTAAAATAAAAATATGGAGAGGTAATATGGATAAAGGAAAATTATATGTAGAAGAAGTTTTAAAAAAAGTTAGAGAAAAAAATTCTAATGAAATAGAATTTTTACAAGCAGTGGAAGAAGTTTTCACATCACTAATACCTGTTTTTAATAAATATCCTCAGTATATTTCTGAAAATATTTTAGAAAGAATAGTGGAACCTGAAAGAATAATAACATTTAGAGTTCCTTGGGTAGACGATAGTGGAAAAGTTAGAGTAAATAGAGGATATAGAGTTCAATTTAATTCTAGTATAGGTCCTTACAAAGGTGGACTTAGATTTCATCCATCAGTAAACCAGTCTATAGTTAAATTTTTAGGATTTGAGCAAATTTTTAAAAATTCTCTTACAACACTTCCTATAGGAGGAGGAAAAGGAGGAAGTGACTTCGACCCTAAAGGAAAAACAGATATGGAAGTTATGAGATTTACTCAAAGTTTTATGACTGAACTGCAAAAATATATAGGAGATGATGTAGACGTTCCAGCTGGAGATATTGGAGTAGGAGCAAGAGAAATCGGATATTTATTTGGTCAATATAAGAGATTAAATTCTTATAAAAATGGTGTTTTAACAGGAAAAGGACTAACTTACGGAGGTTCATTAGCAAGAAAAGAAGCAACAGGATATGGAGTTGTTTATTTTGCAAAACAAATGTTAGATGATAAAGGTATCGATATAAAAAATAAAACAGCTATAGTATCTGGAAGTGGAAATGTTGCTATCTATGCAGTAGAAAAACTTCTAAATTTGGGAGCAAAACCAGTAGCTGTATCTGATTCATCAGGATATGTAGTAGACGAAAATGGAATAAATTTAGAAACATTAAAACAAATAAAAGAAGTTAATAGAGGAAGAATTAAAGAATATTTAAAATATCATAAAAATGCAAAATATGTTTCAAAAGAAGAAGGAAAAATTTGGGAGATAAAAGCAGATTTAGCATTTCCTTGTGCTACGCAAAATGAACTAAATGAAGAAGATGCAAAAATTTTAGTAAAAAATAAAGTTCTTGCAGTTGTAGAAGGAGCAAATATGCCATCAACACTTCAAGCAATAGATTTATTTAAAAAAGAAAAAATACTTTTTGCTCCAGCAAAAGCAGCTAATGCAGGAGGAGTAGCTGTGTCAGCACTTGAAATGAGTCAAAATAGTATGCGTCTTTCTTGGAGTTTTGAAGAAGTAGATAAAAAATTATATAAAATTATGGAAAATATCTACAATAGTTCTAAAAATGCAGCAAAAGAATTTGGCTTTGAAGGAGATTTGGTTGTAGGAGCAAACATAGCAGGATTTTTAAAAGTGGCAGAGGCTATGTCTAGTCAAGGAATAGTTTAATAAGTAAAAAAGAAAGTATATTTTATAAAGAAATAAAAGCTAACAAAAATAGTTCTAGTAATATTAAAGTAAAAAAAGTATTTTACACTAGCTGGGAAAATTATGTTAGCTTTTTTTATATTTGCAAAAGGGGTAATAATAAAAAAATTTAATATGAAAAAAACTATCCTTTAAAAGTTTGTTAATTAACTTTTAAAGGATAGTTTTAGTGTTTTTATGAAAATTATTTATTTTTTCTTTTTACAAAAATAATTCCAATGATAGCTATTAATAATGCTAATAAATAATGATTTTTGCTAGTTTTAATACCGGTATTAACTAGACGTTTTATATTTTCTTTTTTCATTATTTTTTTATTATCTACTTTACTAATAGAGTTTGCTGTATTATCTTCTTTGGCATTATTATCAGGTTCGTTGTTATTATCTTCTTATTCAGGTGCTGGTATATTAGAATCAGGTCTAATTGCATCAGGAGTATGATTATTACCATTATTGTTACTATTATTATTATTGTTGTTATTATTGTTATTATTATTGTTATTATTATTGTTGTTGTTAGGTTTATTTACTTTATACTTAGCAATAACATAAAGGTATGAATCGATAACAAAATCATCATCTTTACTCCAGCCGTCAAAAGTATAACCGTCATCAGCTTTAACAGTAGGGTGAACTAACTCTTTGAGCTTAACTTTCATCTTAGGATTAACAAAATAACTCTGGGTACCACTAATATTGCCGTGCTCTCCCTTATCGAAAGAAACTTCAACAAAACCATCAGGTTTAGGAGAAGAGCCGTCATTAACAATATATCTACCATCAACCTTGGCAGCAGTAAAATTATACTTAGCCTTAATATAAGTAGTAGAAGTGAAAGTAGCAGTAATAGGATTATTTTCAGTCCATTTTAGTGGCTTAGCTATATCACTACCATCTTCATTAGCTTGAACCCAAGCAGTAAAATTATATTGATAAAGTTTGCCATCCTTGTCTGTAAAACTATCTCCAGCAGGCGAGTCAACATTAATTGTCACACTAGATTTAGGAGTAACTTTAAAATGTTTT
>NZ_KQ959912.1:13742-14435 GCF_001553005.1 Gemelliphila asaccharolytica | reverse complement strand
TAAACTTTACCAGTAGCGTCTTTAATACTATCGCCAGTAGGCAAGCTAACAGGAATTTTTACACTAGATTTAGGATTAACTTTAAAATGTTTTTTAAATCTAGTATTTTCACTAGCTTTATCACCAGTATCTACAAAAACATCAACATAATTTTTAGGGATATCTTGAGTAGAATTATCTGTCACATCAAAAACATTACTTATATAATTAGCAACAATAGAAATGTCAGAAGTGATAACAAAATCATCATCTTTACTCCAGCCAGTAAAAGTATAACCGTCATCAGCTTTAACAGTAGGATGAACTAACTCTTTAAGTTTGACGTAATTAGGATTAACAAAATAACTCAAGTTACCACTAATACTACCATGATCTCCCTTATTGAAAGAAACTTCAACAAAACCATCAGGTTTAGGAGAAGAGCCGTCATTAACAATATATCTATCAGCAACGGTGGCAGGAGCAACATTATACTTAGCTTTAATATAAGTAGTAGAAGTGAAAGTAGCAGTAATAGGATTATTTTCAGTCCATTTTAGTGGCTTAGCTATATCACTACCATCTTCATTAGCTTGAACCCAAGCAGTAAAATTATATTGATAAACTTTACCAGTAGCGTCTTTAATACTACCGCCAGTAGGCGAGTTAACAGGAATTGTCACGCTAGATTTAGGAGTAACTTTAAAATGTTTT
>NZ_KQ959912.1:0-13642 GCF_001553005.1 Gemelliphila asaccharolytica | reverse complement strand
ACATCAACATAATTTTTAGGGATATCTTGATTAGAATTATCTGTTACTTCAATCACATCATCTACTTTCTTGAATGTAGCATTAAACGTATAATCTTTTGATATTTCATCTTTGCCTTTTAGTAAGGCTTCATTTTCCCACTTGTTAAAAATGTAATTATCTTCTCCCTGAGGAGCAGGAAGATTAATTTTATCAAAATGAAGTCCGTTTATAACATCATATGATATTTCTTTAATTTCTTTTCCTTTTTCATCATTGCCAAAATTTCCTCCTTCATTTGCTTTAAAGGTTACTCTATGATAACCATTAGGAGTTTTGTCATTAGCAGATTTTCTTTTTATAATTCTCATGTCTTTGTAATAAAAGTTTACTTGGTCAAAGCCAGCTTCATTATGACCATTCATACCAATTAGTTTATGACTGTTTTCATCTACTTCAAAGAACAGTTGAACTTGTGGGTCACTTACTAATTTATAACCAGGGATTTTTTCATAATCTATAGCATCAAAATGTCTATTTCCATTTTTTATTTTTGCAGTTAATATTTTATTTTGATAGTAAGGATTACTTGTTTTATTTAATTTATCTTTATCATAATCATTAGGTAAAAGTATGTAATTTACATTATAAGTTCTGTAACGATAAGGTCTATAGAAGAAATGGAAGTGGTTATCAAAGTTTTCTTCTTTAGCTTCGTCATGTTTTTTTACAGTTAAGTTTTGATAGTATGAATTTTTTTGATTTGTTTTTTGTTTATATTCTTCATAAAGTTTTTTTGCTCGATTGTCTTTATCAAGAGATTGAAATTCTTCTTCTTCCAAAAGTATATGTTCTTCCCCTTGCATTTGTCCGTATGCTGTGGCATTAACATTACTTCTTTGATTTTCTAGTATTGTTTCTTTTTGCTCGTCTTTTTTATAATCTTCACTTAGGAGATGGTGAGTTACTTTTACATCTTCTAGGCTATTTTTATTCCATATTGCTCTTAGATGAATATTAGATATAACCTCATTACCAAAAGAGTATAGTCTAGGTACTCCATATTTTTTTCTGTATCCTTCATCTTCTGTTTGATTATCAGTAAGAAGTTCCCAACCTAAAAAGTCATGGCCTTTTCTTTTAGGAATATTTTGAGGTGTTTTTATACTTAGAGCATTATTTATTGTAAATATTTTTTTGTTGTTAGTTGATCTTTTAGCATCAAATTCTGGTTTATAATATGGTTTGTATCCTATAGATGTTTGGATTTTTTCTCCGTCTGCATAGCTAGCTAAATCCTCTGGATTTATTTGCCATTCGGCTGGTGAGTTATTATCATCATTAAGGTCAAAACTTATATCAAAAACTTTATCAGGTGCTCCCCAAATTGCATATACTGTCAGGTTATAGTTTGGCATTCTATGTTCAGCACCATCTAGCTTACTATTTAATTTTTCAATGTTTGCTTTAAATTTATATTTTTTGGCATTTGATTCTTTTTTTAGATTTGGATCATCATTTTCCTCCGTACCATCATCGTTTTCTATATATTCGTCTGGAATGTTTTTATAAGCTTCTTTGATTTCTTCTTCTATTTCATTTGCTTTTTTATTTTCATCTTTTATTAAGTTAAATCCTTTTGGATCAGTTGCCCACCCTTTGAATACATAGTTACTAGGTAAATCATTAGGTTTTGCAGGGATTTTTTTATCGTCAAGATGAAGTTTTCTAAGTGGCATATCATAGTATACATCGCCATATTCTTCAGTTTTATTTTTATCACGAGGATCTGTGTTAAGAGTAATTTTATATTTTTCTCTATCATATTTTGCTACTATATATCCAGAATTTTCTATCTCATTACCATTTATATTTTTAGGTGCATAGTTAAATAGTGGTCTTTCGTCAGGATTTCTTTCATTAAATTCATCGTTTATTTTATCTTTTAAATCATCAAAATCATATGAACCTTCTGGGTATACTTTATCTTCTTGTTTTTTAAATCCTGGAATTTCAGGAATTGTGTATTTGTAATCACTAGAACTAGTATCAGTTTTCCAGTATGCTAGTGCAGGGTTAAATTTTAATTTAGGGACAGATGTATCATTTTCATCTTTAGGTAGTCCCTGCATACTAAATTCTACATAGTAAACTTTCCCTTTACTATTTGAATCAGGGCCTACTGAGATAGTTCTTTCTGGCAATTTTTCTCCTGTAGATACAGAGTTAGTAACTTTTTTTGCTAATTGCTGTTTATTTTTATCGTCTGTATATGATAAATAAGGGTCTATAAAATCTTTTGAAGTCATCCAGTATGGTGGAGTATCTCTATAGGAATATTGAGCAGCAGGGTCTGTATTAAATGTCCAGCCGAGCATAAACTCACCAATCGGAAATTCTGTTTTAGTTTTTAATTGTTCTTTGTATTCGTCACTATCTTCATCCATATCTCCGTCTTCACTATTAACTAAAAGCCACTCATCATGAGGCCAACCTTTAAGACGTTCTCCAAATTTGACAGTTATTTTATATGGTTTATTAACACTTTTTTCAGAATTAAATTTTCCGACATTAGGAATATCCATTTTAATTTCTGGTTTGTCGGCACTTTTATTTGATTTTTCAAAAAGAATTGTGTAAGTTTGTCTATCATAATAGATATTGTAAGTAGTGTTTCCTGTAGAGTCCACTCTTTTTATTTTGTATTCTTTTTTACCATTTGTATCATCAGTTAGAATTAAATTTTCTTTTTTTGTTTTTTCTACATTTCTTACATAATATTTTTTTAATTCTTCTTGGCGGTCTTTTTTTGTAAGATCTTCACTAATTTCTGGGAATTTTATTCCGTCCGGCATCATTTCATCAAGATTTGGGATAGTGCCAGTTTTAACATCTTTAACTTCTTTGAATCCGACATAATCATAGCCGTCAGATTCTGCCTTTTGAGTCCAAAATTGAATAGCATAGGAAGATTTTTCTTTTTCTTTCCATACAGCAGAAAGGCTTATATTTTCAAATGGCATAGCATTTTTCAAACCGTCAGGATATTCATCTTCTTTTATAATTGTACCTTTAGAAAGTTTTTTCTCAGTATTACCATCTTTTATAGTTATATCTTGATTAAGGCGCCAACCATCAAAGGTAGCTCCCTCTTTAGTTGGAGCAGGTTTTTCAAATAAGTTGGGGATTGTTTGCCCATAGTAAAGAGTCATATTAGGAACGTAAGACCCTCCATTAGAATGAAAATCAAGTTGAAATGAATTTCGGTTATAGTGAAAAATAAGTTCTAAATTGGGAGTAGTAGGGATTGTAACAAACAACTCGTTTTGCTCCGCTACAAATCCTTGAGCATATTTTTTTCATCTTGTTCACTCAATTTAGGTATTTTATATTTTTCCCCTGTTTTAACCTTGTATTCTTTGACAAGGCCTCCTTTGTCTTTCAAGTCTTTTGCATCTTCATATTTATTTCTATCTTCAAGAGTTTGAAATTTGTATCTTACCTTTACAGTGATTTCTTTTGGAGTATATTTAAAATTCTTTTCTCCAAAAAATAAATTTTCATGTTGGGTGGTAGAGTTTTTAACAATATTATCATAAGTAATATCATAAGAATCTACACCTTTTGGTCTTTCATAACCAGTTAAATCAGGAAGATTAATTTTTTTATTTATTTTTTTCTTTTCTTCATTAGTCGCATTTTCCCCAACACTAGCCTCGTATGGCTGGTAAGAAAGTGTATATTCTTCTTTAGAACTGCCGTCTTTTAACGGTACCGAATATTTCCATTTATAATTATAAATTTTTGGAAGGGGAGGATTTTCTATTTCATCAGCACTGTTTAATTCAATAGGTTTTTCTATATCTAGTTTATTAATAGTATCATCTGAAGATTTTTCAACAATGTTTTTATTATTTATTTTAGTATTATTAGCATATGAAAAAGCTGGTGTAACATTAGAAAACAATGTTATAACAGCTAAGAATGATGTTAATGTTTTTTTAATATTCATTTATATCTCAACCTTTTTAAATTTATTTTCATATGCCATTATAACATACTTTTATAGAAATATAGTATAATTTTTGATATTTAATGTGTTAAATGAAAATTTTATTTGCTAGATTTAATCAAGAAAGGAAAAAGAAATTTTTAAATGAAACGGTTTAAAATAATTTTATAAAAAGAAAAAATGTTTATAAAATTAATTTATTTTAAAAACTTTTCTTATTTTTTTAAAATGAAGGGGATACTCTTTAGAGGTAATAGAAAAAACAATTAAATTTTGTTATAATTAAATATCAACAATAAAAAAACAAATAGATAGAAGGAAAAAAATGTTTATCCAACTTAATAATGTAAGTAAATATTTTGAAGTAACAAAAATTTTCTCTGATGTAAAATTTGAAGTTAACGAAAAGGATAGAGTTGCTATTGTAGGAAGAAATGGAGCAGGGAAAACAACTCTTTTAAAAGTAATAGCAGGAATACTAGATTTTGATAGTGGCGAGAGAATGATTAAAAAAAATCTTTCTCTAGGATACCTTTCACAAGAATTTATAGTAAATAAAGACAAAACTGTAGAAGAAGAAATGTTATCATGCTTTACAGATGTCATAAATTTAGAAAAACAGTTAAAAAACTTAGCAAATAATCTAACAGAAGAAAATTTAAGTAAAGAAACTGACCTTTTAAAAAGATATGATATTTTACAAGAACAGCTCATGAATCACAAAAATTATCATTATAAAAGTAGAATGAGAACAGTGCTATTTAATCTTGATTTTACAGAAGAAGATTTATCAAAAAAAATATCAAGTTTTTCTGGAGGAGAAAAAACACGTCTTTCAATGGCGAAACTACTTTTATTACAGCCAGATGTTCTAATTTTAGACGAACCTACTAACCATCTAGATATGCAAAGTGTATCTTGGTTAGAAACATATCTAAATTCATATCAAGGAGCAGTTGTCATTGTAAGTCACGACAGATATTTTTTAGATAAGATAGTTAATGTAGTTTATAATATGGAGTTTAATTCTTGTAAAAAATATGTAGGAAATTATACAAAATTTTTGGAAGAATATGAAAAAGATTATGAAAAAAGATTAAAAGATTACATAAACCAACAAAAAGACATAAAAAAATTAGAAGAATTTGTAAGTAAAAATATAGCTAGATCCTCAACCAGTGGAATGGCAAAAAGTAGAAAAAAAGCACTAGATAAAATACAGATATTAGAAAATCCCAAAAAAGATGATAAAACTGCTAATATAGAATTTAAAATTAAAGAAGAAAGTGGAAAAGATGTATTAAGAATAGAAAATCTACAAGTAGGATATAAAAATAGTCCTATAGGAAGTATTTACAATTTTGATGTATTCAAAAAAGATCGGATAGCAATAGTAGGGAAAAATGGTATAGGAAAAAGTACACTTATCAAAACCATAGCAAAAGAAAAATCAGCCATTTCAGGACAAATAATATATGGAAGCAAAGTAAGTATAGGCTATTATGACCAAAAACAAGCAGAATTCATGTCACAAAAAACTGTTTTGAATGAGCTTTGGGACGAATATGAAACAATGAAAGAATCTGAAATAAGAAATGTTTTAGGACGATTTTTATTTACAGGAGAAGAAGTATTAAAAACAGTATCTTCTTTATCGGGAGGACAAAAAGCAAGATTGCAATTAGCAAAATTAATGCTTGAAAAAAATAATTTATTGATTTTAGATGAACCAACCAACCATCTTGATATAGCAAGTAAACAAGTTTTAGAAAGTGCATTAAAAAATTATCCAGGAACAATTATATTTGTAAGTCACGATAGATATTTTATAAATAAAATAGCAAATAAAGTAATAGAATTAGAAGAAAATAGCTACAATATTTATTTAGGAAATTATGACTATTATCTTGAAAAAAAAGAAGAGAAAAAAATCTTAAAAGAATTAAGAGAAAAAGAAGAAACAAAAGAAAGTGAACTAACAAAAAAAACCAATTATGAAATAAGCAAAGAAGATAAGAAAAAATTAAGAAAATTGGTAAGAAGTAGAGATGACATTGTTAGTAAAATAGAAGAAACAGAAAAAAAATTGAAAGAAATAAATGAAAATTTAACAAAAAAAGAAATATATTCTAATCCACTAAAAGCGAATGAAGAAAACGAAAAATTAAAAGAAGCAACAGAAATATTAGATGATTTAAACGAAAAATGGTTTGATTTAGAAAATAAAATAGAGGAATTTGACATATAAAAATGAAATTAAATATTAAAACGTTAATAGATGACAAGCAAGTATTTAATGAAACATATTTAGCAAATTTAAAAGAAGAAAAAGATTATTTTTTTATAAATTATAAAGACAATTACCAAGAGAAAATCACATTAATAATTTATAAAAATTTAGAAAAAGTAGTAATAGATAAAAACGCAAATCAACTTATTGTAGAAAAAGAAGAAAAAATAACATCTCATAAAATAAGAGAAGGTATAGTAAAATTAAAAACAAGGCTAAAATGTGCAAAAATTATAAAAAGGGGCAGTTTTATACAATTTAAAATAGAATATTATATAATTTTTTCTGATAAAGATAAGCAAAAAAATACTTTAAAAATTTTATTAAAAAAATAAAAAAGCCTTTCAAAGTAGGACTTAAAATCCTATTTTGGAAGGCTATTAAAATTAATTTTTTTATGCTAAGTAAGCTTTTAGCATCCAAACATTTTTTTCTAATTCTGTTTTAATTCCTAATGCTAAATCACTAGTTCCTTGATCATCATTTTCTTCAGAAACAGCCATCAATTCTTTTAAATCTTCAATAAGAAGTTCAAAATCAGCTAATGTAGCTGCTACCATTTCTTTAGAATTTTCTTTTTCTGTAGGTTCTTTTATTGTAGCTATGCTTAGAGAACCTTTTAATGTAGATACAGGTCTACCTCCTATAGCTAAAAATCTTTCTGCTACTTCGTCTAAAGTAGAGATTACATTATTATAGTATTTTTCAAAAACTTCATGTAGTGTATAGAAAGATGTACCTTTTACATACCAGTGGAAACTGTGTAATTTTGCTGATAGTACTGTTAAGTTCGCTACAAGTTTATTCATTTTTTCATGTTGTGTCATAATTAATTCTCCTTTTTTAAAATATTTTTTATTACCTACTTTATATTATACTATTTTAATATAAAAAAATCTAACAATTAAATTATATTTCAATTATATTTCAAATTATCCTTGATGGTAAAGGGTTAATCTTTTATTATTAATTGATAACTTTTATCAATTATTTGTTTATTATAAAAAAATTTTTAAAATTTTAATAGCTATAATTTTTTTAAAAAAATAATAATTAAGATATTAGAAAAATACTATATTTTATTTTTTTGTAATATTTTTTTGATAAAATCTGGCATTTCCCCTTTTTTTATTTCCATTTCATTAGCAAATTTTTCATTGTTTTTATAGGTATAGTTATTATTTATATTTTTCTTGATTTCTTCTTCGAGAGCATCAATTAATTTTTTATTGTAGTTAGGACTTGGGGGTCTAAAATAGTTTATGTTTAATTTTTTGCACTCTTCATAACATCTAATATCATTGTCAAAAAGTGTTTCTATGTGGTCGCTTATAAATGATATAGGTACAAAGATATAATTTTTTTTAATATTTTTTTCTGATTTTATATACTCAATAACATCAGGTTTGACCCACTCCATCCCAATGTCAGATTCTGATTGCCAAACTCTAGCAAAGTTTTCATCTTTAAGTTTTAATTTTTCTTTTAAGATGGTTACATTATCTATAATTTGTTTTATATATGGATCTCCACAAGTAGTTGCCATAATAGGAACACTATGAGCTGAAAAAATAACTCTATATTCAGAAGGATTAAGATTTTTTATAATATTATGAATAGCGTTGGCCCAGTAAGATATTAGGTGAGGATTTTTATACCATTCTTTTATAATATTAAATTTTATTTTTTTACTTTTTATAAATCTTTCATATCCCATAGAAGAGTATATAGAATAATGCGGTTCTAGTATCAAACAAAGACATTCTTCTATTTTATCATTTTCCATTTCTTCTATTTTATTAAATATAAAAGGATAAGAAAATTTATTCGCAAAATAAATAGGAATATCTATTCTCTCTTTTAATAATTCTACTGTTTTTTTACTTATCTTTTGAAGAGGAGAAGAGTTTATTTTTTTATAATTTTCATAGAGTTTTCTTATTTCTTCCTCTTTAGGTCTTTTGCCTCTCCTTATATTAGTAAAAAAATCAGCTATTCCTTCAAAACTATAATCATTTGGAGAACCATAGGTCATAATTAAAATAGCTCTTTTTTTCATAAAAACTCCTTCAAATAACTTTTGTCACTATAATATTAACACAATATACAAAAAAATTTATAAAATAAGATTTGATTAGTATATTTCTCAAAAAAGAGTGAAAAAGTTTTCTTATGAAAACAAGGTAAAATTTAATAATAAAATATTTAATATCTATTTAAAAGGGTTTTTAATTTTATTAAATACGACAAAAAATTTTTTTGACTATAAAAAATAATTAAAGAAATTTTAAAATTTTTGTTGAATAAATCAGATAATTGTAGTATATTGATTTAAATATACAAAATTTTTAGAAAATTTATAAGGAGGAAAACTATGTCTTACATTAGAAGAATTTGTTTATTATTGTTATCATTTTTTATGTTATGCAATAATTTTTCTTCTGGCACACTTGCCAAAGAAAAATTAGTAGTTGGTCTTGATCCGACCTTTGCACCAATCGGGTTTGTAGATGAACATGGTGAGTATGTTGGTTATGACATTGACCTTGCTAAAGAATTTGCAAAAAGAACAGATAGAGATATTGAGTTCAAGGCTATAAACTGGGACACAAAAGAAATTGATTTAAATAGCGGAAGTATTGATCTTGTTTGGAATGGGCTAACTAAAACAAAAGAACGCCAAGAAGCTATGGAACTTAGTGATAAGTATCTTGACGATAATTTGGTTTTAGTTTCTTTAGAAGAAAGCAAGTATGAAAATCTAGAAGATCTTAAGGGTAAAAATATTGCAGTACAAGTAAATAGTAGTTCTGAAAAGTTAGCTACTAGCAAAAAGGATATTTTCAAAGAAATAAAATCTTACCCTGATTATAACCAAGCTATGCTTAACTTAAAAAATAAAAGTGTTGATGCTGTTTTGATTGATGAAGTTATAGCTAGATATGTAAGTAAAAAAGAAAATATCAATATTTATGTTTCAAAAAATATCATGGAAAGTGCAGAATTTGTAGTAGCTGCAAAAAAAGGGAGAGTAGAGTTAGTTAATGAACTTAATAGTTTTATAAAAGAAGTAAATAGTGATGGAACTGCTGACAAGCTTAAACAAAAGTGGATGGGAGCAGATCCTAATACAAAAGAAACAAAAACAAGTACCTTTATGACAATAATGGAAGGTATGTATAATACTGTATTTGTTTATTTTGTAACTGTATTTATTTCTTTCCCACTTGCAATTATTTTCTCTAGTATCTATTTAAGAAAAAATAAAATTATAAATAAAATTATATCCACATATACTTGGATATTTAGAGGTAGTCCATTAATGTTACAATTATTTTTCTTCTATTATGGGGTCTTTCCTCTTTTAGGGTTTAATATAAGTGCAATAACTTGTGCCATTATAACATTTTCACTTAATTATTTAGCTTACATATTAGAAATACTGCGTGGTGGAATAGAAAGTGTAGATAAAGGTCAGTACGAAGCTAGTTACATATTAGGGTACACACCATGGCAAAGGGCTATTTATATAATAATACCTCAAGCAATATGTATAACATTACCAAGTATAGCAAATGAAGCCATTGCGTTAGTAAAAGATACATCTTTAATAAATGTTCTTGCTATTACAGAAATTTTACTTATAACAAAACAAATCGCAAACAGAACAGCAAGTATAACACCATATATTTATGCATTTGTTATATATTTAGTCTTAAATGCTTTTGTTGTATTTGTGTTTAATAAATTAGAAAAAAGATATGCAATTTCATAAAAGGAGAGAAGCTATGTTAAAATTAAATAATATTTCAAAAACAATCAATAACAATAAAATTTTAGATGCTATCTCTTTGACAGTAGAAGAAGGAGAAATAGTAGGGCTTATAGGAAAAAGTGGTAGTGGAAAAAGCACCATATTACGTTCAATATCAGGGCTTTCAGGAATAGATGAAGGGGAAATCATTTACAAAGGAAAAGTCATAAGCAGTGTAGAACCCTTAAAACACAAAACTAAATTAAGTGTAGAAATAGGAATGGTTTTTCAACAATTTAACCTATTTAATCACTGGAATGTTTTAGAAAATATCTATAAAAATTTAGTAATTGTAAAAAAAGAAAACAAACAAGTAGCAATTGAAATGGCAAAAAAAGCCTTAAATCAAGTTGGGCTTAGCGAACTTTCTAATAGGAAAATAACAAGTCTGTCAGGAGGGCAAAAGCAACGTGTAGCAATAGCAAGAACTATAGCTATGGGCAATAAAGTAATACTATTTGATGAAGCTACAAGTGCATTAGATCCACAAAGCAGTAAAGAAATCATGAAATTAATGTTAGAGTTGAAAGAAAAATTTAAAGTAACTATGATTATAGTTTCTCACGAACTTAAATTTATAAGAGAAATTTGTGATAAAGTCTACTTTATAGAAAAAGGCAAACTAATAGAAAGTGGAACATCTGAAGAAATATTCTCTAATCCTAAAAATGAAAAAACTAAAGAATTTTTAGAGGATTTTATTAAGAATTAAAATAAAACAAAGAAATGCACCTAAAATCTTGAATATAAGGTTTTAGGTGCGTTTTTTAAAAAAGATAAAAAATATAATGCTTATTTTCTATTTTTAAAAATAGGATATTTATATTAAAAACAATTTAAGAATTGTAATTATTGTTTTTTTCTTTCGCTTGTTTAAACATTATAAAGCTAAAAAATCGCATTGTTAATTTTTGTCTATTTTTGGTTTTCCCAAGCTTTGAAAAGAGTTGCTTGACTTATTTTTGTTTTAAGTTTATTATTTATATACAAAAAGTAAATACTTTAGCATAGATAAAAAAGACAGGAGTGCAAGTCCTGTCTTTCTTTTTTTCAAGGCTAGTTGCTTTCTGAATTTTCTATTTAACCATTTGCAAATATAATAAGCGATTATACTTGCCATAATAGAGTTTTTTAAAATTGTGACGGAATATAAGATAAAATAATAAATGTCTAAAAAAGTTAGCTGGGTAAATTTTTTTGTTTATTTACCATTTATAGGGTTTTTATCTTCTTTTAATAGTTAAGAATTTATTTATATAAACTTTTAAGAAACTACACTTTTTTTAAGATTACTGTTTATATTTAATAATTATAACGTGAAAATAATTAGTATTTGCAGGAATGTAAACAATTATTAAATAATTAGGATGTTAAAAAATTTATAATTTTATTTCATCTTAAAAAAATTACCAAATAATTTCTTTTTTACCTACCCTTTTTAAATATTCATTTGTCTTTGAAAAAGGTTTTGAGCCGAAAAATCCTCTATAAGCAGATAGAGGGCTTGGGTGTGCAGATTGAATTATGAGATGTTTTTTTTGATTTATTAATGGTATTTTTTTCTTGGCATATCCTCCCCACAAAATAAAGACTATATTTTCACACCTTTTTGAAATTTCGCTAATAATATAATCTGTGAAATTTTCATATCCTAAATTTCTATGACTAGCTGGTTGAGCTTGTTCAACAGTTAAAACAGTATTTAATAAAAATACTCCCTGCTTAAACCAATCAATTAAGGAACCATTTTCTCTCTTTATTCCTACATCAGAATATAGTTCTTTATAAATATTTATTAGACTTTTTGGTAAAGGGATATTTTCATTAACTGAAAAACTCAGCCCCATAGCTTGCCCTTTTTTATGATAAGGATCTTGACCTAAAATAACAACTTTTATCTTATCTATAGGTAAAGAAAAAACTTTATATACTTCATTTTTTTTAGGAAATATAATTTTTGTTTCACGTTGCTTTTCTATATCATTATTAAGTTTTATTAATTCGTCATACTCAGAATAGTTTTTAAATATTTCTTCCCAACTTTTATTAATAATATTCATTTTCTCTCCTTAATTTTAAAAATATCTTTAAAATTTTATTACCAATATACTATCATAAATGCTATAATTAGAACAGATATTTAAAAAAAAGAAAATAATTAGTATATTACATAGATTTTAAACTATCTGCAAAAAAATAAGAAGTGGTGATTATAAGTGAAAGTAGCAGTAGTAGGTTTAGGTATAGTTGGCGGGACTTGTGCATATTATTTATCAAAAGAGGAAAATATAGAATTAAAAGTTTTTGATTACGGAGTAGGTCAAGCTACAAAAGCTTCTGCAGGTATAATAAGTCCTTGGTTCTCAAAAAGAAGAAATAAATTATGGTATAAAATGGCACGTTTAGGAGCGGATTTTTATGAAAAATTAGTAAATGATATATCTAAGGATGGTTTTAAAACTGATTTTTATGATAAATGCGGAGTTTTATTATTAAAAAAAGATGATAATAAACTTGATGATTTATTTGCTCTTGCCAAAAAAAGAAGAGAAGAATCTCCCCTAATAGGAGAACTTAAAATTTTATCATTTAATGAAGTTAAGAAAATAATTCCTAGTTTCACAGATAAAAAAGCAATTTATGCATCTGGAGGAGCTAGATTAGAAGGTGAAAGATTAGTTAAAACTTTACTAAAAGCTAGTGGGTGTGAAGTTATAGGTAAGAAAGTGTCTTTAGAAATAAAAAATAATGAATTTTATATCTTAGGAGAAAAATTTGATAAAGTAGTAGTGTGTGTAGGTGCATGGCTTGATGAATTTTTAGCACCTCTTGGTTTTGATGTAGATGTAAGACCTCAAAAGGGTCAACTTAGAGATAAAAAAATACTTGATAGTAGAACTGAAGATTATCCAGTAATCATGCCAGAGGGAGAACTTGACATAATACCATTCGAGGACGGAGTTATAAGTATTGGTGCAACTCATGAAGACGATAAAGGCTTTAACCTTGATGTTGATAAAAAACAACTAGATAATTTTGAACACGAAGCTAGAAAAATAGTTAAAGTGATAGAAACGGGAGAAATTATAAATGAAAGAGTAGGTATAAGAGCATATACAAGAGATTATTCGCCTTTCTACGGAGAGGTAAAAGAAAATAAAAATCTCTTAGTAGCAAGTGGTTTAGGGTCATCTGGTTTAACTACAGGTGCAATAATAGGATATTCATTAGCTATGTTAGTATCAGGGAAAAAAGAACTATTAGACTCTAAAAATTACCCTGTGGAAAACTATGTAAAATTAAAAAAATAATTAAGATAGTTAACAAAAATACGAACAAAAAAATAAAAAAAAGAGATAATAAATAAAAATACAAACAATAAACACACCAAAAGGCTATCTGTGAAGTGTTTAAAAAAAATTAAAAATAACGAATATTAATTATTGACAAACAAAGTCTAAAAGTATATACTAATAAAAGACTTTTCCAAGGAGTAAAAAAAGACAGCAAGGAAAAGTAAAAAAAAATAAAAAAACATCTTGACAAA
>NZ_KQ959911.1 GCF_001553005.1 Gemelliphila asaccharolytica | reverse complement strand
ATTGAAGCAATGAAAATTGCTTCTTTTTTTTAATTCTTTAATAAAACACTCTAAAAAATCAAATATTTCATAAAAAATATTGAAAATTATTTATTTTTTAAAATTTTGAAAAAAGTAAATTTAATAAAAAAAATGGTAATTTATTAATTTTTTCTATTGATGTAAGGTGTAGTATTACGTTGAAAAACAAAGTAAAAATTGATAGAATTAATCGAAGGGGGATGTAAAATTATATATTTTATTTAATTATTACATTAGGTTAGAAAAGCATTTAATGCTTATTCGAGGAGGAAAAAATGAAAAATTTTCTTAAAAAGAAAGGAATAAGTCTTTCTCCTAAGGTATATTTTATCGATGCTTTAGGTTCTATGGCTTTTGGTCTTTTTGCTACCTTGTTAGTAGGGACAATATTAAATACAATAGGAAATGTTTGTAATATACACTTTTTATCTGAAACTATATGGCCACTAGCAAAAGCGGCTACGGGGCCTGCAATTGCGGTATCAATAGCATATAGTTTAAAAGCGCCAAGACTCATCCTTTTTTCATCTTGTGTTGTGGGAATTGGAGCAGATAAATTAGGTGGACCTATGGGAGTATTTGTAGCTACTTTGATATGTGTCGAAATAGCTAAAATAATAAGCGGAGAAACTAAAATAGATATTGTAGTAACTCCAATTGTTACTGTACTTTCAGGTATTTTTATTGCTAATTTAATAGGACCATTTATTAATAAAATAATGATTTCTTTAGGAGAAATTATCATGCAAGCAACTAATGAAGCACCATTTATTATGGGAATGATAGTATCTTTAATAGTTGGAATTGTATTAACTTTACCTATTTCATCAGCAGCATTATGTATGATGATTTCTCTATCAGGACTTGCAGGAGGAGCGGCAACTATAGGATGTTGTTGCCAGATGATAGGTTTTGCTGTAATTTCTTTTAAGGAAAATGGAGTTCAAGGTTTAGTAGCTCAAGGACTAGGAACAAGTATGCTACAAGTTCCAAATATTATAAAAAACCCTAAAATTCTATTACCACCATCTATAGCATCAATAGTTTTAGCTCCGATATCAACGGTATTTTTAGGACTAGAAAATTCGCCTATAGGAAGTGGAATGGGAACTTGCGGTTTAGTTGGGCAAATTTCAACTTTTATAACAATGCAAAACTATAATTTTTCAAAACTTTTATTAATAATAATAGTAATGCATTTTATATTACCAGCTATAGTTAGTCTTATAGTTTACTATCCTTTGAAAAAAATAGGCTGGATTAAAGATGGAGATTTAAAATTGAATTTTAAAAGATAGCAAATAAAAAATAAATAATTAAAAATCTCCTTTCAAAATATAAACTTATCTCCAAAAGTTAGCTTTTAGCTTTAACTTTTGGAGATTATTTTATACTTTTTAACAAAAAATATTTAAATAGTAGAATCTATTAAATTAGCTTAGTTAACAAAGAAGAATAGGAAATATTTTAAAGGAAAAATAAATTTTTTTAATATAAGTTTTTAAATTAATTATTTTATAAAAATTTCTAAAATCTATGAATTTTCTTTGGATTGTTGTTAGCTATTTAATAAAAAGAAAACCTTTCTAAATAAAAAGTTTAGAAAGGTTTATATTTTAATTTTTTTTCATTAAAGGTTCTACTATTTTAGTAAAAAACATTCCAGCTAATACTGCTCCTATAAGAGGTGAGAGAATATAAACAAAGAAAAACCCACCTAAAGCATCTGGATAAGCTCCATATCCCCAGCCTAAAATATGAGCTGCTAATCTTGGGGCAAAATCACGTGCCGGATTTAGTCCTGCTTGAGTTATTGGAGCAATTATGCAAAGAATAAGTCCTACACAAAGCCCTATAAAAAGAGGAGCTAGATTATTATCTGGTCTACCTACGTTAGCACCTTCAGTAAGAGAAAAAATGAAAAAGATAAGCAAAAATGTACCAATACCCTCAGCTAAACAGGCAAGGAGCATGCTTTGCATAGGAGAACCCATATTTATATAAAATTCCCCAAACATTTTAGCAGTTTTCATAGATTCTTTAGACCCCCTAATAATTCCTTCTTTAGCTTCAAAAGAATTAATTGCAGGGTGATAAATAAGATACAAAACTAAACTTCCACAAAAAGCTCCTGCAAATTGACCTAACAAATAACTTGGCAGTTCTTTTAATTTCATTCTTTTTGTAACTATCATCGCTACTGTAACAGCCGGATTAAAGTGAGCATTTGATAAATTTCTTGTTAAATAAATACTAATGCTAATAATAAGTGCCCAAATTATACCTATTTGAAAAACGCTGGTTATTACTCCATCAAAAACTATCGAAGAACAAACAACTGCTGTTCCAAAAAGAACCATTAAAAAAGTTCCAATAAATTCACCTAAAAAATTACTTTTTTGATTCATAAAAATTACTCCATTTTAATTTTTTTAGAAAAGTAAAAAAGTTTTATTAATAAAAAATAAACTTTAAAACAAATCTTTAAATTTTTTCTCTCCCTAATCAAAAAAAGTAAAATAAAAATTTTTAAATTACAATACCTTTTAAATTTTATTATTTTTGATTTAATATGTCAATATATTTTGAAAGTGTTTTATTGACAGAAATTTTAATAATGATAAAATATATTTGTTAGCTTATATATTTGGTTGTTAATGAATAAATAAGAATGTGCTAAATAAATTTTAGGGTAGAAGCATATTATAAATTTTTAAGGTGTCTTTTTTATTATTTTGAGTTAATATTTTTGAATAAAAGAGCTAATGAGAAATTTTTAGGAGAGAAAGATGAAAGATACTCGAAAAGAAATAAAAGAATATTATAGCAAAATAACAAAAGAAAAATCTGGTAAAATGCAGACGGAAATATGTTCTTGTGCTGCTGATAGTATGCCTAAGAGATTAAAAAATATAAGAAAGTCTATTAATAAAGAAATAGTTAAAAGATTTTATGGATGTGGGTCGCCTATACCTTTTGCATTAGAAGGGTGTACTGTACTAGATCTTGGTTGCGGAACAGGACTTGATGTATATATGTTATCAAAACTTGTGGGAGAACAAGGGAAAGTAATAGGGGTTGATATGAACGAAGATCAACTAGAAATAGCCAAAAAATATCAAAATGAAATGGCAGAAAAATTTGGTTATAAAAAATCTAACGTAGAATTTAAAAAAGGGTATATAGAGGATTTAAAATCTTTAGGTGTAGAAGATGAAAGTGTAGATGTAGTAGTTTCTAACTGTGTAATTAACTTGTCACCTTTTAAAGAAGAAGTTTTTAGTGAAATATGGAGAATTTTGAAAAAAGGCGGAGAACTTTATTTTTCAGATATTTTTGCAGATAGAAGAATGCCTAAAGAACTTTTAGAAAATTCTATGCTCCAAGGAGAATGTATTGCTGGAGCAATGTATATAGAGGATTTTAGACGTTTAATGAGAAAAGTAGGCTGGCTTGATGTTAGATATATGAATACTTCAGTATCAAAAATAGGAAATGAGGAAATAGAAAATTTAGTAGGAAATATTAACTTTACTTCTAGAACGGTAAGAGCTATGAAAATTCCTGATTTTATGGAAGATATTTGCGAACAATATGGACAATTTGCAACTTATCGTGGAGGAATAGAAGGAAGCGAACATTATTTTGATCTTGACGATCATCATAGATTTTATAAAGATTTACCACTTAGCGTTTGTGGAAATTCTTGTGCAATGGTTCAAGAAACAAGATTCAAAAAATATTTTGATTTTTATGGAGATAGAACAGTGCATTTTGGAGCATTTGACTGCGGAGAGAATACGTCACAAAAAGAAGATTCAGGTTCATGCGGTGGGGGATGTTGTTAAAAAAGTTTTAAATAATTTTATTATCCTGAAAATAAAAAGAATTTTCTAAAGCTATTTAAGTTATAATAAAAAGCTCATCAAAATAAGGCAAATCCTAAAAGTTAGGCTTAAAGCTAACTAAATTAAGACAATGCAAAATTTTGATGAGGTTTTTTTATAAATAATTTGACAGAAATTTAGAATTAAATTCCGGCAAAAACTTCAACAATTTTTTTTATTTTTTTTAATAAGAATTGTTTTTTATTCTCTCTCGCTCCTCGTTTTCTTGAAGTAGGTGGTAGAATTTCATTTAATTCTCCACCTGTACATTCTACATGCCCTTTTTTTATAGCTTTTGTTATAAAAAGGGTGGTGCAGTAATAGTAAAAAGATAAGTAGTTTAGATTATTAGCAGACAATGGAGAAATTCCTGGACTTTTATCAAATGATGTAGACTTCAATAATTTTCTTATAGAGTGGAATGAGATGAGAAAAAAGCATTACAACGATGAGATAGATAATGAAGAACTTGAAGATTGGAAGTTATCTTGCCCGACAAAAAATTAAGGTTTTTAAAATGAAATATGTACACAAAAAGACCGTGGCTCGAAGCTTACGGTCTTGTTTTTGTCCAAATAAAAATCACTTGGAGCTATTATTTGGTTTTTAGTTTTTAGTAAAATTTGGGTATCGGTAGATTTCAACACGATTTTTATAGCTTGTAATTAAGTCTTTTTTGACAATTTTTCGATTAACGAAAATCGCGTGCTTCCACTATTTTTCGGGTAAAATTACTCAATTAAGGGTAATTTTACTCCCATTCTTATTTTCCAAACGTCCGATATATCCAAAACTATTCAAAATACAAGATTCTATTTTTTAGAGTATCACCAAATCCACCTAATTATAGGCCGTTTTCAAATTTTTTGTCCCAGTCCCAGTACCGGAACTAAAAGTTATTTTTTATGCAATAATCTCTGACTTCATTAACCCAATTTTCATACCAATACCATTGTCCTGAAACCCAGACACCAAAATTATATTTAGGATTTCTTCCATCTCGTGATTTCCATAATTGGGTATGATAATGCATAGAAAACTTTGAAAATCCTTCATTTTTCATTATATTAACAATTTCACTAGGACGATATTTCTTTTTTTCTACACTTTTAAACAATACTCGTTCAACATCTTTTGCATCAATACTATTTTCTGGTACAAATTCAATTGCTCTATCTGCTTGATTAGCTCTGTTTACAGAAACTGGTACATATACTATTTTATAAGAATATGATAAAGATTTTAAATCTTCATCATCTAAATCAGATTCGAACTCTGTTATAAAATTTCTAACATTAATAGGAATATTAATATTGGCTTCATTTCTTAATAATTCTTCTTGTTCTGGTGATATAGGGGAGAACTGTATTGCTAAGCTTAAATTATCCCTTACACTATGCTTTTTACCAAACATTTTAGTTAATTCTTTATTATAGTTTAAAGCACAGGCTTGCAATTTAGCTCCAATATATTCATCAATATTGTCTGTCTTCTGATGCTCAATCTCATGTCTTATACCTATTAAAAACTTTAAATTATTAACTGTCCCTTTATCTAGAGGAGATTTTTTCTCATTAATACATCTTTCAAGTTCCCAGTGCTTGTAAGCTCCATTTTTAGTTCTGTCGTATCTTTTTTTCTTTCCGTTCAGCTTATAGTATCTATAATCAATTTTACATTTTCTATAATAGGCATGCATTAAGTAAGTCCATGAAATAATGGCAGTTATGATGAACATTTCAGACTTAAACTTAATTGAAGGATTATTATAAATTTGTACAGCTGAAATCATTGCCTCTTTTGATTTATCTAATAATTCATTTGAGATTGATCTGCCCATAAAACCTCCAATCTAATTATAGTCCTAATACTTCTTTATTCATGATATTAATAGCTTCTTGTTCTTGTTTATAAGCTTGATAACGTAATTCGTTTGCTTCATCTATCAAGTTTAAAATTGATGTATTTATTTTATTATCTTTAAAAATAGGTATAACAACATCTCCAAGCTGTTCATCTGTAATTTCATTTACAACAGATCCATATATTTGTCTTTCTATTAATTCTTTTCCATATTCAGATGATAACCATATAAAAGCCAAACCATGATACAATTCTTTAGATAGGATTCTAATAACATGATCACTGGATACCCAATTTTCCCAATGTTTTGGTGCCATCATAACTTTCCCTACAGTTCCACTTCTAGTTACCAAAATATCATTTCTTTTGATTGTAATATCACCAATTAATTTATCCGAATAATGTTTTATAGACAAGAACTTCTTTCCACTAGGATCTAGTTGACCTATTTCCTTACCACCTAAAAATATTTTTCCATTTCCTTTTTCAAGATACACTCTTTTAAATCTTGCTGGCAAGATTATTTTTTCAGTAATTTTTTCACTATTTAATTTTATTAAATTAGCATTTTTGCTTGAATATTTTTCAATAACCTCTACTAGAGGGAGATGATAATTCCCTTCAAGTCTTCCATTTAAATTACTTAGCTTAGTTGAAAAAGAATTAACATCTTTACTATGAGAAAAAGCTTCTTTCTTTAAGTCCTCAATTGGTGGTAGACCTAACTCATCAATCATTATATTCGTTGCTTTATCAATTAAATAATTTGATTTGTCTCTATTAATATAAGAATCAATAATTAGTTTATTTATAATAACTTTAATTTTTTCTGGTGCGTTTGGAATTATTACATTGTCTAGGTGGCTAGGATCAATATGCTTTATAACCGCTCCATAATTATTGTTTTTTAATTGAACTTGTCCATATTCACTTTTTAAGAATGCGTAAACATATCCATAAAATTCATCACGGCATATTATTCTAATCAAATTTTGAGAAACGCATTTATTTTTTAAAGTTTCAGTAACTAGTGTTACATTTCCTATAGTTCCGGAACAAGTTAATAAAATTTCATTTTCTTTTACGAACCAATCTTTTATTTTATCAATCATTAACTTAGATAGATATTTTTCTGCCTTAGGATATATATCCTGTACCTGGCTAGGAACTAGCATAGGTATAGAATTATCTATTGGCTCAACAAAAATTCTCTTTATAATCCCAGGTCTATAGCTATTAATTATGCCATTTTTACTCCCTTGTAGATTAGAGTATCCATATTTCGAATTTTGAATAGTTTTTATAATTCTCTTATATTCAATACCATAATAGGAAGATTCAAGTCTTTTGCCTTTATATATTACTTCACTCAATGAAACACTAGACCAGTTAACATCATCCTTAGGTACTTCAACTATTTCTATTAGTTCTTTTTCTAATTTTTTAGCTGCTGAATTTACCATGATATTCCCTCATTAATCTTCCATTTTCTAAAAATATTTGGTACGAGAATTGTTTGATCGTCAACAATTTTCTCTCTACTTTCCATCTGGGTTGTTTTATCTCCTGCTGATGTTTCATCTAATCTATAGACATTTTGTTTTTCAGGAACCATTATCTCGTTTCCTTCATTATCTCTTTTAAAAAGGGTATTTCCTCTTTTATCATGACCAATTTTGTCAACTATTACCATATAAATGTTGTAATCAGCCATTTGTCCAGTAGATTCTTCCTTTGATATTTCTTCTTTTGTTTTCTTTTGTAAAATTAACACTGATGTTTGAGTACCATTTCTTGGTTGGAATGTATCTTCGTGTAAATCGATACTTGCAATAATCTTTGTATTTTTAATTAGCCACTCTCTTATATAACCAGTACCCGGCGAACCCAATAGAGCATCAGGAAGAACTATGCCCATTCTTCCGCCTGGTTTTAAAAATTGATAGCATCTTTCTATGAATAATATTTCAGGGGAAACAGATGATTGATACCTATCAGTCATTGTCCATTTACCTGTTTTTTTATCCTGATTCCATATTTTGGCAAGCTCAAATTGAGATAATATAGCATGATCTTTTATTGGGATCTTACTACCAAACGGTGGGTTAGTTACAATTACGTCAAAAAATCCTATATCATATTGATTTATAATCGATTTTTTATCAATTTGTAAAGCTTGCGATAATCTTGTTTTAAAATCATATGTCCATTCATGAGGAGGTAATAGGGAATTTGTTTGAAGAATATTTCCGCTGCCATCATTATTCATGACCATGTTCATCTTTGTCGCTTTTACTAAATCTGGATTAATATCAAATCCAAAATAGTTATTTTTTGCCATATCAGAAATTTTATCTTGAAAAGCTTTCTTTTCATAATCATTCCAATTTTCTTTATCTTTTCCAATATCTTTTGTGAATTCTGACCTTAATTGCTTCATAGCATGAGTCATGGCAGTTACAACAAATCCTCCCGTTCCACAAGATGAGTCCAAAACTTTCTCATCAATAGTAGGATTGATCATTTCAACAACCATCTGCATTACATTTCTAGGTGTGAAAAATTCACCACGATCGCCCCTTAGGTTAGCACCAACTATTTCTTCATATGCTTTTCCCTTTATGTCTATTCTTGTATTCAATAAACTATATTTTTGTAATTCACTTACAATATATGATAGTGTTCTTGGGTGAAGATTTATTCCATCGTTCGCTTCAAAAATTTTTGCATTTTTCTTCTCTTTTTTTACTCTTTCAAATATCTTTTCTATCCTATTTTTTACAGTTAATTGACCGTCTCCATTAGATCTTTCTTCACTTGTTGCATAAAATTCTAATGGTTTTGGTATATTTCTCTCATCTTCAATTTTACAGAAAATAACTTTTAAAAGCTCAAAAAAAGCAGGTTGTTTTTGCATTCCTTCATTTACATAAATATGGTTATGACATGTTTTGAATGTGAATAACAAATTGTCATCTGATGCGTTTTTTAGAGTTGTTCTTTTAGGTCTATTAATATCATCTAAGCTCCCATCAGCTGATGGAATGTCATTATAATCCATGAATTGTATAAATCCAGTATCATCTATATATTTTTTGAATACAAACTTTTCTTTACTATTTGTCCACATGCCCCATTCTGCATTGGAACAAGCTGACATATATGATTTTAATTGAGCTACCCCATCTTTAGAGTTATTAGCTTCAATTTTTTCACTTTTACATTCAATAATAATTTTTATATTTTCTTGTATTTTATCAACTTTTCCATCAGGAAATATAACTATATCTGCTCTCTTTTTAACAGAACCAATTTGAACTGTATATTCAATGCTTATTTGATCTCGATTATATTTATGTTCGTTTATTAGTCTTTTTTCAATAGTTTGACGTACATATTCTTCTGGCGTATCTTTTCTAAATTTTCCATCTATATAATCACATACCTTACCTTCAGGTATAACTATTACTTTTGATTCCATTTAAAGTTCTCCTTTATTTTTTTGCAATTTAATAAGATCGCCAACTTCGACGTTTAGTGCTATACAGATTCTTGCTAATACGTCAAGATCTATTCGTTTTACTTTATTATTTGCATATGAGTTTAATTGACTTCTTTGTAGATTAGCATTTTCTTCAAGCCAATTCTTGCTAATATTTTTTTCATTAAGTACTTCATTTATCGTAAATACAATTTCATTGCTCATTATTTGACCCCTATATAAACATTTATATTATATCAAATAAAATAAGTTTCTACAACTGTATATATAGACAGGTCCATGAACTTATCTTGCTTATTTCTTTCTTAATAATAGGGAATGTATATCCCATATTTCTTTTGCCAATTTTTCTATTTTTTCTTTCATATAATCAATATCTTTCTTATAAATAACACCAGTTGTATTAGTAGTCTTTGCAATCTAGTTTATATTATTTGTTGCATTTGAAATTATAACAATTGTAGATCTTTAAATAAATTAATCGTCATAATATATACGCAAACAAGACCGTAGCTTGAAGCTTACGGTCTTGTTTTTGTCCAAATGTAAACCACTTGGAACTATTATTTGGTTTTTAGTTTTTAGTAAAATTTGGGTATCGGTAGATTTCAACACGATTTTTATATCTTGTAATTAAGTCTTTTTTGAAAATTTTGTGACTAACGAAAACCGCGTGCTCCTCACTATTTTTCGGGTAAAATCCCCCAATTAACGGAAAGGAACATAAAAATGTTCGTATTTTGTCTTCTAAGCTCTTAAAAGCAAAAGAAGAAATAAAGAGTCAAGATAAAGATAAAAAGTCCATATTAAGGCAAATAAAAAGCTTTAAGGCAGAGGACAAAGTTAAGTCGAATAAGGAAGACCATAGCAAAGATATAGCAAAGATGCAGAGAGATAAATATCGGCAGTCTTCGGACTGCTTTTATTTTTTTTAAAAGAAAACATATTGTTACTCATAGACCGTTGACCAATGCACCACATAAATATAGGATATTATTAAAATAACTGGAAAAGGGCGGTGATCTATTTGTTAGAGGAATTTGGGGAAAGAGTAAAACAATTAAGAAAAAATATAGGTCTTAGTCAAGAAAAATTTGCATTAAAGATAAATATGGATCGAACTTATTTAGCATCAGTTGAAGCGGGTAATAGAAATATTTCGTTAAAGAATATAGAAAAAATTGCAGATGGTTTTGACATGTCTATATCGGAATTATTTAAAGGAGTAGAAAATGAGAGAAGACAAAAAAAATTATAAATTAAATAAAAATGATCAAGTTAGAAATTTAAAAAAAGATGATAAAATATATGTAGATGATGCAAATGATGAAATTAAGATAATTAAACAAAATGAAGCTACTAAAAAACGTGTTGAAAAAAATAAAGAAAAAGAGACAGTAGTAGATAATGACTTTGATGAACAAGAAATTGAAAATTTGGACATAGTTGATGATGATAGTTTAAATGTATTTGATAAAACAGAAAATTTAAATGAAATGGAGACAATAGTTAAGGATATAGTTTTTGCTGAATTTTCAAGATTAATCGATACTATAGAGGATGATTTTGTTGTTAATTATAATAAGAAGAGGTACAACTTTTTACTATCACAACTTGATGAACTTGTTACTGCCACTATGGTGTTTGTAAGTAGCTTTGAATCAAAAAGTGGTTTTGCAATAGAGAGAGTAGCAGAGAGGGTAGCAAGAGTAAGGTACGGAGAAGAAAATGTACCTTCCATTATAAATCCAAGAGGTCTCGAACACAATATTCAAGCGGAAGTCGTGAATGGTCAGATTATTGTGACTGATATAGACTTAGATCACGGAACTTTAAAAGGGGAGATTGCAAAATTTAGAGCTAGTAATGTCGCAAGTGGAAGAGGAAAAAATAGGAAAGAAAGTGGAGTTACTCAAGAGAGTATTAAGGAATTGATACCAATAGGACAAGAGTATAAAATCGATGAGATAAAAATCAAACCTGTAGACTTGGCTTTTTATGATGGTGAGAATTGGAACATTCTAGAATTAAAAGCTGGAGGAGATTTAGATAGCTCTAATGCACCGTCGAATATAGAAAAATTACTTTCGATTTATACAGGTGTGAATGTAGAAAATGCAAAAGTATATTTTGCAACACTTTATAATAAAGATGGGGAAGGTAATACATGGACAGGAGCTGTAAAAAAACATATGGCTTACCCAGAGATGTTTTTAATAGGAAAAGATTTATGGAATAAAATTTTGCCTAAAGGGATTGGCTATGAAAGATTTACAGAACTTTATAAAATTGCTTTAGAGGAAATAGATTTAAATGAAAGAATCAAGTCTATGATAAGGAGTGCCCTAGAATGAGATATGGTAGAATATTTAATGACGATTGTTTAAATCATATACGTACTTTACCAAATAATTCAATAGATTTAATCTTAACGGACCCTCCATACAATATAGCACAGTATTCAAGAGGAAACATTAAATTACCGAACAGATCAGAGGTGAATAATGATTTGGGTGAATGGGATCATAAGGAAATTAATCCATTCGAATTTGTCGATGAATTCAAAAGAGTTCTTAAACCAGAAGGAAATATTTTTATATTTACTAGCTACAATTTAATTGGTAAATGGCATGAAGCATTCGATAAAGAATTCGATACATTTCAATATTTTATTTGGCACAAAACAAATCCAATGCCAAAAATATATAAAAATGGATTTTTAAATAGCTGTGAGATGATTATTTGTTTGTGGAATAAAGGTCATAAGTGGAACTTTACAAATCAAAAAGAAATGCATAATTTTTTTGAAAGTCCAATATGTATGGGGCAAGAAAGACTTAAAACCCCAAAACATCCTGCTCAAAAACCATTAAGACTGATTAGACACTTAATGACCATCGGGAGTGATGAAGGAGATATTGTTTATGATCCTTTCATGGGAGTAGGAACCACATGTGTCGCCGCAATAGAGACAAAGAGGAAATTTATTGGGGTAGAAATAGATAAAGAGTTTTTTTATGCAGCCGAAAGAAGAATTATGGAACAAATAAAAAAATTAGAATATGCAAATAGGGGCTTATAGAGGTTATGTAAATAATATTATACAGAAATAGAGTACCTCTTGCTTAATTTACTGCATTTCAAAGCAGGAGGTACTTTATTTAAAAATTCAAAGAACATTATTATAATTAGAAATTTTTAATGATTAAATGAGTTACACTTCTTTCGTTTCTGCTCCTAACATTATAGGTATAATTTTTTTCAAAAGATAGAATGTTGAAATCAGATTTATATAAATTATATATAAAGTCTGTGTTTTTAATTATCAAAATAAATTTTGATGGAACTCTTTTTAAATAATTACATAATCTTATCTGGTCGTCTAAATCAAAAGATTTACCTTCATAATCAGAAAAGTCAGTATCATACGGAGGATCTAAAAAAATAAAATCATCATTTGTTAGTTTTATTTTATCTAAGAAAATTTCAAAATCTAAATTGTATATTTCAGTATTTTCAAATATATTTCTAGTTTCTACATTAAAGAGTGAAACAATTTTTTTTGTAAATTGTTTTCTATTATAACTCATACCGCCGTAAGGTATATTAAACTCACCTTTTTTATTATATCTGAACATTGAACCATAACAGTATTCTCTGATAAAGTAGAAGTTCGCAATTTCAAATTCTTTAGATGTATCTAATTTATTTAGGTTAATATCATTATATATATTCCTAAAATGTAAATAAAATCCACTTGTGAAGCCTGTTATTAAATTTTCTAATAAATCTTTATCGTTAAATTTTCTTTTTAAATTATTTTGTTTAGTCCTTTTAAATTTATCTAATACACTTGTTACTATTGTTTTTGTATATGAGTCTAAATCTAAAACAAGATCCTTTGATACCTCTGTCTTTGATATTATAAATTTAACATTATCAATTGATTTATTATCATCATCATCTAAATAAGCTTCAAGAATTTTATCGCTAAATAAATCGCACGTATTAATTAGAGAAATGAACGAAGCATTGTATTCTAATAATATATTTTTAAATTCTTGATTTTGATCTCTAACAAGTTCATAGAAACACATCAAAGAAGAAGAAATATCATTGATATTTGCTTTAGAAGGCATTAATTCAAAAAAAACTGCTCCTCCGCCAAAGAAAGGGTCAATGTATCTTGAATATTGTGGAATTAAATCCTTGATTTTATCAAATTCTCTAGATTTACCGCCTGGCCATTTTATTATTGGTTTCAAAATTGATTTCCTCCTTAATACACAATATAATATAACATAAATGTTACTTAAAGTCAACATTATTAATGTTATGCAATAATTTTTTAAATTTAGTAAATATTTTTGTAAAAATTTATTACTAAAAAATTTGTTTTAAATTTTTATAATTGGTAAAATGATCAAAATAAATTGAAGGCATGATGAACAATTAATAAAAATCTCTAATTTAACACATGTGTAATGTCAATTATTAAATTTTACAAATTTATATTTTAGTAAGATTATAGTTATACAATTTCAAATATAGTATGGAATCAAAATTAAATCATCTATTAGTATAATAAAAAATTCAAATTATCTCTCCATCTCCTTCCCATAATAATTTTGATAGTTTTTCCTATACTGAACAAGGTCAGAAAATTGTTCTTTATTCAAAGAATACTCTTTGCATAAGGGTGTTCTTTTTTTCTTGTAGTTTATCGAGTTTAGTTAATATTTCTTTTGTATTTGGTAACTTTTTATAGTTTTCTAAGATTTCTTTAGCGGTTATTTTATAGACGGAAAGTTCGCTATAATACTCATCTGCAAATTGCTTATCTTCAGAATTTTTCTTGTGCTATTTATAGATTTCACGATACTTATTTATAGTATTTATATTTTCCATATCTTGAGATAAACTTTTCATTTTGGTTTCCATTTTCTTTATTTTATCTAGCAAGTCTTGTCTATCATCAGCAGATTTTTTGATCAGATCATCGAGTTGTGTAATTGAATTAATTCCTTGTTCTCTTAATTTAATTATTGAATCAGCCATTGTTTTGATATTGTGTTTTCTTGCCCAGACTTCATAACCTTTTGAGGATTGGGCTTTTTCATTAGTAGATATATAAATAACATTTCCTACACGTTTTTTAATGGGATTAGCTTTATTTTTAATAGCTAAATCTATTCTTTCTTTGATTTTTTCTTCTGTATAATCTTCCCCGATAATCTTTGCTCTTGTAAATCTTTGCTTATCTTTATGACGAAAAGCAATGTGTTTACCAAACTTAATTTCATAATCAAGAGATTTCATATTTTCTAAAAACTCTTCACACGAGTTAGACTTATTAATCATTCTGTCTATATCAAATTGTAGTTTAGACTTCCAATAATTTCCTTTCTTGTTTTGGTCATATTCGTACCAAGATTTACCAGCAGTTTTATATTTTCTTTTGTAAGCTACATAATATTCATCAATGACTGAAAGCTTATTTTCTTTACATAATTCGTCACTTTGATACCTGATTTTGTGGTAAGATTTTTTGTTAGATTGGTAGCATTTGCCAGTCTTGTAATTAACATTATTAAAAATAATATGGTTATGGATATGCCCTCTATCTACATGAGTTGCAAGAACAAATTAATAATCTTCTTTTAAGATTTTCTTGCATAATTCCATTCCAATTTCGTGAGCTTTTATAGGATCAACCTCGCCTGGTAGGAAAGATTGGATTAAATGTCTAGCCAAAACTGTACCTTTAGTATCGTTATCTTCTCGTGTTTTTATAAATTGAATGTGTGCAGTAGATTGGTGACATTTGAATGAAGAAACCAAGATTTTTTCATCATTTTTTCACTATTAATTATTTAATCTATTGCAAAATTTAGAGTTTATTTTATAGGATGTATTTTTGTAATTGCCACACTAATCACCAGAACTTTCTTTTGATTTATTAAGAAGTAGGGAATGTATATCCCATATTTCTCTTGATAATTTTTCTATTTTTTCTCTCATATAATCAATATCTTTCTTGCAAATAACACCAGTTGTATTAGTGGCTTTTGCAATTTGGTTTATATTGTTTGTTGCATTTGAAAGTAGCCATTGAAGATCTCTAAATGGTTCTAGGTCTACTATATAAATTCCTTTTTCTAATACACATTTTCTAAGAAAATGTGACATAGTTTTACAATTTGGAAGTTTCATTTTCTTTTCAAAAATTTCTTTTTCTTCATCTGTTAAATATATTTTAAGTTGATTTTTTCTTGTTCTATTATCCATAATTTTTTCTTTTGCTCATATCTTTTGGGGTCTTAGGGTTTCTCTAACAAGATAAAAATTAAGAAATGGAGCATTCCGTAAAGGTCTGCTCCATTGATTTTTTCGTAAGTGGGTACTCACTTACTGTGCTTGCTATTGCTATTGTAAGCTATTGTAAGTGGATACTCACTTACTGTGCTTGTTATTACTAACAAGTCTTTAATTTAATTTTCCATAATTTTTCAAATAGGAATTAATAAGTGTAACTGTAACTAATAAAATAAAAACTTCCAAAATTAGGCGAACTTGTTCTAAAAGTCTGTGACAACCTTTTATTATCAAGCCATTAATTTATGTAATCCTAATTTAAAAAGATTTATAACGATGGGTTACAGGTTACAAAGTTACATTTGTATCTTTACTTGATTTGCAGTATCTATTTCTAATTGATTTTCTTTTTTCCATTCTTCTGGCAATAAATTCTTGTCAACTTCTATAAAGTCAGTTTCGTTTTCTGTTTTCTTTTCATAATATAGTTTTACTGGAATTGAGACTCCACTTGGTGATATTCTCTTGGTCTTTGATGACCTAACAGGAATCCATTCTTGAAAATAATTATCCATAATCTCTGAAAAAGATTTTGATTTTATTTGGTAGCCTTGCATGGTTAATTCTTTGAAACAAGTTATATTAGGATCTGCACTTTTTGGCTTATATTCTTCTAAGAAATATCTAATGTCTTCCACATCTGGGTTCAGGTATTTGAATTTTTCTTGCTCCTTATACAAGTCTTTTAAAAGATTTTTTTGATAAGTCCATGCGTCCCTATTGCAATAGTATTATTTTCTTTAATTCCTAAACAACAAGTTTCATATATTTGACAACTCTAGACTTGATATTCGTATTCCTAAAGACGATGTCTTGGGAAATATTTCTGCTGCATTCCATGTAAATAAAGAGTATAAGAAAGAGTCTGATTATCCCTATACAGAACATGATTTAATGCGATTTTTGTTTAAGCTTGATGACAGTATTAAAGTGAATATACGACCTGTTATCCTGAATGATGAAGATCCCGAATATAGTACCACAGGTATATATTCCGGCAGTGAGGCTATTCTTCGAATCCGTAATATGCTTGAACAGTGGTAGAAAATGAAAGAAAAATATGAGAATAACGAAATTATAAAATAAGCATTGCAAGATTGGAAGGCAAACTATCCTGACAGCCTGAAAAAGGATTACGTTCCTTTTGAAGAAAGCAATGTGAAATTCTATAAAAAAGGCATAACCACTAAGATTCCACCGAATATAAAATAAGCATAGAAAAAGCAGCTAAAAGATTTATAATCTTAAAGTTATATGCTTTTCATTCAATTATACCTACAAATTGTATTTATTTAAGTGATAAAAAATCATATATTAAATGAAAATGTTAATATATTATGATCTGAAACATATGTCTCAGTTATTCCGTTAAATATTATTTTATTTTCATATTCATTTTTAATAAAGATGCAATCTATTGACGTCTGTGCAGGTTTGTATGTAATCATATCATTTGTGACTAAATCCCTATATTTGCAACTCGGATTATTATGTAAATCATTAATCCATTTCGTATTATTGAAATCTCCTAAAATTATATCTTTATATCCATTCTTAAATTCATTATTTATTTTATCTTCTATTTCTTTTTCTGTATTATGAAAACTTATGATTTTTAGTGATTTTTCTTTTAATTCCATTTCTATAAATTTATTCTGAAATTCTGTTTCTTCTGGGTTTATATCTTTCCACAAAGATTTTTTTAAGGTAATAGCTACAACATGACTTTTTAATATTTTATCCAAGTTATGAAAAATTTTGTACCCATTTTTTTCAAAATATTCTTTTGTTCTTACTTTATTATCATCATAAAATTCCTGAACAAAAATAATATCATCTTCATTTTCCAAATACCTACTACACAAGTGTTTAATGGGTGTTTTAAAGTCTATATTTCGTGGATTATAATATCCCCCTTTTGTACGTGGATTACTATATGGGCCTTGAAATTTGTTTATATTAAAAGTTGAAATTTTCATATTATTACCTCACATATTTCACTAAAAACTAAATTTATAAATTCTATTGTTTAGAAAGCCTCCCACCAAAATGATGGGAGGCTTTCTAAACTATTTATCTAAGTTCAACAACTCCATTTGGAACCTATTTTTTCTTGCTTTTAGTATAAAAACAGTATCACTAAGGAGATTTTTGCTCCAATAAAACATCGAAACACTGTATTTTCAACGATTTTATCACAGAAGCATATTTTTTGCGACTATTCCCATTCGATAGTGCTTGGTGGCTTACTTGTTATGTCATAGACTACTCTATTAACATGACCTACTTCATTTACTATTCTTGCTGATATTTCTTCTAAAACTTCAAATGGTATGTGTGCCCAGCTTGCAGTCATTCCATCTATACTTGTAACGGCACGTACAACTACAGTGTAATCATAAGTTCTAACATCTCCCATAACTCCTACAGAACGAATGTCAGGAAGTGCTGTAAAGTATTGCCAAATTTTGTTATCTAATCCTCGTTTTTTTATAATATCACGAAGAATATAATCACTATCTCTTACAATTTTTAATTTTTCTTCTGTTACTTCTCCTAAAACTCTTATACCTAATCCAGGTCCTGGGAATGGTTGTCTCCAAACTATTTCTTTAGGAAGTCCTAGTGCTTCCCCTAAGACTCTAACTTCATCTTTAAATAATGTATTAAGAGGTTCTATAAGAGAAAATTTCATATCTTTAGGAAGTCCTCCAACATTATGGTGTGATTTTATAGTTTGGGCATTTTTTGTTCCAGATTCAATAACATCTGTGTAAAGTGTTCCTTGTGCTAACCAAGGAATATCTGCTAATTTTTTACATTCTTCATCGAAGACGTATATAAACTCATTTCCAATTATTTTTCTTTTTTTCTCTGGATCTTTTACGCCTTTAAGTTTAGTTAAAAATCTTTCTTTTGCATCTACTTTGATTAGGTTCATTTTAAATTTGTTACCAAAGGTTTCCATGACACTTTCTGCTTCACCTTTACGCAGTAATCCGTGGTCAACGAACATACAAACAAGTTGATTTCCTATTGCTTTATGAAGTAGTGCTGCTACAACAGAAGAGTCCACTCCTCCAGATAAAGCGCAAAGGACTTTATCATTTCCAACTTTATCTTTTATTTTTTTTATGTTTTCTTCTATGAATTTTTCCATAGTCCAGTCACCTGTGCAACCACAAACATTTCTAATAAAGTTTTCGATTAGTTTATAACCATATTCAGAATGTCTTACTTCTGGATGAAATTGGAAGCAATAAAAGTTTTTATTAATATTTTCTGCTGCTGCAATAGGGCAGTTTTCACTAGAAGCTACTACTCTAAAACCTTCAGCTACTTTAATAACTTTGTCAGAGTGGCTCATTAGAACATTTTGCACACTTTTTGTTTCTTTGAAAAGAACTGCATCTTCTTTTGTATTTATTGGATGTGTACCATATTCTCTGCTTGTAGCCGATTCTACAACACCTCCAAGTTTGTGTTGCATAAGTTGCATTCCATAACAGATACCTAATATAGGAATACCAAGATTAAAAATTTCTTTGTCAATAGACATTGAATTTTCTTCATAAACACTGTTAGGACCCCCAGAAAGGATTATTCCTTTTGGATTTAATTCTTTTATTTTTTCAATAGAAATTTCATTATCATGAAGTTCAGAGTAAACTCCAAGTTCCCTAACTCGTCTAGTAATAAGTTGATTATACTGACTTCCAAAATCTAAGACTAATATAAATTCGTGATTATTCATTGTTTCTCCTAAATTTAATAATAATACTAGCTAAAATGTTCGTTTTATATAGAGAATAAACATAAAAGCTTACTTAAACATTATATCAATTATAAAATAATATGTAAATTACTTTATGGTTAAAATGTTAAAATAATTTACATATTATTTTTGGATATTTTATCAATTTATTTTAATCTAGATCATCTTTGGTAAATCCTAAAGGGAAAATATCTCTTCTAAAGTTATAAACTTTATAATTATTTTCATTAATGGCTAAAATAATTTCAAAATTATCATTAACAAATTCGCTTATTACTTGTCTGCAAACTCCACAAGGAGCACAGAAATCATTTAATTTTTCATTTTTTCCACCTACAACTACTATTTTTTTAAAATCTTTATTTCCTTCGCTTATTGCCTTGAAGATAGCTGTCCTTTCGGCACAAACTGTAGGAGTAAGAGAAGCATTTTCTATATTGCAACCTGTATAAATTTCGCCATTTTTGCAAAGTAGACAAGCTCCAACATTAAATTTTGAGTAGGGAGTATAAGCCTTTTTTCTAGCTTCTATAGCTAAGTTAATAAGTTTTTTATTTATATCCATAATTTCTCTCCATTTATAATTTTTTGTTAATTAATTTTTTTATCATTCTTCCGACACCAGAGTTATTATTATCGTAATCTGAGATGAATTTAGCTTTTTGTTTCAGTGAAGAGTTTGCATTTTTCATTGCTACAGAATAATAAGCTTTTTCTATCATAGACAGGTCGTTTGTATTATCTCCAATTGCCATTAAGTTATTTAGACTTATATTTTTATTTTTGCAATATATTTCTAAAGCTTTACCTTTAGAAGCCTTACTAGATAGAATTTCAAGGTTTTTACTTCCAGAAGAAGTGACAAAAATTTCTTTATTGTTTTTTAATATTTTTGCTAATTTTATCAATTTGTCACTATTATCGTCCATTAAGTCAATTTTTAAAACAGGATTATTTTTGCTATCAAGGTAGTTTTCAGGGTTTGTTACTTCTTTGATATATCCAAGTTTTTGTCTGTTTTTTATTTCATCTGTTATTTTTTTCATGTTAGGGGTGTGACCTTGATCAATTATTAAATTTTTAAAAGCATCTATATAATCCTTAACATTTTTTAAATAAAAGCAATTTTTATTAAAAACTCCAAAATTTATATTTAATTTTTTAGCTTCTTTTATTATAAAAAGGGAATTTTTTTTATCTAGTGGAAAAATGTTGGTGATTTCACCTTTTTTATCATAAGATATAGCTCCATTCATAGCTATTATACTTGCTTTTATATTATTAGTTTTTAAAATGTCAATTGTTTCAAAATATGCCCTTCCCGTTACTATAGAAAATTCTATATTTTCTTTTTGGGCATTTTTAATTGCAGTTACATTTTCGTCAGAAATAAAATGTTCACTATTTAAAAGAGTTCCGTCCATGTCTGAAGCAATAAGTTTTATCATTGTTTTTTCCTTTTCTAAAAAAATATAATGAGTTAAAAATAATATTTATCGGGTATTTATTATATCAAAAATGCTGAAAATAAGCTATAAAATTTAAAAATTAGAAAATTATGTTTTTATATTAGAAAAAATAAAAATATAATAATTATAGTAAATATATATTTTATAGTATAAAATATTTTTATAAATATTTAGTAAGATATTGAATGATTTTTTTGAAAAAAATGAAAGGATTTAATAATTATTAGCATTATACTTAACTTTTATGTGGCGTTATATAAGAAAGTATATCAATGGATAAAAATTTTTTGAATTTATTTTTAGAACTTAATAATATTAAAATATGTTTAAATAAAATTTTGTTTTATCTTTTAAAATATGGTAATATTAAATGGATATGATTATAACTTGGAGGAATAGTTGTGAATAAAATAGTTATTAAAGGTGGGAAACCTTTAAGAGGAGAGGTTTATATAGAAGGAGCAAAGAATGCAGTTTTACCTATTGTTACTTCTGCTTTACTTGCTACGGAAGGAGTAAGTAAGTTTTATAATGTTCCAAACTTGTCAGATGTAAAGATTATATCTGAACTTTTAACTTCTTTAGGAGTTAAGATAAATTATAATAAAGAAGAAAAAACATTAGAAGTAGATGCAAGAAATCCGTTGAAAAAAGAGGCAGATTTCGAGTTTGTAAGTAAAATGAGAGCTTCTTTTTTAGTGGCAGCTCCTATATTAGTAAGAGAGAAATTTGCTAAGGTTGCTATGCCGGGTGGTTGTGCCATAGGAAGTAGACCTATTGAACAGCATTTAAAAGGATTTTCACTTCTTGGAGCTAATATTATTAAAGATGCTGGATATGTAGAACTTAAAGCAGAAAAAGGACTTACTGGTACTACAGTATTTTTTGATTTTCCAAGTGTTGGAGCAACTCAAAATGTGATAATGGCAAGTTGTCTTTCAAAAGGTAAAACAATTTTAGTAAATGTAGCACAAGAACCAGAAATTGGTGACATGATAAGTTTCTTAAAAAAAATGGGAGCTAAAATTAGTGGAGAAAATACTTCTTGTTTAGTTATAGAAGGAGTTGAAAAACTTCATGGAGCAGAACATACTATAATGCCTGATAGAGTAGAGGCAGCTACCTATATGATAGCAGCAGCAGCAACAAAAGGAAATGTTTTGGTTAAAAATGCACGTTATGAAGATAATGTAGCATTAGTTTCTAAAATGAGAGAAATGGGAGTTCAAATAGAAGTAAATAAAAATGAAATTCGAGTGAAAAATGATAGAGATTATTTACTACCAATTGACGTTAAAACTCTACCTCATCCAGGATTTTTAACAGATATGCAAAGCATAATTATGGTTTTAACATTGTTAGCTAAGGGAGTTAGTACAATAACAGAAACAGTTTTTGAAAATAGATTTATGCATGTTGAAGAATTAAGAAGAATGAATGCTAAAATAAGGATAGAAGGAAGAAGTGCCTTAATAGAAGGTGGAGAAAAATTAGAAGGTACAAGTGTAAAAGCGACAGACTTACGTGCAGGTGCAGCGTTAGTAATAGCAGGACTTATAGCAAATGGACAAACAGTAGTTACAAATATTAAACATATTGATAGAGGATATGTTAATATAGAAGAAAAATTGAGAAAATTAGGTGCAGATATAATAAGAATATAAATAAGAGGAATATATTGGAAGAAAAATCTAAGAAAAAATCATTTATTAAAATTTTGTGGTCTACTATAAAATTTTTTGTAATACTATTTGCAATAGCATACATAGGTGTTATAATAGGATATAGTGTAATAGGAAACGGTAAGCTAATTGACATATTTAGCTTGAGAGCTATAAAGCATGTGTTAGACGTAATTAATAATTAATGGGGGAAGAAAAATGGTTACACAAAGAAAAGATTTATTTGAAGAAATTAAAGAAAAATTAGAAGGGAAAAAAGTACGTATAGTATTTCCAGAAGGTGATGACAAAAGAGTTTTACTTGCAGCAGTAAGATTAAGTTTAAATTCATATGTACAACCTGTTGTTTTAGGAAAACCAGAAGAAATAAAAGAATTAGCTCATTCATTATTTTTAAAAACAGATGGTTTAGAAATAATTGATCATCTTAATTATGATGGTATAGAAGAAATGGTAAGTGCTTTTGTTGAGAGAAGAAAAGGAAAAGCAACAGAACAGCAAGCTCGTGAATTATTAAAAGATCCAAACTACTTTGGAACAATGTTAGTTTATCTTAAAAAAGTAGCAGGGTTAGTTTCAGGGGCTGCACACTCAACAGGAGATACAGTTAGACCAGCATTACAAATAATAAAAACAAAACCAGGAGTTAAAAGAACAAGTGGTGCATTCATCATGAGTAGAAATGCTACAAGATTTATTTTTGCAGATTGTGCAATTAACCCAACATTAGATGCAGCTGGATTAGCAGAAGTTGCAGTAGAAAGTGCAAAAACAGCTAAAAGCTTCAATGTAAATCCTAGAGTAGCGATGTTAAGCTTTTCAACACTAGGTTCAGCAAATACACCAGATAGTTTAAAAGTAGCAGAAGCAACAAAACTATTTAGAGAAAAAGCACCAGTTATTCCAGTAGTAGGAGAAGTTCAATTTGATGCAGCGTTTGTTCCTGGAGTAGCAAAACTAAAATGCCCTAATTCAGAAATTCAAGGAGATGCTAACGTATACATATTCCCAAGCCTAGAAGCAGGTAATATAGGATACAAAATAGCACAAAGATTAGGACAATTTGAAGCTATAGGACCTATCTTACAAGGGTTAAATGCTCCAGTAAACGATTTGTCAAGAGGTTGTGATGAAATAGATGTTATTAAATTAGCTTTAATTACAGCTGTGCAATCATTACAAGATTAATTTTGACAAAAAACATATAATATAATAATATATATAAGATAAAAAAAACTTATCAAGAGAGAGCGAGGGCCAAGGACCCTATGACCTCCGGCAACCTAGTATCATAAACAAAGGTGCTTATCCTAAGCAAAGTAAAACTTTGAGCGATGAGAAAAAAACCTTTCTCAATCCGGAGAAAGGTTTTTTTAATTGCTCCCTAAAAAGAAAAAGGAGAAACAAATGGCAAAAACATATTTATTCACATCAGAATCAGTAACAGAAGGACATCCAGATAAGGTGGCGGACCAAATTTCAGACGCAGTACTTGATGCTGTTTTAAAAGAAGATCCATATGGAAGGGTAGCTTGTGAAACAGCTGTAAATACAGGTCTTGCAGTTTTAATTGGAGAAATCTCAACTAAGGCAAAAATAGATTATCAAAAAGTAGTAAGGGATACTATAAGAAATATAGGATATTGTGATTTTACAAGTGGATACAATGCAGACAGTATTGCAGTATTGGTAGCACTTGATGAACAGTCAAAAGACATAGCACTTGGAGTAGATGATGCGGTAGAAACTAAACAAAAAAAAGAAAAAGAAGTAGGTGCAGGAGATCAAGGGCTAATGTTTGGATTTGCTACTAATGAAACAAGTTCATATATGCCATTACCTATATATTTAAGTCACAAATTATCAAAAAGATTAGCAGAAGTGAGAAAAAATAAAATTTTGGATTACTTAAAACCAGATGGTAAAGTGCAAGTTACAGTAGAATATGATCTTAATAATGTAGCAAAAAGAATAGATACAGTAGTAGTATCTACACAACATTCAGAAGAAGTAAGTCAAGAAAAAATACATAAAGATATAAAAGAATATGTAATAAAACCTTGTCTTGATGAAAATTTATTAGATGAAAATACAAAATATTTTATTAATCCAACAGGACGATTTGTAATTGGTGGCCCTGTAGGAGATGCAGGACTAACAGGAAGAAAAATAATAGTAGATACATATGGAGGATATGCACGACACGGAGGAGGAGCTTTTAGTGGAAAAGATGCCACAAAAGTTGACAGATCAGCCGCATATATGGCAAGATATATAGCGAAGAATATAGTAGCAAGTGGAGTTTGTGATAAAGTAGAAGTTCAACTTGCTTATGCAATAGGGGTAGCAAATCCAGTTTCAATATTTATAGATGCCTTTGGAACTGCAAAAGTAGATGAAGGAGAAATTGTAAAAGCAATAAAAGAAAACTTCTCTTTAACTCCAAATGGAATAATAAAAACACTAGATTTAAGACGACCAATATTCAAAAAAACAGCAGCATATGGACATTTTGGAAGAGATGATGCTGACTTTACATGGGAGAAATTAGATAAAGTAGAAGTATTTAAAAAATTATTAACATAGGAGAATGTTATGAATAGTTTATACGATCAAATAGGGGAAGAAAAAATAGATAAATTAATAGATGTATTATACGATGATATAATATCTAAGGACGATAGAATAAATTTATTATTTTACGATGGATATGAAAATGTAAAAAGAGAGCAAAAAAAATTCTTTAGAATGTTTTTGGGTATAGAAAGTAATGTTTTCAATATGCCCAATTTAAAAGAAAAACACTATAAAATACCTATAACAAAGGAAACAGCAAATTATTGGCAAGAAGATTTTGAAAAAGCAATAGACAAAATAGATATAAATGGTACACAAAGATTATTTTTAAAACAAAAGATAAAAATGTTAACTTTGCATATGATAAATATGATAAAAAAATAATTTAAAGATTGCTATGATTGACTTTTAAAGATAGATAATATATAATAGTTTCGTGAGTTTAGGCTCTGTTATAAAGACAATTAGTTTTGGAGGAAAAAATGTCAGAAATAATAAAAAAAGAAGATGGGAAGATAACTATAACTTTTAACTCATCAGCAGAAGAATTAAACAAAGCATTAGATAAAGCATTTAAAAAGGTAGTAAAAAGAATAAATGTTCATGGATTTAGAAAAGGAAAATTACCAAGAAATGTTTTCAACAAAATGTATGGAGAAGAATCATTATATCAAGAAGCAGTAGATTCTATTTTACCAGAAGGATATAAAAAAGCAGTAGAAGAATTAAAAATAAATCCATTAGCTATGCCAGATGTTGATGTAAGAAAAATAGACAAAAAAGATGGTGTAGAATTTGAAGCACAAATAGTAGTAAGACCTGAAGTAAAATTAGGTGAATATAAAAACCTAGGAATAAAAAAAGAAAAAGTAAAAGTTACAGATAAAGATGTCGATGAAAGAATAAAACAAATTTTATCACGTCAAGCAGAATGGACACTTAAAGAAACAGCATCTGAAAAAGGTGATATAGTAGTTATAGATTTTAAAGGATACAAAGATGGAGAACCATTTGAAGGTGGAGAAGCAAATGGCTATGAACTAGAACTTGGTTCAAATTCTTTCATACCAGGATTTGAAGATCAATTAGTAGGGAAAGTAGCACCATGTGATGTTGAAGTAAATGTAGTATTCCCAGAAAATTATCAAGTTAAAAATCTAGCAGGACAAAAAGCTAAATTTGACGTAAAAATACATGATGTAAAAGGAAAAGAAGTACCTGAATTAACAGATGAACTTGTTAAAGATTTAACAAAAGAATTAACAGATAATGTAGCAGATTACAAAGTTAAATTGAAAGATCAAATAACTCTTGAAGAAAAAGAAAAAGCAGATAAAAAATATGCTGATGATGTAGTAATAAAATCAGTAGAAAATGCAACAGTAAATATTCCAGAAAAATTAATAGAACAAGAAGTAGATGGAATGTATAATAAATTCAAAGAAAATATGCAAAGACAAGGCATAACAATGGAATTATATGAACAATTTACTGGTAAAAAAGAAAAAGAATTAAAAGATGAAATGAAAGAACAAGCATCTAAAAAAATAAAAACTTCATTTGTTTTAGATGAAATATCTAAAGTAGAAAAAATAGAGGTATCAGAAGAAGATGCTAAAAAAGAAATTAAAAAAATAGCTGATTCTTATTCAATGAGTGAAGAAGATGTTAAAAAAAATCTAGGAACAAATTTCGATATTAAATCAGAAATTATTATTAAAAAAACTATAGATTTACTAAAAGAAAGTAATAAATAGTATATAAAAAAAGGCAACTTTAAGAAGTTGCCTTTTTTTAATTTTTTTAGATTATATAATATAGTTATCTATAATTATTAATTATCTGTCTAAAAATAAAAAAGTAATATTATTTATTTTGTTAATTACAAAATGTTTTTTATAAAAATATTTTTAATAGAAATGTAATAAAAATATATTAAATTAAAACCAAATTTCTGTTATAATATAATTGTATAATT
>NZ_KQ959910.1:4007-4249 GCF_001553005.1 Gemelliphila asaccharolytica | reverse complement strand
TTTTTTGTCTAATTCTTTTGCTTTTTGATAGATTTTTTCAATTTCGTCTTTTGCTTTTTTGCTATTTACTTCTGCTATTAAAGACTCTTTTTGTTCTTTTGTTAGATTGTCTAAGTATCCTATTTTATATATTGTATTTTCTTTTGCTTCTTTGTTTGCTTTGTCTTTTGCTTTTGCTTTTGCTAAAGCGTCATTAACTTCTTTTGCATTATTTGCTTTATAGATTTCTGCTTTTGCAGATT
>NZ_KQ959910.1:3647-3907 GCF_001553005.1 Gemelliphila asaccharolytica | reverse complement strand
TTTTTCTTCTTTAGATAAATTGTCAAGTTTATCTATCACTGCTTTTAATTTTTCTTTTACTTTGTCAAAAACTTTATCAATTGCTTCTATACTATTTGTTGTTTTATCGATTTCAGCTTTTAGATTGTCTTTTTCTTCTTTAGATAGATTGTCATATTTATCTATATCTTCTTTTGCTTTTTCTTTTACTTTGCCAAAAACTTTATCAATTCCTTCTATACTATTTGTTATTTTATCGATTTCAGCTTTTAGATTGTCTT
>NZ_KQ959910.1:2674-3547 GCF_001553005.1 Gemelliphila asaccharolytica | reverse complement strand
GATACATCGTCAAGTTTATCTATTTCTGCTAATGCTTTTGCTTTTACTTCTGCTAATTTTTTATCATTGTGTTCACCAATTATCACAGAACCTTCGATATCAGCTTTTAATTGTTCTACTTCTTTTAATGTTTTTAATTTTTCTAAATCTTTTAAAACTGCTGCTTTTTGCTGAGGATCTTGGAATTTTTTTTCTATTATAAGTTTTAGCTCTTCTTTTGCTTTGTTTGCAGTGTTTTTTGCTTTTGCTTTTGCTAAAGTATCATTAAATTCTTTTGCATTCTTTGCTTTAACGATTTCTGATTTTAGATTGTCTTTTTCTTCTTTAGATAAATTGTCAAATTTATCTATATCTTCTTTTGCTTTTTCTTTTACTTTGTTAAAAAATTTATTAAATTCTTCTATACTATTTATTTTATCGATTACAGCTTTTAGATTGTCTTTGTCTTCTTTAGATACATCGTCAAGTTTATCTATTTCTGCTTTTGCTTTTGTTTTTGCGTTAGCAAGTTCTTTTTTTTCTTTTGCTTCTTTGTTTGCAGTGTTTTTTGCTATTGCTTGATCTAAAGCTGTATTAACTTCTGCTACACTATTTGCACTATAGATTTTTGCTTTTAGATTGTTTTTTTGTTCATCAGTTAAGTTAGCAAGTTTGTCTAATTCTTCTAATGCAGTGTCTTTTGCTTCTGCTGTCTTTGTAACATTTTTTAATTGTGCTTTTGCTGAAACTGTCTGAACTTCGTCTATACTATTTGCTTTATTTATTTCTGCTTTAAAGCTGTCTTTTTCGTCTTTAGATAAATTGTCAAATTTTGCTAAATCTGCTAATGCTTTTGTTTTTGCATTAGTTAATGCTTCTGTATCTTTTTCTTTT
>NZ_KQ959910.1:310-2574 GCF_001553005.1 Gemelliphila asaccharolytica | reverse complement strand
CTTTTGCTTCTGCTTTTGCTTCATTAACTTTTAATATACTATCTGCTTTGTTTATTTCTTCTTTTGCAACTTTTTTTTGTTCTTCTGTTAAGTTAGCAAGTTTATCTAATTCTGCTAATGCTTTTGTTTTTGCGTTAGCAAGTTCTTCTTGTTCTTTGTTTCCTTTGTCTTTTAAGGCAGCACTTGCTTTTGTTAATTCTGCTTTGATTTCTTGTGTTTTTGCTATTACTTTAGCAGCTTCATCTTTGGTTGCTTCTTCTCCTTTTGCTAAAATAGTTTTAGCTTCTGTTTTTGCTTCTTCTATTTTAGCATTTAGTTTTGCTATTTGTTCATTGTATTGTTTAATACTTTCTTGAGTTTTTCCTTTTGTGTCTGCTGGTTTTAGGTATTCTTCTGTTTTTGCTAATTCTTCTTTTTGTTCTGGTGTCATTGCATCTATTAAAGCTGCTTTTGCTTTTTCTAGTGCTTGTTTTTTGGTATTTACTTTTTCTAATGCTTCTGCTACCTTTTCAACTGATGCATTTTTGTCTTCTATTACTTTGTCTGCTTCATCTAATACTTCTTCTGCCTGTCCTTTTGCTATATTGTAAGCTTCTGAAGTTGTTTTTGTTTTTCCTTTGTCTACATCTTTTTCTTTTGTTAGTTTATCTAGAAGATCTCTTGCTTCTTTTAATTCTTTTTTATCTACTTTACCTTTTTCTTTTGCTTCTTTGTTTGCTTTGTCTTTTTCTTTTGCTTGTTTTAGAACTTTATTAACTTCTTCTATATCACCTGCTACAGGAAATTTTATTGCAGAGATTTTTTCTCTAAAGCCTGCTTTTTCTTCCTCATTTAAGTTAGCAAGTTTTCCTATCTCTGCTAATGCTTTTGCTTTTGCTAAAGCTGTATGAACTTCTTCTACACTACTTGCTTTATAGATTTCTGCTTTTGCAGATTCTTTTTCTTCTTTAGATAAATTGTCAAGTTTTCTTATCTCTACTAATGCGTTTACTTTTGCTAAAACGACATTAACTTTTTCTTTACTATCTGCGTTATCGATTTCTTCTTTGAAGTATCTGATTTCTTCCCCATTTAAATAAGCAAGTCTTTCTACCTCTACTAACTCAACTGAAGCTTTTGCTTTTGCTAAAACGAAATTAACTTTTTCTATACTATTTGCGTTATTGATTTCTGATTTGAAGTCTTCGATTTGTTTCCCATCTAAATCTAAAGCAAGTTTTTCTATCTCTGCTGAAGCTTTTGTTTTTGTATCTTTTAGTTCTTTGTTTACTCGGTCTTGTTCTTTTGCTTTGTCTACAACTTTATTAACTTCTTCTATACTACCTTCTATAGGTATGTGTACTTTGAAGCCTTCTTTTTCTAAATCATTTAAGTTAGCAAGTTTGTTTATCTCTGCAACTGCTTTTGCTTTTGCTAAAACATAATTAACTTTTTCTTTACTATCTGCTAAAGAGATTTCTGCTCTGTATCTGGCTACTTCGCCTCTAGATAAATTATTGTTAAGTCCTCCCATCTCTGTTGCAGCTTTTGCTTTTGCTTTGTTTAATTCTTCTGTATCTTTTGCTTTTGCTTGTTCTACAACTTTATCAGCTGCTTCTTTACTATCTGCTGCAGAGATTTTTTCTTGGAAGCTTGCTTTTTGGTCATCAGTTAGATTAGCAAGTTTTCCTAACTCTACTAATGCGTTTGCTCTTGCTTTGTCTAATTCTCCTTTATCTTTTTCTTTTACTTCGCCGGAAGCGTCATTAATTTGTGCGTTTGCTTGGTTAAGGGGCTGTACACTACCTGTTATACTAAAAAGTAAAGCTCCCGTTACTCCTACTGCTAATATCTTATTATATTTCATATTTTCCTCCTAGTTCAAGTATAAAAATATTATAATTTTGTACCTTTTATTATATCGCTTTAAAAAATTAAAGACAATACTTAGTTCTTATTTTTCAAATATTTTTGTAAATTATGATTTTTTTATAATATTTTTAATTTTTATAATTGTCTTTAATGTAGATAATGATAATATTTTAAATATTATTTTATAATAAGAACAAAAATTATTTATTTTTTTATTTTTTGAAATCCTGGAAACATTTATAATAAAATATTTATTATTTAGAGGCGTAAAAGTTAATTAATTATTTTTTATCTAAATATTTTCAAAACTTTTTTTCTTAGATATTTTTTAAAACTTGCCGATTTTACTATTATTTATTTTTTATATATATTTTTTTTAAGATATATTTATTTTTTTTATGAAATATTTTATA
>NZ_KQ959910.1:0-210 GCF_001553005.1 Gemelliphila asaccharolytica | reverse complement strand
TATTTATTTTTTTTATGAAATATTTTATATAACTTTATTACTTTTTTTAAATATAAGCTTAAATCATCTTTATAATATGTGGCAATTTTTTTCTCTGTTAAAAAAATAAAAAAGAAGCAATTTTCATTGCTTCTAGTTTTTCTATTTTATTTTTATTTAACCCATGCACCGTTTTCGTCTACATAGTAGCCATCTACATATGTATCAGTT
>NZ_KQ959909.1 GCF_001553005.1 Gemelliphila asaccharolytica | reverse complement strand
CAAAAGTAGGGCGACAATATTGAGTTCCCAACTCATCTTCTGGATCACCAAATGCTTCCATTATAGGAACAAAAACTTCTGTTTCTGTCATAATTTTTCCATTTTTATCAATATAATTTTTATTTATTGGATATTCTAAAACTTTTGGATAATATTTTCTATCTGGGAATTTTTGTTGATAAATTTTCATCAAAGTACCAGCTTTATAAGTAGCATTTGCAGAAGTATTACTTTCTTTTTCTCCGTACCATTCTAAGATTTTACATTGTCCAAAATCTTTCGGTTCACTTCCTTCATCTGCTACTGGATTATACGTTGGATCATATCTTAAATTTCCAAGAAAGCCTTTAAAACCCTTACCTAAACGTTTAATAGTTAAGGGAATAAAAGTTAATTGAACCCTATACTCTCCATTTTTTACTACAAGACGAGTTTTAGTTTTGTCAATTGCTCCATCTGCCATAGATAATTTTGCTTTTTGACCTTCTAAAGGTACGTGTTCTTCATCACGATAAATTGTAGCTCCCAAACTATAAACACCATCTTCCAAATTTTTATAATCTACAGCTTTTTCGGTAGAGTTGGCTGTAACATCATTTGCATAAGTGTTAGCTACTGGTTTTGCAAAAGCACTAAAACTAAGAACTAATGACGAAGCCATAGTAAGTGTTAATAATTTTCTTTTTTTCATATTTCTTTCCTCCTATTTCTATTTTTTTTAATGAAAATTACTATCATTCACATTGTATCACTTTTGTAAGCGTAAAGCAATATACTTTTCCCCGTTCAAAATAATAAAAAAAAGAACTAACACTTTTGTGTTAGCTCTTTTGAAAATTTTTATTTTTTAAATTTTCTTCTTAAAGCAAGTGCTATTAATGAAATGATTGCTCCTAATCCTACAGTATTAGTTGTATTTAGTCCTGTTTTAGATAAAGTTGATTGACCTTTTGCTTTTTCTTTTGCTCCTGCTTTTCCTTTAACTTTTTTGTTTGCTTCTTTAGCTTTATCAAGTATTTTAGCTACAGTATTTTTATCTTTACCTGCTTGTATGTCTTTTTTAAAGCTTGATTTTTGTTCATCAGTTAAGTTAGCAAGTTTATCTATCTCTGATTTTGCTTCGGCTTTTGCTTTGGCAAGTTC
>NZ_KQ959908.1:17178-17756 GCF_001553005.1 Gemelliphila asaccharolytica | reverse complement strand
AGCTAGATATTGTCACTTATCAAGACTATTTTCTACCAAATAAAAGTTTAAATGATAAAGAAATAGATGCTAATTATTTCCAACATGTTCCTTTCCTAGACCTTGAAATTAAAGAAAAAGGATATAAATTAGAAAATGCAGGAGCTATTCATCTTGAGCCATTAGGATTATATTCAACTAAAGTTAAAAACTTAAATGATTTACGTGACGGAGCAGTTGTACTTGTAAGTAACAGTAAATCAGATTGGGGAAGAATTATTAAATTATTATCAGACAATGGTCTTGTGAAAGTAAAAGACGGAGTTGATATCATTAATGCTACATTTGATGACATAGTAGAAAATAAAAAAAATCTTGTCTTTAAATATGATAATGACCCTTCTATTATGGTTCAATACTATAAAAATGGAGAAGGCGATCTTGTATCAATTAATTCAAACTTTGCAGTAGATGCTGGTATTAGTCCAAAAGATGACGCAGTAGTCATAGAAAAAGGAGAAAATAATCCTTATGCAAATATAATTGCAGTTAGAAAAGGTGATAAAGATAAATTAGTTATCAAAAAATTGATAGAAGCA
>NZ_KQ959908.1:0-17078 GCF_001553005.1 Gemelliphila asaccharolytica | reverse complement strand
AAAATTGATAGAAGCATTAAAATCTGATGACACTAAAAACTTCATTGACTCTAAATATAAAGGTAGTGTAGTTTTAGTATAAAGAAGTTTTGAAAAATTAGTATAGCTAATTTTGATTAAAATAAAAAAAACCTGATATTTTAATAAGTAGTTCAAAAATTTTTAGAAGGAACTTATTATAATATTAGGTTTTTTATAAATTATATTTTATCAATATTTTTATTGTTAACTAAGACACTTTTTATATAAATTATTAAAGCTATCCAAATAAAAATAAAAGTAAGTAAATCAATTTTAGAAAATTGTTCTTTGTAAATTAAAATTCCAAGTAAAAATTGCATAAAAGGATTTATATACATTAAAATACCACTCAAAGAAAGGGGAGCAAGTTTAATTCCTTTGGCAAAAAGCAGTTGAGGAATTGCTGTTAAAACACCAGTTAAAGGAATTAAGATAAGCTCTAATTTTGAAAAAATATTTAAAGCTCCCAAACTATTTTTTTCAAAGAAAATAATAATAAATATTGCTATAGGAGTAACATAAAGAGTTTCTATAAAGACAGAAATTATACTAGATGATTTAACATTTTTTTTCAAAGCTCCATAAATAGAAAAAGAAAAAGCTATTGATAGTGATATAAGTGGAATTTTTCCATAATAAATTATAGGTATTAAGACTCCTATAAAAGCAAAAATAATAGCTATTACTTTACTTTTATCAAGTTTTTCTCCATAAAAAAAGAACCCAAGTAAAACAGATATTAGTGGGCTTAAAAAATATGCTAAGCTTCCCTCAACAATATGACCACTAACAACAGCATAAATATATAATCCCCAGTTAATCGTTATGAAAATAGATGAAAAAAATAAAAAAATCATTTCTCGTTTATTTTTTAAAAACTTCCAAAGAATAGAAGTTTGGTTAGATAATAAAATTATTATTAAACAAAAAATTAAGGACCAAAAAATTCTAGATGCTAAAACATATATGGGATTAAGGGACTGTAGCATTTTCCAGAAAATAGGAAGAACTCCCCATAAAAGATAGCAACTTAAAATATAAAGTATTCCTTTTTTCATAATAAACCTCCTTAATTTAATGAAAGCAAAAAATTTTATAATAAAAATACTTAAAAATAATTATAGGTTTAAAGTTATAAAAAGTAAATACAAAAGGATAATAAGAGAATAAAAAAAAACAAGTTTTTAAAAACTTATTTTTTAAAATACGAATATAATATTTTTTTACCAAGAAATATATTTTCCTAAATTATTTCTTAGTTCATAATTATCCATAAACCATTCAACATTACCATTGAAATTACGTTTGAATTGTAGCACGCCGTAATCACTTGATTTTTCAGAAAAATCTTTATTAGTTCCATAAAAGTTGAAATATTTATATTTATTTTCTATAGCATATTTCATCATTGCAAAAAGAACAGCATAGGGACCTTCATAGCGTGAGAATTTTTTATACGCTCCACTAGAAAAATATATAAAGTCTTGTTTACTTTTTATAAAACTAGCACAAGAAAGATTAATGATATTTCCTTCATCTCTTTTCAGTTTTTTGATTTTTGCTATTTTATTTTTCCAAATTGAAATATTTTCATCAAGTTCTTTTATTTTATTGTTAGTCTTTTTAGTATTAACTTTTCCTTCTTTTAATTTTTCAAGAAGATTATTTTTTTCATTTTCTAAATTACTTATAGTAGCAATTGTATTGTTTACAAATTTATCACAATCTATATAAGAAATAGCTAAAATAAGGTCATATTTATAAACAGATTTTAATGTTTTAAAGTAATCAATATCTCTTACTTCAAAGTTTATTCTTTTTTCTGTATCTTTGTTTATATCATCGAAAATTTTTGCATCAGCTTCATTAAAAATATCTATTTCTCTAACTAAGACTCCTTCTTTAGCTGTTCTATTTATTGTGTATCTAGCTATTTGAGAAATATTTTTTAAAATATTTTCTTTAGTTATATTAGTTAGTTCTTTACTAAAAACACATCTTGTAGCTAATGTAGGATTTGTGAATAAATCTTCATTCATAGGTTTAAATGAATTATTTTCAAGATGTTTTCTTACTGAAGTAGCTATACTATTTTCACCAGTTTCCTCTATATCAGAAAAGAGTTTTTCATTCAAAAATGGATTTACTCTAACAGAGATTACTCTAAAATCTTTTTTGAAATATTCTTTTAATTTTTTAAAATAAAAATCAACAAGTTTATCATTGTTATAGTCCATTATAGGTCCAAACTGAGTTGTAGCTTTATAAAAGAATTTTTTGTATCTATAATAAATAAATGTAGAATAGGCTATTATTTTGTTATTTTCTTTGACTGCGAGTATTTTAGATTTTATATTATTTTTATTTGCTAATTTTTTATATGTACTTCCTTGTGGGAAAAAATATCTACTATTATCTTCTTTTTGATGCTTTTCTAATTCTTCATAAGTTATTTCTGTAAAAATCATAAGTCTCCTTTATATTTAAAATGAAAAATAATTATTTATATCAAATAAAAAACGTTAGCAAGCTAACGTTATATTTTTTTTATTTTTATCTTACTTACCATTAAGTATCCAAAAATAGCTGTTAAAATAATTAAAGCTATATTAGGAAGTTTTACAAATTCTAATGATAATATAGCAAGTCCCAGTCCACAAGTGGTTATAGGCACTCCCTGATAATAACCATCAACCATAGTTGTAATATTAAAACGTGCCAATCTATATGCCCCACAGGCAACATAAATTGCACAAAAAACTAAAGTTATTATGGTTAGCACAAAAAAATTACTTTCGCTTTGTACTTTAGTAAAAACTAGAAATGAAGGAGCTGCTCCAAAGCTTATAACATCGCAAATAGAATCGAGTTCTTTACCTAATGGACCGTCAACATTCAATTTTCTAGCAACTATGCCATCATAACGATCTGCCAAAACAGATAATATTATAAATATACTAGCATATGTAAAAAATTTATTAGCGGCTAGTATTATTGCTAAAAATCCACAAATTCCATTACTTAGTGTAAGGAAATTTGGAATCATATTTTTATTCATTTTCTCACTCCTTATTAAATGAATACACTATATTATGTATTATTAAGAATATATTATAATAAATCATTTTAAAAAAAATGAATACATTTTTTATTATACAAATATTCTAAAAATTAATATATTAATTATACTACAAAAATAAGCTAAAGTCTAAAAAAATAATATTGTTTTTAAATAACTAAATGTTATAATAAAGCTTGAAGGGAATATATATTAAATATAGGAGTGATTATGCAAAAAAATAAATTAAATTCAAAAAAGAAAAACTATAAAAAATTAATAAAAGAATTAATTCTAATATCTTTGGGATGTGCAGTATATGGTTTTAGTTTTACTCATCTAATAATACCAAGTAAGATGGCAGAAGGAGGAGGAGCAGGAATAGCTTTACTTTTACACTATTTGTTTAATGTTCCAGCTTCTATGTGTAATTTACTTGTTAATATACCACTTTTGATTATAGGATATAAATTTTTAGATAAAAGAACTATGCTATACACGATTTATGGGATTTTAATGATAAGTGGTTGGGTAGGTTTTTTTGAAGTTGTAAGAGTTCCGATAGATCTTGGGGGAGATAGATTTTTAGCAGCATTATTTGGAGGCCTTATGGCTGGGAGTGGTCTTTCTCTTACTTTTTCTAATGGAGGAAGTACAGGAGGAATAGATATATTAGCAATTATGATGAATAGATTTTATAAAATTCCAATAGGAAGAGCTATTCAAATCATGGATGCAATAATTATAATAGGAACACTTCTTGTAATAAAAGAGTTACCACCTATTTTATATACAACTATTTATATTTATGTATTTACAAAAGTATTAGATTATATTTTAGAAGGTGGCTTATCAGGAAAAGCTGTCATGATAATATCACCAAAAATAGAAGAAATTTCAAAAGAAATAAGCACCAAAATGGATAGAGGAATGACTTATTTAAAAGGTGAAGGTTCTTATAGTAAAAAGGACATAAAAATAGGATATTGTGCAATATCATTAAAAGAAATTAAAGAAATCAAAGAAATTATTTATAGTATAGATGAAAGAGCATTTGTAACAATAAATGATGTTCATGATATATTAGGTGAAGGATTTAGTTTTAAACCTAAGAAAAAAAGAATTTAAAAAATAAATTGTTGCTAAATTTAAAATAACTGCGAAAGTTAAAGAGGAAAAATACTTAAATTTAGTAACAATTTTTATTTTTTTTAAATAAAATATATAAAAATATAAAGATTATTCTATTACATAAAATAAAAAGAAGATTATTTTTATTTTTAATTCATTTAGATATTTTTTAAAATTAAACAGAAAATAAAAATGAAACTCATTTTTAAAAATAAAAGATAAGTAAGCAGAAAACAAAAAAAGACTGCTTTAAACAAGGTATTTTTAAAAATTATATTTTAATATTTTTGTCATATAACTTTAGGTGTAAAAAACTATAACACAAGAAAAAACAAAAATAATTGAAAAAATATTTTATAAATATTTTATAATTTAAAAATGAAAAGGCTTTTAAAAATATATGTAAAAATTAAGATATTCAAAAATTTTAAATGTTTTCAGAAATTATAAAGTATGGTAAAATAAAAATCAATAAAAATAAAGGAAGCTAAAAAAATGAACAAACACGATGATTACGCTTTGCACACTGACTTATATCAAATAAATATGGCTTATGTTTATTTTAATGATAAAATACATGAAAGAAAATCATATTTTGATGTGTATTTCAGAAAAGCACCATTTAATGGCGGTTATGCAGTATTTAGTGGATTAGAAAGAATAATTGACTATATAAAAAATCTAAGATTTACAAAAGAAGATTTAGAGTTTTTAAAAAAACTAGGGTATTCTGATGCATTTTTAGATTATTTAAAAGATTTCAAATTTACAGGTAGTATCCGTTCTGTTGTAGAAGGAGAAATTGTATTTGCAAATGAACCATTAGTCAGAATAGAAGCTCCACTAATACAGGCACAAATAATAGAAACAGCTATACTAAATGCTGTGAATTATCAAACCTTGATAGCTACTAAAGCATCAAGAATAAAACATATCTGTCCAAATGAAGTATGTATGGAATTTGGAACAAGACGTGCACATGAATTTGATGCGGCAATATGGGGGACTAGAGCAGCAGTTATAGGTGGCTTTGAAGCTACAAGTAATGTAAAAGCAGCAAAAATGTTTGATATACCATGTAGTGGAACACATTCACATTCATTTGTCCAAGCATATCAAGATGAAGAAATAGCATTTAAAAAATATGCGGCAACACACAAAGATTGCTTTTTCTTAGTAGACACATATGACACATTAAGACTTGGGATACCTAAAGCTATAAAAGTAGCAAAAGAATTAGGAGATAAAATTAATTTTAGAGGTATACGTCTTGACTCAGGAGATATAGCATATTTATCAAAAAAAGCAAGAAAAATGTTAGATGATGCAGGATATAAAGATGCTTTGATAGTTGCATCGAATGATTTAGATGAAGATACTATATCAGATTTGAAACAACAAGGAGCAAAAGTTGATTCATGGGGTATTGGAACAAAATTGATAACAGCATATCCAACTCCAGCATTAGGAGCAGTGTATAAACTTTCTTGCTTAGAAGATGAAAATGGGAAAATGGTAGACAGATTAAAAATATCAGATAATCCAGGAAAACTTACAATGCCAGGGATAAAAAAAGTTTATAGAATAATAAATAAAGATACAGGAAAAGCCGCAGGAGATCTTATAGCATTAGAAGAGGAAGATGTAAAAAATTATCCATCAATATTCCTATTTCACCCAACTCACACTTATCTAACAAAAGAAGTTAAAAATTTTGAAGCTGTAGATATTCAAAAAGATATATTTATAGATGGAAAACTTGTTTATAAAATACCTAGTGTAAAAGAAAGTAAACAATATTGTATAAATAGAAAAAAATTATTCTGGAAAGAATATAAAAGACTATTAAATCCAGAATTTTATCCAGTAGATTTAAGTGAAAAATGTTGGTTAAATAGAAAACAAATACTTAAAAAAATAAAAGAATCAATAAAATAGTAGAGGAAATTATGAAATACTTACAGCAAGAAATAATAAAAGATTTGAAATGTAAATCTAAAATAGATCCTAAAGAAGAAATTTTAAGAAGAAAAAAATTTATAAAAGAATATCTAATAATGACTTCTTTAAAAACATTAGTTCTTGGAATTTCTGGAGGTCAAGATTCTACTTTATGTGGTAAGTTATGCCAAGAATCTATAAAAGAATTGAGAGAAAAATCAGGAGATAAGGAATATAAATTTATAGCAGTTAGGTTACCTTACGGTGAACAATTTGATGAAAAAGATTGTCAAGATGCCATTAAATTTATTAAACCAGATGAAGTATTAACTGTAAATATTAAAAATGCAGTAGATGCAAGTTGTAAAAGTTTAGCTGATGCTGGAGTGAAAATAAGTGATTTTGCCAAAGGAAATGAAAAGGCAAGAGAAAGAATGAAAGTACAATATTCTATAGCTACAATGAATAAAGGTATTGTTGTAGGGACAGATCACGCTGCAGAAGCTATAACAGGATTTTTCACAAAATTTGGTGATGGAGGAGCAGACATTGTTCCACTTTTCGGACTTAATAAAAGACAAGGGAAATCTTTATTAAAAGAATTATCTTGCCCAAGTCATCTATATTTAAAAACTCCAACTGCAGATTTAGAAGATGGGAAACCAGCTCTACCAGATGAAGTAGCTTTAGGAGTAACTTATGATGAAATAGATGATTATCTAGAGGGAAAAAACATAGAAGAAAAAAGTTTAAAAATAATAGAGGATCGTTTTTTAAAAACTGCTCACAAAAGACATATGCCATTTTCAGTAGCAGATTTTGAAGTTTAATAAATAAATAATAAAAAAAAGATATTCTAAATAATAATTTAGAATATCTTTTTTTGTTATTTTTATAAGTAACATATTATTAAATTTAATTTTAAATATATTATAATTATAAGTTTTTTAGCTTATTTCTAATAAAATCAATTTGTCTTGTTACTTCTATAGGAGAAGGTCCTCCTTTTGATTTTCTATTTTGTACGCAAGTTAATAAATTAATTTTATTAAATAGATCTTTGTCAAAAAAGTTAGATTGTTCTTTATATTCTTGAAGCGATAAATCTTCTAATCCAATATTTTTTTGGATACATTTATTAACAACTTTTGCACAAATGTGATGAGCTTCTCGGAAACTAACACCTTTTCCTACTAAGTAGTCAGCAAGATCGGTTGCATTTATAAATCCATGTTTGGCTTCATCAAACATTCGTTCCTTATTGACTGTTAAAGTATTTAACATACCAGAAGTAACTTCTATACTAAGTTTTATATTATCTATGCTATCAAAAAGTGCTTCTTTATCTTCTTGTAAATCTTTGGAATAAGATAGGAAAAGTCCTTTTAACATAATATGAGCTTGGTTCATATTAGCAATAATTTTTGCACTTTTTCCTCTAACAAGTTCGGCCATATCTGGATTTTTTTTCTGTGGCATTATAGAAGAACCTGTTACAAAGGAATCATGTAAATTTATAAATTTAAATGGCTGACTTGACCAAATTACGATTTCTTCAGCTAGTCTTGATAGGTGAATTGATATTTGGCTTATGGCTGAATGCATTTCTAAAACATAATCTCTATCACTAACTGCATCAATAGAATTTTGAACAATTCCGTCAAAATCTAATTCTTTAGCAGTAAATTCTCTATCTATTTTATAAGTTGTTCCAGCTAACGCACAAGCACCAAGTGGTGATAAGTTTAAACGTTTATAAAAATCTTTTATTCTATCAATATCTCTAAGTGCCATGTTTGCATAACATAACATATGATGAGCAAAGGTAATTGGTTGTGCTGCTTGTAGATGGGTATATCCTGGCATTACAGTTTCCTTATTTTTTTCTGCAAGAGCTAAAATAATTTCTACATATTCTTTTAAAAGGTCTAAAATAATTTTAGTTTCGCCTCTTAAATTTAGTTTGAAATCAGTAGTTACTTGGTCATTTCTACTTCTTGCAGTGTGCATTTTTTTACCTGCTTCACCAATTTCTTCTATTAGTTTTGCTTCTATGAAGCTATGAATATCTTCATATGATAAATCTATCTCATATTTTTTTTCTTTTAAATCTTTATAAATTTTTTCAAGTCCATTTATAATTTTTTGACTGTCTATCTCTGTAAGAATTTTTGTTTTTGCTAACATTTTAACATGAGCTATAGAACCTCTTATATCGTCAAAAACAAGTCTTTTATCAATTTTTATTGAAGCATTAAATTCTTCAGCATTCTTGTCTAAATTTCCTGAAAGCATTCCACTCCAAAGTTTCATTATTTACTTTCCTCTTTTACTTTTGCATATATTTTTGTTGATAGTCCAAAAAGATTAATAAATCCTGTTGCATCAGATTGGTCATAAACATCATCTTTTTCAAATGAAGCATAGTCATCTCTATATAATGAGTTTTTGGCATTAATTCCATGTGGGAAGATAGAACCTTTATATAGTTTTAAAGTTACTTCTCCTGTTACATTTTCTTGACTTACATTAACAAAAGCGTCCATAGCAACTCTTAGTTCAGTAAGCATTTTTCCACCATAAACAAGGTCAGCATAATCATGTGCCATTTTGTGTTTATATTTCAAAGTATCAGGATATACTGTTACAGTTTCAAGTTTTTCATGTGCAAAGTAAAGTAAACTAGCTCCTGGGTTTTCATATAGACCACGTGATTTCATTCCTACCATTCTACTTTCAACTATATCATCAATTCCGACACCGTTTCTACCACCTATTTCATTAAGTTTTTTAAGAAGAGTTACAGAGTCTAATTTTTCTCCATTAACGCTAACAGGATTACCTTTTTCAAATCCGATAGTTACAAGTTCTGCTTTGTCTTTACATTTTTCTGGAGGAGTAACCCATTTTAATACTTTATCTAGTATAGGTGCATTTTTAGGGTCTTCAAGGTCTAATCCTTCATGTGATATGTGCCAGATGTTTTCGTCTTCTGAGTATTTACTTTCCCCATTTTTTGTTACTTCTATGCCATGTTTTTTGGCATATTCTTCTTCTTCGCTTCTTCCTTTAATTGACCAAAATCTCCAAGGGGCAAGAACTTTCATTTCAGGTGCTAGTGCCATTATTGAAACTTCAAAACGAATTTGGTCATTACCTTTTCCTGTACATCCATGAACTATAATATCGCAATTTTCTTTTTTGGCAACCTCAACAAGTGCTTTAGAGATAAGAGGACGAGCAATAGCTGTACCAAGTAAATATGTGTTTTCATATTTAGCTCCTGCTTTCATTGTTGGGAATGCATATGATTCTAAAAATTCTTTTTTTAAATCAACATTATAAAATTTACTTGCTCCTGATTTTAGAGCTTTTTTTTCAAGAGCTTTTTCATCTTCTACTTGTCCTAAATCTCCAGAAACACATATTACTTCCTTAACTCCGTGTTCTTTTAAGTAACAAGCCATAATAGAAGTATCAAGACCTCCAGAATAAGCTAAAACAACTTTTTTTGCATTTTTTAAAATTTCAAATTCTTTTTCCATAATAATGAACTCCTTTATTTAATAATAATTCATTTTAATTAAATCAGTAAATGCTTATATAGAACTTTTAAATATGGAATATAATAAATAAAAAAAAGTTTTCACCCATAAAGGGACGAAAACTCGTGATACCACCCAAATTTATCTATTTTTCACAAAACAGACCTCTGTAAGTATATTACATTATACTATAACTCTATAACGTGAGTAAACGTATGAATTTTTTATTCATATGCTCAAAGGTACGTTTCAGTTCATTTAATACTTATCCTCTCACATCAAACAGGACTCGCTTTAAGACAAATTAACTTACTTTTCTTATCATAGCATTGTACTAAAAATTTAATTAACATAATAATATAACTTTTTATATATTTAGTCAAGGGAAAAAGGAAAAATAAGAATAAATTTTTAATATATTTTTAGATAAATTAAATTTTAAAATTAAAAAAATATATAAAAATTACTGTTTAATTATTTTCAAAAAAATAATATATGATAAAATTAAGAAGAGAAAGAAATAGGAGAGTTGATATTTATGAATATAATTAATTTTGTTCATAAAAGAATAATAAAGTACGCTTGCAGAGATATAGATGAATTATACAAAGATTTTAATATTTCAAGTAGTGGATATAATAAAGATGAGGTAAAAGAGAGTATAGATAGGTATGGATATAATGAGCATAAAAGAAAATTTCAGGAAACATTTTTGTATTGTATAAGAAGAGCTTTTATTAATCCATTTTCTGTTGTTTTATTTATTTTGGGAATTATTTCTTTAATAACGGAGTTATTATCTTCAAATGCTTATAACAAAAATCACATTACAGTTTATATTATATTCTTTATGTTATTTATAAGTGGGATAGTTAGGCTTGTTCAAGAATTACAAGCTAAAAATACAGCTGATAAATTGATAAAAATGGTAAACACTAATGTTAAAACTCTAAGAAATAATAAATGGGTAGAAATTCCTTCATCAGAGCTTGTAATAGGAGATATGGTAGAAGTAGAAGCCGGAGATAAAGTTCCTGCTGATATAAGGTTAGTAGAGGCTAATAATTTATTTGTTTCACAGGCGATTTTTTCTGGTGAGAGTTCATTTTTTGAAAAAAATAATAAAGTTTTAACGAAAGAATTGATAAAATTAGAAGATTTTAAAAATATAATATTTAAAGGAACAACAGTTACGGGAGGGCGAGGTAAAGGAATAGTATTAGCCTTAACAAAAGATAGTGTTTATGGAAATATAGACTTTGAAAAATTACATAAAAAATACGGATTTAGCAAAGGAGCAAATTCTATTTCTTGGGTATTAATAAAATTTATGGTTATATTATTACCCATAGTTTTTATTTCTAATTTTTTAACTAAAGGTAATTTTTTAGAAGCATTTTTATTTTCATTTTCTGTAGCTGTAGGTTTAACTCCAGAGTTATTACCAATGGTCGTTAACGCTTGCCTTTCTAAAGGTAGCTATTCTATGAAGAAGAAAAAAACTATTGTAAAAAATATAAATGCAATGGAAGCTTTTGGGAGTATAGATACACTATGTGTTGATAAGACGGGGACTTTAACAGGAAGCGAAATAATTTTAGAATATTATATAGATATATTAGGAAATGAAAGTCAAAAAACATTAGACTATGCCTATTTAAATAGTTTTTATAATATGGGAGTTAAAAATAGTATAGACGTAGCATTAAAAAAAATAGATGATTATGATTTTAAAAAAGATTATTATAAAAAACTAAGAGAAAAAAATAAGATGCTAGATAACTATCCATTTAATCATGAAAAAAAATTTTCTAGCATTTTGGTAGAAAATGAAGAAGATAACTTAATAATAATAAAAGGAAATTTAGATGAAGTAATAAATAAATGTAGCAAGATAGAATATAAGGAAAAAATTCTTCCCATAGATAATAAAAAAATAGAAAATGCCCATCATATTGTAGATGAAATGTTAGAAGATGGAATGAAAGTAATAGCAGTAGCTTATAAAAAAACAAAAGAAAAAAAATTATTATTAAAAGAAGAAAATAATTATATTTTAATTGGATATATTACATTTTTTGATGCTCCTAAAGAAAGTGCAAAAAGCGCAATAGAAAAATTAAAAAAATTAAGTATAAATGTAAAAGTTCTAACAGGAGATCAGACATTAGTAACAAAATCTATCTGCAATCGTTTGGACATTAATACTCAAAATTATATAACGGGGAAAAAATTAGAAACTATAAGTAAAAATGATTTACCAATATTAGTAGAAGAAACAAGTATTTTTTCAGAATTAACTCCTAGACAAAAAGAAAAAATAATAAAAATATTAAAAGAAAATGGACATACAGTAGGTTTTTTAGGTGATGGGATGAATGATTTGTTTGCGATGGTACAAGCAGATGTGGGGATTTCTGTAGAAAACGCAACAGAATCAATAAAAGAAAGTGCCGATGTGATTTTATTAAAAAAAGACTTAAATGTGTTAGAAGAAGGAGTTTTAGAAGGAAGAAAAGCTTTTATAAATATGAGTAAATATATAAAAATCACAGCATCATCTAATTTTGGGAATATATTTTCTATAGTATTAGCAAGTCTGTTTTTACCCTTTTTTCCTATGACATCTATACAAATACTACTTTTGAATTTATTATATGATGTATTTTGTCTTGTTTTACCGTGGGATAATGTGGATGAAGATATGACAATTAAACCAATAGAATGGTCCGGGAAAAATTTAAGCTCATTTATGCTATTTTTTGGATTAATAAGTTCTATATTTGATCTTATAAGTTTTCTATTTTTATATTTTATCTTATGTCCAATAATTATAGGAATAGACATAAATTTTTATGAATTATCTTATGAAAAAATGAACTACTTCATATCACTATTTCAAACAGGTTGGTTTTTAGAATCTATATGGACACAAATATTAATAATTCAACTTTTAAGAACTAAAAAAATACCATTTATACAAAGTAAACCTGCAAAAATAGTAACAATAACCATGGTTTTAGGAATAACTTTATTCACTGTATTTTCTCAAACTTATTTAGGAAAAATAGTGGGACTTACAAGAATGCCAGTAAGTTATTATTTATTTTTGATATTTATTGTCTTACTTTATTTAATAATAATAACAGTAGCAAAAGTAGTATATATAAAAAAAATAAAAAAATTAATTTAGGAGGTTTTAAAAATGAAAAAAATAGTAGACTATTCAAATTTAGATACTCAAACAATAAAACATTTATTAAAAAATCTTCCTGAATGTGATTTTAAAGAAAGCCTGAAAAAATTATTAAATAAACAATGTAGTACAATTATTTTAGAAATTGATAATGAAGAATTTGATTTTGAGATAATGAATGAAAAAACAATAAAAAGTGGAGATATAATTATAAATGAGAAAAAAAGAAAAGTAGAAAGAAATGGAGAAGAAATATTTTTAACACCAAAAGAATTTGATATTTTATTCTTCTTAGCAAAAAACAAAGGAGAAGTATTCACAAAAGAACAGATATATCAAGCTGTTTGGACGGGAGAGTATATAATGGACGATAGTAATATTATGGCGTTTATAAGAAAAATAAGAAAAAAAATTGAACCATATCCAGACAAACCGAAATACATCATAACTATTTGGGGTATAGGCTATAAATTTATCGACATCTAAAAATTTCTTACTTTATCGCAAGAAAATTGCAAGTATTTGTATATGCAAAAATTCTTGCGTTTTTTTTATACTATAATAAGTGTTTAAAAATAAATTTTAGGAGGTAGTTATGAATTATTTATGAAACTCTTGAGCCTTTTTTTTGGCATTTTATTTCTGATTTTTGGATTACTATTTTTTATAGGGAAAATCTATGTAAATATGCTAATGTTAAGAAATATTTATACAGAAGAAAAAAAGAAAATAAAAATAAAATTACTATGCCAAAACATAGGCGAACTTATAATATTAAGCTCATTAATTTTTGTCTGTAAAGGATTATTTATAGAATTTACAAATAAAAAATTCTCTTTAGCAATATTAATTTGGTTTTTAATTGCTGGATTTGACCTCATATTTATATCGAAAAGTAAAAGATATTATAAAAAATAAAAAAATCTTTTCTATTAATATATAAAAGGAGGATATTATGGAAAATAAAAAAACAAACTCAATTCTTAGCAATAATAAAAAAATAAAACAAAAATCTTTAAATTTAAATAGTGAAGGAAACAAAATTATTACATATGCTTCTATGACGCCTATAAATGAAGTGTTAAAATATTTAAATACCAATCTAATAGGATTAGATAGCGAAAATGTTTCTAAATCTAAAGAGAAATATGGGATAAACAAAGTAAGTAAAGAAAAGAAAAAAACATTAATAAAAATGCTCGCTGAAGCCTTTATAAATCCCTTTACTTGTATTTTGTTTTTCTTAGCCATAGTGTCTGCATTTACTGATATGATATTTCCATTATTATCTTTATTTTCAAGTACACCAGATGACTTTGATGCACTGACAGTAATTATAATTTTAACAATGGTAATTATTTCTGGAACACTTAGATTTATTCAAGAAAATAGAAGCGGGAATGCAGCAGAAAAACTTTTATCTATGATAACAACAACTTGTACAGTAACAAGAAAAGGAGAAAATCGAATAGAAATCCCATTAGATGAGTTAGTAGTAGGAGATATAGTTCATCTATCTGCAGGAGATATGATACCGGCAGATATTAGGATAATAGAGTCCAAAGATTTGTTTATAACCCAATCAAGTATAACTGGAGAAAGTGAACCAGTAGAAAAAGTATCTAAATTAAATGATGTAAAAACGTCAATTACAGATTACACAAACATAGCATATATGGGAAGTAATGTAATATCTGGCACAGCAAAAGCAGTAGTAGTATGTGTTGGAGATAATACTCTTTTTGGCAATATGACCAAAGCAATAGCAAAAGAAGCTGTAGAAACAAGCTTTACAAAAGGAGTAAATGAAGTTTCTTGGGTACTTATAAGATTTATGGGAGTAATGGTACCAATAGTATTTTTTATAAATGGATTGACAAAAGGAAACTGGCTATCTGCGTTTTTATTTGGAATTTCAATAGGTGTAGGTCTAACTCCAGAAATGTTGCCAATGATAGTAACAACCTGCTTAGCTAAAGGAGCAGTTTTTATGAGTAAAAAGAAAACTATCGTTAAAAATTTAAATTCAATTCAAAACTTCGGAGCTATTGATATATTATGTACAGACAAAACAGGGACAATAACTCAAGATAAAGTAGCTTTAGAATATCATTTAAACATAAATGGAGAAGATGATGCGAGAGTTTTAAGACACGCTTATTTAAATAGTTATTTTCAAACAGGTTATAAAAATTTAATGGATCTGGCAATAATAAAAAAAACAGAAGAAGAGGAAGAAGAAAATAAAACACTATTAGACTTATCAGAAAATTATAAAAAAATAGATGAAATACCTTTTGATTTCACCAGAAAAAGATTGACTACTGTTGTAGAAGATAAAAAAGGAAAAACTCAAATGGTAACAAAAGGTGCAGTAGAAGAAATGTTATCAATATGTTCTTATGTCGAATCTGATGGGGAAGTGCTAGAAAAAACAAAAGAATTAGAAAAAAGTATTTTGAAAACAGTTGAAGAACTAAATGAAAAAGGATTTCGTGTTTTAGCATTAGCCCAAAAAAGTAACCCCTCACCTGTGGGAGAATTTGATGAAAAAGATGAGTGCAACATGGTGCTAATGGGATATCTTGCATTTTTAGATCCGCCAAAAGAAACGACATCAAAAGCAATAAAAGCATTAAAAGAATATGGAGTATCAACAAAAATACTTACAGGAGATAATGAAAAAGTAACAAGAACTGTTTGTAGACAAGTAGGACTAGAAGTCAAAAATATGTTACTAGGGTCAGACATTGATAAAATGGACGATGAAACATTAGAAAATGTTTCAGAAAAAACAGAAGTATTTGCAAAATTGACTCCAAAGCAAAAATCAAGAATAGTATCTATATTAAGAAAATCAAACCATGTCGTAGGATTTATGGGGGATGGGATAAACGACGCTCAAGCTATGAAATCAGCGGATATAGGAATTTCTGTAGATACGGCAGTTGATGTAGCGAAAGAAAGTGCAGATATAATATTATTAGAAAAAGACTTAATGGTATTAGAAAAAGGTATAATAGAAGGAAGAAAAACATATGCTAATATGATAAAGTATATAAAAATGACAGCTTCGTCAAATTTTGGAAATATGTTTTCAGTTTTAGCAGCCTCAGCACTACTACCTTTTTTACCTATGATGAGTATTCAATTATTACTACTTAATCTAATTTATGATTTATCATGTAGTGCAATACCTTGGGATAATGTAGATAAAGAATTTTTAAAAATACCAAGAAAATGGGACGCCTCATCTGTAGGGAAATTTATGTTATGGATAGGGCCTACAAGTTCTATTTTTGATTTTACTACATACATATTTATGTACTTTATTTTTTGCCCACTATTTGTATCTAATGGAATTTTATATAATGACTTACCAAACTATTTTCACGGAGCAGAATTAATAAAAATTCAAGCTTCATATATAGCAATGTTTCAAGCTGGTTGGTTTGTAGAATCAATGTGGAGCCAAATTTTTGTGATACACATGATTAGAACACCTAAAATACCATTTATACAAAGTAGAGCTTCAACATCACTTACTGCGATAACTACGCTAGGAATAGGAATATTGACAATAATACCATTCACAAAACTAGGCGAAATTCTAGGATTTATAGCATTACCAGCTTCGTATTTTTCATATTTAATACCATGTATTCTTTTATATATGATACTCGCTACAAGCATAAAAAAAGCATATGTAAGACATTATGGTGAATTATTATAAATAGTAAGGAGAAAAATATTATGAATATAGAAAACTGGATTGTAAAATATATCGGAGAAAGTAAAATATTAGGAATAGACATAAATTTTTACATAGCACTTATAATAATTATATTAATAGCAATTATTCTAAATTTAATATGCTGGACATTGAAACCTAAAAAAGTAAATAAAAATTCATAAAGTAATATCAAAATATGGATAACTAAAAAATAAAAGTTATCCATATTTTTTGAAATAAAATTAAAAAATCATAATAATATATCGCCTATTAACTCATTAAAGTAAGGGTAAAAGTCGAACTTAAAAGAGAAATTTCAAAAAAAATAAATAAACTTATTGACAAACAAAGTCTAAAAGTATATACTAATAAAAGACTTTTCCAAGGAGCGAAAAAACGAACAAAGAAAAGTAAAAAAAAATAAAAAAAACATCTTGACAAAACAAAAAAAGG
>NZ_KQ959907.1 GCF_001553005.1 Gemelliphila asaccharolytica | reverse complement strand
ATTAGGTCCAACTTTGTGGGGTCACCTTATCGATTGCTCATAGCTTTTTTGTTTTATTAATTAAAGACTCGTTAAGTCAGTTTTTTTTAAAATTCTTAATTTAACGCCCCTTTGTAGAAGTGTTTTTCATATTGTAATATTTATTTAAAATTGGCGGGAATGTGTGGGAATCGAACCCACCCAAGAGGCTATTAACCCCTCATACTAGTTTTGAAGACTAGAGAGCACACCAGAACTCATCCACTCCCATACCAAACAATTATACATTGAAATTTCAAAAAAATCAATGTATAATGCATAATTTTACCCCTCAAATTCTTAAAAAATTCGAGGGGTATTTTTTAATAAATTAATATCAAAATTTATTTATTATTTTTTTTTCTTCTTAGTATGCTAAGAGCAAGAAGAGATATTGATGCTAATGCTATTAATTCTTTTGTATTATTATTTTTAACTGCTTGCGTTTTAGGTAATTGTTTTCCTGTAGGCTGTGATTGAGTTATATTGCTACCATTATATGTGCCAGTAGGATTTTGTTTTGGATTTTGTTTTGGATTTTCTGGTTTTTTGTGGTTACCTCTATTGTTAGGAGGAGTAGGTTTTTCTTTTTTAACTAC
>NZ_KQ959906.1:22474-40178 GCF_001553005.1 Gemelliphila asaccharolytica | reverse complement strand
ATACAAAATTACTTATAAAGTAACTGACAGTAAAGGAGCAGTAGCAACCAAACAAGCTACAGTAAAAGTCAAAGAAAAACAAAAACCACAAGCACCAGAAAACAAAACACCAAAACCAAAACAAGAAAAAGATGTGATAAACGAGCAAAAAACTTTACCAAAAACAAGTCCACAAACACCTAAGTCAAACAAAACGCTTGTAACTATCTTAGCAGTAGGTTTACTAGCACTTGAAAGGCTAACAAGAAGAAAAAGAAAATAATAAAAAAGTAGATTGGAGATGTCAAGAAAATTTTGACAATTCAACCTACTTTTTTTCTTTATTATTAAGATTAAAAACAAGGACAATTAGGACTTTTAAAATAAAAACTTAAATAAACAAAAAAAATAATATAAAAATTCCATTCAATGATATTGCTAGTAATATATTAATATTTATTTCTTATTTTAATAGTAAAACAAAAAAAGAGAGGGGAAAAAGAAAAGAATCAAAATATTTTCAGGAAATATTTTTTTAAATTATTTTTTGTACTAATTTTTCTTTGAGTATCAAGGGTTGTAAGGCTTTTTAAAAAATACACTCTCAAAAAAAATCAAGCAAATCTATAGACAAAACAGAATAAAAACTTTAGAATATTTATTAACAAGTTAAAAAATTTTTAGAAAAATTGACAATATTTTTAAACTTTATTCACACTTATTAATTTAAAAATTTTACAAAAAACAAAAACCAAAAACTAGAAAAGGAGAATAAATGAAAGTTATAAAAAGAGATTCATCTATAGTTGATTTTGATATTTCAAAAATAGAGATTGCGATAACTAAAGCTTTTAATAGTGTAGGGAAAAATGCTGACACTAAACAAATAGCAGAAGAAGTCTTGCTAGAAATAGAGAAAAAGGAACTTGCTAATATCTCAGTAGAAGAAATTCAGGACTTAGTAGAAAAAACTCTAACAAAATATAATGAATATGAAGCTTTGAAAAGTTATATTCTTTACAGAGAAAAAAGAAAAACTTTAAGAAAAGAACTATTTGCCTTTAAAGAATATTTCAAAGAAAAAGAAGTTTTAAATCTTTTGATAAGCATTCAGAAACAATATAAAGAGGACGGCTACCATTTAAATAATCTATATAAAAAATTCATTTCTTTTGTGAAAGATGACCTTACATTCAATCAGAAGCTTGACTTATTAATACGAGCTTCGGCAGAATTAACTTCTAAAGAAAATCCTGACTGGGAATTTATTGCAGGGCATATTTATTCTTATAAAATTCATAAAAACATCAAAGAATATGAAAAACAACTTCATATAAAAGACTTCAAGTCAAAAATAAAAGTATTGACAAAAATGAATTTATATGGAGATTACATATTAAAAAATTATACTGACAGTCAAATAGATGAACTAGAAAACTATCTTAATAATGATAGAGATTTATTATTTAATTACTCATCAATAGATTTAGTATATAAAAGATATTTAATTTATGATAATAACAAAAGAGTTATAGAAACAATGCAAGAAATGTTCATGGGAATAGCAATGCATTTAGCAATTCCAGAACAAGATAAGGTAAGTTTTGCCAAAAAAGTTTATGACTGTTTAAGCACATTAAAAGTTACAGTAGCAACTCCGACAATGTCAAATGCAAGGAAACCATTTCATCAGTTATCATCATGTTTTATAGACACAGTTCCAGACACCTTAAAAGGAATTTATAGAAGTATTGATAATTTTGCTCAAGTTTCAAAACATGGCGGAGGAATGGGACTATACTTTGGGAAAGTTCGCGCTAACGGTTCTGATATTAGAAAAATGAAAGGTGTAGCAGGAGGAGTTATTCGCTGGATAAAATTAGCAAATGATACAGCTGTAGCAGTAGACCAATTAGGAGTTAGACAAGGAGCTTGTGCAGTATATTTAGACATATTCCACAAAGATATTTTAGAATTTCTAAATTTACGTACTAATAATGGTGACGACAGAATGAAAGCTCACGACATATTTCCTGCAATCTGTTTTCCAAATTTATTTTGGCGTTTAGCTGAAGAAAATATAAATTCACCATGGTATCTATTTTGCCCACATGAAGTAAGAGAAATTATGGGATTCAGTCTGGAAGATAGCTATGGAAAAGACTTTGAAGAAAAATACAAAATGTGTATAAAAGAACCAAGACTAGACAAGAAAAAAGTAACGGTAAAAGACTTGGTAAAACTTATAATAAAAAGTCAAGTAGAAACAGGAACGCCATTTATTTTCAATAGAGATAATGCAAATGAAACTAACCCAAATTCTCATAAAGGAATGATATATTCATCAAATCTTTGTACAGAAATTATGCAAAATATGAGAGAAATAGAAGATGTAGAAGAAGTTATTGATGAAGATAAAGTTATAACAACAGTAAAATCAGGAGATTTTGTAGTATGTAACTTAGCAAGTTTAGTATTAGGAAATATCAATCTAAAAGATGAAAAAGAACTTGCCTTTACCGTAAGTACAATGGTTAGAGCATTAGATAATGTGATAGACTTAAACTACTACCCTACGCCATACGCAAAAATAACAAATAAAAAATATAGAGCGATAGGACTTGGAACAAGTGGATATCATCATGCGTTAGTAAAAAATAAAATAAAATGGCAAACAGAAGAACACTTAAAATTTGCAGATGAAGTCTATGAAAAAATAAACTATTATGCCCTTAAAGAAAGCATGAATATAGCTAAAGAAAAAGGAAGTTACAAATATTTTGAAGGCTCAGAATACGAAACTGGACTTTACTTTGAAAAAAGAAGATACAATTCTAGTAAGTGGCTTAAACTAAAAGAAGAAATAAAAAATAACGGGCTTAGAAATGCAAACCTACTAGCTATAGCACCAACAGGGTCAACTTCAATAATAGCAGGAACTACAGCAGGAATAGACCCAGTTATGAAAAGATATTTCTTAGAAGAAAAAAAAGGAGCAATAATACCTAGAGTAGCACCAGGATTGTCGCCGCAAACTTTTTGGCTATATGAAAATGCACATGAAATAGACCAAACATACTCATTAAAAGCAGCAGGAATAAGACAACGACACATAGACCAAGGACAAAGTTTAAATATTTATATAACAACAGAATACAAAATGAGTCAAATATTAAAACTTCTAATCCTAGCAAACAAAGTAGGACTAAAAAGTATTTACTACATCAGAAGTAAAAGTTTAGATATAGACGAATGTGACTCATGCTCTTCATAAAAAAAATTCAATATAAAAAACAAAAAAAAGGAGAACCAAATGAAATTAGAAAAAAAAGCCCTTTTTAATGAAAAAGGCGATGTAGAATTAGCAAAAAGAAAACTTATAAATGGAAATACTACCAACCTAAATGATTTTAACAACATAAAATACACATGGACAACAAAATGGTATAGAACTGCTATGAATAACTTTTGGATACCAGAAGAAATTAACCTTTCTCAAGATTTAAAAGATTATAAAAATTTAGATGATGCAGAAAAGGTAGCATTTGATAAAATTTTAAGTTTTCTAATATTTTTAGACAGTATTCAAACAGCAAATCTACCATCAATAAGTGAATATATAACAGCAAATGAAATAAATTTATGTCTAACAATACAAGCATTCCAAGAAGCAGTGCATTCTCAAAGCTATGGCTATATGTTAGATAGTATCTGCTCACCAGAAGAAAGAACTAACATTCTTTATCAATGGAGAGATGATGAACACTTATTAAAACGAAATAAATTTATAGGAGATTTATACAACGAATTTCAAGAAAATAAAGACCCATATTCATTAGCAAAAACAATGGTGGCAAATTATATTTTAGAAGGAGTATATTTCTATAGCGGGTTTATGTTCTTTTATAACCTAGGAAGAAATGGAAAAATGCCCGGTTCAGTACAAGAAATAAGATATATAAACAGAGATGAAAATACACATCTTTGGTTATTTACAAAAATGATCCAAGAACTACAAAAAGAAGAACCTTGGCTATTTACAGAAGAAAAAGTAAAAGTCTATAAAGAAATGATAAAAACTGGAGTAGAACAAGAAATAGAATGGGGTAAATATGTTCTTGGAGAAAATATCCAAGGACTAACAATGGAAATGGTCGAAGACTATATAAAATATTTGGGTAATCTAAGATGTGAAACTTTAGGCTTTGGAAAACTTTACGAAGGACACGAAAGTGAACCAGAAAGTATGAAATGGGTAAGTGAATATGCAGATCCAAATGGTATAAAAACAGATTTCTTTGAAGCAAGACCATCAGCATATGCTAAAGCAAGTGTAATTGATGACGACCTAGACGACCTATAAAAATAAAAAAGAAAACTATGAGCAGCTCCCGAGGATAAAGGGGGAAAACTCATAGTTTTTTTTGAAAATTTTTTAAATGCTAAAGCTGTATAAATTAATATTAGTTTATGATTTAAACAAACTTTCTTTTTTATATATTTTTTTGATTACCAAAAATAAAAATTTTAAAAGAAAATAAAAAAAAGTAAGTATATTATAAAATACACTTACTAATGATATGTGAGATAATAAACTAATAATGATATTAAAATAATTATAGTTACAATACTTGAAATTCTAGTTTCTTTAACTTTAAAAACTTCTACAAGTTTTATAATAATAACAGAAACAAGGGATATTATTATAATTTTTTTGTTTAAACTCGCATTTTTTATAAAAAATGTGGAAATAATAAGTCCTAATGCTACAAAAGAATATAGAGCACTAGATACTATAATAAAAATTTTTTTCATAAGGTACCTCTATTTTTTTCTAGCTTTTATTATAACTTTAACGGTTGAAACGTCAAAATTGTATATTGTTGAAGTGTCGGCATATAGCTTTAAATTGGTTATTTCTGTAGTTTCCTTATCTATTGTAGAAATCTCAACATCAACATAAGCTTCGTTTATATTCTCTAAATCACTTTTAGTTGAAGCTTTTACATTAACACTTTCTGGATCGACAGTAATACTTTCAAGATCAAAATTGTCAGGTATATTTCCTATTTTGTTGACTTTAATTGGGACTGTCTTTTCTATACTCTCTACTTCGACAGAAATAGTAGTTTTGTTTTTCTCCATATCTATGTCTTCTATTTTATTAAAGTTTCTATCATAAGCTACAATTTTTGCTTCTTCTTTGACATTTGAGCTGATTTTTGTTTTTTCTGTACTTTCTGCTCTAACTTCGTAAATATTATTTAGGCTTTCTTCTGCTCCAGATATAGTAATTTCGCTATCACTAACAGAAATTGATTTTATCGTGTAACCTAGAAGTAATCTTTCATTTTTTAAAGTAGGTTTAATTTTGAATTTTCTAGAAGTTTTTGTTTTTACAGAAACTGTAATAAATTCAGGATTGCTAACAGCTTCTATATCTTTATTTAGATTTACAACCTCTAATTTTATTTTTTGGTCGTCCCCTACTTCTATGTTAGAGAAATCAGCTCTAACTTTTAATGTTGGACTCACTACTTCTTTTTGCACCTTTGCAGCAGGGCCTGTTATTTTTACATCTACTGTATCAGGAACTCCTTGAACATAGTACTTGTCTTTATCATAATTAACTTCTATCGGTACGGCTCTCACCCATGTTGTAGTGTAATTTGATTTATTTGATTGGATAGAAAATCCAGAAAGAATATTATCATTTACAGATAAAAAGAGTGTAAGAGCTATGAGAAGGGAGAATATTTTTAATTTGAAATTATCATTAAACATTTTTTTCTCCTCCTACGATTTTTTCTATTTTTAAGTTAAGCCAGTTTTCATCTAAGAAAGATTTTATTTCGTCAAATTTTAAATCTTGATGTAAACTACCATTAAATGCTACCGAGATATGTCCAGTTTCCTCTGAAACAACAACAATCAAAGCATCAGTAATTTCACTCAGTCCTATAGCTGCACGGTGTCTAGTACCTAAGTTATTTTCAATATTTTTATTTTCTGAAAGAGGTAGGAAACAACTAGCAGCTTTTATTCTATCTTTAGAAAGGATCAACGCTCCGTCATGAAGAGGAGTATTAGGAATAAAAATATTAATTATAAGCTCATTGCTTATTTCAGAATCTAAAGTAATGCCACTTTCTGTATACTCATCAAGACCTGTTTTGTTTTCTAAAACCATTAAGGCACCTATTCTTCTTCTTGCCATATGTTTGGCAGTTTCAGCTACAGTGTTAATAGTAGATTTTTTTTGTTTATCACTATTATCATTATTTCTATTAAATATTATATTATAGATATTAAAACGTCCCAAATGCTCAAGAGTTCTTCTTATTTCTGGCTGGAAAATAATAATGATAGCAAGCACACCCCAAGTAACAAGTTGGTTGATTATATAACTCATAGTTTTAAAACCAATAAGGTCAAAAGTCAATTTTAAAATAACAATAATCATAATACCTTTTACAAGTTGGATACCTCTAGTTCCTTTAAGTAGTTTTAATGAAGTATAAACTAAAAACCAAACTAGAAAAATATCAACTAAAGAAATAAGTATTTGAATTATAGTAAAATCATTAAAGTAATTTGCTAACATTTTTCTTCTCCTTGCATATCAAATTAATTATATCATATAAAAAGATAATAAAAAATGTAAAACTAAAAATTTTTTAATATTTTACTAGCAAGAAGTTTTTAAAAAATTTTTTTTAAGTTGTACTTTTTTATAAAATCCGCACTTTCCATAAAATTATGAAAAAGAAAATATTTTCATTATAGAAATAAGTAAAAAACTATTACTTGACATAAATCAAAAAATAAATTATAATTAATTAAATTTAATATATGTATTCTTTAAAACGGTCCAGAGAGGCAGTAAAGATATTTTGTTTTCATTGATGTTTGCGTACTCTGAATCTTCAGGGTATTTTTTTTTATGGAGGAAAAATGAAAGAAAAAGTTTTAATAGAAAAAGAAAAAATAGATAAAATGCTAACAAGAATGTCACATGAAATACTAGAAAAAGGTGATAATGTAAATGAAATAATTCTAGTAGGAATAAAAACAAGAGGGATATTTTTAGCAAAAAGATTAAAACAAAAACTCAAAGAAATAGACTCAGTAAATGTAGGAGTAGAAACATTAGATATTTCATTTTACCGAGATGATTTAGAAAAAAAATCTCTAGACCCAAATGTCGAAGAAGCAAAATTTAAATTAGATTTAAATAATAAAGTAGTAATAATAGTAGACGATGTACTTTATACAGGAAGAACATCAAGATCAGCAATAGATGCCATAATGTCCACATCAAGACCTAAAGCGGTAAGACTTGCTATATTAGTAGATAGAGGACATAGAGAACTTCCATTAAGAGCAGATTATGTAGGAAAAAATATTCCGACATCAAGCAAAGAAAATATAAAAGTACATCTAAAAGAAATAGATGAAAATGATGAAGTAGTAATAATAAATTAAATAAATATCTTTTTAAGTAGTCCAGAGAGGCAACAAGAGATATAAATCTTCTATAAATCTAGAAGAGATATTTTAATGCACTTGTTTGCCTGGGCAAATAAGTGTTTTTTATTATGGAAAAAAAGGAGGACAATATGAACAAAAATTTACTAAAAATGAGTGATTTAAGCGAAAAAGAAGTTTACTCGCTAATAGAAAGAGCGTTGGAACTCAAAAAAGGGGGGTATCCTAAAAAAAGAGATGACCTTTTTGTAGCTAATCTATTTTTTGAAAACTCTACAAGAACTAAACATAGTTTTGAAGTAGCAGAAAAAAAATTAAAACTAAATGTTATAAACTTTTCAGCCTCATCATCTTCAATAAACAAAGGAGAAAGTTTAGCTGATACAGTAAAAACACTAGAAAGCATAGGGTGTGATATTTTTGTAATAAGACATAGCGAAGATGAATATTATAAAAATTTAGACACAAATGCAAAAATAATAAATGCAGGTGACGGAAGAGGAGAACACCCAAGCCAGTGTCTATTAGACCTTATGACTATGTATGAAAATTTCGGGAAAATAAAAGGCTTGAAGGTAGTAATTGTAGGGGATATAAAAAATTCAAGAGTAGCAAGAAGTAATTACAATGTCCTAACACGCCTTGGAGCAGAAGTAAAATTTGTCTGTCCGGAAATTTTTAAAGACACAACACTAGGAGAAGTAGTAAACTTTGATGACATTTTAGAAAATGTAGATGTTTTAATGATGTTAAGAGTACAACATGAAAGACATGACGGAAAAGAAAAATTTGATAAAGAAGAATATCATAAAAACTTTGGCTTGACTAAAGAAAGATATAATAAATTAAAAAAAGAAGCAATTATAATGCACCCTGCTCCAGTAAATAGAGGAGTAGAAATAGACAGTGAACTTGTAGAAAGTGAAAAATCAAAAATATTTACCCAAATGACCAATGGAATGTATATGAGAGAAGCTATTTTAGAAAAAATAATAAAAGATAATAATTTATAGGAGAAAAAATGATACTTTTAAAAAATGGGAAAATTTTAGAAAACTCAAAACTAATAAAAAAAGATATTTTAATAGCAAATGGAAAAATAAAAAAAATTTCTGACAATATAGAAGAAAAATGTAGTGAAACTTATGATTTAAAAGGAAAATTTGTTACAGAGGGGCTTATAGATATTCATGTTCACTTTAGAGAGCCGGGGTATAGCTATAAAGAAACCATAAAATCAGGTTCCAGATCAGCAGCAAAAGGAGGGTTTACGACAGTAATGACCATGCCAAACCTATCCCCAATACCAGACACTTATGAAAATTTAAAAAAACAACTAGACATTATAAAAAAAGACAGTGTTATAAGAGTGATTCCTTATGGAGCTATAACTAAAGGAGAAAAAGGAGAAGATTTAGCAGATTTTAAAGATTTAAACAAAGAAGTATTTGCCTTTTCAGATGATGGAAGAGGAGTGCAAGATGCAAATATGATGTATGAAGCAATGCTAGAAGTAGCAAAACTAAAAAAGGCAGTAGTAGCACACTGTGAAGACAACTCTTTAAAAAGAGGAGGCTGGATGAACGAAGGGAAAAAAGCAAAAGAATTAGATCAAAAAGGAATACCTAATATTTGCGAAACAGTTCAGATAGCAAGAGATATTCTTTTAGCAGAAGCAAGTGGTTGCCATTACCATGTTTGTCATGTTTCAACAAAAGAAGCGATAAGAATGATAAGAAGAGCAAAAAAAGATGGAATAAAAATAAGTTGTGAAGTAAGTCCTCATCATTTATTAAGCGATGAAGAAAGTATAGACACAGTAGATGGAAAATGGAAAATGAACCCGCCACTAAGAGCAAAAAAAGACAGAAAAGCACTGATAGAAGGCGTTCTTGACGGAACAATTGACGTCATAGCAACAGACCACGCACCTCATGCAGAAAAAGAAAAAACTTTATCTATGGAAAAATCAGCCTTTGGAATAGTAGGAAGTGAAACAGCATTCTCAACACTATACACAGACTTTGTAAAAACAAAAATCTTTACCCTTGAAAAATTAGTAGACATGTTTACAAAAAATGTCAGAAAAACTTTTAATCTTTCTTATAGCAAACTAAAAGAGGGAGAACCAGCAGACATAGCAGTAATAAACCTAGAGCGAAAAGAAAAAATAGACCCTGAAAAATTTTTATCGAAAGGAAAAAATACCCCATATGCAGGAAAAGAAGTATATGGAATAGTAGAACTGACAATATCAAATGGGGAAATAGCTTATATAGATGAAACTATAAAATAAGAAAAATTTTAAGATAGAAAACAACTATTAAACAAACAAAAGTATAGAAAGGAAAAACATGGAAAAACAAGATGTTAAACTAATACTAGAAGACGGAACAGTATATAAAGGATATTCATTTGGAAGTAAAAAAGAAACTATAGGAGAATTAGTATTTAACACAGCTATGACAGGGTATCAAGAATCTATATCAGACCCATCTTACAATGGTCAAATAATAACATTTACTTACCCCTTAATAGGAAATTATGGAATAAATAAAGACGATTATGAAACTATAACGCCAAGTGTTAAAGCTATAGTAGTGAGAGAAGTATGCAAAAAACCATCAAATTTTAGAAATGAAAAAACCTTAGATCAAATGCTAAAAGAGTTAGATATTCCAGCAATATCAGGAATAGATACAAGAAGTTTGACTAAAAAAATAAGAAAATTTGGAACGTTAAAAGCAAGTATAGTAGACATAGAAAAAAATGATAAAGAAGAAATAGAAAAATTAAAAAATACAGATCTACCAGAAAATCAAATTTCTCAAGTTTCAAGTAAAAATGCCTTTAAATCAACGGGAGAAGGATATAGGGTAGTAGTAATAGATTGTGGGGTAAAAAATGGAATAATAAAAGAACTAAATAAAAGAGGATTAGACATAATAGTAGTTCCCTACAATACCCCCGCAAAAGAAATATTAAGATTAAGTCCTGACGGAGTGCTAATATCAAACGGACCAGGGGATCCACAAGACGCAGGAGAAACAGTAGAAGCAATAAAAGAACTTATAGGGAAACTGCCAATATTTGGTATATGTATGGGACATCAACTAATAGCATTAGCTTGCGGAGGAAAAACATATAAATTAAAATTTGGTCATAGAGGGGTCAATCAACCGGTAAGAAATCTAGAAACAAACAAAGTAGATATAACCTCACAAAACCATGGCTATGGAGTAAGTATAGAATCATTAAAAAATACGGACTTAATAGCAACTAGAATATGTGTCAATGACGGAGTTTGTGAAGGAGTTAAACATAAAAAATATCCTGTATTTTCAGTACAATATCACCCTGAATCATCACCAGGGCCAAACGATAGCAGTTATCTATTTGACGAATTTATAGAAAATATTAAAAATTTTAAAAAATAAAAAAGAGGTTAGACATGGCAAAAAACACAGAAATAAAAAGCATTTTAGTTATAGGATCAGGACCTATAATAATAGGTCAAGCAGCAGAATTTGATTATGCAGGGACTCAAGCCTGTCTATCATTAAAAGAAGAAGGATATAAAGTAATTTTAGTAAACTCAAATCCAGCAACAATAATGACAGATAAAAAAATAGCTGATAAAGTCTACATAGAACCATTAACAGCAAAATTTGTAAAAAAAATAATAAGAAAAGAAAGACCCGATGCACTTCTGCCAACACTAGGAGGGCAAATAGGACTTAACATGGCAGTAAGTTTAGCAGAAAGTGGAATTTTAGAAGAATATAATGTCAAATTACTAGGAACAAAATTAGAATCAATAAAACAAGCAGAAGACAGAGAAGAATTTAAAAATCTAATGCTAAAACTAAATGAACCAGTACCAGAATCAGAAATAGTAAATAACGTACAATCAGCCTACAAATTTGCAGAAAAAATAGGCTACCCCGTAATAGTAAGACCTGCATTCACTATGGGAGGAACAGGAGGAGGAATATGTAATAACAAAGAAGAGTTAGAAAAAATTGTAAGCAGCGGCATATACCACTCCCCTGTAAATCAGTGTCTACTAGAAAAATCATTATTAGGATACAAAGAAATAGAATATGAAGTAATGAGAGATAAAAATGACACAGCTATAGTAGTATGTAATATGGAAAACATCGACCCCGTAGGAGTACACACAGGAGATTCTATAGTTGTAGCACCCTCACAAACTCTTACAGACAAAGAATATCAAATGTTAAGAACAGCTTCTCTAAAAATAATAAGAGCATTAAAAATAGAAGGAGGATGTAATGTTCAGTTAGCATTAGATCCAAACTCATTTAAATATTATGTAATAGAAGTAAATCCAAGAGTATCTAGATCATCAGCATTAGCATCAAAAGCAACCGGATATCCAATCGCCAAAATAGCAGCCAAAATAGCAGTAGGACTAAACCTTGATGAAATTATAAACCCGGTAACAAAAACTTCATACGCATCATTTGAACCAGCTTTAGATTATGTAGTAAGCAAAATTCCAAGATTTCCATTTGACAAATTTGAACACGCAGATAGAATCCTAGGTACTCAAATGAAAGCCACAGGAGAAGTAATGGCAATAGGAAGAACATACGAAGAATCTCTTTTAAAAGCAATACGTTCTTTAGAGTATGGAGTACATCATTTGGGACTGCCAAATGGAGAAGAATTTTCTCTTGAATACATAATTAAAAAAATAAAAAAACCATGTGACGAAAGACTCTTCTTCATAGGAGAAGCCTTAAGAAGAAATATAAAAGTAGAAGAAATACACCAAATAACAAAAATAGATAAATTCTTCTTAGAAAAAATGCAAAATATAATAGATATAGAAAGAGAATTGAAAGCAAATCCTTTAAACAAAGATTTACTTATTTACGCCAAAAAATTTGGATTTTCAGACAAAGTAATAGCTCACAGATGGGCAGTAAAAGAAGAAGAGATTTATAAATTAAGAAAAAGTGAAAAACTACACCCAGTATTTAAAATGATAGATACTTGTGCAGGAGAATTTGAATCTACTACTCCTTATTTTTACTCAACATATGAACAGGAACAAGAATCTATAGTGACAGATAAACAAAAAGTAATAGTCCTAGGTTCTGGACCAATAAGAATAGGTCAAGGAGTAGAATTTGACTATGCAACAGTACACGCAGTTATGAGTATAAAAGAAGCGGGATATGAAGCCATAATAATAAATAACAATCCCGAAACAGTATCAACAGACTTTTCAATATCAGATAAACTATACTTTGAACCCTTAACAGCAGAAGATGTCATGGAAATAATAGAACATGAAAAACCACTAGGAGTAATAGTTCAATTTGGGGGACAAACAGCAATAAATTTAGCAGAAAGTCTAGCCAAAAAAGGAGTGAAAATACTCGGAACATCTCTAGAAGAAATAGACAACGCAGAAGATAGAGATAAATTTGAAATATTACTAAAAAAACTAAATATACCGATGCCTTTAGGAAAAACAGCAACAACGCTAAAAGAAGCTGTAAAAAACGCAAAAGAAATAAAATACCCAGTTCTAGTAAGGCCATCATATGTTCTAGGTGGAAGAGCCATGGAAATAGTATATAACGAAGAAGAATTAATTCATTATATGAAAAATGCAGTAAAAGTATCGGCAGAAAAACCAGTTCTAATAGATAGATACTTACAAGGAAAAGAAATAGAAGTAGACGCAGTAAGTGACGGAGAAACTGTAGTCATTCCTGGAATAATGGAACATATAGAAAGAGCAGGAGTACACTCAGGAGATTCAGTAGCAATATATCCTCCAGTAAGTCTAACAGAACAAGAAAAACAAACATTAATAGACTACACAATAAGACTAGCAAAAGGACTTAATATAATAGGACTATTAAATATTCAATATGTAATAAGCGAAGGAAAAGTATATGTACTAGAAGTAAATCCAAGAAGTTCAAGAACGGTACCATTTTTAAGCAAAATAACAAATATAAACATGGCAAATCTAGGAACAAAAAGTATTTTAGGAGAAAAACTAAAAGACAAAGGATATAAAACGGGATTAATAAAAGAAAAAAATAGATACTACACCAAAGTACCGGTATTTAGTTTCCAAAAATTAAAAGACGTAGACACAAGCTTAGGCCCTGAAATGAAATCAACAGGAGAAGTTATGGGAAGTGACGTAACTGTAGAAAAATCACTATATAAAGGTCTTGTAGCAAGTGGCATAAAAATAAAAGAAAGTGGCAATATACTTTTTACAATTAGTGATGATGACAAAGACTTTGCACTAGAAATAGCTAAAAGATTTTCTCTACTAGGATATAATATCTATGCAACAGAAGGAACAAAAAAATACTTTACAGAAAATAATCTTAAAGTAGAAGGAGTAGGAAAAATAAAAGACAAAAAAAATACGGTTTTAGACGCTATATATAATGGTAAAGTAGACATGATAATAAACACAACGTCAAAAGAAAAATCATCAGCAAGTGATGGCTTTAAAATAAGAAGAGCGGGAGTAGAAAAAGGAGTAGTATCACTAACATCACTAGACACAGCAAACGCACTATTAAAAGTAATAGAAAGCATCAACTTCAGCGTAGAAGAAATATAAAATAAGGCAAAAAATTTACCTAACAAAAAGAGGGAAAAAAATATTTTAATTAAAAAAACTATAGCAAAAAAGTAAAATAAAACTTTAATTTTTACTAAATAATCCTAATAAAAAATTTTGTAACAAAAAAATAGGAGGTTAAAAATGCAAGTAGAACTAGCTACAGTAGTAAAAAATGAAAAGCTAGCAAAAAACACCTTTAAGATAACTGTAAAAGCCAATCTAGTAAAAGAAATGAACACTCCAGGGCAATTTGTAAATATAAAAATTCCAAAAACAGAAGAATTTTTACTAAGAAGACCCATATCAATATGTGAAATAAACAAAGAAAAAAACAATTTTGTAATGATATATAAAACAGTTGGAGAAGGAACAAAAGTAATATCCAAGTTAAAAGCAAAGGAAAAAATAGACATACTAGCACCTTTGGGAAATGGCTACAATATGGATAGCTTAAAAAAAGGACAAACAGCTCTTTTAATTGGAGGAGGGATAGGAGTTCCTCCCTTATATGAACTAGCAAAACAATTTAAACAAAAAGGCATAAAGACAATTCACATATTAGGATTTAACACAAAAGAAGAAGTCTTTTACGAAGAAAATTTTAAAAAAATAGGAAAAACTTATATTGCAACAGCTGACGGAAGTTATGGAGAAAAAGGTTATGTAACAGACATAATAAAACAAAAAAATATAAAATACGATAAATACTATAGCTGTGGGCCGATACTAATGTTAAAAGAAATAAAAAAATTAGAAAACAAAAAACAAGGATACCTATCACTAGAAGAAAGGATGGCTTGCGGGGTAGGGGCTTGTTACGGGTGCATATGCAAAACAAAATCTAGTTCTACTAAAAGAGTTTGCTATGATGGGCCAGTATTCAAAGCAGAAGAAATAGCCTTCTAACCCAAAAATAAATCCTAAGAAAAAACTTTAACAACAAGGAGTTTTCATGAACGAAAGATTAAAAGTAAAATTACCCGGACTAAACTTAAAAAATCCTATAATACCTGCATCAGGATGCTTTGCCTTTGGCAAAGAATATGCAAAATTTTATGATATATCTATGTTAGGAGCTATAGTAATAAAAGCAGTAACAAAAGAAAAACGCATAGGAAACCCCACTCCGAGAATTGCAGAAACCTCAAGTGGAATGCTAAATGCAATAGGTTTGCAAAATCCTGGAATAGAAAAAGTAATATCAGAAGAACTAAAAGAATTAGAAAAATATGACGTTCCAATAATAGCAAATGTAGCAGGTAGTAGCATTGACGAATATGTCTATGTAGCAAAACACATATCCAAAGTAAAAAATGTAAAAGCAATAGAGTTAAATATATCTTGCCCAAATGTAAAACTAGGAGGCATTCAATTTGGTACAGAGCCACAATTAGCAAAAGAATTAACAGCAAAAGTAAAACAAGTATCTAAAGTACCAGTATATGTAAAATTGACCCCCAATGTAACCGACATAGTAGCAATGGCAAAAGCCATAGAAGAGGCAGGAGCAGACGGGATAACCATGATAAACACACTACTAGGAATGAAACTAGACAAAAAAACAGGCAAACCGATACTTTATAACAAAACAGGAGGACTTTCAGGAAAAGCCATAAAACCAGTAGCAATAAGAATGGTTTATCAAGTAGCACAAGAAGTAAAAATTCCGATAATAGGAATAGGTGGTATTAGTGACCACTGGGACGTGATAGACTTTATATCTGCAGGAGCAAGTGCAGTGCAAATAGGAACTGCAAACTTCACAGATCCCTATGTATGCAAAAAAATAATAGAAAACTTAGAAAAAGCACTAGATGAACTATCAGTAAAACATATATTAGACATAAGAGGACGAGCATGGAAATAAAAAAAGACGTAATAATAGCTTTAGATTTTTCAACATTAGAAGAAACTTTAAACTTTTTAGATCAATTTAAAAATGAAAAACCTTTTGTAAAAGTAGGACTAGAACTATATTTAGCAGAAGGAAAAAAAGTAATAGAAGAAATAAAAAAACGAGGGCATAAAATATTTTTAGACTTAAAACTTCACGACATACCAAACACGGTATATAAAGCTGTAAAAGTACTATTAAAATTAGACATAGATATGTTCACGCTGCACGCAAGTGGAGGAGAGCAAATGCTAACTTTAGCAAAACAAGCTGTAGAAGAAAGCGGCAAAAACACAAAAATCCTAGCAGTAACCCAGCTAACATCAATATCTCAAGAAGAAATGAAAAAAACCCAACTAATAGAAAAAACCCTAGAAGAAAGTGTCATAAATTATGCAAAATTAGCTTACAAATGCAAACTTGACGGAGTAATATCATCAGTATTAGAAACAAAAAAAATAAAAGAAAACACAAGTAAAAAATTCTTGAGTGTCACTCCAGCAATAAGACTAGAAAATGACATAGCTTCAGACCAAAAAAGAATAGCAACTCCCCAAAAAGCAAAAGAAAATGCTTCTGACTTCATAGTAGTAGGAAGAAGCATAACAAAATCAAAAGACCCTTACCAAACTTATAAAAAAATAAAAGAAATTTTTACAAGTAAATAACATTAACCCATTAAATATCAACAAGAGAAAAAATAATAAGAAAAAAGGACAAGGAAAAGAAAAAATGAAAGAAATAGCAAAAGAAATAGCAAAAGACCTACTTAAAATAAAAGCAGTAGAACTAAAAGAAGAAAACCACTTCACATGGGCATCAGGGATAAAATCACCAGTTTACTGTGACAACAGACTTACCCTATCATACCCACAAATAAGAGAAAAAATGGCAGAAAAATTAACAGAAATAATAAAAGAAAAATTTGAAAATATAAATCTAATAGCAGGAGTAGCAACAGCAGGCATTCCTCATGCCACCTTAGTAAGTTACAAAATGAATTTACCTTTGGTATATGTAAGAGATAAGAAAAAAAATCATGGAAAAACAAACCAAATAGAAGGGAAAGTAATAAGGGGGCAAAAAGCAGTAGTAATAGAAGACTTAATTTCTACAGGAATGTCATCTATAAATGCAGTAAAAGCCTTGCAACAAGCAGGGATAGAAGTAGCAGGAGTAGTAGCAATATATAGCTACAATATAAAAAAAGCAAAAGAAAATTTTGCAGAAAATAATTTAAAATATTATACTCTAACTGGCTATGACGCATTAATAGAAGAAGCCATAAAAGAAAAATATATAGACGAAAAAGCAAAAGAAAAATTAATAGAATTTAGAGATAATTTGTAAAAACAAGGATAGAAATACCATTTCAAAATAAAATATTTATTAAGAAGAATTTATTGCTAAAAAGAAAAAACTTTTAAATTTAGATTAGAAATTTTTTCTTTGAGATATTAAATTTATTGTATAATAAAAAAAGAAAAAAATTAACAAACCTAAAAAAAAGCTTGTTTTTTTATAAAAAAACAAGCTTTTTTTGGGTTTCTCACATTAAAATTTGCCCTACAAAAAGTCCTAAGTAAGTACCTATGATATAACCAAAAGTACCAACAAGGATACTAGGAGCTAAGAGACTCTTCCAACCTTTAGAAGAAGCAAGAGCAGCCGCAGTAGTTGCTCCTCCAATATTTGCATTAGAAGCAATAATA
>NZ_KQ959906.1:20521-22374 GCF_001553005.1 Gemelliphila asaccharolytica | reverse complement strand
AATAGCTTCTTCCAAAGTAAAGTTAAATACTTTAGCACCCAAAAAAGTAATAAACATATTAACACTAACAATAATTAAGCAAAATAAGAAAATAAGAGGAGAATTTTCTAAAATAGAAACTATAGAAGCTTGACTACCCATTACAGTAAAGAAAACATAAATTAAAAAAGTACCAAGCATATTACTAGATTTAATATTTTTAAAAAACTCACTAAAAATAGTTGTAAAAATTATAGTGACAGTAGCAAGAACTAAATACTTATTAGAAAAAATATTAACAAAATTCCCTCTAAAAAAGTTCTTTAAAAAATCAGCTAGGGTAAAACTAATAGTAACAATAATGCTAGAAACACTAAAAGATAGTGCAAAATCTTTCAAGGAAATAGCAAAACTTTTATTATTACTAATTAAAGAAAATTTCCTCTCCTCCTCACTACTGTTAGCATGATTTAATAAGAAATTCTTTTTAAAAAATTTAGCACTAGGAATAGAAATTAAAATTAAAAAATAAGGAATCATCAGTAAATTATCACTTACAGTAGCAGCAGAAACAACCCCTGCAGGGATATTAAAAGCACTTCCTACAGCAACAAAATTAACGCTACCCCCAACATAGGACGCAGTCATAAGACCAGCGATACTTGCTAAAATGGGAATATTATCCCTAAGAAGAACATACCCCAAAAAAGCCCCCAAAACGCTCCCTAAAGAACTGATTAAAAATAAAATCAAGAGCCTGCCACTTTCTTTGTAAATCTGCTTTAAATTACAATTAAACAAAAGTAAAGTAATCGACATAGGAACAACATAATCAAAAATATTATCATACACAATAGAACTATGAGGAATTAATTTTAAATTACTAAAAATAGTAGCTAATAAAAGTGAAATAATAGCACCAGTTATACTTTTTGCCCATTTATAATTTTCTTCTAAAAAAATACTAATAAATACAATAAAAAAAATAAAACTTATAATAATCCAAATCTCTTTCAAAAAATCCACCCCCAAAATAAGTAAATATTGAGTAATTATACTATAGTTATAAAAAAAATCTAAGAAAAAAGACTTGAAAAATAAAAAATCTATTATCAAAACTTATTTAATAATAAAAATAAGTATGATAATAGATTATTTTGTGTAATTTAATTAAAATCTAAGATAAAAATTGCCCAAGAAATATTCCAAAATATGTTCCAATAATATATCCCAAAGTACCTACAAGCATAGCAGGAGCAACATATTTGCTCCACCCTTTAGAAGTAGCCATAGCAACTGCAGTAGTAGGACCTCCAATATTTGCATTAGAAGCAATAATAGCTTCTTCCAAAGTAAAGTTAAATACCTTAGCACCTAAAAAAGTAATAAGCATATTAGAAAACACCATAATAGCACAGAAAACTAAAAGAAGTGGTGATTTTTCAATAATAGAACTAATAGAAGCTGGTACTCCAATAACAACAAAGAAAATATAGATTAAGAAAGTACCAAGCTCATTACTAGAAGTAATATTTTGGAAAAATTTAGGGAAAATACTTGTTAAAATAACACTCACTGTTGCTAAAACTAAATATTTATTAGAAATAAAATTAATAAAAATTCCATCTCCAAGTTTAGCTAAGTATTTAGCTAAAGTAAAACTTATAGCAACAATTATACTAGAACTAGCAAAAGCAAAGGCAAAATCTTTTACAGATGTTTTAACGCCAGTAGTAGTATTTTTTATTTGATTTTGACTTTCATGATTATAAGCTGATTTAAAATGTTTTTTGAAAAACATTGAACTAGGAATTGATATTAATATTAAAAAGTAAATAACCATAAGTAAATTATCACTTACAGTAGCAGCAGAA
>NZ_KQ959906.1:0-20421 GCF_001553005.1 Gemelliphila asaccharolytica | reverse complement strand
GTAAATTATCACTTACAGTAGCAGCAGAAATCAGCTCTGATGGAATGTTAAAAGATGAAGCAACAGCTACAAAATTAACTCCTCCCCCAATATAAGAAGCACTCATCATACCTGCAATATGGTTTAAAACTGGAATATGGTTACGAAGTAAAACATAACCGACAGCAGCCCCAATCATAGTACCTAAAGAACTAATCAAAAATATAATGGTCATTCTTCCACTTTCTCTCCAAATTTGCTTAATATCACAATGAAAAAGTAAAATAGGAATAGAAAGAGGGACAACATATCCCCAAATAGAATCATAAACTTCTGACTCATAAGGAATAACATTCAAATTACTAAGAAGAGCAGCTAAAACAAGGGCGATAATAGCTCCGCTTATTTTTTGAGCCCATGTAAATTTATCTTCTAAATAAATGCTAATAGCAGCTATAAGCAAAATTATAGCCCACAAAACCCAAGTATTATCCTGGCTAATCATAAGAAATCCTCCTAAAATTTATAATTATTAGATAATTATACTATATTTTTAAAAAAATGGTGGGAAAAAATAAAAAATTTTAAAGGCACTAAGAAAAATAATCTCAGTGCCAATTTATCAAATATTATTTTTTAAAAAAATAACTTCTATAAATAATAAAACCTATTAAAGTAAGAACTTCAGTTAAATAAGGAAAAACTAAATAAAGTTTTAAAGTTAAAGGAATACTCATTAAAATAGCTTGAACTAAAGTAGGAATAAAAAGAACTATAGGTAAAAACAAACTAATATTTGCCTTTTTAGCAAAATTAGAAGTAATAAAAAACCAAACTATTATTATCAGTATTGCTATCAGTCTAGGAACAGTAAAATTATACTCCCCAAAAAGACTTGCTGGAGAAAAAACTATAAGTAAGACCAAAATTAAAAAAATAGAACTTTGGACATTGTTAATGGTAGAAATTTTATAATAATTAGAACTTCTCAAAGTATAAATAACAAAATAACTTACAGCTAAAAAGGCAAAAATAAAAATAATTTGTAAAATATTAGCAGAAGCAAAAGGGTTAGCTAAAGCATTGTAAAAATAAAAAAATAAGTAAATAGAAAAATAAAAAAGAATTTTATTTTTTTCTCTAATATTAAACATTTTCTTCTCCTCATAATTAGTCATTGAATATTTACACTAATCATACTAAAAAAAATTAAAATTTTCTACTATAACGCAAAAATATCTTTAAAATAACTGTTTAATTAAAAATTTTCTTCTCAATGTCCATTTTATCTTATCTAGCAGGAAACTATTTCAAAACTTTTCTAATAAAAAGTAAAACGATTAAAATTTGAATTAATAAAACTATAATTAAAACTGCAAAAATCTCCCTCTTCACTAAAGGTGAGAATTTTTAAAAGAACTTGTTAATTGAGATTTTTATAAATTTGACAAATTTATATATTTAAATTACAATTTAATTACTAAGTAATGTTACTAAGTAATTTTTTCTTGGAAGATAAGGAGCGAAGAATATGGATAACAAAAAAACAGTTACTTGTTCATTTTCTATGGATAGAAAAACATATGATGCTTATAAAAGCATAGTAGTAAAAAATCATGAAAATGTAAAAGGAAATATTATCAGATATATGAAATATGTAATTGAATATGAAACTCCCAATATAGAAACTATAGAGGCTATTAAGGAAGTTAAAAACATGAAAAAAGATTCATCAATTGGGAAAACTTATGATAGTGTCGATGAAATGATGAAGGACGTATTATATGTACAAGATTAGACCGACTGTAAAATTTCAAAAAGATTTAAAAAAAATAAAAAAAAGAGGCTATGATTTATCATTATTAAAAACAGTTCTAGTGATTTTAGCTGGAGGAGAAAAACTACCTTATAAGTATAAAGACCATAGTTTGCTTGGCAATTTTAAAGGCTGTAGAGAGTGTCATATTACTCCTGATTGGCTCTTGATTTATGAAATTTCAGACGAGGAGTTAATATTATATTTAACTAGAACAGGCAGTCATAGCGATTTATTTTAAAAAGATAAATAAATTTTTAAAGTTAGGATATAAAAAAACAAAAAATAATTTTTGCTTTTAATATCCTAGCTTTTTTTTGGTTGTACAAGAAAAAATCTCCCTCTTCACTAAAGGTGAGAATTTTTAAAAGAACTTGTTAATTAATCTAATATAAAGTAAAATATTATTAGAAAAAAAAAGGAGAAAACAATGGAAAAAGTACACGTATTCAATCATCCACTAATTCAACATAAATTGTCATTTATTCGTGACAAAAAAACGAGTTCAAAAGATTTCAGACAGCTTACCAATGAAGTAGGAATGTTAATGGGATATGAAATAACAAGAGATTTACCATTAGAAGAAGTAGAAGTAGAAACACCAGTTGAAAAAACTACTTGCAAAAGATTGGCAGGTAAAAAAGTATTCTTTGTTCCTATCCTAAGAGCAGGACTTGGAATGGTAGAAGGACTACTTTCACTAATACCGTCGGCAAGAGTGGGGCATGTAGGACTTTATCGTGATCCAGAAACGCTTATTCCTCATGAATATTTTGTAAAATTACCAAAAGATTGTGATAAACGTCAGTGCATAGTAGTAGACCCTATGCTTGCAACAGGAGGAAGTGCTATAGCAGCAATAAATTCTCTAAAACTTAGAGGAGTAAAAGAAATAAAATTTATGTGCCTAATAGCTGCTCCTGAAGGAGTTGAAAAACTTCGCAAAGAACATCCAGATGTAGAAATATTTATAGCAGGATTAGACAGCCACCTAAACGATCACGGATACATAGTACCGGGATTAGGTGACGCAGGAGATAGAATTTTTGGAACAAAATAGCAAAAATTTTAATTATATCTAGAAAAAAGGAAAAGAAATTTTTTTTCAGAAAATACCTTTATCTAAACATAGCTGATTTTCAGTGAAAAAAGTTTAAAAAAATTTAAAATTAAAGAAAAAATTTAAAATTACTCTACTTAAAGCAAATAAATATATAAAAAAATTTTTTGATAAAATAAAATGAAAAAATATTATATAAAAAATAACTACAAAGAGAAATAAAAAAACAGTAACAAGTAAAAATAAATATCAACTTTAATCATAAAAAAAATTTTATAAGAATAAGATATTATAACAATATTAAGGCAGATATAAATTTTTTTAAAAATAATAATAAATTTTATTTGAAAACAACTTGAAAACGAAATTTAAAAATAATATAATAAGTTTGTATATTTGCTATATTACTACAGTATATTATACTAAAAATAATCTGAAAAGAGGTGAGAGATTAAATGCATGAACAAACATATCTCATCACAGAGCTATTTGGGACAGGAATTACTTTAAATATCCCTAGTGCAATAACAACTATTATAACGTGTATCCTAACATTTATTATAGTTAAATATTTAACTAGTAGGATAAAACTACGACCAGATAGCAAACGCCAAAATATGGCAGAGATGATTGCTTTTATCATAAAAGATAGTGCAATAAGTAATGTAAATTGGACTAAATATGGTAAAAGTTTATGGGGGTTAGGGCTTAGCTTAGCCTCACTAATAGCAGTTGCCAATATTATTGGGGTAATTGTAGAAGTTACATATGGTAACGTCATGTACCTAAACTCTGTAACAGCAGACTCTACATTTACATTCACTATGGCTGGAATGATGATATTATTTACTCATTACTATGGATTTAAACATAAGGGAAGTAAACATTATTTCAGAACATACGTTTCTGGAGGAGCTCTTCTTTCTCCATTCAAAGTATTAGAAGAGTTTGTTAATATACTTACTCTATCTCTGCGTCTTTACGGTAACATATACGCAGGAGAAATTTTATTAGGACTACTATCAACCCTTACATTATCAGGGATTGTATATGGAGTTCTGGGTATGGTTGGACTTATAACATGGAAGGCATTTTCTATATTTGTAGGTTTCATCCAAGCATACATCTTTACAATCATGGTGTTTGTGTATTTATCACACAAAGTAGAAGACGAACACTAAAAAACATAATTTAACAAAGAAAAATTAGGAGGTAAAATAAATTATGGGATTAATTGGAGCAGGATTAGCAGCAGGACTTGCAGCATTAGGAGCAGCCATAGGAAATGGTTATTTATTTGGTAGATATATGGACGCATCAGCACGACAACCAGAAATGGAAGGAAAACTAAAAGGTAGTGCAATCATGATGTTCGCACTTATCGAAGGTGTACCTATTCTTGGTATAGTTGTAGCTTTATTAATCATATTCCAATAATATGCAAAAAAAATAAAGTAAAAATATACTAAGATAGGAGAATGTTAGATATGAAAGAACTATTATTTTTAACTACAGAACATTCCTCTCATCAAGGATTTAATCTAGCAAACATAGCTGTTGATATAATAGCAGTCATTATTCTCTTTTGGGCATTATACAAATATGCTTGGGGGAAACTAATAAATATGCTAGATGAACGTCAAAAATTAGTAAATTCTCAACTAGATGATGCAGAAAAAAATCAAAAAGAATCACTAGCATTAGTAAAAGAAAATCAAGAAAAACTAGCAAAAGCACAATCAACAATCAAAGAAATGATGGAAAATGCACGTAAACAAAGTAAACTTGAAAAAGAAAACATCCTAAACGATGCAAAAACAGAAGTAGAATTACTAAAAGAAAATGCAAGACGTGATATAGAAGACGAGAAGAACAAAGCACTAGATGAGATAACAAAACAAATAACAGACCTTTCTGTACTTGTAGCAAGTAAAATCATCGAAAAACAACTTGACAAAAAATCTCAAAGTGAACTTGTAGAAAAAATTATAAAAGAGGTAGGGGATAAGTAATGAAAAGAACAGTTTTAGCAAATAAAATAGGCAAAACACTATTTAATGTAGCTAAAGAACATAACGAAGTATCATTAGTTGATAATGATTTAACAGCGTGTTTAGAAGCAATCAATACTGAAGCAAGCTTCATTACTTTAATGAATAACCCAAATATAAAAAAAGAAACAAAATGCCAAATAATAGATAAAGCATTCAAAGGTGTAAGCAAACACGTTGTAAATGTAATAAAAATTTTGGCAAACAACCTAAAAATAAATATTATATCTGAAGTAGTAGAAGTATATAAAGAGATAAGTAATATCTTCAGTAATAAAGCTTTAGTTAAAGTAGAATCTGTCTATAACTTATCAACTGAAGAATTAGAAAAACTATCAGGTACTATAAAAGATAAACTAAATGTAGAAAATGTTGAAATCAAAAACGAAGTTGATAAAAGCTTAATAGGTGGACTTAAAATTTCATACAATGGAAAAATAATAGACACCAGCATAAAAACAAGAATCAACGAAATAAAAAGAAAAATGTTAAACATTTAGTAAAGTTAAAAGTGAGGAGGGACATAGATGGCTATAAAAGCTGAAGAAATTAGTGCATTACTTAAATCTCAGATAGAAGATTATCAGTTTGAATTAAAGTCAACAGATGTCGGAACAGTTATAGAAGTTGGAGACGGTATAGCACGTGTATATGGTCTTAACGAAATCATGAGTGGAGAGCTTGTCGAATTTACCAAAACAGGAGTAATGGGACTTGCACAAAACCTAGAAGAAACAAATGTAGGGGTCGTAATCTTAGGACCTACAACAAATATCAAAGAAGGCGACGAAGTAGTAAGAACAGGTCGTGTTATGGACGTACCAGTAGGAGAAGAACTAATAGGACGTGTAGTAAATCCATTAGGTCAACCAGTTGACGGAAAAGGAGCAATAGAAACTAAAAAAAGACGTCCCGTAGAATCTCCAGCAGTCGGAGTAATGGGAAGAAAATCAGTATCAAAACCATTCCAAACAGGTATTAAAGCGATAGACTCACTTGTTCCAATCGGAAGAGGACAACGTGAGCTTATAATAGGAGATAGACAAACAGGGAAAACTGCAGTAGCAATAGACTCTATCCTAGCACAAAAAGGTCAAAATATGATTTGTATCTATGTAGCAATAGGACAAAAAGAATCAACAGTAAGAAGTGTAGTTGAAACACTAAAAAAACACGGAGCATTAGAATACACAATCGTAGTCACAGCTTCATCATCACAACCAGCACCACTTCTATACATAGCACCTTATGCAGGAGTAGCAATGGCAGAAGAATTCATGTTCAATGGTAAAGACGTAGTAATAGTATATGATGACTTATCAAAACAGGCAGCAGCATATCGTGAACTTTCACTACTACTAAAAAGACCACCAGGACGTGAAGCTTACCCAGGGGACGTATTTTACTTGCATAGCCGTCTTTTAGAAAGAGCAGCAAGAGTAAATGACGACTTTGGAGGAGGAAGCATCACAGCCCTACCATTTGTAGAAACACAAGCAGGGGACATAAGTGCATATGTACCAACAAACGTAATCTCAATAACAGACGGACAAATATTCTTACAATCAGACCTATTCTTCTCAGGAGTTAGACCAGCAATAAATGCAGGACTTTCAGTATCAAGGGTTGGAGGAAGTGCCCAAATAAAAGCAATGAAAAAAGTATCAGGAACTCTAAGACTTGACTTAGCATCATATAGAGAACTAGAAAGCTTTGCCCAATTTGGTTCAGACCTTGACCCAGCAACAAAAGCAAAACTAGACCGAGGAGAAAGAACCGTAGAAGTATTAAAACAAGACTTGCACTCACCAATACCAGTAGAAAAACAAGTAATGATACTTTACGCACTAACAAAAGGTTATCTAGATGACGTAGCAGTAAAAGATATTCATAGATTTGAAAAAGAATTATATGCATATCTTGACGCAAACCCATGCGAAGCAATAAAACACATACAAGAAACAAAAGATTTACCAAAAGAAGAATTAATGAACAAAGTAATAGAAGCGTTCAAAAAAACTTTCTCTTAAAATGAAAAGGCGGTGAATTAGTTGGCATCACTCAGAGATTAAAAACAAAAATAACCTCTACAAAAAAAACAAGCCACATCACTAAAGCTATGGAAATGGTATCAACATCAAAACTGATGAAAGCTCAAGTAAACGCAGTAAAATTTACTCCATACATGAGCAAAATAAAAGAAGTAATAGAAACAGTATTTTCTAATGACAGTACAAAAGAACATCCAATGCTAAAAAAAAGAGAAGTTAAAAAAACACTATATGTAGTAATAACAAGTGATAGTGGACTATGTGGAGGCTTTAACGCAAACATAATTAGAAACTTTGTTAATACTGTAACAAAAAGACATAAAACAAACGAAGAATATCAAATAGTAGCTATAGGAAACTATGGAAAAGAATTTTTCAGAAAAAATAATTTCCCTGTAGTACAGTCTTATAAAAATATTCCAGACGAACCAAGTTTCTCTGAAATAAAAAAAATAACAACCAAAATAATAAGCTACTATACAGAAGAAAAAGTTGACAAAATCTACTTACATTACAATCACTTTGTAAGTATGATATCTCAAGAAGTAACAGAAGCACAATTACTACCAATAGAAAAACCACAGCAATCAGCACCAAAAAGCGAAAATAAACTTTTAGGAATGTATAACTTTGAACCATCAAAAGCTACAGTCTTAAATATTTTATTACCTCAATATGCAGAAAGCATGATTTTTGGTAGTATATTAGACAGTAAAGCAAGCGAACACTCAGCACGAAAAACAGCAATGAAAAACTCAACAGACAACGCTCAAGCAATTATTGATAACCTATCAATAAAATATAACCGTGCTAGACAAGCAGCTATTACCCAAGAAATAACAGAAATTGTCGCTGGAGCAAGTGCAGCACAATAAAATAAATTATGAAAGGAGAAGCTACATTGGTAGAAGAAAACATAATGAACAAAGGTTATATTCTCCAAGTTACAGGTCCTGTTGTAGACGTGCAATTTGAAGCAGGACATATGCCAGACCTATTAAACGCTCTAGAAGTTTACATAGACAAAGGCAATGGTAAAAAGGAAAAATTAGTATTAGAAGTATCTCTACACATAGGAGATAACGCAGTAAGAACAATAGCTATGGCATCAACAGATGGACTTAGCAGAGGAGCAGAAGTAATAGACACAGGTTCTCCAATAAAAGTACCAGTAGGAAACTTTACACTAGGAAGAGTATTTAACGTACTAGGAGAAGCAGTAGACAACAAAGAAGCAGCAGGTGCAGACGTAAGAAAAGACTCTATTCATAGAGAAGCACCAAAATTTGAAGAACTATCTACAAAAGTAGAAGTCCTAGAAACAGGAATAAAAGTAATAGACCTATTAGCTCCATATATTAAAGGAGGAAAAATAGGACTATTCGGAGGAGCAGGAGTTGGGAAAACCGTCCTAATCCAAGAATTAATAAACAACGTAGCACAACAACACGGTGGTATATCAGTATTTACGGGAGTAGGAGAACGTACTCGTGAAGGGAATGACCTATACTATGAAATGAGTGACTCAGGAGTTATCAACAAAACAGCCATGGTGTTTGGACAAATGAACGAGCCACCTGGAGCTCGTATGCGTGTTGCCCTATCAGGACTTACAATGGCAGAACACTTCCGTGACGAAGCGGGACAAGACGTGCTACTATTCATTGACAACATCTTTAGATTTACTCAAGCAGGTAGTGAGGTATCAGCCCTATTAGGACGTATGCCATCAGCCGTTGGATACCAACCAACCCTTGCCACAGAAATGGGTAGACTACAAGAAAGAATTACATCAACTAAAAAAGGTTCTGTAACATCTATTCAAGCAATCTATGTACCAGCTGACGACTACACAGACCCGGCCCCAGCAACAACATTTGCCCACTTAGATGCAACAACCAACCTAGAAAGATCCCTAACAGAAATGGGTATCTATCCAGCAGTTGACCCACTAGCAAGTACATCAAGAGCACTTTCTAGAGAAGTAGTCGGAGAAGAACACTATGAAGTAGCAACAAGAGTGCAAAGAACATTACAAAAATATCGTGAACTACAAGACATTATAGCAATTCTAGGAATGGACGAGCTAAGTGACGAAGACAAAAAAGTAGTAGAAAGAGCAAGAAGGGTGCAATTCTTCCTATCACAAAACTTCCACGTAGCAGAACAATTTACCGGTCAACCAGGATCATATGTCCCAGTTAGCGAATCTGTAAAAGCATTCAAAGACATTCTTGACGGAAAATATGACCACATACCAGAAGACTGCTTCCGTCTTGTCGGAGGAATAGAAGACGTAATCGAAAAAGCAAAAAAACTTGGAGTAAACGCATAAATAGGAGGTAAGATATGAAAGTAAATATAGCTACCCCTAACGGTGAAATCTATAACTCAAAAGACATAAAAATGGTAGTCCTAAACACTCACAGCGGAAGCATAGGAATAATGAAAAATCACGAACCTACCGTCGCAACTCTAAAAATAGGAGTGCTAAAAATAGTCGACAACAAAGAAAAAAATCACTATTTTGCAGTAAGTGAAGGATTTAGCGAATGCCATAGCGAAGAAGTATCTATCATGGTTCAAACCGCAGAAGAAGCATCTAACATAGACAAACTTCGAGCAGAAAAATCAAAACAAAGAGCAGAAGAAAGACTAGCTAAAAAAGAGCAAGGACTTGACACCAAAAGAGCAGAAATATCCTTGCTAAAAGCAATAACACGCTTAAAAGTGGCAGAATTAAAATAAAAGCTACACAAAAATAACTATAATCCTTAAGAAAATCATCACTCAAAAAATCACTTAACCAGATGATTTACTTAAAATACAAATAAACCAAGAAATTTTTTATAATTTCTTGGTTTATTTTTTATCAAAAAAATACCCTCTTTTAAAAAACTTTTAATACGCAAAACAAGGAAAAACATTAAACCTATAAAAAGGAGAGAGAAAGGCGACAGAAAGTAAGCCGTTAGAAAAGAGAGCTTTGAAAAAAATTTCATTTGATTATATTTTAAAACTAAAGGAAATAAAAATTATTTAACAAGGCATTTTTTCATAAAAAAATAATAACTATATTCTAGCTCATTTGCTAAAAAAATAAATAATTAAAAATAAGACTATTTTAGCATTGATTATGAAAAAATTTATAAAAATCCACCCCCTTAGTTTTTCATAGAAAAATGTGAAAACTAAAAATATCATTATTTTAAAACATTAGTATATAAAAATATACTCTAAAACAAAAAAAAAAAAAACGAATAGTGTTTATAATATCTAGTTTTCAAGGGGTCTTGTGAAAAAAAGAAAACATTTGAAATATAGCCAAAAAACTTGACATTAGTCCCTTTTTTTATTATTCTGTTATATACAATGATAGACAAAAAATACTATGGAGGAATTATGGTAAAAGTCAAAAAAAATAATAGAAATTTTGAAGTTAAAAAATATATCAAAAAAACCACACCAGCATTAATGTCACTATTAGTGGCAACAAGCTGTTTGAATGGAGTTCACTACCCAAAAAACGCCTACGCAAGTGGAGTGACTCAAAAAATAAATACTGGTGACGGGGGAGTGAAAGTACTATACGCAAATAATGGACTAAACCCATTAAATTTTAGTATAGGTGACGCTGCTATATATGGACATAAAAATGTAGAAGACGTTGTTAAAATAAGTGTAACTTTCCCAAAAAATAATGGGCAAAATGACTATGGACCAGAGAGTAAAAAGGTACATATTAAATATGAATTTAATAGTAATAAAGGTGCTTACTGGGCAGGTAGACCATTTTACTGGTTCTCTTTACCAAAAAATGTTAAAGAACCGTCAAACATAAAAATCACAAATGCTAAGGGTCACTCTGATAGTATTCAAAACTGGCGTCAATGGACAACAAACACAAGATTTGTAGCTAGTAGATACCAAAATATGGAAGATGCTATTAAGCAAAATGAAGGGCATCCACATGACTGGGGAAGATTTAACGACCGAACAGAAGAATACCAAAAAGGTTTCAATGGAAGTCTTAACTATCAATTCAATAGAATGCTAGACGAACAAGACGGAGGCTGGTTTGACGAAAACGGAGGAACTAGAAACTTCGCCAAAAGCATAAGAAACAACTCTAAAAGTATTTATATCGACTGGGAACCAAGAGGAGATGGCAAAGTAACTATAGAAGTAGAAACAGAAGTAATGTTCCCACTGAAATCAAACACTCTAGACTTTGCAGCGGGAGCATTTTCAGTCTTAGGTAATATCAGAATTGCCAACATGCAAACAGTGACAACACCTCACTACATTACCTACGCAGAAAAATACCCTCTAGACACTCCAGAAATTATGGAAGTAGACAATCCAGATAAAATAGGGAAAGATGTTCAAGAAAAAATAAAACAAGCTATTTTAGATAAAAAAGAAAATGCAAGTAAAAAACAATACTTAGTAGAAGATGGTAAATATGACGGCTACAAACAAATAGAAGTCAAAGATAATGGCGACACAACTATCACTTTTAGAGATTTAAGTCAGCAAACAATCGCTGGAAGTAGATTAGTAACTAAACACGTCCCTTATAAAGACAGATTTGGTATAAAAATTCCACAAACAACAGAAGTGAAAAATACTTCTAAGCTAGAACAAAACGAAATAAATGCCGTAAAAGAAGCTATCTTTGATGCTAACAAAGATAATAAAGAATTTATAAAAGGTATTGGTGGGGAAGATAAAAAAGATAGTGCTATAACTGTAACTGAAAAAGGTGAGGCAACTATTAAGTATATAGATGGTACTAAACACGAAATCGAAGCCAACAAACTCGTAACTCGCTACATCCCACTATCAGAAAAATATGAACCTTTAATCTCGGTTACAACTGGAGTAGTAAATAAAGACAGTTTAACTACAGCAGAACAGGAAAAAGTTAAACAAGTATTAGTTGAGATTAATAAACGAGCAAATCATGCAATTATAGAGCAGCTGCAAGGCGGTGAACAAGGGATACAAGTAGATAGCAAAGGTAAAGCAACTTTAACTTATAAAGATAACTCTACAGACACAATAGACCCAAGCAGACTAATATATCAAATACCTAAAATGAATGAAAGATTCACGCCAGTACCGGGGAACAGAACAGCAGTAGATGATGACCAAAATGTAAAAGATGAAGAAAAAAGAAAAATAATAGAAGAGCTTAAAAAAGCAAATCCAGATATATTTAAAAATGGAAACTTGAAAAAAGATAAAGGTTTAGACAATTCAGGAGTAGAATTCGACTCTAAGGGAGAAGCAACTTTCCATTACGCTGATGGAACAACTAATAAAATATCAGCTAGTAGACTACTTTACAAAAAAGGTGGTAGCTCTACTTCACCAGGTACAGAACTAAAAACTAATGGTCAATTTAAATATTATCTAACGCCGATAAAAATAAAAAGTTGGGACGATCTTAAAAAAAACAGAGAGGGATTGTGGGCTGACGCAGCAAGACGCTTTGTTTTCGACAATTATACTTGGAGTGGCAAAATATCTAAATTTGAAGACTTTAAAAAAGATGTCATTTTAAACAACAAGGGGGGAAATGTTACTTATCAAGGTGGCTGGGAAATTTATAAAGATGGAAGAATTTACACTCCTGTTGCTGGTACCTCAAATATAAAAATACATAAAGATTTTGGCGATATGGGTGTAGAAAAAATCATACAACAGGCTTCAGAAAATTTGGAATTCAGAAGTGCAGGGAAATACGGTGGAGAGGACTTAAAATTCCAAATATCTAAAAATGACCTTTTCTACATAGACAACCCATTTGACAAAGAAAAAGCAAAACAACAAGCTGAACAAATAATAGAAGATCTTAAGAAAAAAGGTTTGTCTGAAGATGATGCTAAAAAACTTAAAAAACAATTAGAAGATAAAAAAGACACACTAACTCAAGATAAAGTAGATGAAATTATAAAAGAAGCAGAACAAAAATCAAAAGAAGGAAAAGAAAAACAAGACCTTGATAAAGCTAAGCAAGAAGCAGAAAAAGAAATAGGAAATCTTAAAGACCTAGACAATAAAGAAAAAGAAAAACTTAAAGAAGAATTAAAACAAAAAACTACTCCTGAAGAAGTTAAAAAAGTAGTAGATAAAGCACGAGAAGAAGATTCTAAAGCAAAAGAAGCAAAAGACAAGAAAAAACTTTTAGACGAAGCTAAGAAACAAGCAAAAGAAATAATAAAAGGACTTAAAAATTTAGGAACTAACGAAACAAATAATTTTAATACACAAGTAGACAGTGCTCAAGATGAAAACAAAATCAATGAAATTGTAGAAAAAGCAAAAGCACAAGACAAAGCTAATGTAGATAAAAAAGCATTAGACGAAGCTAAGAAAAAAGCAAAAGAAATAATAAATAAACTTCAAAACTTGTCTAACGAAGAGAAAAAACAATTCACAGAAGATAATAAAGGCTCAGTCGATAAAGCAAAAACAAAAGAAGAAGTAGAAAAAGAAATCAAAAAAGCACAAGAGCTAGACAAACAAAATAAACTTAAATTAGACCAAGCCAAAAACAAAGCAAAAGAAGATATCGGTAAACTAAAACATTTGAGTCCAGAAGAAAGAAAACAATTTAACGAAAATATTGATAAAGCTAAAGACCAAACAGCAATAGATGATGAAGTAAAAAAAGCACAAGAAAAAGATAAACAAAATGCAAAATCAAAAGCAATAAACGATATCAATAATTCTGGCTTAACTGAAAAAGAAAAACAACAAGCTGAACAAGATATAAATAACGCAGGTTCAACTGACGAGATAGACAAAAAAGCAGAAGAACACCTTAAAAAAGCAGCAGAAGAAAAAGCCAAAAAAGAAAAAGAAGAAGCCGACAAACTAAAAGAAGAATATAAACAAAAAATAGAAAATACACAAGGCTTAGATAAAACAGAAAAAGAAGACTATAAAAATCAGATAAACCAAGCCACAACAAAAGGGCAAATGGACTCTATAGTCGAAATGGCACAAGCCAAAGCAAAACAAAAACAAGCAAAAGAAGAAATTGACAAACTATCACATCTAAACAAAAAACAAAAAGAATCATTAAAAGATAATATAGATAACTTGATAAGTGACACTGACATAAATAATGAAGTAAGTAAAGCAAATGACCTTGATAGCAAAATGGACACTTTACAAAAACTTGTAGCAAAAACAGTAGAACAAGATGTGAAAGACAGATTAAATAATGCAAAACAACAAGATAAAACAAATTATGAAAAAGCATTAGCAGAAGCGAAAAAAGTATCTGAAAAAGAAACAGGAGTTGATGCTGATTCTAGCACAGTTGAACAGTTGACTAAGGATTTAGAAGAAGCAATTAATAAATTAAATCCAAGTAAACCAAAAGTAAAAATTGATATAAATAAAGAAGCTTTAAATAAAGAAATAAAAAAAGCTAAAGAATTAAAAGAAAAAGATATTTATAAAAATTCTGAAACAAAACAAAAAACAGATTTTGAAAGCAAATTAAAAGAAGCTGAAAAAATAGCAAATGATAATAATGCTACTCAAGACAAGGTGGAACAAGCATTAGCAGACTTAATTAATGCAGAAAATAATTTGAATGGTAAATTCAAATTAGAAACTAAAGATTCTACCCCAGCTTTAGTAGGTGTTAGCGACAATGATGGAACAAAAGTAGAAAAAGAAACTGATAAAAAATCTATACTTGACAAAATTAAAGATATGCCAAAAGACGCAGTAACAAGCATAAGCCCAGTAAAAACAGATAAAGGGAAAAAAGTTGTAACTGTAACTGTAGTAAAAGATAATGTAAGTCAAACTATAGATATACCAATTAAATCAGACACTACAAAACCAACTGTACAAGTAACTAATGAAAATCAAGATATTTACAAAACAGAAGAGTTCAAAGAAATGAAAATTACTGCGACAGATGAAAATCTTGATACTACTAAAGATTACATAACAGTAGAAGGATTAGATAATAATAGTTGGTTGACTTATGATAAAGCTACTAAAACTATCAAACTTAAAAATGGAAATACTGTACCAAAAACAGCTACAACAACGAAAGTAACTATTAAAGTAGTTGATAAAGTAGGAAATGAACAAACAAAAGATGTAAATATCACAGTTAAATCACAAGCTGATAAATACAAACCAAAAGCTAAATCAGACACTCCAACAAGAAAAGTAGTAGGAGAAAAAGTAAATTCACCAAAAGACTATGTAGAAAATACTGATAAAAATACTCAGTTACCACAAGGAACTACTTTCAAATGGAAAGAAAATAACACAGAAAAAGATGAAATAACATTAAATGAAGTAGGAAATGATAAAGAAAAAGAGGTAGTTGTAATTTATCCAGACGGAAGCAAAGAAACGGTTAAAGTTAAATTCAACGTAGTAGCTGATATAAACCTTACAAAACAAGATGATAAACCAGTTTATTTAAATGAAACTTTAACTAATAATTCTGATATTAAAGCAGAAAATCAAGAAAAAGTTAAAGCAAAAGTTAAAGGAATACCAGACGGAGCAACTGTAACTTATTCTAAAGTCACTAATAAACAAGGAAAAAATTATGTAACTGTAAAAGTATCTAAAGACGGAGTAGAAAAATCACTAGAAATAGAAGTTTTAGGAGATGTTACAAATCCAACAATTACAGTAGCAGGAGATAATCCTACAGTTTATAAAAAAGAAGGCTTTGGAGAAATTACTTTAACACCTGCTGACGATAATTTAGCAGATGAACCTATTGAAGTGAAAGATTTACCAAATTGGTTACAATATGACAAAGCAACTAAAACTATAAAATTTGCAAATGGAACTACAGAAGTACCAACAGACGCAACAACTAAAAAAATAACTGTAACTATAAAAGATAAAGCAGGAAATATTGCTACTAAAGATATAACTATCACAGTTAAATCACAATCTGAAAAATATAGTCCAGAGTCAATCACTAAAGATACTAAGAGTGTAGTAACAAAAACTGTCGGAGATATAGCAGGTAATCCTAAAAACTTTATAAAAGAAAATAATAAATTACCAAATGGAACTACTTTCAAATGGAAAGATGGTAATGCAGATACATTAACTCTTAATACAGTAGGAAAAGACCAAGAAAAAGAAATTGAAATAACTTATCCAGACGGAAGCAAAACAACGGTGAAAGTTAAATTCAATGTAATTGACAAAAAACCAGACGTACCGACAGTAACTGCAAAAGATAATGGAGATGTTACAATTAAACCAGCTCCAAACACAGATAAAATATCAGTTACTTACACACCTACTAATGAAAATGCAGAAAAAACTGTAGAAATAGAAAAAGATACTGATGGTAAATGGAAAATTCCAGCTGAATTTAGTCAAAATGATAGTGGAGAAATAACAATACCTGATACAGTTACTAAAAATAATACTGCTGTAAAAGTAAAAGCGTCTAATGGAACAAGTGGTTATACAACAGAAAAATCTACTACTATAACTGCTAAAGAATTACAAGAAGTTAAAACTCCAGTTACTATAGCAGGAAGTGATAACAAAGATACAGATGTAACAGAAAATAATAGAAAACTTATACTAGACAGTTTAACTAGCGACCAAAAAGGTGAAGCAAACGCAAGTATAGAGCAAGATGCTAAAATCAAAGAAGAAGCTGGTAAAAAATATGTAGAAGTAAAATTAGAATTTAAAGATAAATCTACAAAAGTTATAAAAGTACCAGTAGTAGGAGATAGCACAGCACCACAAGTAGAATTATCAAATGATAATCAAACAGTTTATAAAAAAGAAGGATTCACAGAAATAAAAGTTAATGCTACTGACAGTAACTTAGCAGACAAACCTATTGAAGTGAAAGATTTACCAAATTGGTTACAATATGATGAAACTGGTAAAACTATAAAATTTGCAAATGGAACTACAGAAGTACCAACAACTGCAACAACAACAACTGTAAAAGTAATAGCAAAAGACAAAGTGGGTAATACGACTACTAAAGAAATAGTTATCACGGTTAAATCACAAAGTGATAAATACTCTCCAGAAACATTAACAAGTGACGGAAGTAAAATCAAAAAAGTACAAGGTGAACAGTCAAATGATGCTAAATCTTATGTTAAAAATGCAAAAGATTTACCAAAGCAAACAAAATACTCATGGAAAGACGAAAAAGCAAATCCTAAATTTGACCAAGTTGGAGAAGTTGAAAAAACAATAACTGTAACTTTCCCAGACGGAAGTGAAAAAGAGGTTAAAGTTAAATTCAACGTAGTTGACACTAAACCATCTGAACCTGCAGTGGCTGCACTTAAAAATGGAGATATAACAATTACCCCATCAGCAGATAGCGATAAAGTAGTTGTGGGATACACTCCAAAAGATTCAGATCAAGAAAAACTTGTAGAAGCGAAAAAAGATCAAGGTAAATGGAACCTACCAGAAGGCTTTAAAGAAGAAAATGGTAAAATCATCATTCCAGATGAAATTACTAAAAATAATACTACTGTAAAAGTAAAAGCCTCTAAAGGTACAAGTGATTACACAACAGAAGTAACAAAACAATTAAGTAAAACAGAACTTTTACCTCCTTTAAAAGCAACAATCTCAGGTTCTGACGCTAAAGATACTGTCTTGACAAAAGAAAATGCAGATTTAATTATAGCTACATTAACTAATGCCCAAACTGGCGGAGGGGTAGCAAGTATAGCAGACGGAGAAAAAATCAAAGAAGATGCTGACGGAAGCAAATATGTGGAAGTAACTTTAACATACGATGACCAATCTACAAAAGTTATAAAAGTAAAAGTAGTAGGAGATAGCACAGGTCCAGTATTTGAAGGATTAGGTGACGCAAGTGTTAAAAAATATGAAACATTCAAACCTATCGAAATCAAAGCTACTGACGCAGGGTCAGCGTTAAGAGATAATGAACCATATGTGGTAGAAAACTTGCCAAGCTGGTTAGAGTTTGACAAAGCTACAAACAAAGTTAAATTAGCAAATAACTTGACAAGAGTGCCAAAAGAAGCTACTACAGTTAAATTCAAAGTAAAAGCTTTTGATAAATTTAATAACGTTACAGAGCAAGAAGTGACAGTGACAGTAAATGAGGCAGAAGAATTTACATTTGAAAAACCAGTAATCATCAAAGGAAAAGACAAAGATAAAGAAAAATTATCGCCAGAAGATGAAAAAACTATTCTTGACGCAGTTCGTGGTACAAACAAACTAGACGGAGCAACTCCAAGCATTGTAGATAAAACTATAAAAGTATCAGGAGATGAATCTAGTGTAGATGTAACACTTACTTATGACGATAATCAAACTAGAGTTATAAATGTCAAAGTAGAACAAGACGCTAAGTTGAAATTCGGCTTACACTTACCAAGTGAAAAAGTAGAAGTTAACGACATAAATAATCTAAATCAAGTAGAACAAGCCAAAGTACTAGAAAAAGTTAAGTTGGCAAATAGCGACCTTAAAGAAAAAGATGGATATACTTATACTATTGTAGCAGTTACAGGACAAGATAAGAAAGCAGGTACTGTGACAGTTAGCAAAGATGGTAAAGTAGTAGGTGAGCTGCCTGGAGAAAGACTTGTAAAAGAGCGTGATATTACTAAATATGATGTTGCTTTACCAAAAGTGAAAGTTCAAGTGGAAAACAAAACTAACTTGAAAGCTGATGAAAAAGAAAAAGTGAAAGAAGCTTTAGAAAATGCAACTGACACTAAAGGGGTTAGCAATAAAGATAAATTCCCTAAAGGAACTAAATTAGAAGTTCAAGGTGACGGTACAGTTATAATATCTTATCCAGATAAAACTACTAAAACAATTTCAGGTAGTGATCTTGTAGATGGTCCATCACCTTATGTTAAAACAATAGCAGAAGAAATGACTCCAAAAGTCCCAGCTGAAAAAGTGAAAGTTGCAAATCCTTCATCACTTGATGATAAAGAAATTGCAAAAGTTAAAGAAAAAATACTAGAAGCAAATAAAGATACTTTCCCAGCAAATACTACTGTGGAAGTAGCTAAAGACGGAACTGCAACAATCACATACAAAGATGGAAGTAGTGATACAATCAAAAATACTGATTTAGTAGAAAAAGCAAAAGAAAAACTAACAGATGCTAAACAAAATCCAGCTGTTAAACCAAATGCTAAAGTGGAAGTTGAAGATAGTAAAAAACTTACAGATGATGAAAAAGCTAAGGTAAAAGAAAATGTTAAAAACACTAACCCTAAAGCTAAAGATATAGTAGTAGGTACTGACGGAACAGTTGAGATTACATATCCAGATGGAAGTGGAAATACTATCAAACCAGAAGACACTGTGGTTCAAAAAGCAGGAAAAACTCCAAAAGAGAGCGAAGCTGTTAAAAATCCTGCAAAAGTTCCAGCTGTAAAAGTACAAGTTGCAGATACAACAAAACTTACAGCAGAAGAAATAGCAAAAGTAAAAGAAGAAGTAACAAAAGTAAATCCTAATGCTACTAAAGTAGAAGTATCTTCTAATGGAACTGCAACTCTTACTTACAAAGATGGTAGTGAAAACATAGTGGCAGGAGAAAAATTAGTTGAACAAAAAGCAAAAGGAAAAACTTTAGCAGAAACTGTAGAAATATTAGTTCCTGATGTGAAAACTGAAGTTATAAATCCAAATAGATTAAGCACAGCTGAAAAAGAAAAAGTTAAAGAAAACTTAAAAGCTAAAAATGCAGGTAAGTTAGATTCAGCTAATATAACAGTTCAAAACAATGGAACAGTAACAGTAGAATTTGCTGACGGTTCTGCAAAAACTATAGATGGTGAAAAACTTGTAACTAAAAAAGCTGATGATGGTAAACTAAAACCAACTATAGCAGATTTAACAGATGTAGACGCACCAATTTATACAAAAGTAGCAGAATATGGAAAACTTACTGAAATAGAAAAAGAAGCTGTTAAAAAAGCAGTAATCGAAGCTAATGGTGGCGAAGATGGAAAATTAAAAGATGCAGATATTAAAGTTTTAGGTGATGGAACAGTTGTAATAACTTACAAAGATAAATCAACTGACATAATACCAGCAGATAAAACTGTTAATGTAGGTCAAAGTGGAAGTGAAGCTTTAGTACAACCAGCATTACCAGAATATCCATTAGATAAGTTAAAACCAGTAGCAGATGACTTCATCACAGAAGAAACTCAAAAAATTAAAGATGAAATAAATGACAGCAACATCTATTCAAAAGAAGAAAAACAAAAAGCATTAGCAAAAATAGATGAAATGGTTAAAAAAGCAAAACAAAAAGTTCAAAATGCTGAAAATGATGACAAAGTCTTAAACACAATAAATGAAGTACTGCAAGATGCTAAAGAATTTAGTAAAAATATAAAAGAAAATAAATTAGCAGAAATTGCTAAAGCAAAAGCCGAAGCAAAAGCAGAGATA
>NZ_KQ959905.1:414-2622 GCF_001553005.1 Gemelliphila asaccharolytica | reverse complement strand
CGGCATTGGTGTCGGAGTTTGTGGATTTTGATTTTCTCCTGGGTTTTCCGGCATTGGTGCTGGAGTTTGCGGCGCATCTCCACTTGGTTTTTCATTAGGTTTTACTTTTTCTGCTTTGTTTTTAGCATCTTGTTTTTTAGCTTTTTCTACTACTTCATTAATAGCTTTTTTCGTTACAGAATTTGTTATATCTGAATTTGCTTTTGTTTTTTCCTCTGGTTTTAAATCTTTTAATTTTTCTATTTCTTCTTTTGCTTTTGCTCTTGCTTCTGTTAATTCTTTGTTATCCAATACTTTAGCATCACTTAAAGCTTTTTCAACAGATTTTTTATCTTGCCCTGCTAAAACTTCTGCTTTTGCTTTTTGCAATTGATCATCTGTTAAATTCATTAATTTTTTAAGTTCGTCTAATGCTTTTGTTTTAGCTTCATTTAAAATTTGATTATTTTTTTCAGTAGCTAGACCAAAGTTTTCATTAACTTTTTCTACATTTTCAGATTTTTCTATTTTTTCTTTATATGTAGCTTTGTCTGCTTCACTTAAATCTTTTAATTTTTCTATTTCTTCTTTTGCTTCTTTTACTTTAGTGTCAAAAGTTTTTGCATTTTTATGAACTTTTTCCAAATCTTTTACATCTGTATTTTTTTCTACTTCTTTCAATAAAGAATCTTTTTGAGTTTGTGATAGATTATTAAGTTTTTTAATTTGTTCTTTTGAAGCATCTTTTACATATTTTTTAATTTTTTCTAATTCTGCATTTGCTTCTGCTTGACGTTTTTTATATTGTTCTTTTTCACTATTTATATAGTCATCTTCGCCTTTAGCTGATTCCTGAATAGCTTTTAGTTCTTCTTCATTTGTTGATTCATTAATAACTTCTTCATATTCATTTCTAGCTTCATCAGTTAGATTTTTTAATTCTTTTATTGCTTTTTTAGCTTTTTCTTTTGCTTGTTCTAAATCTTTCGCTTCATCTTTTGCATTTGGTGCTGATGGTTGGTCGCCTTGTTCATTTTCTTTTGATTGTTGCCCACTTCCATTATCTTGAGGAGGGGTGTTTTGCTCTTTTCCAGCATTTTCTTTTTTAGCCTTTTCTTGTGCTTCTTTTTCCTCAGCTTTTTTCTCTTCTTGTTTTACTTCTTCTAAAGTAGAACCACTTCCTATAGAGTTATAAGCCTTAACTTTTTCTTCTTGAGAAAGATTTGTCATTTTATCAACTTTCTGTCTTCCTTCTTCTTTAGCTTTCCCTATTTCATCAGCTTTTTTTACAGTAGTTAATATTTTTTCTAAATCTTCTTTAGTATGAGAATCATTATAAATTTTCCCTTTCATGAATTGCTTCATAGCTTCTGAAAGTGTTTCATTAGAAAAATCTTTACCATCTTGCGATTCAGCATCAGCATTTCCTTTTTGTCCATATAGCTGATTTCCAAAGGCATAAGGGTATCCGTCTAATTCTTTATTTAAACAATCCTTTAATTCTTTTATTATATTTTCTACTTTATTTGCACTTCCTATTTTATTTCTAGCATCATTTTTTTGTGAATCTGATACATGAGTTAGCTTATCTAAAAAGTCTTTTCCTTCTTTTTTAGCTTTATTCAAATTATGTGCATTCTTTACTTCATTTAAAATATTTTCTATATCTTCTTTCTTAGTAGCTTCATTTATTTTTTTTATTTTTGCTTTTTTCGCTTCATTTGCTAAATTATTCAAAACAGCAAACGCTTCTGGATATTCATCTAATTTTTTAATAGCTTCGTCTTTTGCTCTTTGTAATTCTTGATCTGTGTTTGCAGTAGTTGTTCCTTGTGCATCTGCTAATGTATTATTTAGTGGCGAAACTGCCCCACTAATATTTAATAATAATGCTCCTGTCACACCTACTGTTAATATCTTCTTTCTATATTTCATCTATTTCTCCTTTATTGCTTTTATATAATTAATATTTTTGTTTACTAATACTTAAATAAATATTTAAACTTTTTATGTTTTTTATTTTAACATTTTTAAAAGACACATTCAATATTTTTTTTAAACTTTTTAAATATTTTTGTAAAATGTAATCTTTTTGTAACATTTTTAATCTTTATCACCTCTTAAAGTGCTTATATACTAACATTATCTATTTTATAGTATATAAAATATTATTATATAAAAACGATAAAAATTATTTTGAAATTTAATGTATTAAATTATTTGCTTTTT
>NZ_KQ959905.1:0-314 GCF_001553005.1 Gemelliphila asaccharolytica | reverse complement strand
CATTTATAATAAAATATTTATTATTTAGAGCTTTGAAAGTTAATTAATCCTTTTTTATCTAAATATTTTCAAAACTTTTTCTCCGCAGATATTTTTTAAAACTAGACTATTTTACTATTATTTATTTTTTTATATATACTTTTTTTCAAAGATATTTATTTTTTTTATGAAATATTTTATATGAGTGAAAATTCTCTTTATTACTTTTTTGATTGTACAATATAATAATTGATAAAAGATTTAAAGAAAAAAATAAAATCAAAAAAATAAAAAAGAAGCTACTTAAAAATGATGTGTACCCATAAAACTGGACA
>NZ_KQ959904.1:13798-47824 GCF_001553005.1 Gemelliphila asaccharolytica | reverse complement strand
GGTTTGTCCAGTAAAGAGGGTACATATCACTTGTTAGAGTAGATTTTTTTGCTTTTTTGAGTTTTTTAAATATTTACAAAAGGGTTTTTAATATAAAAAAAATTCTTATTTAACATAATCCACATTGCTACTAGCTAGTTTTAGCAGAAATTAGTTAAAATAAGAATTTTTTATGATATATTTTTATTTTTAAAATATTTTTTTAATGCAATATATAGCCTTTTTCTAACAATATTTTTTCTATTTTTTTAGCGTGTTCTTTTCCATTAGTTTCAAGAGTTAATTTTACTCTTATGTTTTTAAATCTAGACGCTCTTTTAAAGCCATCGTGAGTTATTGATATTACGTTGGCTTTTGTTTTGGCTATTAGCGTCAATAATTCTTGCAGTTTCCCTGGGATATTTGCTATTTCTATCTCTATTCTTGTTATTTGGCCTGTTGCGTATAGCCCTTTGTTTATAAGCTGACTTATAAATGCCATGTCAATATTTCCACCAGAAACTACACAAACTACATTTTTATTAAAAAAGTTAAGTTTATCGATAGCTGCAAGACTCAAGCACCCTGATGGTTCTGCTACTAATTTGTGTTTTTCTATAAGTTTTATAAATGCCATTAAAATTTCTTCATCTGTGACTGTTATCCAATCATCTACATTTTCTTTGCAAATCTTATAGTTTAGTTTCCCTACTTTTGCAACTGCAGTTCCGTCTGCTATCGTATCAACTCCGTCAAGGGTTACTATTTTACCTCTTTTTATTGATTCTTTCATTGACCTTGCAGAATATGGTTCAACTCCTATGATTTTTATTAAGGGTGAGATTTCTTTAATACATTTGCTAATCCCCGATATAAGTCCGCCTCCTCCGACTGGAACTATTATATAATCTACGTTTTTCAATTCTTGTATTATTTCAAGTCCTATCGTTCCTTGTCCTTCTATAACGTCTAAATCATCAAAGGGTGGTATAAAGGTATATCCTTTTTCCTTAGCTAATTTTAAACTGTGTTCTTTGCAAGCGTCAAAACTATCTCCATAAAGCACAACTTCTGCTCCATATTTTAGTGTTCCTTCTACTTTAATCATAGGTGTATGCTCTGGCATACATATGACTGCTTTCATGCCTAGTTTTTTCGCCGAAAAAGCTACTCCTTGTGCGTGGTTTCCTGCAGATGCTGTGATAATTCCTTTTTTGGCTAACTCCCTATCAAGTTTTGATAATTTATTATAAGCTCCTCTTAATTTAAATGCTCCCGTCTTTTGTAAATTTTCTGGTTTTATATAAATATTGTTATTTCCTTGCTCTGAAAAGCTTTGTGAGTAGATAAGATGAGTTTTATTTATTACCTTATCAACTCTCTTTTTAGCACTATTAAAATCAAACATGTTTTCCCCTCCCTTGTTTTGAAATATTTAATTATTTTTTATATTTGTTCTATATTAGTTTTTTTATTTATTATAACACATGTAATAGGAAATACAAATTAATTTTAATATGTTGTTATATAGTAAAATCTAAAATTTACAATTTTTATTTTACATTTTTTTCTTTATTTTCTTTTAAATATTTTTTTCTTTTTTTTATTTAGCTATTAACTAGATTATTTTATTCTTAATTTTATTAATTTTTTAAAATTCTTGTAAGTTTTATTCTATCTAAAACGCTTTACAAAAACTTTTATAAATGCTATGATAAATTTAATGTATTAAATAATACTTATCATTAAAATCATTTTAAAAAATCATTTATATTGGAGGTTTTTATGGCAAATCTTTCTTTGAAAAATATTTGCAAAAAATACGATAACGGTTTTGTAGCTGTTAAAAATTTTAATTTGGAAGTAAATGACAAAGAATTTATAGTTTTTGTCGGCCCTAGTGGTTGTGGGAAGAGTACAACTCTTCGTATGATTGCAGGTCTTGAAGATATTTCAGAAGGACAGTTTTATATTGGAGATAAACTTGTTAATAATGTTGAGCCTAAAGATAGAGATATCGCTATGGTTTTCCAAAGTTATGCACTTTATCCTCACATGAGTGTTTTTGAAAATATGGCATTTGCTCTTAAACTTAGAAAAGTGCCAAAAGAAGAAATAAAAGAAAAAGTTAATGAAGCAGCTAAAATTCTTGGTTTAGAAGATTTACTTGATAGAAAGCCTAAAGCTCTTTCTGATGGACAACGTCAAAGGGTTGCTTTGGGACGTGCTATTGTTCGTTCTCCGAAAGTATTTTTAATGGACGAACCTTTATCTAACCTTGATGCTAAACTTCGTTCAAATATGAGGGCTGAAATTATTAAAATTCATAAAAGTTTAGGTGCTACAACAATTTATGTCACTCACGACCAAACAGAAGCTATGACAATGGCTGATAGAATTGTTGTTATGAAAAAAGGTATAGTTCAACAAATAGGAAAACCTAAAGAAATTTATGATGAACCTAAAAATTTATTTGTTGCAGGATTTATTGGAGCTCCTACAATGAACTTTTTACATGGAAGTATAAAAGATGGTAGCTTCATTACAAAAACTGATACAAAAATAGAAATTCCCGAAGCTATTTATCATAAACTGGAAAATAAAGGTTATGTAGGTAAAAATGTAATCTTGGGAATAAGACCTGAAAATATTTCTAATGACCCTTTAGTTTTAGAAACATATTCTCACGCTAAAGTAACTTCAAAAGTGGCTGTTGCAGAGCTTTTGGGATCTGAGTATATTATTCATACTGAGATAAGTGGTGAAAGTATAAAAGCTATTGTTCATTCACGTCAAAATATTCAAATGGGTGATGATATTACTTTTGCTTTTGATATGAATAGAGCTCATTTCTTTGACGCGAAAACTGAAGAGTCTATTATTAAATAAATAAGGAGGTATTATGAAAAATAAAATTAAAAAACGCCTTGATTATAGTGCTTATCTTTTTATACTGCCTGTAGCTATTTTTTTCATCACATTTGTTTTAATTCCTATGATTAGGGGGATTGAACTTTCTTTATATAGTTTTACAAAAAGAAATCCTGTTTTTGTAGGTTTAAAGCAGTATGGCGACCTTATTTTATCTAGTAATGGAGCTACAATTCATGAGCCTTTTATCAAGTCTTTTGTTAATACTATTATTGTTACAGCTGTTGCAGTTCCTATAGTTGTTTTAGTGTCTATTTTTGTTGCTGTTACAATTTATAATAAACACGCAGCAGTTAGGTCTTTTTTTAGAGGAGTGTTTTATATTCCTGCTATTTCTTCAGTAGTTTCTGTTACTGTGGTTTGGGCTTGGATATATCATCCTCAATATGGGATTTTAAATTATATATTCAATTCTATGGGAATTATAAATAAGAATGTTGACTGGCTGGGAAATCCATCTACTGCTCTTTATGCAATTATAACTATTCTTATTACAACCTCTCTAGGTCAACCTATAATCCTTTATGTTGCAGCCTTGGGTAATGTTCCAAAAGAACTTTTAGAAGCAAGTGAGATAGACGGTGCAACTAAGTGGCAAGTGTTTAGAAAAATTACTTGGCCTTTAATAATGCCTACTACTCTTTATATTGTAGTTGTTACTACAATAAATTCATTTCAAATATTTGCTCTTATCCAGCTTCTTACAGCAGGAGGACCAGATTATAAAACAAGTACGATTATGTATCTAGTTTATGAAGCAGCGATTAAAAATGGAGATCATGGCCTTGCTAGTGCTATGGGTATATTGCTTGCTATAGTAATAGGAATTATTTCAATAATTCAATTTAAATTCCTATCTACTGATAATGATTAGGAGGATTTATGAAAAGAAAAATTAGTATTTTTAAAATTGTGTCTATGATTATTTTAATAGGACTGACAATATTTTTTATTTTCCCATTTTACTGGATAGCGTCAGGTTCTTTCAAACTTCAAGATGTGGCTATTAGCATACCACCAGAATGGTGGCCTACAAGCCCCGTTTTAACCAACTATGAAAAACTGTTTACTCCACTTACTTTACGTTGGTTTTTTAATTCAGTGTTTATATCTGTTGCGACAACCTTTTTAGTTTGTCTTACATCTTCACTAGCAGGATATGCCTTAGCTAAAAAGAAATTTCCTGGAGTAAATGTAATATTTATGATATTTGTAGCAGCTATGGCACTACCAAAACAAGTAATTCTAATTCCTTTATTAAATTTAATAACTGAATTTGGAATGATGAATACTTATTACGCTCTTATCCTACCTGCAGTCGGGTGGCCATTTGGGGTGTTTTTAATGAGACAATTCTCACAATCAATACCAAAAGAACTACTAGAGTCAGCAAGAATTGACGGTTGTGGGGAAGTTAGAACATTTTTAAGCATTGCTTTACCTATAATAAAACCCGGTATTGGTGCTTTAGCTATTTTTACTTTTATCGCTAGTTGGAATGATTATTTTTCACAACTTATATTTTCAAACACACCTGATATGTCGACACTACCTTTAGGACTTGCAGCCTTAGCACAAGGGCAAGAATTTTCTAATGATTATGGACTTCTTATGGCTGGAGCAACTCTTGCGTCATTACCTATGATTTTGATATTTATTTGTTTCCAAAATTACTTCACACAAGGAGTTACTTTGGGAGCTGTAAAGGGTTAAAATACATTTAACGACATAGAAAGGAAAATTATGAATAAAGAAGAATTATTTAATCGTCTAAAAGGTGGTCTTATCGTTTCTTGTCAAGCATTAGAAGGAGAACCACTTTATAAAAAAGAAGGTGGCGTTATGTCACTTATGGCAAAGGCAGCAGAGCTTGCTGGAGCTAAAGGTATAAGAGCCCAAGGGATAGTAGACATAAAACAAATAAAAGCCCAAACTACTTTACCTGTAATAGGAATTATTAAAAAATCTTATCCTGGTTATGACTCATATATCACAGCTACAATGCGTGAAGTAGATGAGCTTGCAGCAGCTAAAGCAGATATAATAGCTCTTGACTGCACGATGAGAAAACGTGGAGATAATAAAACAATAAACGAGTTTATAAAAGAAATAAAAGATAAATATAAAGATATAATCTTAATGGCAGACATCTCAACCCTAGAGGAAGCTATAAATGCAGAAAAAGCAGGAGTTGACTTTGTCGGTACTACAATGAATGGCTATACAGAATATACAAAAAACGAAAAAGAATTTAACCCTAATTTAATAAAACAAATTAAAGAAAATGTTAAAATACCATTAATTGCAGAAGGAAAAATTCACTGTCCACATCAACTTAAAAGTGCATTTGATGCAGGGTGTGATATGGCTGTAGTGGGAGGAGCTATAACAAGGCCATTAGAAATAACTAAAAGATTTTTAAAAGCCATAAAATAATGTCATTTTTTTACCTAATAGCATATTGGTACACTTATAGTAAATGGTACATTTTAGGAAGTATTTTTGTAACGCACATCCTAAATACTGCATTTAAAAAACTTTGGCTATCTCCTCTATTAATAAACGCAGCAAGTTTATTAATCTTAGCCTTTGGCATTTATATAAAATTAATAGCTAAAAATCAAGTGATTATCTCAGTTATTTCTATATATTTACCTGTAGTATTCACAAGTATAGTGTTAAACATAATGATTTTTATTTATAAAAAAATCAAAAAGAAAATCAAAAATATTTAAATAAAATAAAACTAATTTGTTTTTTATCAGTCTAAAAATGGACTTTAACAAATTAGTTTTTTTATTATTTATATTAAAATGCAAATCTTTTTTTAATTTTTAGATTTTACTTTTAAAACTTGCTTATAGCACCAAAAAGTGCTGCATCATTATCTAATGACGCTGCTAAAAACTTAGTTTTATTAGTTTTTATAGGCATAAGTTTTTTTACTCTCTTACTAATTAAATCTATAATATAATCCCCTTGTTTAGAGATTGCCCCTCCTATAACTACATATTTAGGATCTAAAATAAGCATCATATTAACAAGCCCAAAAGCAAGATCATCTAGCCATGAATTAAGGATTTTTTTACTTTTTTCATCGTTATTTTTGCATTTATCAAAAAATTCTTTGACGCTTATTTTTTCTTGTAATTCTTCTTCTATTTTTTTCCCAAAAGCTATCGTAGAGGCGACCTGTTCATATGTTTTTTCACTATTTTTATAAAGCAAGGTTCTTCCAAGTTCTCCAAAAGCATAATTAGAGCCTGTAACTATATCATCTTTATAGTACGCTCCTCCTATGCCTGTACCTAGAGCGACACAAAAAACCTCATTAAGACCCATGCAAGACCCACAGAAAATTTCTCCCCTTAAAGCAGAGTTAACATCATTATCTACAAAAATATCACAATTTAATTTTTCACCAATCTCTTTTTTAAAGTTTGTTCCTATGTAATCTTTTATAGTATAAGAGGCAGAAATAATCTCTGTTTTCTCTATATCTACCACTCCTGCAGTTGCTATACCTATCTTTTTAAAATCGTAATCTTTTCTTATTTCCTTTGCTACTTCCAATATTAACGTTGTTATTTTATTTTTACTATTATCTGGAGTTTCTTTGCTATGTCTGTATATTATTTTATTATTTTCATCAATTACAGCAAATTTTATGCTACTCCCACCTACATCAACAGCTAAATTCATACTATCTCCTTTTTTTATTTATTAAGTTCATTATACAAAAAAAAATCTTTCAAATCTAGAAAAATATAAATTTGGGTCTTCGGAATATATAGTGGAATTACTTTCTTAATAGTTTAAAAACAACTGGTGTTTAAATCGGATTTTCTGGTGGGATGTTAGGATAATCAATAGTATTATATAAAAGTATCAATCACATACGAGTGATACTTTGGAAAAAAAATAAAATAGTCCAATTTACTTGACCGTGTACTATGGTACATGGTTTATAATATTCAGGGGGTGAAATAAGATGATTTATCGCATTAGTGAGTTTGCAGATAAATGTGGAGTTAATAAAGAAACGATCAGATATTACGAGCGAAAAAATTTATTACAAGAACCTCACCGAACGGAAGCTGGTTATCGGATATATTCATATGATGACGTTAAGCGTGTTGGGTTTATTAAACGAATACAGGAATTTGGTTTCTCTTTAAGCGAGATTTATAAATTACTTGGTGTTGTAGATAAAGATGAAGTTCGTTGTCAAGATATGTTCGAATTTGTTTCTAAAAAACAAAAGGAAGTGCAAAAACAAATAGAGGATTTAAAACGAATTGAAACTATGTTAGACGACTTAAAACAACGATGTCCAGATGAAAAGAAATTACATTCGTGTCCAATAATAGAAACATTAACATGAGAGATTAATTAACGAAAGGAGCTTTTTTATGAATAAATTTAAGGTAAACATTTCAGGAATGACTTGTACGGGTTGTGAAAAACACGTAGAATCAGCACTTGAAAAGATAGGTGCTAAAAATATTGAGTCTAGTTATCGTCGTGGTGAAGCAGTATTTGAACTGCCCGATGATATTGAGGTTGAAAGTGCAATAAAGGCGATTGATGAAGCAAATTACCAAGCCGGAGAAATTGAAGAAGTATCATCACTAGAAAACGTGGCGTTAATTAATGAAGACAATTATGACCTTCTTATTATTGGTTCTGGTGCTGCTGCCTTTTCTTCGGCAATTAAAGCTATAGAATACGGTGCAAAAGTTGGAATGATTGAGCGTGGAACGGTTGGGGGAACCTGTGTGAATATTGGCTGTGTTCCGTCAAAAACTCTTCTTAGGGCAGGGAAAATCAATCATTTATCAAAAGACAATCCGTTTATAGGTTTACAAACATCCGCTGGAGAAGTGGATTTAGCTAGTTTAATCACGCAAAAGGATAAATTGGTGAGCGAACTTCGGAATCAAAAATATATGGATTTAATTGATGAATATAATTTTGATTTAATTAAAGGTAAAGCAAAATTCGTTGATGCTAGTACGGTTGAGGTCAATGGGACAAAGTTATCTGCAAAACGCTTTTTAATTGCAACAGGTGCATCGCCTTCGTTGCCCCAAATTTCAGGACTTGAAAAAATGGACTATTTAACTAGTACAACACTTCTTGAGTTAAAGAAAATACCAAAACGATTAACTGTAATTGGTTCAGGATACATTGGAATGGAGCTTGGACAACTATTTCATCATTTAGGTTCAGAAATAACGCTTATGCAAAGAAGTGAGCGACTTTTAAAGGAGTATGATCCTGAGATTTCAGAGTCAGTTGAAAAAGCGTTAATTGAACAGGGTATAAACCTTGTCAAAGGGGCAACTTTTGAGCGTGTTGAACAAAGTGGAGAGATAAAAAGGGTTTACGTAACAGTAAATGGCAGTAGAGAAGTCATTGAATCAGATCAGTTACTTGTTGCCACTGGAAGAAAACCAAATACGGATTCTTTAAATTTAAGTGCAGCAGGTGTTGAAACTGGAAAAAATAATGAAATCCTGATCAATGATTTTGGTCAAACAAGTAATGAAAAGATTTATGCAGCAGGAGATGTGACTTTAGGACCACAATTTGTATATGTAGCAGCCTATGAAGGTGGAATTATTACTGATAATGCTATTGGTGGATTAAACAAAAAAATAGATTTATCGGTAGTTCCTGCTGTTACGTTTACGAATCCGACGGTTGCAACGGTTGGTTTAACAGAAGAACAAGCAAAAGAGAAAGGGTATGATGTGAAGACATCTGTATTACCTTTAGATGCTGTTCCAAGAGCAATTGTAAACCGTGAAACAACCGGTGTATTTAAACTAGTAGCAGATGCAGAAACACTAAAAGTATTAGGGGTTCATATTGTATCTGAAAATGCAGGAGATGTCATCTATGCAGCATCATTAGCTGTTAAATTTGGCTTAACGATAGAAGATTTAACAGAAACCCTAGCACCATATTTAACAATGGCTGAAGGGCTAAAATTAGTTGCACTTACGTTCGATAAAGATATTTCGAAATTATCTTGTTGTGCAGGCTAAGGGAACTTTTTTACAACTCCCTATTCAAGTGAACCAGCTAATGCTTTAAGGGATTTTCTAAGTGCATTTGTGGTCACAAAAATAATTTAACACTGATGATTTCGACATCAAATCTATAATTGATACCTTAACACCGCAGAGTAATAAAGGATGAATAATATGTCAGACTTATTATCCCTACCAGACATTAAAACAATAGAACCGCCACAAGAAAATGAAACCGATATGATGTTTAAAGTTGAAGCAGTCGGACCACCTGAACGTTGTCCTGAATGTGGTTTTGACAAGTTGTACAAACACAGTTCAAGAAATCAACTAATTATGGATTTGCCCATTCGTTTAAAGCGAGTGGGCTTACATTTGAACCGTAGACGATACAAGTGTCGTGAATGCGGATCTACCTTCTGGGAACGCCTAATATCTGTAGATGAAAAGCGTAGTATGACCAAAAGGCTTTTAAAGTCCATTCAAGAGCAATCCATGTCTAAGACCTTTGTAGAAGTCGCAGAAAGCGTTGGTGTTGACGAGAAAACCATTAGGAACGTTTTTAAGGACTATGTGGCACTCAAAGAACGTGAATACCAGTTTGAAACTCCTAAGTGGCTTGGGATAGACGAGATACATATTATCCGTAGACCTCGGCTTGTATTGACTAATATTGAACGCAGGACTATTTATGACATCAAGCCTAACCGTAACAAGGAAACAGTCATCCAACGTCTTTCAGAAATCAGTGACAGGACTTACATTGAGTACGTCACAATGGATATGTGGAAGCCCTACAAAGACGCAGTGAACACTATCCTTCCACAAGCTAAAGTTGTCGTAGATAAGTTTCATGTAGTTAGAATGGCTAATCAAGCCTTAGATAACATCAGAAAGTCTTTGAAAGCCCATATGAGCCAAAAAGAAAGACGTACCCTTATGCGTGAAAGGTTTATCCTTCTAAAGCGTAAACACGATCTAAATGAACGTGAATCATTCCTCTTAGATACTTGGTTAGGTAATCTTCCTGCTTTAAAAGAAGCCTATGAACTCAAAGAAGAGTTTTACTGGATATGGGATACTCCTGATCCAGATGAAGGTCATCTTCGTTATAGTCAATGGAGACACCGTTGTATGTCCAGCAACTCTAAAGACGCATATAAAGACCTCGTGAGAGCCGTAGACAACTGGCATGTTGAAATATTCAACTACTTTGATAAAAGGCTCACTAATGCTTATACGGAGTCAATTAACAGCATTATTAGGCAGGTAGAGCGAATGGGTAGAGGTTACTCGTTTGATGCCTTACGAGCCAAAATCCTTTTCAATGAGAAGCTCCATAAAAAGCGTAAGCCACGATTTAATTCAAGTGCTTTCAATAAAGCTATGTTATACGATACTTTCAATTGGTATGAAGTGAATGATCACGACATTACAGACAACTTAGGTGTCGATTTTTCCACACTTATTAAGAATTTGGAGAAGGGTGATTTATAAGCCCTTTTCCACCATAAAATCCGAATACCCATAAATTTTAAAGCTACTTTCTTTCACTTGACAGCGTTTTATAAAAGATATACAATTATTATATTAATAATTTAATGTGTTAAATTCAGGAGGAATTATGAAAGACTTAAAAGGTATATATTCTGCATTAGTTGCCCCATTTGATAAAGAAGGCAACTTAATAGAAGAAGGTCTTAGAGAAATAGTTAAATACAATATAGAAGTTAATAAAGTTGATGGACTTTATGTTAATGGAAGCAGTGGAGAAAACTTTTTAATTGATACTGAAACAAAAAAAAGAATTTTCAAAATTACAAAAGAAGTAGCAAAAGATAAAATAAATCTAATTGCACAAGTCGGCAGTCTTGATCTTTTTGAAGCTTGTGAACTTGGTAAGTATGCAACAAAGTTAGGTTATGACAGTCTTTCAGCAGTTACTCCATTTTATTATCCATTTAGTTTTGAGGAAATAAAAGAATACTACAAAACAATTATCAAAGAAACAAATAACAACATGATTATTTACTATATCCCCGTTTTAACAGGAGTTAAAATAAGCATGGACGAGTTTAGTGAGCTTTTATCAGATGAAAAAATCATTGGGGTAAAATACACAGCGGCAGATTTTTATCAATTAGAAAGATTTAGAAAAAGATTCCCAGATACTTTGATATTCTCTGGATTTGACGAAATGCTTGTTCAAGCCGGTATAAGTGGCGTTGATGGAGCTATTGGTTCTACATACAACATTCAAGGAAGTTTAGCAAAAGAAATATTCACTCTTGCAAAAAAAGGAGAAGTAGAAAAAGCATACAATCTTCAACATAAGGCAAATGATGTGATAGAAAAAATACTACAATTAGGTCTTTATCAAACAATAAAAGAAATCCTAAAAATAAAAGGACTTAATGCAGGATATTGCAAAAAACCAATGCGTCAATTTGATGAAAATAAATTAGATGAACTTAAAAAATTAGTTAAAGATTACAACTTATAAGCCTGAATACTCAGGCTTTATTTTTAGAGGTAATATATGTTAATAAAAAGTAAAAAAGTTTGGGTATTAGGTCAATTTTTACCCCTTATAATAGAAATAAAAGACGAAAAAATTACAAATATTTTCGATTATGATGATAAAAAAAATGTAGATTATGACTTTTTAAATAATAGAATTTTTCCCGGTTTTATAGACATTCACACTCACGGAGCATACGGTTTTGATACTAATGACGCCAAAGAGGAAGGACTAAAAACTTGGGCAGAGAAATTGCCAGAAGAGGGAGTAACTTCATTTTTACCGACAACAATAACTCAAAAAGAAGAAGTTTTAATAAAAGCATTAGAAAATATAAAAAAAGTGGCAAACTCTGATTATAAAGGTGCTGAAATTTTAGGAGTTAATTTTGAAGGACCTTACTTAGATGAAGAAAAACGAGGAGCACAACCTCTAAACTGCCTCCAAAAACCAGATATAAACCAATTTAAAAAATACATGCAGGCAAGTGGAAATCTAATAAAAATTATAACTATGGCGTGTGAAAAAGATGAAAATTTTGAACTGACAAAATATATAGCAAGTCTAGGAATAAAAGTAAGTTTAGGTCATTCTAGTGCCACATATAAACAAAGTGCTTTGAGTTTTTTAAATGGAGCCTCTTCTCAAACTCATGTTTTCAATGGAATGAGCGGATTTCATCACAGAGAAAATGGTCAAGTAGGCTTTGCACTTAGCTCATCTACAGAATATGGAGAAATAATAACAGACGGTATTCACTCTACCATCCAAGCTTTAAAAATTTTCTTTAATGCAAAAGGGAAAAATTACGCTCTTATGGTAACTGACTGTCTTTGTGCAAAAGGACTAAAAGAAGGAAAATATATTTTTGGTGGAGAAAATATAACAATCTATCCAGACGGAAGTGCTCACAGAGATGATGGAAGACTTGCTGGTTCAACTTTAAAAATATCAAACGGACTAAAAATACTAATAGAAAAAGCAAATATTGACATGGAAAGTGCCATAAACTCATGCACAATAAACCCTGCAAAATTCTTAGGTATCGACAATAAAAAAGGAAAAATAAAAGTAGGCAACGATGCAGACATAACAGTCCTAGATGATGATTACAATACCCTTTTCACCCTAACAAAAGGAAAAATAGCATTTAAAAATTTTTAAAAAAAAGAAAATAACCCTCACAAAAAAAATAAAATAGGAGAGTAACATGAACTACTACGTATTTAAAAACAAAGAAGAAGCAAGTAAAAAGGCCTTTGAGCTATTAAAAAAATACCTTACCCCTACTTCTACCCTAGGATTAGCTACAGGAAGCTCCCCTACTGCTTTATATAAAGAAATGATTAAATACTATAAAGACGGTTTTTCATATCAAAATATAGAAACTTTTAACCTAGATGAATATGTCGCTATAGATTATAACCACAAACAAAGTTATCACTACTTTATGAATCATCATCTCTTCAATCATATTGACATAAAAAAAGAAAATATCCATATTCCTGACGCTTCTAATAAAAATTTAAAAAAAGCTATTGAAAATTATCAAAATCTGTTAGATAATAGACAGATAGACGTGCAAATTTTAGGTGTTGGAAGTAATGGCCATATTGGCTTTAATGAACCCTTCACCTCATTTAGTACAGGTGTTCATAAGGTAAATTTAAACAAAGAAACTATTAAAGCAAACTCAAGATTTTTTGATAATGATGAATCTTTAGTACCTAAATATGCCGTTACCATGGGAATTAAAGATATTATGAAAGCAAAAATAATAATTCTTTTAGCCTTTGGAGAAAGCAAAAAAAATGCAATAAAAAAATTACTTAGCGACTATGAAGTAACAGAAGAAATTCCTTGTACAGTCTTAAAACAACATCCAAATGTACATATTTTTGTAGATGAAAAAGCAAACTACAAAAATTAGAAAGAGGTAAAATGGTTAATACAATAAAATGCTTTGACGTCCCCCCTCTCCCCTTAGAAAAAGGGTACAGAGAAAACATAGGTGTTAGTAATATGCTTTGTGGGGTTATAGATAACAAAATAGTTCTTGGAGGAGGAAGTAACTTTCCCTTTGGAACTGCTCTTGAAGGAGGTAAAAGGGTAATCCATAAATTCTTACACTTAATAAGACCTGTGGAAAATTCTTTCCAAATTTTAGACACTACAGAATTTGAACAACCAGTAGCAGACGGTAAATGTGTAAGTTTCAGTGGAATGCTTTTTTATGTTGGAGGCAACCGGATTTTAAAAATAAATGTTATAAATAATAAACTACACGTCCAAGAATATGCAAATCTCAACTTTTCAATAGAACAGCACATAGCTCATATCTATAATGGAATAATTTATTATGGATTAGGAAAAATTAATGGAGAAATATCAGACAGATTTTTCGCTTTTAATATATTTACTCAAGAAAACAAAGAAATTTCATCATTCCCTGCATCAGGTAGAATTCAATGTGTATCAGAAATTTTTGAAGACGAAATAGTAGTCTTTAGCGGAGCAAATAATATAGCTTATACAGAAGGATACAAATACAATATAAGAAAAAAAATCTGGATCAAAATATCTGATGTCAAAGCAGGAAATAAAAAAATTTCTATTGTCGGAGCCGGAAATATAAAAATTAACGATAAAGAAATGGTAGTTATTGGAGGCTTCAACAAAAAAATTTGGGACGAAGCGTGTAAAAAATTTGCTACATTTAAAAGTGAAGATAAAAATAAATTTAGACAATTCTATTTTTCACAAGAACCTTCTTACTTCAACTGGAATAAAAAATTACTAATTTATAACTATAAACTTGACTCTTGGACTTCTCCAGGAGAAATAAACTTTCCTGCCCCATGCGGAAACAGCTTAGTATGTATTCATAATAGTATTTATTCTATAATGGGAGAAATTCGTCCGGGAATAAGAACCAACAAGTCATATAGAATACCCTTAGAAAAAATAAATAGATAAAACCCTCAGTAAAAAAAACTGAGGGCTTTTTTTAAAAATTTTTCTTTTTTTAAAAAAATAACCTTATTCTACTTATAAGGTTACTGTGAACTTAAATATAATAAAATAAATTAAAAATTATAATTCTCTACCATTCACATCTATGTAATCATCATCTATTTTATTTTTTTTGGTAAAATCAAAGAAAAAATCGTCCATACCAGAATAATCTTTTGGCAGTACATTAGCCAAAATAAAATAAATTATAATCGTAGTAAAAAATGAAAGAACAACACTTATTAAAACTACTAGTCTTACTGTAGAAATATCAAAATTAAAACGTTTTGCTATCCCTGCACAAACCCCAGCTATAGCTGCCCTTGACATGTCCCTTTTTATCCCAAAAAATCTTTTTTTTATTTTTCTATCACCTAACTTTTTACTAACTATATTTTATTATACAAAAAATAAAAATTATTTACAATTAAAACTATATTTCTAATTATTTATTAACAAGATATATTATTTAATTTTTAAATATTTAAACATTTTATTATATTATAAGACATTTCTAACTGTACTATAATTATTTTAAAAAAATAAAATGACAGAAAAATAAAATACATATATTTATAACATAATTATAAATATATTTTTTTTATCGTCTTAAAACACTTGATACTAAAGGTACTGTTCTTGCGTAATAAAAGCGATTTATAGATAATTTTAAAAACTCTATTGTATTATAACCGTTTTCTTGTTATAATATATATCGTAAAATTAATATTAAATGAGGTTTACATATATTATTTTACAACTATATGAGATTTTATCTGCTAAATTAAAAAAACCCTGTTATCTCAATTAATTTAGATAGATAAGGAATTTCTGCCCAAATTTTTTAATCTCTGTTATAGGATATACTTTTTTTAACCTATAAAAAATAATTTATTCTGTCATAATTATTTTTCACTTTTAGGTTATCTAAATAAATAGCTACGTTTATTTTTAAAAAAGTATTCTAAATAAACAAAAAGAGGAAATATATTTGAGTAATATAGTAGAAAAAAAAGACACTACCGAGAAAGAGAAAAATTCATTGGTAAATCGCCAGCTTCAACAATTGATTGCATTAGCAATAATTACAATCTCCCTAATCATTTATTTTGCTGTGCCTTTTGTTAAAACTAACATTGACAATGCGTTTAGTATTATTTCTCAGTTAGACCTTAAGGTCGTTATAGATTATCTACGCTCATATGGGGCATATGCAGCTGTTGTATCTTTTACCCTGATGGTACTTCAAGCTATTGTAGCTCCTATTCCTGCATTCTTAATTACCCTTTCTAATGCCGCAATTTTCGGTTGGGTATTAGGAGCAATTCTTTCTTGGTCATCTGCAATGGCAGGTGCCGCATTATGTTTCTATTTAGCTCGTGCTTTAGGACGCGGGGCTGTGGAAAAATTAACAAGCAAAGGTGCTATGAAGAGTGTAGATGGATTTTTTGAAAAATATGGTAAATACACAATTCTAGTTTGTAGACTTTTGCCTTTTGTTTCTTTCGACTTCGTGAGCTACGGGGCCGGTCTTACAAATATGAGATTTTTTCACTTCATGCTTTATACAGGTATAGGGCAGCTACCTGCTACTATCGTTTATTCTTATGTTGGAGGTACTCTAACAGGTGGAGCTAAGGGCTTATTTATAGGTCTTTCTTGCCTATTTGCTATATCAATTATTATAGCTATAGCTAAAAAAGTTTATAACGATAAAAATAAAAATATGAAACAAAAAATTTCAAAATAATTGTAAAATTATGAAACTAGCTAACCTCAGGCTAGTTTCTTTTTTTTTGTTTTGTTTTTTTAATTTTAAAGCTCGGGGTCTCTCTATGTACAACCTTTTTTTGACTTTAAAGCTCGGGGGTCTCTCTATGTACAACCTTTTGTTGATTTAAAACTCGGGGTTTTCTATATGTGCAACCTTTTGTTTTGATTTTGAAGCTAGGGTTTTCTCTATGTACAATCTTTTTTTGATTTTAAAGCTCGGGGTTTTCTATGAACAAACTATTATTTAAATTAAAAAAAAGGCTTTACTCTCAAAGCCTTTTAAAATGTCTTTTTTTATTAATTTATCTTTAAGCTCCTTACTACTATTTTCAAAGTTGTTAAATTATGAAAAATTGATAAAAGAGTTGGGTTTACTATATTAAATAGTCCCAAACAGATTAGTGAGCTATTAACTGCTACTGTTTCTTTAATATTTTTTTTGATTAAATTTTCTAATTTATAAGATACCTGCTCCATAATTAATAAAGATTTTAAATTATTATTAAGTAGCACTACGTCACTCATTTGTTTTGATATGTCTGCACTATCATTCATTACAATTCCTATATTTGCAAGAGATATTGCTGCAGAATCATTCAACCCATCTCCTATCATCAAAACTTTTTTCCCTTCTTTTTTTAGTTTTAGGATAATTTCGTATTTATTTTTTGGTTTTAAGTTTGTATATACTTTAGAAAATTCTAATCCTTTTAGTACATTTTGGGTTCTTTCATAAGTATCTCCTGTAGCTAAAATTACTTCTTTTCCTTGCTCTTTTAATTTTTCAATTACTTCTTTTGCTTCTCTTCTTAAAGGTGTGTCTATTAAAAATATAGCTGCTAAGCTTTGTTTATATCCTAAAAAAAGTAGATTTGTTTTTTCTTTATTTTCTTTTATTATTTTTTCTTGTTCTTCTGTTATTTCTATATTTTCTTCTTTCATTAGTTTATAGTTGCCTATAACAACCATTTCTGAATCTATTGTAGATTTTATCCCCTTACTTGCTATATAGTTTAATTTATCGTGCATTTCTTCGTGAATAATTCCTTCTTCACTTGCTTTTGTTACTACTGCATTTGCTATTGGGTGGTGAATATGTTCTTCTAAACACGCACTTATTCTTACTACTGTTTCATATGTAAATCCATTAAATGTTAAAACTTTTTTCACTTTGGGGGTTGATACTGTTATTGTCCCAGTTTTATCAAATAAATAGGTGTCTATATCCTTATAGATATCAAAAACATCAACACTTTTTATCATAATTTTTTTATCTAACGCTTTTTTTACCGCTGATAAATATGCTACCGGAGTAGCTATCTTTATAGCACATGAAAAATCTACTAATAAAAATGAAATTGCTTTATTAAATGATCTTGTTAATAAATAAGTAAGCCCTGCTCCTAGAAAATTATATTTAACTACTTTATCTGCCAAACTTATAAAACTTCTTTGTTTTGAGTCTTTAATTCTTTCTCCTTGTTTCATTAACTCTACAAGCCTAAATATTCTTGAATTTAGCTTATTATTTGTTACTTTTAAATAGATTTCTCCTGATTGTAAAATTGTATTTGAGTATATTTCGCTCCCTTTAATTTTTTCAATTGGGAAACTTTCTCCAGTTAATGAACTTTCATTTACCATACCACTGCCATCGTAGACTATACCATCGTATAAAATTTCGCTTCCCTCTGATACTTGAATTATATCTCCTACATTTATTTCACTTGTTTTTCTTAAAAATTTTTTACCATTTTCTAAAACAAAAACTTGATATTCTTTTTCTTTAAGTCCTTCTTCTAAATCTTTAATTGATTTTTTAAGTGACCAACAGTCAAGTTTATTGCCTAGATTTAACATAAACATTATATTACTTGCTGTTTGGGATTTATTTATAAATAGTGAAATTAAAATAGCACTGCTATCTAATACTTCCATAGATAAACGCTTTTCTTTTAAGGCCGATTTTATATAATGATAAGAGTTATATAAAGTATTAAGGTATCTTAACGGGAAAGGAATAAATATTTTATAAAAAATTCTTTTTGTTATAGCGTTAGATATGATTGAATAAGCTGTTTCTTCTTTTTCATCCTCTATAAGTGCCAATTTTTTTATTTCTTCTTTTTTTATTTTTAAAAGAAAACTTTCTATGTCCCCTACATTGGCTTCTCTTTCATGAAAATAAATTGAAAAGGTAAATTCATCTAAATAAAAAGATATTTTTTCTATAAATGAGCATTTTTCAGCTTCTTTTTTAAAATAATCTCTTATACTTCCTGTTAAATAAAAGGGAGCTTTTACTCTAGCGTAAGTTATTCCTAAATATTTTATTTTAAATTTCATCGTCTTGTCCAGCTATTATTTTTAATTCTTCTTCTTTTTTGTCTTTTTTATATTTTGCTTTTGCATCATTGTAGACATCTTCTGTGTGTTGTTTTGCTTTTGATAATACTGTATCTACCTCATCTTTCAATTTAAATGTTGCTGATAGTGCTTTTGAATAACATTTTTTAGCCTCTTTACTTGTTAGTATTTTTACGCCCTTAGTTGCAAAAAATGCCCCTCCTAAAAACAATCCTGATTTTTTAAATGCTTTTGCTACTTTCAAACTTTCTTTTAACATTTTTCTTTCCTCCTATTTTTTAGATAAAATTAAGCTTATTTTCTAAAAATTACTTATTTAAAATTTGTTTTTTAAAATATTTTAATTATAAATAACTCTAGAAAGCTCGCTCTCTTTTATCCTAAATTTTATTTTATTTATTATAGCATAAATATTTTATTTTATCTAATTTTTGTACTGAAATTCATTATCTTTTATGATAATTTTTATTTTTTATTTTTGTTTTTGTTTCACTATTCAGCTTTATATCAAGGATTTAGTTTGTATTCGTTAACTTTTTATATTAATTTTTTTATATTTATTTTATATCTTTTTTATTCATTTTTTATAGTATTAAATAGTTAAATATATTTAAAAAAGTTTAGTAGCAGAAATAATGTGCTCCTTTTTTAAATTTGTTTATCGCAGTGAACTTTTTAAAATTTAAGATAAAAAAAAGAAGCTTTTTTCTAAAGCTTCTAGGATAATAAACTTTTTTGCCATTCTTCTTCTTTAAAACCTATTAGGTAAGTGTGTTTTTTTTCATCGTATACTAATGGTCTTTTTATAAGCATTCCGTCACTTACAAGTAAGTTTAATTTTTCTTCTGTGGTCATTTCTTTTAACTTGTCTTTTAAATTTAGCTCTCTGTATTTTATACCACTTGTGTTAAATAATTTTTTTATATCTACATTTTTTTCTGCTAATATTTTTTGTAGTTCTTTTTTTGTTGGGGTTTCTTCTTTTATCTCTATAAATTCTGCTTCTATATTATTTTCTTTTAGAAATTTTTTTGCTCTCTTGCAGGTTGTACATCTACTGTATTCATATACTTTCATTTTTTTCTCTCTTTCTTTTGTCTATTTAAAATTTTAAAAAAAGACAAAGCTTTTTAAATTTCCTTATTTTGCTTTTGTTAATCTTGCTTTTTAAGGGTATTTTTAGCTATGTCTTTTTGTTAATATTTTTTTTACTGTCCTTTTGTCCAGAAATTCGCGTTTTTTATTTTATAGATGCTTGATAAACACTTTCTATTGATTCGTCTAATAGTTTATCAAATTCACTATCACTTTGGTGTACATTTAGCCCTTCAACTAAAGCTCTTGAGAAACTTGCTACAACTCCGTGGTTTTGTGCTAACATTTCGTTTGCTTTTTCTCTTGTGTATCCTCCTGATAAAGCTACTACTCTAACTACATTTTTATGTTCTATTACTTCTTTGTATAGGTTTGCTTTTTCTGGTAAAGTAATTTTGAACATTAATTTTTCATCTTTTAATTTCCCTAGTTCTTTTAAGATTTCTTCTTTTAAGATTTCTTCACATTTTGCTTTATCATTTGCTTTAATGCTTACTTCTGGTTCTAAAATAGGTACTAATCCATGACTTGCAATAATTTTTCCTATTTCAAATTGTTGTTTAACTATTTTTTTAATTCCTTCTACATTAGCACATTTGATTACAGAACGCATTTTTGTTCCAAATACTCCATGTTTCAATGCTCTTTGTAACATTTCTTCTAAGTTAGGGATGTCTTTCATTAATTGAACGCCATCTTCTTCTTCTTTTAACCCTTTGTCTACTTTTAAGAATGCTGTTATTTTTTTATCTTCCCATAAATATTCTGCAGTGTATTTTCCTTCTACTTTTCTTTCCATTGTTTTTTCAAATAAAATTGCACCCAAAATTCTTTTGCTTGTAAATGCTTTTGATTTTATTATTCTTGAACGCATTTCATGGATAAGGTCGAACATTTCTGTATCGTTAGAATATTTGTCTTCTTCTATTCCGTATGCTTTTAAGGCTCTTGGTGTACTTCCTCCACTTTGGTCAAGTGCTGCTATAAATCCTTTTGCATTTGCTACATGGTTAAATTTTTCTGTATTCATATTTTTACTCCTTGAATTTTTTTGAGTTGTCCTCTCCTTTTATTATAAATAATTAAAATTAGAAAATCAAGAAGATTTAAGTAATATTAAGTATAAAATTAAAATTTTTATTCTTTTTTTAAGTCTTAGTCATAATTTTTATTTGTTTTTTATTTAGCCAAAGTGATTTTTATTGATTTTTTGTTCTATAAGTTTAAAAAAACAGCCCGAGTTTTTTCTCTGGCTGTTTGGTAAAAAATTTTACATTTTTAAAATTTTATCACATATTGATAGTGTTGATTTATTATGAGAAATAATTATTATTATTTTATCTTTTTTTATTTCTTTTAATGTTTTTAATAATTCTATTTCGCTGAATATGTCAATATTTGAAGTTGCTTCGTCTAAAATAATAAGTTTCGACTCTGCATATATACTTCTTGATGTGGATAGTCTTTGACGTTGTCCTGATGATATATTTGTGCTTTTTTCTTCTATTCTTTCTTGTTCTTTTTTGTCTAGAGTATTTACAAATTTTAAAAGATTTGTTTTTTCTAGGGTATCTTTTATTTTTTCTTTATCTATTTTTTTTTCAAAGATACTGATATTTTTTTCTATGGTTGCTTTATACATATAGCTTTCTTGCATTATCATTGAAGTATTTTCTCGGAAATATCTTATATTTATATCATTTATATCTACACGGTCAATTTTTATACTTCCTTTGCTATATGATAAGATTCTCATTATTAGTTTTGCCAAGGTGCTTTTCCCGTTTCCACTTGCTCCACTAATTCCTAAAATTTCTCCTTTTTCTACTGAGAAATTGATGTTTTTAATAATATTTTCTTTTCCATAATCAAATGTTAAATCTTTTACTTCTAATTTGTTAAATTCTACTTTTTTATTGTTTTCCCTCTCTTCTTCCTCTGCCATTAAATTTAAAAATCTTTTACCTGCTGCCATTGTCTGACTTAATGTTGAGGCTATATTTCCCATATATATTATTGGTACAAAGGATACTATATACATTGCTGTAAGGGCAACGACTATGCTTTTATTTTCTATATAAATATTTGCAAAATAGATAAATAAAATTACACTTATATTATATGTTAGTATATTTAAAAATTCTAAGTTAAATCTAAAATGCTCTTTTTTGTAAGAAGCTTTTATAAAGTTTTCTACTCTTTTTTCTATTTTTCTTTTTACTTCTTGAATTTTTTGATATTGAATTGCTTCAAATATAGAATATGCTTCTTCTGATGAGTCATTCGCTAAGTTTTTGACTTCTTTTCTGTAGTTATCGCCGTATATTTGCCCTTTTTCTTTGAATAATAAAGGGTAGGCTATTCCTATTATTAAGTATATTACAAATGTTATTAGAGCTAATTTTATACTGAAAATTCCTATAAAAATGCTTATTACTACCGTTTGTATTAAAAAGATAAAAAATGGGGTGATTGTATGTGCATAGAAAACTTCTAATATTTCAATGTCTGTTGTTATCATGGTCATATAATCACCAGAATTATTTTTGAAAAAGTTTTTTAAAGATACTTTTTTCAATTTTTCTATTACTTTTATTCTTAAAATATGTAATACTTTGAAGGCAACATAATGATTTAAGAGCTGTTCTACATAGGCAAAAAATCCTTTAAAGAAAGATAATACAAAGGCTAAAATAAGAAATATATATATTGTTAAGCCTTTTTCTAAAAATACTAATGTTAAAAATAAAGTGAAAAAGACGACACTTAAATGTCCTAATGCTCCAAATATTGTAGCTAATGATAGTGGTTTTTTTAGTTCATTAACTATTTTTATTAAATTTTTTAAGTCTTTTAATTTAGTCATCTTTTCCTCCTTTTAGTAAATATTTATTTTTTAGATTTTCTTGCTCTTCTAATAATTTTTTATATAAAGTTTCTTCTTTAGTTAGTTTGTTATAATTTCCTTCTTCTATAATTTTTTTGTCTTTTAGAACATAAATGTTATCACAATTTTTTGTTGTAAGAAGATCATGAGAAACTATTATTATTATCTTGTCTTGTTTTATACTGTCAAAAGCTTTCAAGACTATTTCTTTGCTATAATCATCTATATTTGATACTGCTTCATCTAGTATATAGATGTAACTGTCTTTTAATATAGCTTTTGCTGCTAGAAGCCTTTGTTTTTGTCCTCCAGAGAGGTTTTCTCCTCCAGGAGTTAGTTTATAGTCTAGTCCTCCTTTTTCCTGAACAAATTCTTTTAAGTTTACTTTTTCTAATGCCCTGTACATTTGCTCTTCTGTTATATTTTCGTTTATTTTTAAATGTTCTCTTATACTTGCATTATTTAAGTAACTATCACTTGTTATTACCGTCATTTGTTTTGTTAATTCTTTAAAACTTATTTTTGATAAGTTTTTATTTCCATATGTTATTTCCCCTTTTACTGGTGTTATTAGTCCCATTATTAATTTTATAATGGTACTTTTTCCACTTCCACTTTCTCCTACAAGAGCTACTTTTGTCCCTTTTTTTAATTTGATATTTATATTTTCTAAAACATTATTTTTATTGTATGCAAAACTAACGTTGTTAAATTCTATATCTTTTCCTTTTTCTAAAAGAATTGAATTTTCTTTTTCTTCTTCTTTATAATCTAAAAGTTTATAAATATTGTCAAATTCTACATTTGCTCTCATTGAGATGTGAAAAAGTCCTCCCAGTACTCTAAGGGGTTTAAAACATTCAAAACTTGCTACTATTACAAAAATTATTAATGCTGGATTTTTTAAAACAGTTATTGATATAACACTCATCACAAATATTGATATATAGCTTATGGCATCCATTATATTAATTGAGTTTAGTTGATGTTTTAAAAGTTGCATAGTTGAAACTCTATAATTTTCACTTCTTCTATCTATTTCTCTATTTATGTTGTCCTCTTTTCCATATATTTTTGCTATGTCAAAGCCTTTTAGTCTATCATAAAATAGTTCCGAAAGACTTAAAAAATCTGAAAAAGTTTTTTTGTTTACTTTTTTTGATTTTTTTAATATTACCATTATTGAAATAGGTATTAATGGATATAAAATAAGCATTGCAATGCTTAAATATATACTTATTGCCGAGTATATTATAAGTGAAGATAAGACAATCAGTATTGTTGCATATATTTGTGGAATAAATTTGTTAAAATACATTTCTATGTTTGCTAGTGATGATGAGTTCATAACTACTAAATTACCTGTGCTAACTGCATTTGTGTAATTTAAAGACAGTTTTTCGACTTTATCATATATTTCAAAAGATATTCCTTTTCTTATTTTTTGTGATATTTTATGAGATAGTTTATTATCATAGTATTTTGTGAAATAAAAAATAATTAACGCTAGCCCTGCTTTTAGTATGCAGAAAAGTAAAATTTGTTCTCCTTGTTTACTATTAATTATTTCAAATAAAAAATTTACAAAGTTGTATGAAAAATATAAAAAACACAAAAAACTTATCACTCTTAATATCGCTATTAAATATACTTCTTTTTTTATATTGAATAATTTTAAACTTCTTTTATCTATTTTCATGATTTTCTCTATGATTTCCCCCTCTACTGATAATTATTATTATTTTAACTTAATTTTCATCTAAAATAAAAAGTTTTTTTCCTAATCTTATTTTTTTAAAAAATTTAATATTTTTTATACACAATTTGTTCAAAATATATTTTATATTTTTTTGAAGTGTTTTTTTGTTTTTTTCTTATTATTTTATTTTACCATGTTAATTGTTGTTTTTCTATTTTTATTGGCAACCTGCTTTTTTTTGTTTCACGTGGAGCATTTTTTATTGCTATTTGTTTGCTTTAGTTTTTTTGAAATGTTTCTTTTTTGTAGTTTTCTCTTTTAATCTTTTGCATGTGATTATATTGTACAACCTTTTTTTATTTGTATTCTTTATCAACAATAATGTACTGCAATAGCAAAAAAATAAGACAACTTTTTAGTTGCCCTATTTTTATAGTTTTTTATGGAGATGTTAACTTGATTTTTATAAACTTCCTTTTAGCTAAATATTGCTATTCCGTATGCCCATCCATTAACTACTTTTACTTTTACTGTTACTGATTTTGCTTTAGGATTTAGCATCATTTCGTTATGTGCTTGAGATGTTTTCCAGAAGTGTAGTAAACCACTAGCACCTTGAGGTGAAGTAGCTAGTATTTCTCCTACTACTCTATTATTAAATGCTGTGTAGAATGGTCTACCATCAAGACGTTTGTGTAATTCCATTCCTTCTTTTTTTTGCACAGCAATTAATTCATAAAATTCTTTACATCTTGTTTCTGTAGATGATGCATAGGATGATGCGTTTTGTATTGTTACTGGACTTAGTCCATTTGCAACTCTGTGGTCGTTTATTTGATTGAATACTTCTGTTGCTATAGTTTCATTAAATTCTCCACTTTGAGCATTTTGTGGTAAGACTGATTTTGGTGCTTGTACTTCTGGTCTTCCTAATTTTTCTTCTTGTTTAGGTTGTACTACTTGAGGTTTTCCTAAAGTTTCAGCAGCTTGTTTTGCCGCTGGTTTTGCTTCTGGTTGAACTAATGTAGAGTCATCATTAGCAGCTCTATCTGTTGCTACTTTTGTTACTTCTACATCTGCTTCTTTAGTTGTTTTTGCTTGTGATTTTTCTTCTTTTGCTACTGTTTTTGCTTCTTGCTCAGCTGGTTTTGTAGCTTCTTTTGTTTCTTCTTGTTTTACCTCTGGTTTTGTTTCTTTTTTAACTTCTGGTTTTTTAACTTCTGATTTTGCTTCTTCAGCTACTTCTACTGTTTTTTCTAAAGTATATGTTACTTTTAATTTTACATTTTTTTCTTTTAATTCTGCATTAAGAGTTTCAGTAACTTCTTTTGTTACTGCTTTTGTTTTTGGTAATACTTTTTCTGAAGCTGTTTCTGAGGCTTTTGAAGAACTAGAATCTAATTTTAATTCAAATTCTTGTTTTTCTCCAGATTTTAGTAAATCTTTTTCAAATGTTAAAACATCTTTTCCTACTATTGCTGTTACTTTAACATTTTTTACATCTTTTGTTGCTGTTACTTCAACATAATTTTTTCCATTTATTTCTACTACTTTTGCTGTTAAGTTTTCGTTTGATTTTTCTAATTCTACTTTTGGTAGTGTTTTTGCTTCTACGACATTTGTTCCTTCAAATCCTGTTAGACAAAGGACACCTGCTAGTAAACCACTTGTTATCTTCGCAACATTTTTCATTTCCTACACTCCTTATGATTTCTATTTTTATATCATCGTTTATTTCAACGCATTTATATTATACTCCAACTATTATTTGCTAACAATATTTGTAATATAAATGAAATATTTATTTAATAATTGTAATATTTGTTTTGTTAAAATTAAAAAAAAAAACAGTTTTTTCATTCTTTAATTTTTTTAGAATCAAAACTGTTTTTTTATTTTTATCTTTTTCTTCTTCTTATTTTTACCCTTTTTATTGAATCTGAAAATACTGAAGCTACTAATATTCCCACTGCTATAGCTCCTGCCTGAAGTAGAGTGTCTACTCCTGTTCTTGCTCCGAGTTCATAATGTTTTGTTACTAAATGGTGCATTGTGTAATAAAGTCCATATCCGGGAATTAGTGGAATAATTCCTGTATAAATAAATACTGTTGCTGGCATTTTTAACCTTTTTGATGAGTAGCCTGCCAAAAGTCCTACAAGTATGGCTGCTATTAAAGTCCCGAGCACTACATCCCCTGTTAAATGCAGTCCCCATATATATACTATCCAAGCTACACTTCCTATTAGTGAACATTCTATTAATGATCTTTTTGGTGCATTAAAAAATATTGCAAAAGCAAATGTTATTATAAATCCTAGTGAGAATTGGATTAATAAATAAACTATATCATATCTAAACTCTATTGTCATTCTCTCTCCCCCTAGCTTAGTCTTAATCCTAATACTACTCCAAGAGCAATCGCTATTGATATGAATGATGCTGCCATTGTTCCTACTAAACCTGACATATAATCTCCTGCCATAAAATCCCTAACTGAGTTTGTTATTTGCACTCCCGGTACTAAAGGCATAAGCCCTACTATTATTATACTTTGTGGATTTTGTATAGGAAAATAGTTTGCTAGCCAGTTTGTTCCTACTGTGGCTATTAAAGCTCCTAAAAAATTGCTAAGGTAAAACATTAGTTTGTACTTTGTTGCATATATTAAAAAATATGCTTCTAATGCCATTATTATAAAAGAATAAATATAATCTTCAAATGTTCCTCCAAACATTACTGCGAAAAAAGGAGCTGATATTACCAAAGCTAGTACTACTGTTATATCTTTATAAGGTTTTGTGTTTCTTATTGCTTTTAAGGTGAAAAAAGCACAATCAAGGTCTTCTACTTCTCCTGCTACTATCCTTCTAGATAAGTTGTTTAATAAGGATATTTTTTCTAAATTTTTATCTCCTATATTAACTCTTCTCATAGTTGTCATATTACTTCCTTCATATATTAATGAAACTAAGATAAAATTATATGAAACTAAGACATTGACAGTTTGATTTTTTTCAAAAGAGCTAAGTATCCTATAAATTGTGTCTTCTACTCTATAAATTTCTGCTCCGTAAAAAAGCATAATTCTTCCAAATTTTACTGTAAAATTCATTAAATCTCTTGCATCTTTTTTACAAGTTAATTGCATAATACTTACCTCCTTTTTTGTTTTTTTATTTTTTACTGATAACTTCTTTTATCATATTTTTTTCTTTTTGTAAAGACAATATTTTTTCTTTATTTGTTTTTTCACTTTTTTCTAATTCTTTTAAAATATAATCTAGTTTTTTTATTTCTTTTTGATATTTTTTTATAAAGACTTTTTCTTTTCTTTGTGGCAAGTATACTCCATATTTTTTTTGTTTTGCATTTAATTTCATTTCCCCCTTTATGCAAACTATAATTTCATAAATATGAGAGCTTTCTTCTATTATTTTTTCTTCTATTATTTTATATCCTAATTCTTCTACTTTTTCTCTTACTAAGTATTCTGCTACATTGGGCTGAAGTATTAAACATTCTACTTTTTTTAATTTTTCTTTTCCTTTTTCTAAAATGTCGCTTATTAGTTTTCCGCCCATTCCACATATTGTAATAACTTCTATTTTATCTTGTTTTTCTATTGCTTCTAAGCCGTCTTTTTTTCTGCATTTTATGACATTTTCTAGATTGTTTTCTTTTACATTTTCTAGTGAAATTTTATGTGGGCCTTCTACTACATCTCCTGCTACAGCATATTCTATTTTTTTTGCTTTTGCTAAGTATATTGGTAAGTATGCGTGATCTGTTCCTATGTCGGCTAATCTTTTGTGTCTTACTTGATTTGCTACTTCTTTTAATCTTTTTGTTATTTTTAATTCCATTAGTCTAAAAAATCCTTGCTAAAACTTGTTGTTATTATATTTTCTTTTTTTCCTTTTCTTATTTCTTTTACTACTTCTTTTCCATATTTTTTATTTAATTGTAATATTGCTTTTTTTAATTTGAAATCTTTTCTATTTTCATAGTCCGTAAAAATATCTAGTTGTTCTTTTATATTTTCACTGCTTATTATGTTATTTAATGATACTCCTATCAACCTTATCCCTTTATCAAATGAATAGTTATCTAAAAATAAGCCAATTGCTTCTTCTGCTAAGGTTTTTTCTTCGTTTATGTAGCTATTTATTTTTTTTGAACGGGTTATTGTTTTAAAATCATTAAATTTTATTGTTATTGATATATTATTTCCTACTTTGCCAGCATTTTTTGCTCTTTGTGATACTTTTTTTGCTATCTGGTTAAGTTCAAATAGTATTTCTCTGTCCTCTATTAAGTCTTTAGAAAATGTTTTAGAGTTTCCTATTGATTTTCTTTCTACTTTTATCTCTACTTTTCTTCTGTCTTCTCCTCTTGCTTTTTTCTTTAGTCTAAGCCCTTGAATTCCTAGGATACTATATAAAATTACCTCGTTTGCTTCTGCTAAATCTTTTATTTTATAAATACCTTGTTCGTTTAATTTTTTGGCTCCACTTTTCCCGCAACCGTGCATTTTCCCTACTTCCATTTCATAAAGGAGTTTTTGGTAATTTTTTTTGTTTATTATTGTAAATCCCTTTGGTTTTTTCATATTTGATGCCATTTTGGCAAAAAATTTATTGTATGATACTCCTACGCTTGAGGGAAGTTTTAAGTCCTCATATATTTTTTTTTGAATATAATATATTTTTTTTATGGGATTTTCTTCTTCTGTTAAGTCTATATAGGCTTCGTCTATTGATACTATTTCTATTTTTTTTAGATAGGTTTTTATTAGAGAGAAAACTTTTTTTGATTCTTTTTGGTATCTTGCAAAGTTTGGTGATACTATTTTGAGAGTAGGACAAAGTTTTTTTGCTTCTCCTACTCTCATTGTTGTTTTTATTCCTTTTTTTCTTGCTTCATAGTTTGATGTTACTATTATTCCATGTCTTTTTATTTCTTCTCCTGCTACTGCTAGAGGTTTTCCTTTTAGGGATGGATTATATTTTTCTTCTACACTAGCATAAAAACAGTTCATGTCAATGTGTGCTATTATCATTTAATCCTCCCTTTTAAACATAGTTTTATATTAATGAAAAGTTGACTACTATTATAGGTCTTCTTTTTGTATTATCATATAGTAAACTTGATAGCATTTTTCTTATTTCTATTTTTATTTGTTTACAATCTCTTATTGTTCTTATAGGATTTTTTTCTATATATTGTGCTACTTGTTGTTCTGCTTCTTTTATTAATTCTTTACTTTTTTTCACATATACAAATCCTTTTGTTTGTATACATGGTCTTCCTATTAGTTTTTTTGTTTTTCTACTTATTGCATATGATGCTACAAATATTCCGTCATTTGCTAGGATTTTTCTTTCTTTTAATACTCCGTCTTCTACATCTCCTACACTTTTTCCGTCTATTAATATGTTTCCTACCGTTATATTTTTTTTGAAAACTTTTGCTTTTTTTGCCGTTAAGTCTAATGTAGTTCCTTTTTCTAATAAGAATATATTTTCTTCTTTCATTCCTGTTTCAATAGCGGCGTCTTTATGTTTTTTTAGATTTCTATATTCTCCTTGAACCGGTATTAAATAAGTTGGTTTTATTAAGTTTATCATCATTTTTACTTCTTCTTTGGTTGCGTGACTTGAGGCGTGAAGTTTTTTTGATGACGCTACTACGTTGGCTCCTAGTTTTGATAAAAGATTTAATGTATTATAAAGCATAACTTCCATATTTGGTGATGGTGTTGCTGCTATCATTACTGTATCGTCTTTTTCTATAGTTATATCTTTTATTCTTCTTTCTGCTATGTTTTTTATTGCTTCTATTGGTTCTCCTTGTTCTCCTGATGAAAGAATAAGAATTTCGTTTTTAGGATAATTTTTTAAGTTTTCTTTTTTTATAAATTTGTCGTCCTCTATTTTTATATATCCTAATTTTCTTGCTGCTCTTACGGCGTTGTTTATTGCTTCTCCTAGTAAGAATATTTTTCTGTTTTGTTTTATGCTGGCTCTTAAAATATGACCCATTGTTAAGAAGTTAGATGCATAGCACGTTACTATTAGTCTTTTGTTTGCATCATAAAATGCTTCTTCTATTTGTCTTGCTGCTTCTACTTCTGGAGTGTTGTAGCCACTTATACTTGCATTTGTAGAGTCACTTATTAATGCTAAAATTTTGTTTTGACCTAATTTTGCTATTTCGTACATATCTGCTTTGTATTCTTTGCTTACAGATTGGTCAAATTTAAATTCTCCAGTATATACTATATTTCCTTTTTTAGTGGATAATACGATTCCTAATGAATCTGGCATTGAATATGTTGTTTTGAAAAATGTTACGTCTGTGTTACCAAATTTATATGAACTTTTTTCGTTTACATATCTAAATTTCAATCTTCTTTTTATTCCTAAACTTTTTAGGTTATTTTTTAAAAGTTCCAATGCTAATTTTGACCCAAATATTGGACAATTTATTTCTCCTGCTATATATGGTAATGCTCCTATAGAACTGACGTGACCATTTGAAATGAAAATTCCTTTTAGTTTTTCTTTATTTTTTAAAACATATGTTATATCTGGTATTACGGCGTCTATCCCTATCATTTCCACTTCTGGAAACATTAGTCCTGCATCTAGTAAAAACATTTCATCGTTTATTTCTACAAGATACATGTTTTTTGCTACTTCCTCTACTCCTCCAAGAGGTGTTATTCTTATTTTCTCATTTTTTGTTGTTCTTATTTTTTTTGTTTTTTTTGTTATTTGTTTTGTTATTTGTTTAGTGTTATTCATCTAAACCTCCTTTATCATTGTTTTTATTGGTTCGAAATCTCTTCTGTGTATTTTACAAAAACCATATTTTTTTAATCCATCTAAGTGTTTTTTTGTGCCATATCCCATATTGTTTTCAAAGTCATAATATGGATATATTTTTGCTAAATCTGTCATTTTTTGATCACGATATACTTTTGCTATGACACTTGCAGCTGCTATAGATACACTTTTATCATCGCCCTTTATTATACTTAAACTTTTTATTTCATTTTCTATTTTCATGGCGTCTATTAATAAAAAGTCTGGTTTTATTTTCAATTTTTTTATACATTCTTTCATAGCGACCTTTGTTGCACCATATATATTATATTTTTCTATTTCAAAATTATCAAGTTCTAATATAGCATAATCTAAAGCTTCTTTTTTTATCTTTTCTGCTAGCTCTTCTCTTTTTTTTCTGGGAATTTTTTTTGAGTCGCAAAGTCCTTCAAAGAAACTGTCTTTTTTTAAGATTACGCAGGCTACCACTAATGGTCCTGCTAAAGGTCCTCTACCTACTTCGTCTATTCCACAAATATATTTATATCCCTTGTCATAAAGTTTTTTTTCATAAATAGTTCTTTTTTGGTATTCTTTTTTAAATAATTCTTTTTGCTTTTGTTTTTTATAATATTTTTCTAGTTCTTTTTCTACTCCTTTTCTTTTATCTTTTGATAGTTCATTTAATATCTCTTGGGGTACTTCTTTTTTTAAAAGTTCTTTTATTTCTTTAATTTTCATATTTTTCATCACATTTATCTAGTGTTATTTTTCCAAATTTTTGAGTTCTAAAATCTTTAATTAAGAGGTTTATCACAGAATCGTAGTCATAATCACCGGATACTTTTTTAAATCTTTTTTTTGCTATTTCTTCCATTATTTCTATATTGGTTAAGTTTTTTATTTCTATTTTATATAATTCTTCTATTTTTTGGGGACTTTTTTCTTTTATAAAGTCTAATAAATATAAGGCAACTTCATCAAGTGGAGTTATATCGTCTTTTATAAGTCCTATTAGGGATAGTTTTTTTGCTATTTGTTGATTTTCAAATTTTGGTACTAATATCCCCGGTGTATCTAGTAATTCTATATCTTTGTTTAATTTTAGCCACTGCTGTTTTTTTGTAACTCCTGGTATGTTTTTTGCATTAGCTATTTTTTTGCCCATTATTTTATTTATTAAGGTAGATTTCCCTACATTTGGCATTCCTACTACCATAGCTCTTACTTTTTTTTTTTTAGACCTTTTTCTTTTAGTTTTTCTGTTTTTTCTTTTATTAAATTTTTTGATTCTTTTATTAGTCCATTTAAATTGTTTGCATTTTTACTATCACAAAAAACTACAGTGTACCCTTTTTTTTCAAATTCTTTTTTTATTTTTTCACTTTCTTTTTTATTTGCTAAATCTATCTTATTAAATATTATAATTCTTTTTTTATTTTGTAATACTTCTTCTAGATATTTATTGTGTGATGATTTAGGGCATCTACTGTCTACAACTTCAAAAACCATATCAACTTTTTTTAAATTTTCTCTTACTTCTCTGGTTGCTTTTTTCATATGACCAGGAAACCATTGTATTACCATTTTTTACCCTTTCTTTTTGTTTATTAATATAATGATTTTTATTTTATTTTTTAGATAGTTTTTTTTAGTATAATTAAGGATTTAACATTATTATATCATTTCTTTTTTGTTTTGTCCGTTTTTTATTTCTTAAATTTTAAATTCTTTGTTTTTACTCTCAACAAATTTTTTTGGAAATTTTCTATAAATAATTTATAAATTTTGACTCTTTTTATATTGAAATATTAAAAAATGGATAGCTTTTTAAGTTATCCATTTTTTTTAATTAGTTTAGTTTTTTATTTTTCTTTTTTTCGGCGTCTATTTAATAATACTAATGCTAGTAAAACTCCTGCAGCTGCGAATTTATTAGAACCTTCTTTTGCAGGTGAAGTTTTTGGTAGTGCTTTTTCTTGTTTTTGATTTTCTCCTTTATTTATTTGTTTATTTGCTGTTTCTTTATCTTCTACTTTATTTCTATTTTCTTCTCCATTTTGTGATTTTTCAATTACTTCTACCGGTACATTTATAGTTATTTGTTTTCCGTCTGCAAGTTTAAGTGTAACTTTTACTGTTGTTTTTCCTAATTTGCTTGTGTCTTTGTTTTCTATATTAACTATTTCTACTTCTTTTGGTAGATGTAAGCTGTCTTTTATTTCTTTTTCAGATAAAGAATTTCCTTTTTCTATTTGAACTGGGATAAATGTTGTGTAGATAAATTCTTTTACTTTTAATTGTACTTCTTGTGACGTTTCTAATTTATCTATTTCTTCTTTGGCTTTGTTTGCTGCGGCTTTAGCTTCTGCTAATGCCCCTTGTTTTTCTTTTTCTGATAGTTTTGCACTTGCTTTTATTTCTTTTTCTTTTTCAGCTAAGGCTTTGTCTATTTCTTCTTTGGCTTGTGCTTTTACTTTTGTTTCTACAGTTACTTTATTTATTTTTTCTTTTCCTTGCTCTTTTGCTGTTTCAACTGCTTCATCTGATGAGGCTTGTTCTATTTCTTCTTTTGCTTTTCTTGCCTCTTCTTTTGCCATGTCTAGTGCTCGTTGTTTTTCTTCTGCTACTGCATTTTTATTTTCTTTTATTTCTTTTTCTTTTTCAGCAAGTGCTTTGTCTATTTCTTCTTTTGCTTTGTCTTTTCCTACTGGGTTTATTGCTTTTATTTTTTCTTTTCCTTGCTCTTTTGCTGTTTGTACTTCTTGAGTCGTTTCTAATTTATCTATTTTTTCTTTTGCTTTGTTTGCCTCTGCTTTAGCTTCTGCTAGTGCCTTATTTTGTTCTTTTTCTGATAGTTTTGCATTTGCTTTTATTTCTTTTTCTTTTTCAGC
>NZ_KQ959904.1:13264-13698 GCF_001553005.1 Gemelliphila asaccharolytica | reverse complement strand
TTCTAATTTATCTATTTCTTCTTTGGCTTTTCTAGCTTCTTCTTTAGCTTCTTCTAGTGCTTTATTTTGTTCTTTTTCTGATAGTTTTGAATTTGCTTTTATTTCTTTTTCTTTTTCAGCTAATGCTTTGTCTATTTCTTCTTTGGCTAGTGCTTTTACTTTTGTTTCTACAGCTACTTTGTTTATTTTATCTTTTCCTTGTCCTTTGGCTGTTTCAACTGCTTCATCTGATGATGCTTGTTCTATTTCTTCTTTGGCTTTTTTAGCTTCTTCTTTGGCTTTCTCTAGTGCCTGTTGTTTTTCTTCTGCTACTGCATTTTTGTTTTCTGTTATTTCTTTTTCTTTTTCAGCTAAGGCTTTGTCTATTTCTTCTCTGGCTTTGTCTTTTCCTACTGGGTTTATTTCTTTTATTTTTTCTTTTCCTTGCTCTTTTA
>NZ_KQ959904.1:0-13164 GCF_001553005.1 Gemelliphila asaccharolytica | reverse complement strand
TTCAGCTAAGGCTTTGTCTATTTCTTCTTTTGCTATTTCTTTTAAATTTTCGCTTACTTTATTTTCTAATAAATTAGCTGCTTTTGCTAATTGCAATTTTAAGTTTTTAATTTTTAGAAGTGTTTTTTCTGCTTCTAGTTTTTCTGCTTCATCACCTTTTGCTAAAATATTTTTAACTTCTTCTTTGGCTTCTGCTATTTGATCGTTTAGTTTTGCTACTTCTTCTTTATATTTTTTTATACTTTCGTTTGTTTTACCTTCTGTGTCTGCTGGTTTTAGATATTCTTCTGCTTTTGCTAATTCGCCCTTTTGTTCTTTTGTTATAGCGTCTTTTAAGGCTGCTTTTGCTCTTTCTAGTGCTTGTTTTTTGTCATTTACTTTTCCTAATACTTCTGCTACCTTTTCTTCTGACGCATTTTCGTCTGCTATTACTGCGTCTGCTTCATCTAATACTTCTTCTGCCTGTCCTTTTGCTATATTGTAAGCATCTGAAGTTGTTTTTGTTTTTCCTTTTTCTACATCTTTTTCTTTTGTTAATTCATCTAAAAGATTTCTTGCTTTTTCTAGTTCTTTTTTATCTGCTTTATCTTTTAGAACTGTACTTGCTTTTGTTAGTTTTTCTTTTATTTTTCTTGTTTTTTCTATTATTTTAGCAGCTTCTTCTTTTGTAGCTTCTTGTCCTTTAGTTAAAATATTTTTAGCTTCTGCTTTAGCTTCTTCTATTTCAGTATTTATTTTTCCTATTTCTTCTTTGTATTTTGTAATACTTTCTGGAGTTTTGTTTTTTGTATCTGCTAATTTAAATTCTTCTTCTTGTTTTGCTAACTCTTCTTTTTGTTCTTTTGTTATTGCTTCTATTAAATTAGCTTTTGCCGCTTCTAATTCTTGTTTTTTGTTATTTGCTTTTTCTAATGCCTCTGCTACCTTTTCTTCTGACGCATTTTCATCTGCTATTACTCCTTTAGCTTCTGCTAGTGCTTCTTTAGCTTCTTCTAGTGCTTTTTTATATTTTTCTACTGTTGAAGGTGTTTTGTCATCTGTTTCTGCTTCATCTTTTATTTCTTTGTCTAAAGCGTCTTTTGCTACTTCTAATTCTCTCTTATCTGCTTTGTCTTTTAAGAGTTTTTCTGCTTCTGCTAATTTTTCTTTTATTTTAGCTATTTCTTTATTTTCTTTTGCTACTTCTACTTTTGTAGCTTCTTCTCCTTTAGCTAAAATTTCTTTTGCTTTTGTTTTTATTTTTTCTAGTTCTTGCTCTAATTCTTTATATTTTTCTTCGTATTGTTTAATACTTTCTGGAGTTTTTCCGTCTAGATTTGCTTTTTGAAGGCTGTCTACTTCTTTTTGAAGTTTTTCTTTTTCACTTGTTTCTGCAGACTCTACTAAAGCTGCTTTTGCTCCTGCTAACTCTTGTTTTTTATTATTTAATTTTTCTAATTCTTGTTTTACTTGTTCGTCTGTTGCGTTTAGGTCTTCTATTACAGTTTTTGCTTCTTCAAGTTCTTTTTCAGCTGCTTCTTTGGCTTTTTTATATTTTTCTACTGTTGAAGGAGTTTTTCCTTTTTCTACATCTTTTTCTGCTGTTAATTCTTCTAGAGCTTTTTTAGCTTCTTTTAGCAATGTTTTGTCTACTTGGTCTTTTAAAAGTTTTCCAGCTTCTGCTATTTTTTCTTTAACTTCTGCTATTTTTAAAAGGGCTTCTCCAGCTTCTAATTTTGTTGCATCATCTTGTTTATTTAATATATTTTTAGCTTCTTCTTTAGCTTTTTCTATTTCTCCATTTAGCTGTGCTATTTTTTCTTTGTATTTTTGTACACTTTCTGGAGTTTTGTCTTTTGTATCTGCTTCTTTTAGCTCTTCATCTGCCTTGTTTAATTTTGCTTTTTGCTCTCCTGTTATAGCGTCTACTAAACTTGCTTTTGCTATTTTTAAATCTGCTTCTTTTATTTTTAGGTTGGTTAATGCTTCTATTACTTTCTCATTTGACGCATTGTCATCTTTTATTACTTTTTCTGCTTCGTCTAACTCTGCTTCAGCTAGTCCTTTTGCTACGTTGTAAGCATCTGAAGTTGTTTTTGTTTTTCCTTTTGCTATATCTTTTTCTTCTGTTAATTTTTCTAGAGATTTTTTAGCTTCTTCTAACGCTTTTTTATCTACTTTATCTTTTAGTTTTGCTTTTGCTTCTGTTAATTTTATTTTTAGCCTTTTTACTTTTGATATAGCTTCACTTGCTTCTTCTTTTGTAGCTTCTTCCCCTTTTGCTAATACTTTTTTAGCTTCTGCTTTGGCTTCTTCTATTTCTGCGTTTAGTTTTGCTACTTCTTCATTGTATTTTGTTATACTTTCTGGAGTTTTTCCGTCTAGGTTTGCTTCTTTTAAATCTTCATCTGCTTTGTTTAATTTTTCTTTTTGCTCTTCTGTTATAGAGTCTACTAAACTTGCTTTTTTTACTTTTAGTTCTGCTTCTTTTGCTTTTAATTTTGTTAGCTCTTTTGCTACCTCTTCTGCAGAAATATTGTCATCTTCTATTATTTTTTTAGCTTCTGCTATTTCTTTTTCAGCTTCTGTTTTTGCCAAGTTATAAGCATCTGAAGTTGCTTTTGTTTTTCCTTTTACTACGTCTTCTTCTTTTGTTAACTCTTCTAAAGCTTGTTTTTCTTTTTCTAATTCGCGTTTATCTGCTTTATCTTTTAGTAAAGTTTTTGCTTCTGCTAATTTTGCTTTAAATTCAGCTATTTTTAATTGCAATTCTCCTGCTTCTGTTTTTGTTAGTTCCTCACCTTTTTTTAGAAGCTCTTTTGCTTTTTCTTTTGCTTTTTCTATTTCAGCTGAAATTTCATTATATTTTGTTTCATATTCTTTTATGCTATTAGGTGTTTTGTCTTTTGTATCTGCTTTTTTAAGGCTTTCTTCTGCTTTTTGTAAATCTTCTTTTTGGTCTTGTGTCGCTGAGTCTATTAGTAAGGCTTCTCTTTTTTGGAGAAGTGCTTTTTTCTCTTTTACTTTTGCTACTGCAAGTTCTACTTCTTCTACTGTGGCATTTTCTTTATCTATAAGTGCTTTAGCTTCTTCTATTGCTTTTTCAGCTTCTGCTTTTGCCCTGTCATATTCTGCAACTGTTGAAGGTGTTTTTCCTTTGGTAGATATTGTCGTTACTAAACCGCTTAGTTCATCTTTTAATGCTATCAGGGCTTTTTTATCTACTTTTAATTCTTTTTGTTTTTCCAAAATAGAATTTAAAGATTTTTTGTATTCATCTGTTAGTTTTAAGTTTGGCTCGTTTAAAATATTTTTTATTTTTTCTAATTCTTGTTTATATTTTTCTATAGATTCTTCTGTTTTCCCTCTTGTGTCTTTTTTCTCTGAGGCAATAAGTTTATCATATATTTTCTGCAAAAGATTTTTTGCTACCTTGCTTGTATCCTGACTTATAGAAAAATCTAGTCCTGAAATTGGCAGTGCATAGTGTTTGTTAAGAGCTTGGTATCCCATACCTAAAAGTTGATTATTTTCGGCACTTATTCTTACAGTGTACTGAGTTATTCCTTCAGGTAAATCTATATCCCTACTTGTGAAAGTTCCTGCTGTTCCATTTGGTTTATTAGCTGCTAATTTTTCATTCATTTTATCTCTATCACCAGCTTCACTAGCAGTAACCGTTATAGATTTCGGATTGTTGCTTCCGTCTTTTGCAGCAGTCACGGTCATTTCAGCATTCTTTTTATTTTCTACTGGAGAAAATTTTGCTGTATAAATAGTTTCAAGTTTTCCGTCTTTTTCTACTAAAACTTCTACTTTATATTTAGCTTTAAACCCTTCTATATCACCTGAGTATCCAGTTTTAAATGATATTTTTACCCTAGAACCATTCTCTTTAGAATAAGCTTTAAATGTTTTCTCAATTCCATTAAAGCCTTTAAGTCCTTTTGCCATATATCCTGGTTCTCCAGATTTTTTATACGCCTGACCGTCAAACGTTTCTTCATTTTGTGTTTTTTGGGTTCTTACTTCTGATAAGAAAAGCATATAATCTCCATTTCTTTCAAAAGCTTGTTCTATAATCCAAGTTGTATACTCATTTCTTTTTGAGTTCCATACTGTGTTAATAGTTTCTATTGGGAAAACTCCTTTGTCAGTTTTTCTAGCTATTGCAAATTTCCCAGCTTTTCCATCTGCAGAAATAGCTTTCCAGCCACCAAATTCAGTAATGTCTTTTACTTCCCCGGGATTAACTTGTTTTTCATTTCCCAGTTTGTCCATATTTTGAATTTTACTATTATTTTCTACACTGTTTGCTAGATTTTTTAATTTTGAAATTAACTCTTCGACACTTGCATCATCTTTAGGAGCTTCAAAAACTTTGTTTGCTGCTTCATCTAAATCTGTTGACGCTCTATCTTCTGCATCTAGCGAACGTTTTGTTCTTTTTTTCGCTTTGTTTTCATTACTTTCGACTGCTTTTTTTAAATTTTCTTGTGATTTTTCTTCTATATTTTGTATATTTTGTTCTTTTTTATTTTCTTTTGCTTTTTCTTTATTTTTTATTTCTTTTTCTTGTTCTTTTTTATTTTCTTGTGATTTTTCTACTGTTATTTTTTCTTTAGCTACGTTTGTATTGTTATTGTCTGCTGCCTGAGCACTTGTACCTCCCAAAAACATAAAAAGGGCTGTTACAGCTACACTTGCAGCTCCAAAACTTACTTTACGAATTGAATAGCGATTTATTTTTTCTCCTGTGATATTATTTATATCACCTTTCATTCTCTTATTATTCATTAATTAATCCTCCTATTTTTTTACTTAAATACTTTTTTAAACTTATTTTCTCCCACTAAAATTATAACATTCTTTTATCTGAGTAAGCAAGAAATATATTTAACTTTTTAAGTTTTTGGATGTTTCTTTACATTATATATATATATATATATATGGACATATTGAATAGTAATATTATTGTAAAATTATTATCTTTTTCTTCTTTTTTTGAAAATAATAATGAAAAAACAAAAAAAAGATTTTCTAAAATTTTTTTTAAAAAACCTTTTTTCTTTTTTGCATTTTTTGTTTGATATTTTTTTGTGATTTTGCAATTTTTTGTGTCTTGACAGTTTTTTGTATCTTGACAATTTTGCGTGTCATTTGACAAAAAAAGATAATAATTATAAACTTAACTTGAATTTTAATTTAAAAGGAGTTTCTATGAATAAACATTTTTCTAAAAGAAAAAAACTTTCTGAATATAGTGGTATAGAGTTGTCTTTCGCTCTTTGTTTTATCTTAGTTTTTATTTTTTTAACTATTGATTTTTTAAAAGGAACTGACAACGTAGTCACTAGATCAATTTTTTCTTGTTTTTGTGCTTGTTATACTTTTTTACTTTATTCTAAAAGAAATAGCAAGTTTTTCCTTATTGCTAGTATATTTTTTACCCTTTCTTGTCTTGTTTATTTATTTGAATATATTAAAGTTTCTTTTGGACTTTTATTTTAATATTTTTTCGTCAACTTCTAATTCTACAGGACAGTGGTCACTTCCAAAAATATCATTATGTATTTTTGCGTCAACCAAGTATTTTTCTAAATCCTTACTAGAAACAAAATAATCTATTCTCCATCCTGCATTATTTTTTCTAGCATTAAATCTATAGCTCCACCAGCTATAGATTTCTTTTTTATCTGGATAAAAATATCTAAAAGTATCTATAAAGCCACTTTCTAAAAGTGAAGTGAATTTGTTTCTTTCTTCTTTTGTAAATCCTGCATTTTTTGTGTTTGATTTTGGATTTTTAAGGTCTATTTCTTTATGAGCAACATTTAAATCTCCGCAAATTATTACCCCTTTTTCTTTGTTAAGTTCTAATAGGTAGTTTTTAAAACTATTTTCCCAGTCCATTCTATAATCTAATCTTTTTAATTCACTTCCTGAATTAGGAGTGTAAACTGTAATAAAATAAAAGTTTTTATATTCTAAAGTTATTACTCGTCCCTCTGTGTCGTGCTTTTCTTCACCTATTCCATACCTTACACTTAGTGGTTTGTGTTTTGTATATATTGCCGTGCCAGAGTACCCTTTTCTTTCTGCATAGTTAAAATAACTATAATACCCCTCAAACTCCAAATCTAATTGTCCCGCCTGCATTTTTGTTTCTTGCAGACAAAAAAAGTCTGCATCTATTTTTTTAAAATCTTCTTCAAAATTCTTTTTTACTATAGCTCTTAATCCATTTACGTTAAAGCTAATCATTTTAATTTTTTTCATTTTTTCTCCTTGTTTTCTCTTTGTTTCACGTGTAACTTTTTTATTTTCCTAAACAAAATCTACTAAATAATTCGTTTAATAACTCTTCGTTTGCGTTTGCTCCTATTATTTCTCCTAAAAAGGTAAAACAATTTTTGTAATCAATTAAAACCATGTCTATTTCCAGTCCTTGTTTTGCTGAATTTATTGCTTCATTTAAACTTTTTAGGGCTTTTTCTATTAGTATTTTTTGTCTTGCGTTAGATATATATGTTACATCTTTTGCTCTTATATTTCCACCAAAGAATTTGTCTTTTATTCCTTTTTCTAATTCTTCTATACCTTTATATGTAGTCATAGATGTTTCTATTAATGTGGCATTTTTTATAAGTTTTTTTACTTTGTCTATTTCTATTTTTTTCTCTAAATCTTGTTTATTTAATATCACTATTGTTTCTTTATTTTTTATCATATTAAATAATTCTATGTCTTTTTCTGTTAATTTTTCATTGCTATTTAGTAAAAATAAAACCAAGTCTGCTTTTTTTATAGTTTCTTTGCTTCTTTCTACTCCTATTTTTTCCACAATATCATCAGTTTCTCTAATTCCTGCTGTGTCTATTAGTTTTAATGGAACTCCCTTTATATTTACATATTCTTCTAAAATATCCCTTGTTGTTCCTGCTACGTCTGTTACTATTGCTTTGTTTTCTTGAAGCAAGTTATTTAAAAGAGAACTTTTTCCTACATTAGGTCTTCCTATAATTGCTGTGTTAAGTCCTTCTTTTATTATTTTTCCTTGTTTTGAGGTTTCTAAAAGACTTTCCAATTCTTTTTTTATTGATACTGATTTTTCTAATACGGTTTTTGTTGTTTCTTTTTCTAAATCATCATATTCTGGGTAATCTATGTTTACTTCTATAACTGTTATTATATCTAATAATTTTTTTCTTAGATTTTTTATTAAGTTTGATAACCTACCTTGCATTTGGCTGTTTGCTATCGTACTTGCTTCTTCTGTTTTACTTTTTATAAAGTCGATTACTGCTTCTGCTTGAGATAAATCTATTCTTCCATTTAAAAATGCCCTCTTAGTAAACTCCCCTGGCTCTGCCATTCTTGCTCCGTTTTGCAAACATAGTTCTAATATTTTTTGAATTGTAACTATCCCTCCATGACAGTTTATTTCTACTATATCTTCTCTTGTATATGTTTTTGGGGCTTTCATTTTTACTAACATTACTTCTTCTATTGTTTCACTGGTTTTAGGATTTATTGCGTGACCATAACTTATTGTGTGACTTTTTATATCAACTATCTTTTTTCTGTTTGCTAGTTTTACTATTTTGTCAGCTATTAAAAAAGCTTCATCTCCACTCATTCTTACAATTCCTATAGCTCCTTCTCCTAGAGAAGTTGATATTGCTGCTATTGTTTCTTTCATTTTTTTCTCCTATATAAAAAGTACAGTAAAACTGTACCTTTTTATTGAATATCTTCTAATTTTATTTCTTCTATTATTTGTTTTAAATCTTCCTGCGAAAAACTTTTTTGCAAAAATGCTTTTGCTCCATTTTTTATTGCTCTTTTTCTATATGTTGGAACAAAGTTTGCACTACTACAAATTATTATTTTTGCTTCTTTATCAAAGTCTATAATTTCTTTTGTTGCTTCTATGCCGTCCATAATCGGCATACAAATGTCCATTATGGTGTAATTTGGTAGTATGTTTTTATATAATTCTACTCCCTCTATTCCATTTTCTGCAAGGAAAGGCTTATATCCTTGTTTTTCTACTATTTCTTTTGCTCTTTTTCTATAGTATTCACTATCTTCTACTATTAATACTTTTTTGATTTTTTTCTTTGTCATTAATATGCCTCTATTATTAAATGTCTATGAGGTTCTTCTCCAACTGAAATAGTTTTTACATTTTTTATATCAGCTAATGCGTTGTGAATTATTTTTCTTTCAAAACTTGTCATAGGTTCTAATTTTATTGGTTTAGATAATTTTTTTGATTTTTTAGCCATATTTATTGCTAGTTCTTCTAAAACTTCTTTTCTTTTTTCTCTGTAGTCATCACAGTCTAAATTTATTCTAAAATAAAATTTTGTGAATTTTTTTCCATAATTATTTGCTAAATATTGAAGAGAATTTAATGTGTTTCCTCTTTTTCCTATCAAAAGGCTTGTGTCCTTTACTTCTGTTATTTTTATTTTATAATTTCTATTTCCTTCTTCTTCAAACAGAAGTTTTGCACTTTTATACCCCATTGAGTGAACAATTTTAGTCATATAGTCTAAAATTTGTTCTTTATTTTTTACTATTCTATCCTCTTTTTTTTCTTGTTCTTCTTTTATTTTTTTATCATTAGTATCTACAACATTTTTATTGTTTTTTTCTACATCTTCATTTATATCGTTTTTATTAATATTTATTTCAAGTTTTTTTTCTTCTTTTTTACATTTTTTATCACATTTACCTTGGCAGCAGTTTACTTCTTTTTTTTCTTCTACTACTTTTGGTGATATTTTATTTTTCTCTTTTTTAAAATCTTCCTTTATATAATCTGTTTTAAGAGGAGTTAGTTTTACTATAGCCTCTTTTTTAAATAGACCAAGTATGCCCTTACTTCCAGCTTCTTCTACCTCTATTTTTACATTTTCTTCTGATAAATTTAAATCAGCCAATCCTTTTTTTATTGCTTCATCTACATTTTCTGCTTTATATGTGTATTTTTTCATTTTTCCCCTCTTTTTTTAATAATTTTTTCTTTTTTAAAACGTGTTTTAAAGAATTATAAAAATTTTCAAAATCTAAGTTTGTTGCTTCTTTTCTTATAATAACAACAATATCATAGTTTTCTATTTTATTTTTTTCATATTTAAAAAATTCTCTTACATATCTTTTTAATTTATTTCTTTTAAAAGCTTTTCCAACTCTTTTGTTTACTGATATCCCTACTCTAAAATGTTTAATTTCTTTATTTTTCTTAAAATATATTACAAAATGTTTATTAGCAAAATTTTTTTTAGTTTTTATAATGTCATGAAAGTCTTTTTCTTTTTTTATTCTATATTCTTTTTTCATCTTAAACCTTTCTTTCCATATTTTAACAGCTTAATTATTTTTTTACAATAAATATTATTAAAAATTTTTTCTTAAAATAATAAAAAAAAGAAGTTTAAAACTTTTTGTTCTAAACTTCTCTTATCTTTACGCTGAAAGAACTTTTCTTCCTTTTGCTCTACGTCTTGATAAAACATTTCTTCCGTTTTTGCTACTCATTCTAGCTCTAAAACCATGTACTTTTGAATGTTTTCTCTTATTAGGTTGATACGTACGTTTCATTTTATCCTCCTCGAGTTTTTTTGGTTTTTTTTTATCTATAGATGTAATAACTATAAAATACTACCACATTTCTTTTTAAAAATCAAATTTTTTATTGAATATTTTTTATAAAAAATCTTTATTTCTTTTAAAAAATTATTTATATCTATTTTGATAATTTAAAAATTTTAAACAAGAAATTTTTGTTTTTTAAAGTTTTTATACAAGTTATTAACAATTTAAAAATAACAAAATTATATTTTTCCACAGGTTGTTAAAAAGTCTGTTAAATTCTTTTGATTCTTCTTTTAAGTTTTTGAAATGTTTTTAATTTTTTAAATAAATTTAACAATTTTCTACAATTTTTCCACAAACTGTTTAAAACTTTCTTCTCTTTTTTCAACAGTTTTTAAAAGTTTTTCAAAAGGTTGTTGATAACTTTTTTTTATGATATACTTTTTTTAAAAGTAGGAGGCGTTATGAGTAATTCTAATTTTTTATGGGAAATTATTATTAAAAAATTAAAAACTGAGGTTGATCCGGAAGTTTTTTCCACTTGGATTGAACCTAATTTTATAGATTTTGTAGATATGAAGAAGAAAATTGTTACTATCTGTAGTCCTAATCTTCTTATTTCTGAATATCTTCAAAATTTTTTTGATATTAAAATAAAAGAAATTATAAAAAGCTCTACTAGTGTAGAATTTAATCTTTTTTATAATTATCTAGAAGATGATAAAACTACAATTAAAGAAAGTAAGAAAAATCACTATAAAAATACCGAAGATGTTATTTTGGAGAATTTTTTTTCAAAGGATAAGCCTTCTGGTGTCCAAAATATTTTTTCTAAACAGCATTTTTCTGATAAATCTTATACAAAACCAAAAGACGCTTTAAATTATAATTATGATAAATCTTCTTTAAATAAAAAATTTCTTTTTGATAATTTTGTTGTTGGAGAAGGTAATGTTCATGCCTATAATTTAGCTTATTCTTGTACCGTTGCTCCTGGAGAACATAATCCTCTTTTTATTTATGGAGGGGTGGGACTGGGGAAAACTCATCTTTTACACGCAATAGGTAACGAACTTGTTGATAATTACCCTGGATATAAAGTTAAATGTGTCACTTCTGAACAATTTTTAAATGATTATGTTAATTCTATTCAAATAGGTAACAAAAATAAAAATGCAGCCGAAGAATTTAGAAAAAAATATAGAGAAGTTGATGCTTTATTAATAGATGATATTCAATTTCTTTCTGGAAAAACAGGTATTCAAACTGCATTTTTTCATACCTTTAATGAACTCTATTTAAATCAAAAACAAATTGTTCTTATCAGTGATAGAGAGCCTAATGACCTTGACGGCTTAGATGATAGACTTGTTTCAAGATTTGATTCTGGAGTTTTAGCCGATATTACTCCTCCAGATTATGAAACAAGAGTAGCTATTATTAAATATAAATGTAAAAAAAATAATATTTCTTTAGACGACTCTATAATAAGCTATATTTCTGGTAATATTTCTGGTAATATTAGACAAATAGAAGGAATATTAAAAGAAATAAAATTTAAATCTACCTCTGTTGCTAATATAACTCTCAGTATGGTAGAAAATATAATAAAACATAGAGTTAAAAATATCAAAAAAAATATAACCCCAGAAGATATTATAAATGTCACATCAGATTTTTATAAAATTTCTGTAGATGATATACTTTCTTCAAAAAGAAATAAAGAAATTGTTAATGCTAGAATGATAGCAATCTATTTATGTAGAGAACTAACTAATTTATCACTACCAGCAATAGGTAAACTTTTTAATAAAGACCACTCATCTATATTTTACTCAAATAGCAAAATATCAAGTATGATTTTAGAAAATACAAATAATATATTAAATGATATAGAAAATATAAAAGAAAAATTAAAAAAAATATAAGCTGTTTAAAAACATAGGAGTTTTCAACAAAGTTTTCCACAGTTTTTTGAAAATCTTTTTATTTTAATTTCACTTTTCTTTTCATTTTTCCACAGTTTTAAAAACACTTATTATTATTATTAAATAAAATATAATATATAAAGGAGATATTTATGAAATTTACAATTAAAAAAAATTATTTTTTAGAAGGAGTAACTCAAGTAGCTAGAGTCATATCTCCTACCCCTGTTTTTCAAATTTTAAAAGGTATAAAAGTAGAACTAACAAAAGAAAAAATGACCTTAAAAGCTAGTGACTCCTTAGTTTCAGTAGAATATGAAATAAAGGCAAAAAACGATAAAGAACAAATAATAGAAGTTATAGAAGAAGGAGAAAGTGTATTTCCATCTAAAAACTTTATAGATATAATAAGAAAATTTCCATCAAATGAAATACAAATAGAATCTTTAAACAAAAAAATAAATATAAAAAGTGAAAATATTGAATTTAATATTCAAGGTTATGAAGAAGGAGAATATCCTGAATTTCCTGAAATAAATAAAGAAAACAAAATAATTTTAGAAACAAAATTATTAAATTCTTTAATAAAAGAAACTATATTTTGTACAGCCTCTAACAATCAAAGACCTATTTTAGAAGGAGTTAACTTTAAACTAAATAAAAGAATTTTAGATGCTTTAGCAACAGATTCATATAGATTAAGTAAAAGAAGAGAAATTTTAAAAGATATAGAAAAAGAAAAAAGTTTTAACATAATAATACCTAAAAAAGCTCTTCAATATGTTCAAAGAATTATAGAACAAAAATCTGGTTTTGTTGAAATTTTTTATGAAAATAATAGAATTTTATTTATTTTCGAAAATATAAAATATAGTGTCTTATTAATAAATGGAAATTATCCTAATACTGACAGTATTCTAAAAAAAGAATATGAAAACCTAATAGAAATAGACAGTAAAAACTTCTATGATGCAATTGATAGAGTTTCCTTAATAAACAAAGATGAAAAAAATGACGTAATAAAATTAAATATAAGAAATGATAATATGAAAGTTCACTCTTCTTCTAAAGAATTAGGAACAGCAGAAGAAGAAGTTTTCTGCGAAGGTAAATTAAATACAGAAGAAATAAAAATTAATCTTTCTGCTAAATATTTAAAAGAAGCCATTCAAGCTATAAATTCTGAAAAAATAAAAATAAAATGTTCAGGTCCCCTATCTTCTTTTGAAATGGAACCTGCAGATAACAAAAAAGATATTATTCAAATTTTATTACCAATAAGAACATACTAATTTTTTTTAAAAAAACTACTCTTTGATAAGAAAAAAGTAAGCAAGGAGTAGTTTTTTTCATACAATATTAAGACCCCTCACATATAATAACTATATAAAAATAAAAAAAAATGAAAAAGTAGTATTGACATGAAAAGATAAATAATATATAATAAAAAAGCTTAACCAAAGCACTAATTACAACTTTGATTATGAAAATAATTTTTCATAAAAAGTATTGACATTTCAAAAAAAAAATATTAAAATAAAGAAGTTGTAAAAATAAGTTAATATTTGATTAATAAGCGGGTGTAGTTTAGTGGTAAAACCTCAGTCTTCCAAACTGATGTTGTGAGTTCGATTCTCATCACCCGCTCCAT
>NZ_KQ959903.1:1270-20523 GCF_001553005.1 Gemelliphila asaccharolytica | reverse complement strand
ATTGAAGCAATGAAAATTGCTTCTTTTTTTGCATTATCATTAATAATGTAATTTCACACCGTTATTTAAGAAGAAATATCAAAGTCATTTAAAGCTAATAATTTGATTATAAAAATAAATAATATTATAATTACAAATGTAGAGATAATATATTTAAATGTAATAAGAGGTGAAAAAAATGATTAACTTAACAGAAGAAATGAAAGAAATAATAAAAAAACAATTAGCTATACTTGCTACAGTAGATGAGTTTGGCAATCCTAATATAGGACCAAAAAGAAGTATGCGTCTGTATGATGAAAAAAGTTTTATGTTTAATGAAAATACAGGAGGAAGTACTCAAAAAAATATAAAAAATAATGGAAAAATGGCAATTGCCTATATTGATAGAGAAAATCTAAAAGGATATAGATTTGTAGGAACAGCTAAATTATACACAGACGGTAAATATTTTGAGGATGCAGTTAAATGGGCAGAAAAAAACAATATGAAAGTACCAAAAGCTGCAGGAGTATTTACAATAGAAAAAATATTTACTCTTCATTCTGGAGCTCAAGCAGGGAAAGAAGTTAAATAATATAGAAGTTATAGACGTTTTTCAAAGATGTATTTTAGGTTTATTAAAATCTTAAAGTACATCTTTAAATTATGTCTTTTTTTATTAGTCTATTATGAATAGTGTAATAAAAAAGATATAGAAATATTAAAACAATGTATGTTAAATTAATATTTCTATATCTTATTATATTTCTAAGTAACTGAGAATTTCATTTTTATATTTAGTTTTTTGATATTCTATATTCTCTTTTTTGTTATAAGTAAGGTGAATTTCATTTGTAATTTCACCCGGTTTGTTTTTTAAAATATAAATTCTATTACTTAAATCTATAGCTTCATTGATATCGTGAGTGATAAGTAAGGTAGTTAAATCTAATTTTTGATGGATGTTTTTGTACCATTTATGAACATCTCTTTTTGTTAAAGCGTCTAATGCTGAAAATGCTTCGTCAAGTAAAAATAATTTTTCTTTGAACATATAGGTTCTAAGTAGAGCGATTCGTTGTCGCATTCCACCACTTAATTCTTTAGGATATTTGTCTTTGTATTCTAGTAGTGAAAATTCTTTTAGCATATCTTCTGCTTGTTTTTTTGCTTCTTTTTTCTTTACTCCTTTTATTATAAGAGGGAGCATAACATTTTTGATAATAGTTTTGTGGTCTAGGAGTAAGTCTTTTTGTAACATATAGCTTACTTTTCCTAGGAAATTTTCATTTCCATTTACTAAAATTGTTCCTTTTTGTATTTTTTCTATCCCTGCAATTATATTAAATAGTGTAGTTTTTCCAACTCCACTTGCACCTATTATGGAAACTATTTCTCCTTTATTCACATGAATATTTATATTTTCTAGTATTTTTTTGTCGTTATATTTGTAGCTAAGCTGTTTTATTTTTAGTGTTTTCATTATTTTAGGTAGTCATTAGAAAATCCTGCATTTTTTTCTAATGGATTTTTTGTTATTTTGTTTTCATTAATCCAGTTATAAAAATTATTCCAGCGTTCTGGGTCTATTTCTCCCCATTTGTTTTTATCTTTTGCATATTGTTTAGAAAGATATTTTTGTGATTCTATCACAAAGTCTTTTTTATCTTGTAGTTCTGGAGCATTTTTTATAAGTATTTCAGCAGCTTCTTCTGGATGATCTATTGCGTATATATAACCTTTTTTGATTGCTTTTATAATTTTTGTTGCTTCTTCTTTGTTGTTTTTCAAATATTCATTGTTTGCAATTATTATTGGTGAGTAATAATCTAATTCTTTTGCAAAATCTTTTAGATAGAAGAAGTTTGTGTCAATGTTCATATTTTTAGCCATTAATCCGTCCCAGCCATAGTATATCCATGCAGCGTCAAAGGCTTTATTTTCTATTGATACTATAGAGTTTGAATCATTGTTTGGTACTAGCTGTAATTTAGAAAAATCAGCTGATTGTTTTTCCATTATATTTTTTATCATAGCTAGTTCTATTGGATCGTTCCATGTTCCATATTTTTTTCCTTCAAGGTCTTTTGGCTGTGTTATTGCTTTGTCTTTGCTAGATATTATTCCAGAAGTATTGTGTTCAACTATTGCAGCTACTGCTGTTATTCCAGCACCTTTTGATAGTTTGTTTGCCATACTATCTTGGAAGTATATTGTGAAAGGTGCTTTGTTGTTTATTACAAGATCAGATGAACTGTCTTCTGGTGGTAATTTTATTTCAAGGTCAATTCCTGCTTCTTTGAAGTAGCCTTTTTCTTTAGCTACATAAATTCCTGTATGGTTAGTATTTGGTGTCCAGTCTAAGATGAAGTCTACTTTTTTTAAATCTTTCGACTCTTGTTTAGTTGAACATCCTGCTGTAAAAATTATGATTACAACAGCCATTAATGCATATAATATTTTCTTCATTTTTTTTCTCCTATGTATTTCCATTTTAAAACTTTTTTTTCGCTGATTTTTACTAATTTCATACTAGCTAAACTAATTACTGATATTAATATAATTATTGCAAACATAGTGTCATATTGAAATAATTTTTTGGTGCGTATCATGTACACTCCAAGCCCCTCAAATCCTCCTAACCATTCTGAAACAACTGCAGCAACAAAGGCATAAGAAACACTAACTCTAAGTCCGGCATAAAAGTAACTCAGAGCATTTGGTATTTTTATATGCCACATAATCTGCATTTTACTTGCACTCATGAGTTTTAGCAGACATATGGCATCTTTGTCTGCATTTTTAAAACCGTCTAATATACTTATTACTATAGGGAAGGTGGTAGTAAGCACAATTAGAACTATTTTAGGAGTCATATCATACCCAAGCCATAAAACTAAAATAGGAGCTATAGCTATAGTGGGGATAGTTTGAGTTATTATTAAAAGGGGATAAATAGCCTTATTTAAAATTTTAAAAGTATCCATAATTATAGCTAAAAAACAGGCTATTATAATTCCATAAATGAGTCCAATGATTGCTTCTATCATAGTAACTTTTGAATGAAACAAAAAACTATCAAAGTTTTGGATGAAAGCTTTGACTATTTCTATTGGAGTTGGAATTATGTATTTGGGAAGTAGATTTAAAAAACCTGCTATCTGCCATATTATGATAATAAGTAAAATGGTTATAAAGCTAATATGACTATTAATTAAACTTTTTAATTTTTTCATCAATTGTCATTATTCTCCCATAATTTATTTTAATATTTGCAAATATATTACTATGATCTTCTCCTGCAAGAGAAATGGCATTTTTTAAAGATTCCATTAAATAATCATATTCTCCTTCGATTACAGTTTCAAAGGGTGTAACTAATATGTTTTTATGCCTAGTAGAAAGATAAGAAATTACTTTATCAATAATCTCTATCCTACTATTTTCTCCTAAGGGTAAAATTTGTAAAGCTATGCTACAATTTAACAAAATAAAAAACCTCCTTAAATATAATTCACTTATATCAATTTTGGAAGCTCTGTTATAATCTAATTGGTTAATTTAATTTACACTTACCTACGCTAGCATTATCTAGATCAGGTTCGGTCGAAACTTTCAGTTTCCTCTCAGACTGTTTACAGACTCCCGTGCCATTATTGTAGCATAAAGAAAATTCACTAACAAGAAAAATGTTTTGTTTAAAGATGTTATGAGAATTTTTAAGAATAGTTTAAGATTATTAAGTTTGATTTTAAATAGAAAAAAACTAAAAATTTTGCTATAATTTAGTTAGATTATTAATATAGGAAGTAGGAAAAAATGTGAAAAAAAGATACTTAATAATAGATGGTTATAATTTATTATTTAAAATGAAAGAATATAACAAAATAAAAAGTTCTTCTTTTCCTACGGAAAGAGATACTTTAATAAGCATACTTAAAGAATATTCTAGTGGGAATAAATATATAGTTTATTGTGTATTTGACGCTTATAGAGCAAGTAGTAAAGAATATATAAAAGATGATGAAGGACTTTTTATAGTATACACAAAAACTGGTGAAAAGGCAGATTCCTGGATAGAAAGAAAAACAAAAGAGTTATACATTAATCATTTTATAGATGTAGTAGTAGTAAGTGATGACCATGCAGAGAGAGATACAGCACTCGGATATGGAGCGATACTTAGAGATTGCCATAGATTTATTAAAGATTTATATGAAAGAAAAACCAATATATCCAAATATGTAAAAACTCATAATGAAAAAAAAGTAAAAAAATCAAGCATTAGAATGAGTGATGAAACAAAAGAAAAATTAAGAAAATTTATGCTAAAAGGTGAAAAATTTTAAAATAAAGGAGAGAAGAAAATGGAATTTAAATTAAATGAAGACAAAGATATGCTTTATTATGGAGAGGAATTTGATCCAGAAGTTTACTTATTATTTCCAAAAAACGACGATAATACTCAAACAATAACTAAGGTTTATGTCGATGAAAAATATAGGGGCAAAGGAATTGCGTCAAAAATTATGAAAGAAGTTGTAGAATATGCTAAAAAAAATAACATAATTTTATCTTCAAGCTGTTCTTATGCGACAGCTTGGCTTGAAAAACATAAATAAAAAATGAGCTGAATATAATATTAAAACCACCTTGAAAAATAAAAAATTCAAGTTTTGTTTTTAGAAAAATATAAATTTAAAAATAATTAAGTTTATATTTTTTTACTATATAAAATGAATAATCATTTTTTAAGAAAATTTCAATCTATCTATATACTATCTATCTATATACTATATTTTAAATTTAAAATAAAAAGAAAAAATTTATTACAAAATGGTTAAAATGAGAAAAAAGTCTTGAAATATTTATTTTATATGTGTATAATTGTAATGTTAGTCTTAATAAAGACTTGCGTTGATACGGGAGGTTACTGACACGCTAGGCCGCTTTGCCATGGCAAAGCGTTGCTGGAGAACTTCCGAGGAGAAGTTACTGCTTGACAGTAGCGAATACATACAAGGAGGAGAAATGATGGCAAAACAAAAAATACGTATCCGACTAAAAGGATATGATCATAGATTAGTTGATCAAAGTGCAGAAAAAATTGTTGAAACTGCTAAACGTTCTGGTGCGAAAGTTTCAGGTCCAATACCACTTCCAACAGAAAAAGTTGTTTACACAATTTTACGTTCTGTTCACGTGTATAAAGATAGTCGTGAACAATTTGAACAACGTACACATAAACGTCTAATAGACATATTAGAACCAACACAAAAAACAGTTGACGCTTTAATTAGTTTAAACTTACCATCAGGTGTTGACATCGAATTAAAATTATAATAATCAGGAGGTGACTTTCGATGACTAAAGGTATCTTAGGTAGAAAAGTAGGTATGACTCAAATCTTCGCTGAGAATGGAGAATTAATCCCTGTTACTGTTGTAGAAGCAAAAGGGAATGTCGTACTACAAAAGAAAACAGAAGAAATAGATGGATACAATTCAATCCAATTAGGATTTGATGATAAACGTCCTTACGATAAAACTCGTAAAGATGCGTTAATTAAAGTAGCTAACAAACCTGAGCAAGGACATGCTGACAAAGCAAAAACTGCTCCAAAAAGATTCATCCGTGAAATCAAAGATGTTGAGTTAGCAAATTATGAAGTAGGTCAAGAAGTCCAAGTTGATATTTTTGCAACAGGTGACTTAGTTGACGTAACAGGAACAAGTAAAGGTAAAGGATTCCAAGGTGCAATCAAACGCCACGGACAAAGTCGCGGGCCAATGGCACACGGATCACGTTATCACCGTCGTCCTGGATCAATGGGTCCTGTAGCACCTAACCGTGTATTCAAAGGTAAAGCATTGCCAGGGCAAATGGGAGGAGTTACAGTAACTACTCAAAACCTTGAAATAGTAAGTGTTGATAAAGAAACAGGTGTTATTTTAATCAAAGGATGTATTCCTGGAAGTAAAAAAAGCTTTGTGAAAATTCAATCAGCAGTAAAATCTGGTAAATAGAAATATACGGAAGGAGGAATTAGCACATGACACAATTAGATTTATTTAAACAAGATGGTACTAAAGCAGGTGTAGTAGAAGCTAATGAAGGTGTTTTTGGAATAGAACCTAATCAACACGTATTATTCCAAGCAGTAACGTTGCAAAGAGCTTCACTTCGTCAAGGTACACACAGTACAAAAGGTCGCTCTGAAGTATCAGGGGGAGGACGTAAACCATGGCGTCAAAAAGGAACTGGTAGAGCTCGTCAAGGATCTATTCGTTCACCACAATGGCGTGGAGGTGGTACAGTCTTTGGACCAACACCACGTGAATATGGTTTTAAAATGCCTAGAAAAATGCGTCGTTTAGCAATACGTTCAGCGATATCATCAAAAGTAAAAGAAGGAAACGTATTTGCACTTGAAACTTTAGTATTTGATTCAATCAAAACAAAAAATTTCAAAGAAATGTTGAATAACTTAAACATAGATAAAAAAGTATTATTCGTAGTTTCTGAATTAAATGAAAATGCGATACTATCAGGAAGAAATATCCCTGGAGTAACATTTATAGAATCTACTGGATTAAATGTACTAGATGTATTAGGACATAATAAAGTAGTATTTACTAAAGATGCAGTAGAAAAAGTTGGGGAGGTACTAGCATAATGCAAGCACGAGATATTATCAAACGCCCAGTTTTAACAGAAAAATCATATTTATTAATGCAAGAAAATAAATATACTTTCTTAGTAGACACACGTGCACACAAAACACAAATAAAACAAGCTATCGAAGAAATTTTTTCAGTAGAAGTAGAAAAAGTGAACGTAATGAACTACAAACCAAAATTCCGCCGTGTAGGAAAACACGCTGGATATACTAACAAAAAACGTAAAGCAATCGTTAAATTAAAAGAAGGACAAACAATCGAAGGATTATTTGCCTAAAATAAAACCACTATGGAGGGAAATGACAAATGGCTATAAAAAAATATAAAGCTATAACTAATGGTCGTCGTAACATGACATCATTAGACTTTGCAGAAATAACTGCAACAAAACCAGAAAAGTCATTATTAGCGCCGCTACCGAAAAAAGCGGGGAGAAATAATCAAGGTAAAATAACAGTTCGTCACAATGGTGGAGGACATAAAAAACAATACCGTATTATAGACTTCAAAAGAAATAAAGACAATGTACCAGCAAAAGTTGCATCAGTGGAATATGATCCAAATCGTTCAGCAAATATAGCATTGCTACATTATGCAGACGGTGAAAAACGCTATATTATAGCTCCTAAAGGACTAGAAGTAGGAGGACAAGTAATATCAGGACAAGATGTAGACATCAAAGTTGGAAACACATTACCATTGTCAAAAATACCAGTAGGTACTTTAATTCACAATATAGAATTAAAACCAGGTAAAGGTGGACAATTAGTCCGTTCAGCCGGAGCAAGTGCACAAGTTCTTGGAAATGAAGGAAAATACATATTAGTGCGTTTAAAATCAGGTGAAGTAAGAATGATTTTAGCTACTTGTCGTGCAACTATCGGAGAAGTAGGAAACGAACAATACTCACTAGTAAACATAGGTAAAGCAGGTAGAACACGCTGGTTAGGTAAAAGACCTACAGTTCGTGGATCAGTAATGAACCCTAACGATCACCCACACGGTGGTGGTGAAGGACGTACATCAATCGGACGTAAATCTCCAATGTCACCTTGGGGTAAACCAACACTTGGGAAAAAAACACGTTCTACAAAAGCTCGTTCAAACAAATTTATTGTACGTGCTCGTAACAAATAGAAAAATAGCTGATTTTGGTGAGGAGCACAAGCTCTTTACCAAAACAAAGGCAACCATTCGAAAGGAGAAAAAAACATGGCTCGTAGCTTAAAAAAAGGACCATTCGCTGATCATCACTTACTTGCTAAAGTAGAAAAAGCAAGTGGTCAAGAAAAAAAACAAGTGATAAAAACATGGTCACGTCGTTCAACAATATTCCCAAGTTTCGTAGGGATGACATTTGCTGTATATGATGGAAGAAAACATGTTCCTGTATATGTAACAGAAGACATGGTAGGACACAAATTAGGAGAATTTGCACCTACTAGAACATATAGAGGACACGCAGCAGATGATAGAAAAACTAAAAGAAAATAAAAATAAGGAGGCACACTCATGGAGTCAAAAGCAATTGCTAAGACAGTCCGCATAGCACCTCGAAAAGTAAGATTAGTGTTAGACTTAGTACGCGGTAAAAAAGTGAAAGAAGCATTAGGAATTTTAGAATTCACACCTAGAGCAGCGTCACTTCCAGTAGCAAAAGTAATTAAATCAGCTACTGCAAATGCTGAACACAACTATGGAATGAATTCAAACGACTTAGTAGTATCACAAGCTTTTGCAAATGAAGGACCAACATTAAAAAGATTTCGTCCAAGAGCAAAAGGATCTGCAAGTTCAATAAACAAAAGAACAAGTCATATTACAATAGTAGTATCAGACAACAAATAAAATTTTAGTATATCTAAAACAAAGGAGGCAAAACTGTGGGTCAAAAAGTACATCCAATAGGATTACGTGTTGGAATAATTCGTGATTGGGATTCAAAATGGTATTCAGAAAAAGAATTCGCAACAAATCTACACGAAGATTTCAAAATACGAGAATTCATAACTAAAAAATTAAAAGATTCATCAGTTTCTAAAGTAGAAATTGATAGATTTGATAAAAAAGTAAACATCTCAGTTCACACTGCAAAACCAGGAATGGTAATAGGAAAAGGTGGAGCTGAAATCGACAAATTAAGATTAGAACTAAACAAACTAACAGGTAAAAGAGTACACATTAATGTTGTAGAAATCAAAAAAGCAGACATAGACGCAAAACTTGTAGCAGAAAACATAGCACGTCAACTAGAAGCACGTGTATCATTCCGTCGTGCTCAAAAACAAGCTATTCAAAGAACAATGAGAGCAGGAGCAAAAGGAATAAAAACACAAGTATCAGGACGTCTAGGTGGAGCTGACATGGCCAGAGCTGAAGGATATTCAGAAGGTTCAGTACCATTACATACTTTAAGAGCAGATATCGACTACGCTCACGAAGAAGCAGACACAACATACGGTAAACTTGGAGTTAAAGTTTGGATTAACCGTGGTGAAGTATTACCAGAAAAAAAATCTGAAAAAGGAGGTAACTAATTATGTTAATGCCTAAACGAGTAAAATATCGTCGTCAACATAGACAATCAACAAAAGGTAAAGCAAAATCAGGAACAAAAGTAAGTTTCGGAGAATACGGCTTACAAGCAACAACAGCCTCAAGAGTTACTTCTAGACAAATAGAATCAGCACGTATCGCAATGACACGTTTCATGAAACGTGGTGGTAAAGTATGGATAAAAATATTTCCACATATGCCATATACTAAAAAACCTTTAGAAGTTCGTATGGGATCTGGGAAAGGTTCAGTAGAAGGCTGGGTAGGAATAGTAAAACCAGGTAGAATTATGTTTGAAATAGCAGGTGTTAGCGAAGAAACAGCTAGAGAAGCCCTAAGACTAGCATCACATAAATTACCTGTTAAATGTAAATTTGTAAAACGTGAAGAAACAGGTGGTGAAGCATAATGAAAATAAAAGAATTCAAATCTATGATTAGAGAATTAACTTCACAAGAGTTAGAAACAAAAATAAAAGAACTTAAAGAAGAGCTTTTCAACTTACGCTTCCAATTGGCAACAGGTCAATTAGAAAATACAGCTCGTATTAGTCAAGTTAGAAAATCAATTGCTCGTATGAAAACTGTTATTCGCGAAAGAGAATTAGCGAATAAATAAAATAGGAGGTAACTATGACTGAAAGAAATTTTAGAAAAGTTTATGTAGGAAAAGTAGTTTCAACTAAAATGGACAAAACAATAACAGTATTAGTAGAAACTCACAAAAAACACCCAATATATGCTAAACGTGTGAAATACTCAAAAAAATTCAAAGCACATGATGAAAACAATGTAGCAAAAATTAATGATATAGTAAAAATAATGGAAACTCGTCCATTATCTGCAACAAAACACTTCCGTTTAGTAGAAGTAGTAGAAGAAGCAGTAATTATCTAATAAGTAAATAACATACTGTAAAAAGGAGGCAAAAAGCGCATGATTCAACAAGAAACACGCTTAAAAGTAGCTGATAACTCAGGAGCAAAAGAAGTGTTAGCAATCAAAGTTCTTGGTGGTTCAGGAAGAAAAATCGCTAATATAGGTGATGTAATTGTATGTTCTGTTAAGAAAGCAACACCAGGTGGAGTTGTTAAAAAAGGTGATGTAGTAAAAGCAGTAATAGTACGTACAAAAACAGGAGCACGCCGTAATGACGGATCATATATAAAATTTGATGAAAATGCTTGTGTAATTATCCGTGATGATAAGAGTCCACGTGGTACACGTATTTTTGGACCAGTTGCTAGAGAACTAAGAGAAGGCAACTATATGAAAATTGTATCACTAGCTCCAGAAGTATTATAATCACTTAACAAAGTAAAAATAAGAAGGAGGTTAACAAGACATGTTCATTAAAAAAGGTGACAAGGTAGTAGTAATTACTGGGAAAGACAAAGGAAAAGTTGGAATAGTAAAAAAAGCTTTACCTAAAAAAGACCAAGTAGTTGTAGAAGGTGTAAACATAGTTAAAAAACATACAAAATCATCTCAAGACGCTCCACAAGGGGGAAGAATTGAATTTGAAGCACCAATACATGTATCAAACGTAATGTTACAAGATCCTGAAACAAAAAAACCAACAAGAGTAGGTTTTGAAATAAAAGACGGAAAAAAAGTTCGTATATCTAAAAAATCAGGAAAACAAATATAAGAAAAAGAAAGGAGGCACTTATTAGATGGCTCGTTTAGAAGATAGATATAAAAATGAGATAACAAAAGAATTAATGACAAAATTTGGTTACACAAGTGTAATGCAAGTACCAAAAATAGAAAAAATAGTAGTAAACATGGGAGTAGGAGATGCAGTACAAAACTCTAAAAATTTAGACAATGCTGTAGCGGAACTAACATTAATAACTGGACAAAAACCAGTAATAACAAAAGCTAAAAAATCAATAGCATCATATCGTTTAAGAGAAGGTATGGCTATTGGAACAAAAGTTACTTTACGTGGAGAAAGAATGTATGAATTTCTTGACAAACTAATAACTGTAGCATTGCCTCGTGTAAGAGACTTCCATGGAGTTTCAAAAAAAGCATTTGATGGACGTGGAAACTACACATTAGGAGTAAAAGAACAACTTATATTCCCAGAAATAGATTATGATAAAGTAAACAAAGTTCGTGGTATGGACATAGTAATAGTAACAACATCAAAAACAGACGAAGAAGCACGTCAGTTACTAACACTTTGTGGAATGCCTTTTGCAAAATAAAAATAGAGAGGTAGTACAATGGCTAAAAAATCAATGGTAGAGCGTGAACTAAAACGCCAAAGATTGGTTGCGAAATATGCAGCTAAAAGAGAAGAATTAAAAGCTAAAGGTGATTACATCGGATTAAGCAAACTTCCAAAAAATTCAGCACCAGCAAGAATGAGAAATCGTTGCAGTATAACTGGTCGTCCACACGGATACATTGGGAAATTCGGAATTAGTCGTATAAAATTCCGTGAGTTAGCTTATAAAGGACAAATACCTGGAGTTAAAAAATCAAGTTGGTAATATAAAAAAAGAAAGGAGGATTTATCCTAATGACAATGACAGATCCTATCGCAGATTTACTTACTCGTATTCGTAATGCAAACACAGCAAGACACGAATCACTAGAAGTACCAGCATCAAACATAAAGAAAGAAATAGTAGAAATCCTAAAATCAGAAGGATTCATTAAAGATGTAGAATATATAGAAGATAACAAACAAGGAATAATCAAAATCTTCCTTAAATACTCAAAAGGAGAAAGAGTAATTAAAGGAATAAAAAGAATATCAAAACCTGGATTACGTGTATATGCAAAAGCAAATGAGCTTCCAAAAGTATTAAACGGACTAGGTATAGCAATAGTATCAACTTCAAACGGAGTAGTAACAGATAAAATTGCTCGTAAAAACAACACAGGTGGAGAAGTATTAGCTTACATCTGGTAATAAAAAAAGGAGGAGCCAATTAAATGTCTCGTATAGGTAATAAAGTTATTACAATACCAAAAGGCGTAGAAGTAAAAATTGACAACAATTTTGCTACAGTAAAAGGGCCAAAAGGTGAATTAAAACAACAATTTAGCGACGAATTAACATTTAGTGTTGAAGGAAACGAAGTTAAAGTAGTACGCCCAAGCGACTCAAAAAAACACAAAACAATCCATGGGACAGCTCGTGCATTACTAGCAAACATGGTAACAGGTGTATCAGAAGGATTTAAAAAAGAGTTAGAACTTGTAGGGGTAGGGTACCGTGCACAAATGCAAGGGAAAAAATTAGTACTAAGCGTAGGATACTCTCATCCAGTAGAATTTACTGAAATAGAAGGAATCAAATTAAGCGTAGAAGCAAACACTAAAGTAAAAATCGAAGGAATAGATAAAGAATTAGTAGGACAATACGCAGCAAAAGTTAGAGCAGTACGTCCACCAGAACCATATAAAGGAAAAGGAATCCGATACGCAGGTGAATATATCCGCCGTAAAGAAGGAAAAACTGGTAAATAATAGACAATAGAAAGGAGTGTTAAAGTATGATTACGAAACTTGATAAAAATAAAGTTCGTAAAAAAAGACACGCAAGAGTACGTGTAAAAGTTCAAGGAACTAGCGAAGTACCACGTTTGAATGTATATCGTTCAAACACAAACATTTATGCACAATTAATAGACGATGTAAAAGGAGTAACACTAGCCCAAGCATCATCATTAAAACTAGCAGAAGTATCTAAATCAAGCATATCAGCAGCAACAGAAGTAGGAAAACTAATAGCTGAAGCTGGAAAAGAAAAAAATATAACAAAAGTCGTTTTTGACCGTGGAGGATATGTATACCATGGACGTGTTAAAGCACTAGCAGAAGCAGCACGTGAAAACGGACTAGAATTCTAATAGGAGGGAAATAGACAAGATGCGTCACGAAGAAGTAAAAAAAGAATTTGAAGAACGTGTAGTTGCCATTCGTCGTGTAGCTAAGGTAGTAAAAGGTGGACGACGTTTCCGTTTCTCTGCTTTAGTAGTAGTAGGTGATAAAAACGGACGTGTAGGATTTGGAACAGGTAAAGCACAAGAAGTACCAGATGCTATAAAAAAAGCAGTTGAAGCAGCAAAACATAACTTAATAAACGTACCAATAGTGGATGGAACAACACCACATGAAGTAACAGGTAAATATGGTGCAGGTTCAGTACTAATAAAACCAGCATCACCAGGTACAGGAGTAATCGCAGGAGGACCTGTTCGTGCTGTATTAGAATTAGCAGGTATCTCAAACATTCTTTCTAAATCATTAGGATCAAACACACCTGTAAACATGGTTCGTGCAACAGTAGAAGGTTTAACAAGATTACAAACAGTAGAACATGTAGCAAGCCTACGTGGAAAAACAGTAGAAGAATTATTAGGATAAGAGGAGGGAAAGAAAATGACATTAAAAATAACCCTAACTCGTAGTATAATAGGACGTCCAGAAAAACAAAGAAAAGTAGTTCAAGCTTTGGGACTAAAAAAAATGCACCAAACAGTTGAGCATAAAGATAATGCTGCAATTAGAGGGATGATAAACAAAATATCACACTTAGTAACAGTGGAAGAAAGCAAATAAGGAGGTGCTAGACTAGATGAAATTACATGAATTACAACCAGTATTAGGTTCACGAAAAGAAAAAAATAGAGTAGGCCGTGGTATTGGATCAGGAAACGGTAAAACAAGTGGTCGAGGTCAAAAAGGACAAAAAGCACGTAGTGGTGGTGGAGTAAGACCAGGCTTTGAAGGTGGACAAAACCCACTATTTAGACGTATTCCAAAACGAGGATTTAACAATATAAATAGAAAAGAATACGCACTGGTTAATCTATCAGACTTAAACAAATTTGAAGATGGTCAAACAGTTACTCCAACAGATTTAATAGAATCTAAAATAATAAAAAAAGAACTTTCTGGAGTAAAAGTACTAGCTAATGGAAAATTAGAAAGAAAACTAACAGTGAAAGTTCACAAGTTTTCATCTTCAGCAAAAGAAGCTATAGAAGCAGCTGGAGGAATTTGCGAGGTGCTATAATATGTTAAAAGCATTTGCAAATCTATTTGAAGTAAAAGAAACAAGAAATAAAATACTATTTACTTTTTTTGTAATCCTACTATTTAGAATAGGATCATACTTGCCAGTACCAGGAGTAAATGCTTCTGCATTAAAAGCAGAAGACTCAGGACTATTTAGTATATTTAACACATTTGCAGGAGGAGCATTACAGCACTTCTCAGTATTTGCAATGGGGATAATGCCCTACATCACAGCATCCATAGTAATACAACTAATGCAAATGGACGTAATACCAACCCTAACAGAATGGTCAAAACAAGGAGAAGTAGGACACAAAAAAACTCAAAAATTAACAAGAATATTAGCAATAATATTAGCCTTTATTCAGTCATTAGTAATGTCATATGGATTTAATAATGCATATAAAGGATTAGTAAAAAACCCATCAATAACAGGGTTTATCACAATAGCAGTGGTACTAACAGCAGGAACTGCATTATTACTATGGCTAGGTGATTTAGTAAGTCAGTATGGAGTAGGGAACGGAGTATCAATAATAATCTTAGCAGGGATTATAGCAAGACTGCCACAAGGATTTATACAAGTATACGAAGGAAAAATAAAAGATGCTGAAAACTTAACAATAGCAATAATAAAAGTGCTAATAGTAGTAATTATTGTAATAGCAATAATTATGAGCGTTGTTTACGTACAAGAAGCATTAAGAAAAATACCAATTCAATACTCACAAGCAAGATCAGGAAGAAAAATGTTAGGAGCAAGATCAACATTCTTACCATTAAAAGTAAATGGAGCTGGAGTAATACCAGTAATCTTCGCTGTAGCATTTTTACAATTACCAAGAACTATAACAATATTTTGGCATAGTGAAAAAGTAAAACAAATAGCAAGCTATTTTGACCTAACACACTGGTTAGGAATAACACTATATATAGCTTTAATTATCGCATTTACATATTTTTATGTAATGGTTCAAGTAAACCCAGAAAAAATGTCAGATAATCTTAGAAAACAAGGAAGTTTCGTACCAGGAATAAGACCAGGAAAAGAAACAGAAAAATATATAACAAAAGTATTATACAGACTAACATTTGTAGGATCAATTTTCTTAGCAATAATAGCAATCCTTCCAACAGTGTTCGCCACACTAGCAAAATTACCAACGTCAGTTCAAATAGGAGGAACAAGTTTACTAATTGTTGTCAGTGTAGCATTAGAAACAGTTAAACAATTAAACACTCAACTAACAGAACGACATTATACTGGATTTATGCAAAAAAAATCTAGAATAAGATAAGGGGTATATTTATGAACATATTAATAATGGGGCTGCCAGGAGCAGGAAAAGGAACACAAGCAGAACAAATAAAAAAAGAATACAATTTGCCACATATATCTACAGGAGATATGTTTAGAGCAGCAATAAAAGCAAAAACACCTTTAGGTATAAAAGCAAAAAGTTATATAGACAAAGGCCAATTAGTTCCAGACACTGTAACAATTGGACTAGTTGAGGAAAGATTAAATCAAGAAGACGCAAAAGGTGGCTTTCTATTAGATGGATTTCCAAGAACAGTAGAACAAGCAAAAGCTCTTGATGAAATTTTGGCAAAAACAAATAGAAAAATAGAAAAAGTATTAAATATCGATGTAAAACCAGAAATATTATTACCACGACTAACAGGAAGAAGAATCTGTAAAGGATGTGGAAATACTTATCATTTAATATTTAACAAACCTAAAACAGAAGGAAAATGTAATAATTGCCAATCAGAATTGTATCAAAGAAGTGATGACAATGAAAAAACTGTCGCAAATAGATTAGAAGTAAACATCAAACAAACAAAACCGTTATTAGACTTTTACTATAAAAAAAATATAGTAGCAGATGTAGACGGAGATAGAGACATAAAAGAAGTATTTTCAGATATCAAAAAAATATTAGATACATTAAGATAATCAGGAGGTAATATGGCAAAAGACGTCATTGAAGTAGAAGGCTTAGTAGTAGAAAACTTGCCTAACGCAATGTTTAAAGTAGAATTAGAAAATGGTCATGTTATTTTAGCACATGTTTCAGGTAAAATCAGAATGAACTATATAAGAATTTTACCAGGAGACAAAGTAACAGTTGAAATGAGTCCGTATGACCTAACTAAAGGTAGAATAACTTATAGATTTAAATAAGTTATAATCTCAAGGAGGAATATAACGATGAAAGTAAGACCATCAGTAAAAAAAATCTGTGACAAATGTAAAATAATTCGTCGTGGTGGTAAAGTATTAGTGATTTGCGAAAACGCAAAACATAAACAAAAACAAGGATAATAGGAGGTGCAAACTTAATGGCACGTATCGCAGGTGTTGATATACCTCGTGAAAAACGAGTTGTAATATCATTAACATATGTATATGGTATAGGATTAAAAACTTCTCAAAAAATATTAAAAGATGCAAAAGTATCAGAAGATGCAAGAGTAAAAGACTTATCAGGAGAAGAATTAGATAGAATTCGTGAAATGGTAGACAAATACAAAACAGAAGGAGACTTACGTCGTGAAGTATCATTAAATATAAAACGACTAATGGAAATCGGATGTTTTAGAGGAATTCGTCACCGTAAAGGTCTTCCAGTTCGAGGGCAAAATACAAAAAATAATGCCAGAACAAGAAAAGGTCCTAAAAAAACAGTAGCTAACAAGAAAAAATAATTAGAATAGGAGGAGAAAAACACTATGGCTCGTAAACAACAAACACGTAAACGTCGTGTGAAAAAAAATATACAAAACGGTGTAGCACATATCCGTTCAACATTTAATAACTCAATAGTAACAATAACTGATGAGCATGGTAATGCAGTAGCATGGTCAAGTGCAGGAGCATTAGGATTTAAAGGATCAAGAAAATCAACTCCATTCGCAGCTCAAATGGCAAGTGAAGCTGCAGCAAAATCAGCTATGGAACACGGAATGAAATATGTAGATGTAACAGTAAAAGGTCCAGGAGCAGGGAGAGAATCAGCAATAAGAGCACTTCAATCAGCAGGATTAGAAGTAACATCAATCAAAGATGTAACTCCAGTCCCTCACAATGGATGCCGCCCACCTAAACGTCGTCGTGTATAGAAAACATAGACAAAAAAAGGAGGGTTAACATAATGTTAGCAATAGAAAAACCAAAAATAAGCATTGTAGAACTATCTGATGATGGATCATTTGGACGCTTTGTAGTTGAACCATTAGAAAGAGGATATGGAATAACACTAGGAAACTCATTAAGAAGAATGTTATTATCTTCTCTACCAGGAGCAGCAGGAAGAAGTATAAACATAACAGGCGTACAACATGAATTTTCTAGTATAAAAGGTGTAGTAGAAGATGTAACAGAAATAATAATGAATATAAAAAACATAGCATTCAAACTACACTCAGAAGAAGAAAAAGTATTATCAATTCATGTAAAAGGACCTAAAACAGTAACAGCAGCAGACATAATTGCAGATTCAGATGTAGAAATCTTCAATAATGATCAGCACATAGCCACTATTTCAGAAGGTGGAGAGTTGGAAATGCAAATATACGTAGGAAAAGGAAGAGGATTTGTCCCAGCAGACAAAAACAAAAGACCTGATCTACCTATAGGAGTAATAGCAATAGACTCTATATATACACCAGTAGAAAAAGTAAACTATACAGTAGAAAAAACAAGAGTAGGTCAAAGCAGTGATTTTGATAAACTAACAATCGATATAAAAACTAATGGAACAATAAAAGCATCTGATGCATTAGCATTAGCATCTAAAATATTAATATCACACTTGAATTTATTTATGGAAATGTCTGAAGAAGCAATCAAAACAGACATACTTATAGCCAAAGAAGAAGATAAAACAAGTGAAATGTTAGAAATGTCAATAGAAGAACTAGACTTATCAGTACGAAGCTATAACTGTCTAAAAAGAGCAGGAATAAACACTGTTCAAGAATTAGCAAATAAAAGCGAACAAGAAATGATAAAAGTTAGAAACTTAGGAAGAAAATCACTAGAAGAAGTACAAAAAAAATTAGAAGATTTAAAATTAGGATTTAAATCAGAATAAAAGGAGGCAAACTAATGGGTTACAGAAAATTAGGACGTACAGCATCACATAGAAAAGCAATGCTAAGAAATTTAGTAACAGCTCTAATGGTTCATGGAAGAATAGAAACTACAGTAACAAGAGCAAAAGAAGTTCGTTCTATAGCAGAAAAAATGATAACATTAGGTAAAAAAGGTGACCTAACAGCAAGAAGAACTGCAGCAAAATACATTCAACCTGTAGCAGTAGAAACAGCTGAAGGAAAAACTCAATTAGCACTTAAAAAATTATTTGAAGAAGTAGCACCTAAATATCAAGACCGTAACGGAGGATACACAAGAATTTTACGTGTAGGACCTCGTCACGGAGATGCAGCAGAAACAGCAATTATAGAATTAGTTTAATAAAAAAAACCATAACAAACTACATACACAAAAAACAATAAGCATACAACACTTATTAAACTAACAAATAGGTCAAAAGAGTGCTTGAAATGCGTAATGACAAAATTACGACGTCTAGCTCTACAAGTACCTTAGTTTAAAGAGAACTAAGGTACACTTTTGTCCCAAAATTTCTAATTATACTTTAAAAGATTACGGCAGTAGTCTTTTTTATTTTTGCCAAATTACGCTAACTCTTATTTTTAAGCCTAATTTTAAAAAATAATAGTGAAATTTTTATTTGTCATGTAAAAAATATGAAATTTCACCTAAAATTTCTATAAAAAGATTTTTTCTCTTACTGCTGACAAAAAGTTACTATTTTTTAAAAAATTTCCCTTTAGTATTATCAAAGAGAGAGAAAAAAACATATTGCTTTACGTTTACAAAAGTGATACAATGTTAATGATAGTAATTATCATTAAAAAAATAAAAATAGGAGGAATTATATGAAAAAAAATAAATTATTAA
>NZ_KQ959903.1:0-1170 GCF_001553005.1 Gemelliphila asaccharolytica | reverse complement strand
TGTAGATTATAAAAATCTAGCTGACGGAGTATATAGCATTCATGTAGATATTATGAATGCCTCAGCTAATAAAAAAAATAGACCCTCTATGTCAGATAAAGGTGTTGACAAAGAAAAAACTCGTCTTGTAGTAGAAAATGGCGAATATAAAGTTCAACTCACTTTTAAACCTATTGAAAGAGGATGTCAAGGTAAGGACTTTAAAGGATATTTAGGGAATTTAAGTTATCTTACTAATAGTGGCGAATTTAAACAATGTAATATCCTAGAATGGTATAGTCCAAATGATACTGACAAATATATGGATATTTATAAAGCTAAATTCCCAGATAGAACAGCATATCCAAAAGTATTAGAATACCCAGTAGACAAAAATAATATACATAATGGTAAACTTCAAACAATGGTACAAGTATTTGTTCCAGTAATGGAAAGCCTCTCAGAAAATATGGGTACACAAGAAGCAAAACCTACATATGATTTTACTACAATAAAAAAAGTTAAATAAAAGAGGAAAGAAATATGAAAAAAAGAAAATTACTAACACTAACTATAGCTTCAGCATTAGTTTTTAGTTTTAGTGTTTTTGCAAAACCCGTAGCTAATTCTTATGCAAATGACACAACAGCTAACCCTACTGAAAAAGCTGTAGATTATAAAAATTTGGAAGATGGTGTTTATAGTTTGGGAGCTACAATTTATCATGATAATCAAGAACATATACCTTTAGAAGGTCAAAAAGGGAAATTATCAATGGCAGATGGAGCAATTGACAAAACTAAAACTCGTCTTGTAGTAAAAAATGGAGAGTATAGGGTTCAATTGACTTTTATTCCCTTAACTATGAAATTTTTAGGTGATGATTTTAAAGGTTTTCTTGGAAATTTAAGATATAATCCAACGTATAATCCAGTAACAGATGAAGGTAGTGAACCTAAAGATTATGGACAATGTAATATCTTAGAATGGTACGGAGAAAAAGAAAGTAAAACTTCTGCAAATGATAAATATGTAGCTGATGATTTGATGAAAATTTATCAACAAAAATTTCCAGATAGAAAATATTATCCAAAAGTGTTAGAGTATCCAATAAATAAAAATAATATTAATAAAAACGGGAAAATTATGACACTAACAGAAGTTTTTGTTCCTATAATGGAATCATTAGGT
>NZ_KQ959902.1 GCF_001553005.1 Gemelliphila asaccharolytica | reverse complement strand
TTTGTCCAGTAAAGAGGGTACATATCAAAAAAAGAGCCAGTTTTTTTATTTATAAAGAAAATGTTTAAATAGCTAATACGTCTCTTTTCATTTATGATACAATAATCAAAAAAAAGCTATTTGACAAAACGGAGAAAATCAATGAGCAAAATAGAAGAACTTATCAAAAATGAAAAAGTAGAGTGGAAAAAGCTTTTGCATTTCAGTGCAGAAAAATAAGAGATATATAATTATTTATGTATTTTAGCATAGATTATGATATAATAAATTGATATATAAATTTTGAGGTAAAAAAATGAGTCTATTAAAAAAATTTAATAATATGTTTGAATCTGAAGAAGATATTGAAGAAATAGAAGAAAATAAAGAGGAATATAGCGAAGTGAAAAAAGAACCAGTTGGAGTGAAAAAAATACCTAATAAAAGTGATGTCATATTATTAGAACCATTAGTTTTTGAAGATAGTAAAGATATTGTAGATGACATAAAAGGGAAAAAAGTAGTAATTTTAAACCTAACAAAATTAGATTTAGAAACAAGTGACAGACTTCTTGATTTTATTTCCGGAGGAATTTATGCACTTGATGCACAATTAAAAACAATCGGAGAGGACATTTATCTTTGTGTGCCAAACGGAGTGAATGTTTCAGGAGAATTTTCAGAAGGAGAATATTAATTTGGACGTACATTTTTATATTTGGTTATATAGAGTAATAAGTTACATTTTTAGATTTTACGAAGGAGCCTTGCTAGTTTATATTTTTTCAAGCTGGTTTCCTATTTCAAGAGAAAATTTTATAATGAAATTCTTGATAGATATTTGTGAACCCTATTTAAAATTATTTAGAAAAATTATTCCGCCAGTAGCAATGATAGATTTCTCGCCAATATTAGCTTTTATGGCTTTAGGATTTATAGAAAGAATCGTCTATGCTATAGTTTTCAAGGTGGCACCATTTTAGATGAAATTAAAATTGCCCCTTTTAGCTAATAATGAACAAATTTTAGCAAAAGAATTACTAAAAAAAATAGACCTATCAGCAAATAAAAATCAAGTAACTCACTTTCTCACTCCAGTAGAACAAAAGCTTTTACAAAAAATAGTAGCTTATAATTACAAAGCGGTTTCCTTAGAATTTTTTGGAGGTTACGAGGGAAGTGAGAGAGCAAAAGCAAAAATAATAAAATTTCTAAACTATGATATTTCTTACGAAGTGTCTTGCCTAAGTGCTAAATTTAATACAAAGTTTAATAATCTTACTCACAGAGATGTTGTAGGAAGTGTTCATTCTTTAGGAATAAATTTTGATAGAATTGGAGATATAATTATCCAAGATGAAAATATAATGATTTTCGCTGATAACTCTCTAAAAGATTACCTGATTGCTAATTTATCGAGAATAAAAAAAGCAAATGTTTCCTTTTTATTAAAAGACTTTAACGATATAGAAATAAGAAGAAATTATGAAACATTTTTTATAACGGCCCTATCCTTAAGAGCAGATATAATAATTTCAAAAATAACAAACAAAAGCCGAAGTAAAACAAGTGCCATGTTTGAAAGTGAATATATAAAAATAAACCATTTTATAATAAAAAGTCATAATTTTAGGTGCAAAGAAGAAGATTTATTATCAATTAGGAAATATGGCAGATTTATTTTAAAAAATATAACTCAAAACAAAAAAAATAATAAATATAGATTAGAAATAAATAAAATAATCTAATAAAAGTAGAATAGTTCCTATGTTAAATGTGAGAGTACTTGACAACTATAATACGTACGCTATAATGTACGTATAAGGAGGTGTAATTAATGCTTAATACTAATGTTACAAATTTTAGGAAAAATATTTTTGGTATTTTAGAGCAGGCGATAAAATATAATGAGCCAGTAAATATCAGCACTAAAGAAGGAAATGCAGTTATTTTAAGCGAGGAAGAATATAATGACATGATAGAAACTTTATATTTATCTTCTTTTCCGGCAACAAAAGAAAAAATCATAGAAGGATTGAATACATCTCTTGATGATTGTATCGAGGAATCTGAGGTAAAATGGTAGTGTATAAAATTGTCTATACAAAAAAATCTGTAAAGGATATTGAAAAATTAAAGTCTGTTAGATTAGATAAAAAAACAAAAGCACTTATAGACCTTGTCAGAAAAAATCCATTTCAAAATCCTCCATCTTATGAAAAATTACAGGGAGATTTAAGATGTGCATATTCAAGAAGAATTAATATTAAACATAGATTAGTATATGAAGTTTTAGAAGAAGAGAAAACTGTAAAAATTTTAAGTATGTGGACACATTATGAATTTTAACGCTAAATAAACGAAAAGAGAATAAATATTAAATCTTTAATAAAAAAAGAGTTAGAAAAATAATAAATATAGACTAGAAATAAATAAAATAATTTAATAAAAATTAACATTTGACATAGTGTGTATAATGTGTATAATAGAGTTATAAAGGAGATGATACTATATGAGTATGATTAGAAAAAATATAACTTTACCAGTAACAACTTATGAAAAAATAAATGACTATGCAAAAAAAAGTGGTATGTCCTTTTCAGAATTTTTAAGAGATACAGCATTAAAAGCAATAATTCAAAAAGAAAACCTAAGTTTACTAGAATATATTAATTCAACTTGTTCTTATATGGACAAAGAAGAACAAAAAGAAATCGAATTAATGAATATTGATTATAATAATATGAGTGGAAAGGAAATTACTTTAGATGAACTTTTACAAGGTTAAATATTCAAAATCAGCAGAAAAGTTTATCAAAAAAAGAAAATCAATAGGAATAAGATTTTATAAAGCATTTATAGAAATAGCAGAAAATAAACAAAATATAAAAACTTATGATATAAAAAAATTCTATTCAAAATATTATGATGATATATTCAGAATGAGAATAGGGGATTATAGAGCCATTTTCCGTGTTGTAGACGATGAATTATTAGTATATGTATTTGACATAGGTTCAAGAGGAGATATATACAAGAAAGTAAGATTATAAACAACACACTCTTTTCGGAGCTTGGGAAAAAAAGCAGCCAAATTTGTAGTAAATGTGGTAACAAGAAACAAATGAAACTAAACGAAAGAATATACATTTGTGAATGTGGAAATAATATAGATAGAGATATAAATACAGCAATAAATATAAAAAACGAAGGACTTAGTAGACTATTAGAAGTAGTGTAAACAGATACTATATAGGGTAGGAACTACCCGAATATAAGCTTGTGGACTTTGTGTAAGACGTTTTGATTTTTAGAAATAAAATGATAAATAAAGTAAAAGGTTGAAGCATGTAATTCATACCTTTCTTATCAATGATAAGAAAGGTTTTTTTTATGCGAAAATGGGATAATATTTTTATCTAGCCAGTAGCAAAAAAGGAGAAAATAGCTTGAAAATAAATATAATCAAAGTATAAAAATAGTTTTATAATTTGTTTGATAAAAAAATATTTGAAAAAATATTGTTTTTTTACCTTAAAAATGCTAATATTTAATTAGATTATGAGAAATTTTTTTTAAGTTAAAATTTTGATAATAACTATCATTCTAACGAAAAAAAGGGAGGAAAATATGAAATATAACAAGATATTGGCAGTAGGAGTAACGGGAGCTTTACTTTTTAGTATAACTGGGAGTGTAAAACCTCTTAATATCGCAAACGCTACCGAAACGCCCCAAACAAACACTACAAACACTTTGGACGTTAAAAATCTGCAAGACGGAATTTATAGTATAGATGTAGATATTATGCATGCCTCAAATAAAAAGCAGAAAAGTATGATGGACGGGACAGTAGAGAAAGACCAAACTCGCCTTATAGTAGAAAACGGTCAGTATAAAGTAAGACTTACGTTTCATTCATTAAAAAAAGAATTTAACGGAAGTCAACTTACGGGTTGGTTAGGAAAATTAGGCTATCCACTAGAAAATGGAGAATTTGCACCGTCGACAGTACTATCAAGATATACAAAAAATATTACAAATGAAAAAGATTATCCTAGAGTTTTAGAATATCCAATAGATAAAAATGAAATACAAGATAATAAATTAGAAACAAAGGTCCAAGTCTATGTTCAAGTAATGGAAAACATACATAAAGGCTCAGGAACTCAAGTAGCTAAACCAACTTTTGACTTTTCTAAAATAAAAGTTATAGATAAGTCTAGTGACGCTTTAACAAAAGATTTGCTAGAGTTAAAAGAAAATTTCAAAAAAGAAGTTAAGGGGCTATCTAACATAACAAAAGAAGAAGTTGATAGTTTAGCAAATGAAGTAACTAGCATAAATAGTAGAGAAAATCTAGCAAAATTAGTAGCTAAAGCTTATAAATTAGACAATATAAGTGAATTTATAGCTGACAATGCTCCTGACCTGAAAAAAGAAGAAAAAGAAAAATATAAAAAAGACTATATAGACGCTCAGACAGAAGAAAAAGAACAAGAGGTTATAAATAATATAAAAGCCTCAGAAGAAAAAAATTCTAAAGATATAGAAACAGTAAAACAAGTAGCAAAAGAAAAGATACAATCTCTACAAAATCTAGAGCAAAAAGAAAGAGAAAATTATATTTCAAAAATAACTGCTGAAACTGAAATTAGTAAAATACACGAAATAGAAAAAGAAGCTATCCAAAAAGATAGTGAAAATAAAAAAGCAAGTGCTAAAGAAAATTTACAAAAAGAAAGAGAAAAAGCAATAGCTGAATTAGAAAAACTAGACAATTTAACAAATGTGCAAAAAGAAAGCTTAAAAGCAAAAATAACAAATGCAAGTGATAATAGTGAACTAGAAAAAATAACACAAGAAGCAAAAGAACTAGACGAAAAAAATAAAAATCCTCAAAATAAAAAATTAGTAGAATTAAAAGAAAAAGGAATTAAAGAAATAAAAGAACAAACTCATTTAACAGAAGAAGAGCAAACTAAATATATAGAAAGAATAAATTCTGCTAATAGTGAGGACGAATTAAGTAATATATCTATAGAAGCTACAGATTTAAATGAAAAAAGAATGAGCTTAGACGAGTATAAAGAGCTAAGAATAAAAGAAATAAAAGAGTATGATAAAAACAACAATCTCTACTCATTAAGTGAAAAACAAATAGGGTACTGGATAGGGAAAGTAGAAGAAAAAGATAACAAAAATGATGTTGACAATATGGAGATTCACGCTAGAATGTCTGGACAAGGACGTCTTTCTAGTATGGATGCTATAAAAAGCTTTAAATACTTATCAGAAGAGAGAAAAGGATATTACTATAATTTGATAGACAATGTTTTTTATATGTCTACTGGAGATGAATATAGTAATATAAAAGAAAAAGCAAGAGCAGAAAATGAACAAGGGAAAATATCTGACTATAAAGCTGATTATAAAAATTTGCGAGATGGAATTTATAGTATAGATGTAAGAATAGAAGATAAATTAACAGATAGTCCGAGCAATAACCTTTCACTTGCTGATGGCATGATTGATAAAGATAAAACTCGTTTAATAGTAAAAGACGGTCAGTATAAAGTCGAGCTTAATCCAATACTTTCTACAAATCGTTTGAAACTTATTTTTCATATTTGGAACTTAGAATATGTAGATTATGACGGAGCTAAAAAAGACGGAGTAGCAAAAATAACTTCATGGTACGATAATAATCTATCAGGATATAAACTTAAAGGAGAAGCTAGTGACGGAGAAAGATATTTAAAAAATTACGCAGATAGAAAAGCTTTCCCTAAAACTATAGAATATCCTGTAGATAAAAGCAAAATTGATAGTAAAAATGAACTCCTTACAAATGTAATTATTGATTGTGGACTATTTGATCCATTTGACATGGGAGATACTACAAATAGTGCAGAACCTGTACTAAGATTTGCCACATTAAGACCTATAGAGCTGGATTACTCAAAAGAAAAAGCTACAGCAAAAGAACAAATAAAAAGCTTGAACTTTTTAGAAGATAAAGAACAAAAAGACTTTAATAGTGAAATAGACAAAGCAAAAGATGACAAAGAAATAAATAATATACTAGAACAAGCAAAAGCGAAAAATACAGCTAATAAAGAACTAAAAGACGCAAAAACAACTGCTCTAGCAGAATTAGAAAAACTTGCTAACTTAACTAAGGAACAAAAAAAAGCAGCAAAAGAAGAAATAGACAAAGCAAAAAATATAGCAGAAGTTAATGAAGCAAAAGCAAAAGCAAAAGAAAAAGATACAGAAGCAATAACTAACGCAAAAAACGCAGCAAAAGCAGAAATAGATAAACTTGCTAACTTAACTAAGGAACAAAAAAAAGCAGCAAAAGAAGAAATAGACAAAGCAAAAAATATAGCAGAAGTTAATGAAGCAAAAGCAGAAGCAAAAGAAAAAGATACAGAAGCATTAACTAACGCAAAAACAGCTGCATTAGCAGAATTAGACAAACTTGACCAGCTAACAAACGAAGAAAAAGAAAGCTTTAAAGCAGAAATAAACAAAGCGACAGAAAAAGCAAAAGTAAGCGAAGCTCTAGACCAAGCAAAAGCGAAAAATACAGCTAACAAAGAATTAAAAGAAGCGAAAGAAAAAGCAGTAAAAGAAGTCACAGAATTAAAAAATCTAACAGAAGCAGAAAAAACTAAAGCTGCATTAGAAATAAACAAAGCAAATAGTGTGGCAGAAGTAAATACAGCGTTAGAAAAAGCAAAAGAATTAGATAAAAAACATGGAGCAGAAAATCCAAACATTAATCCAACTCCTACACCTAATCCAACACCAACACCAACACCTACACCAGAGGTAAAAGCAGGCTGGCAAAAAGATGAAATAGGCTGGTGGTATTTAAGAGCAAATGGAAGTTTTGCAAAAGCAGAATGGGAACCTGTAAATGGAACATGGTATCACTTTGACGAA
>NZ_KQ959901.1 GCF_001553005.1 Gemelliphila asaccharolytica | reverse complement strand
CCAGACGGATACTATGTAGACGAAAATGGAGCATGGGTTAATTAAAGATAAAAAATAAAAAATAAAAAGACTTTTAAGGAAAAAAAGTGACTTTCAAAACTTAAAAAAACTAACGAGAGAAGTTCACTAAAGACTAAAAAGTCTTTTTTTTATTAAAAGAAATTTTATATTATAGTTTTTATTTTTTAAAATTAAAGTATCCAAATAATATTTGTTTGTACTTTTAAAAAGTGCTAGAATAAATAAAGGGAGATTCATATTAATATATAAAATTATAAATTTTTTTAATTAATTAATAATATGTGTATAGGAGATAAAAACATGAGAATAAAAAGTAAAATAGGGAAAATATCAGCAATATTAATAGCAACATCAATGGTAATTCCAAGTGGAATAACATATTCAGCAGACAATAGTGGATTAACAGAAGTAGCAGACATTAATGGTTCGATAGATTATAGCGGGGGAGATGTCGAATTTACATTAAATGGAAGCAATTTAGTAGAAAAAGATATAAAAGCGTATGTTATTTTAAAAAAAGATGAATTTAAGGAAAATCAAAAAAGAATTACAGATATAGAAAAATCTTTAAAATTTAAAAATGAAACTAAAAACGAAACAAATAAGAAAAAGTTAACATTACATTTTCCAAAAAATGAATATAATAAATCTCAAGAATATATAATTAGATTTAGTGTTGATGGAAAAGAAACGCAAATTTACAGAGATTTTCAAAAAACCGTAAAAATAAGAAGAAATCCTAATGGTGTAGCAAAAAAAGAAGAAGATAACATTTTACCAGAAGATAATAAAATAACTTCTTTTGAAGCAAAAGAAAATAGTAAAAAAGGAAGCTATAACTTTCTAATAAAAGGGAAAAAATTAGATATTAAAGATGTAAAAGTAAGTATTCTTTCAGAGTTAGAGATAAACAAAATGAAAACTCATATTAAAGATGAAAACTTAACAAAACAAGTAAAATTAGAAAAAGATGGAGAAAATATCAAATTTACATGTGATTTTCCAACAGATACTGATAAAGAATATAAAGTGGCTTTGACATATAAAAATGAAAGATTACTAGATAAAGACATAACAATCAGAGTAAAAAAAGGAGATTCTACTGGTAAAAATCCTAATCCAGTATTAGAAGAAACTGCACTAAAATCAGTAACAAATAAAAAAGAAGGACTTAAATATACTTTTAATTTAAAAGGAACTAATCTAGATGAAAATAAAATAAAAGTAAAAAAAGTTCTTTTAAATAGAGTAAATCAACAAAACTTAGTAGACAAAATTAAATTTAAAAAAATAAACGATACTGAACTAGAAGCAACATTAGTATTTGATAAAGTAGAAGAAGAAAAAGACTATAAAGTAGTTTTTGGAACAGACCAAAGCAATAAAAAAAGTGTTGACTGTAAAATAACGCCTACTGATAAATTAGAAAACAGCGATGAAGTTCCTTCAGTAACACCTCCTGTTCTTAATAAAGGTGAAATAGAAAATTTAAATTTTGAAAATATAGTAAAACAAGAAAATAATTATCAAGCTTCATTTAAAATTCTTGGAAATAATTTGACAATGCATAATATCAAAGTAAAAGTTATGGAAGAAAATGTAAGAAGGGCAGATGTTGAAAAAACTTTAACAAATTTGGCAATCAATAAAATTGCATTACCAACATTAACTTTTACAAAAAATGATAAAGGAAAAACTTTTAAAGTCTATTTTAATGCAGATGGAACAGATAATTTTAATGAAAAAAATTCAGTTTTAGTAAAAGTAGTAGATAAATCTAATCTTGACCCTGACCCAACAGTTGACCCATCAGAGGTAAATCCTAGTGCAAGAGAGATGAAAATAGAAAGCATAAAAGCCTTAACACCAAATTTAGCAAAATCCGGAGGAGAAGCTAAAATAAGTGTAAAAGGAGAAAATTTAGATTCTAAAAAATTACAAGCAGAAATTTACAAAATATCAGATGGAAAAGAAATAAAACAAGCTAAAAAAATAGAATTTTTTGGAACTAAAGAAGTTCAAACAGCTACTATAAACTTTGAAAAAGTACAAAAAGAAGAAAAATATATAATAAAATTGCAAGATAAAAAATGTCAGATTACTGTCGGAGGAAGAGAGAGTTTAGAAACAGTAGCTGTAGTTCCAGAATATTGTCATATAAACAATGCTAAAGACGAAATAATAGTAAAATTATATGCACCAATAGAAAAAGTAGTAACCGATAAAGAATTTAAAGATGGAATAACTTTAGATGGTAAAAAACTAGGTGAAAACACAAAAGTCATTGTCAATGATGACAAAATAATAATAAAATCAGCAGAAAAATTTGATATAAAAGAAGGATCAAAACTATTATTTGAAGAAAGACTTTTTAAAGGAGTAGCAGACAATAAAGAAAATAAATCCTTCCATTCACTTATAAAAGGTGCAGTAGCTTATGGGAAACAACTAGACTTCATAGAAGGTCAAGTTTTGAATAATAAAGGAGGTAAAGTAAAACTTAAATTTTCAGGAGAAAATTTAAAAGAAAAAGTAAAAGTAAAAGTTCTGAAAAGTGATAAACAAAGAACTAAAGTACTTTCTACAGAAGATAAAAATGTTACAGTTACAAAAATAAGTGATAGTGAGCAAGAAATAAGTTTTATTCTACCAGAAAATAAAACAGAAAAACCAGAAAGTTATACTGTATTAGTATCTGTAGATGGTGGACTAAAATATATGAGCGATTACGGAGCTAATGTACTAAAAAGTGAAAAAGAAAAAACTACAGTTGCTACAGTATTAGCAGATAAAGAGTTAAACAATAAACCTACTTTAAGCTTTATGTCAATAACTTCTTACGGGACACAAGGAGGGGGAACAACTATTCCAGATATAACTCATACAGTAACTCCAGTAGGGCAAGGAAGTAAAAAAACTTGGATAAGTTTATATGGAGCTAACCTAAAAGAATCTCTTACAAAAATAAAAGTAGTCGACCAGAATGGAGTAGAGTGGTATCCTTTAGAAAATGAGGGAACAACAGATAGTATGGATAATTTCCTATTAGTAATGAAAAATAATCATGGTGGATTTGGAATTTTTGGAGAAGGAACAAGCCAAAAAATAGAATTAATATGTCCTAGAAATATAAGAGTGCCAAATTCAGACTCTCCTTCTCCTACATATAAAATTTTAGTAGCAGTAGACGGAATTCACTACAATGAAGAAATTACTGCAACAGTTACTGTTGCTGATGATGGAGATCCTATAAAAGAATCTTTATCTAAAGATAAAATAAAAGAGGTTTCTGTAAGTTACGAAACAGAAACAGGAGAGCAAGTAATAGAACCTAAAAAAGTAAAAGGGTATACTTGGTCAAAATTAAGAACATTTAATGTAAGAGCCATCAACAAAGAAGGCTATAAACTAAAAGGATTAAAAGTAAATGATAGCGATGAACTAAAACCATTATCTTATCTTAATGAAACAGAAGTATATGATTCAGCAGATAAAACAATGGTTGAAAAGGTAAAATTTATCTATGAAAAAGAAACACCAGTAACAAATAAAGAACTAAAAGAAGCGAAAGAAAAAGCTTTAACAGAATTAGAAAAACTTGATAGCCTAACAAGTGAAGAAAAAGATAGCTTCAAATTAGAAATAAATAAAGCAACAGAAAAATCAAAAATAAGCGAAACGCTAAATCAAGCAAAAGTAAAAAATACAGCTAACAAAGAATTAAAAGAAGCGAAAGAAAAAGCAGTAAAAGAAGTCACAGAATTAAAAAATCTAACAGAAGCAGAAAAAACTAGAGCTGTAGTAGAAATAAATAAAGCAAATAATAAAGCAGAAGTTAATATAGCTTTAGATAAAACAAAAGAATTAGATAAAAAATATGGAGCAGAAAATCCAAATGTTAATCCAACTCCTACTCCAGACGTAAATCCATCTCCAGACGTAACACCAGCTCCAGAAATAAAATCAGGTTG
>NZ_KQ959900.1 GCF_001553005.1 Gemelliphila asaccharolytica | reverse complement strand
GCTGTAACATCATTTGCATAAGTGTTAGCTACTGGTTTTGCAAAAGCACTAAAACTAAGAACTAATGACGAAGCCATAGTAAGTGTTAATAATTTTCTTTTTTTCATATTTCTTTCCTCTTTTATTTAACTTTTTTTATTGTAGTAAAATCATATGTAGGTTTTACCTTTTGTGTACCCATATTTTTTAAGATACTTTCCATTACTGGCACAAATACTTGTGCTGTTGTTAGAAGTTTACCATTATTTATATTATTTTTATCTACTGGGTATTCTAATACTTTTGGATATGCTGTTCTATCTGGGAATTTAGCTTTGTAAACATTCATAAAATCATCAGTATCATTAGAACTATACCATTCTAGAATATTACATTGTTTAAATTCGCCACTATTAGTAAGATAACTTAAATTTCCTAAATATCCTTTAAACCCTTTTCCTTGATATCCTCTTTCAATAGGTTTAAAAGTGAGTTGAACTTTATATTCGCCATTTTCTACTACAAGACGAGTTTTTTCTTTGTCAACAGCTCCATCTGCCATTGAAAGTACACATTTTTTATAAGATACAGCATTCAGCATATCTACATGAATGCTATAAACTCCGTCAGCTAGATTTTTATAATCTACAGCACCTTTTTCACTATATGTTTTAGCTTCTACTACCTTTTGAGGTAATACCTCTCCCGCTACTGTAAAAGCAAGTGCTCCTGCTAAAAATGCTTTTAATAATTTATTTTTTTTCATATAATTCCCCCTATTTCTATTTTTTTAATGATAATTACTATCATTTACATTATATCACTTTTGTAAACCTAAAACAATATGTTTTTTTACCTCTTTTCGCTGATAGTGTAAAAGAAATGCTTCTTTGTCAATAATATAAGAAAAAAATTTTAAAAAATATATTTTTCTCTTTTTATCAATGTTTCTTTATTTTATATGAAAATTTATAATATAAAAATTCTGAT
>NZ_KQ959899.1:5139-122594 GCF_001553005.1 Gemelliphila asaccharolytica | reverse complement strand
ATCAGAATTTTTATATTATAAATTTTCATAAAAAATAAAGAAAATTTGATAAAAAGATAAAAACTTACTTTTCTAAAATTTTTTTCTTATATTATTGACAAAGAACCAAAATTTTATAATTAAGATTAAAATACACCTAAATTATTGACAATAAAGATAAAATAGTTTAATATAAACAGTGATATTGTTTATATCTTCACGAGTAAGCCCCGGAAACTTAGTCGTTACGACAGATTAAATAACAACATCTTAGGAGGAATTGACATGCGTCAAACTTATATGGCAAAGCCATCAACTGTAGAAAAAAAATGGTATTTGATAGATGCTAAAGATCAAACTTTAGGACGTTTATCATCAGAAGTAGCATCAATACTAAGAGGGAAACATAAACCTACTTATACACCACATATTGATACTGGGGATAATGTTATAATTATAAATGCTGAAAAAATTGTGTTAACTGGTAAAAAATTAACTAATAAAATTTATCGTAAACACACAATGCACCCAGGTGGTTTAAAAGAAAGAACTGCTGGACTTATGGTAGAAAAATATCCAGAAGAGCTATTAGAATTATCTATAAAAGGTATGTTACCAAAAAATAGTTTAGGAAGAGCTCAAGGAATGAAATTACATGTATATAGTGGAGAAAATCATCCACATGCAGCACAAAAACCAGAAAAATATGAATTACGTGGATAATTAGGAGGAAAATATTAAATGGCACAAGTAGAATATCGCGGGACAGGACGCCGTAAAAGTTCAGTAGCACGTGTAAGACTAGTACCAGGAACAGGGAAAGTAACTATAAATAATAGAGAAATGCGTGATTACTTACCATTAGAATCTTTAGTATTAGATTTAATGCAACCATTACAAAAAACATCAACTACAGGAAACTATGATATATTAGTAAATGTTCATGGTGGAGGTTATACAGGACAAGCTCAAGCTATAAGACATGGTATAGCTCGTGCTTTATTAGAAGTAAACCCAGATTATCGTAAAGATTTAAAACCAGTTGGACTATTAACACGTGATCCACGTATGAAAGAACGTAAAAAATACGGTCTTAAAGGTGCAAGACGTGCTCCACAATTTTCAAAACGATAATTTTATTTTTGAAAGATACAAGGTTTCTTGTATCTTTTTTTATTTTGTATAGTTCTACGCATTCTTTTTTGAATTCATAACTATATCGCATAAAAATACCCTACTTACTGGTTTGTCCAGTAAAGAGGGTACACATCAAAAATTCTTTAAAGCTATTTTTAGTCGCAATATATTTCTCTTAATTTTTTACTTGCTTGTACCATAACTTGTAATTTTTTTTCTATAATATCATAAGGGTTTAGAGGTCTTTGGCTAAATGTAGAAAAACCACAATCAGGATTTAGAAGTATTTTTTCTGGTGGTAAATATTGCAGAGCATCTTCAGCTAGTTTAATAATTTTTTCCACATTTTCTATTTCACTTGTTCTTGGATTTATACAGCCTAAACCTAATGCTATTTTTTTGTCTAAGAAATTATTATCAAATAATTTTTCTACTTCTCCTGCCCTTGGAGTTGAAAATTCTAATGTTAATAAATCAGCACCTATTGATTCAAAAACACTCGTTAGCCTGTCATATGGTCCTTGTAAAAGTACACTTTCATCACGAGTCCAATTCCCCCTACAAACATGTAATGCACTAATAATATCATCATATTTTTTTAATTCATCAAAAATAGGAGTTAAAAGTTTTTTTGCAAATCTTAATTCTCGGTCAACCTTGACTTTTTCAGATAAAGCACCTCAATAAAAAGATGTATCTTCACATTCTTTTGTAAAAACAACTTCCGATAAAATAGGTTCATCTATTTGTATTACCTTAACGCCAAGAGAAGAAAGTCTTTTTATTTCATTAATCAGTAGTTTAACAACATCCTCTCCTAAAGCAGCACGATTATCATATATTTTTCCAGTAACCTCTTTTACCCACATTGTTCTTGTTAATAAATAGGGACTAGGTAATGTTATTTTAAAAGGTTTATTTGTTAGTTTTTTAATATTCTCTACTTCTTTAATATTTAGAGGAGTATCTGTGTTTATTTTTCCAACACAAACAGGACTTTTCATGATATTTTCACTAGCATCCATTTCTTCTAAACTTTTTTTAAACGCAGAATCGTCAGGTAATAATTCTTTTATTTCGTCAGTTGTTAAAAGATTTATTCCATCTACTTTTTCAGCTATATATCCCATGTAATTATCTCTTGATAATTCTCCACTTACAACTATATCAATTCCTACTTTGTCTAAAAGTTTAATAACTTTTTTTGTTTCTTCAAATACTTTTTTTTCAAAATCTTCTTTTAAATTAGGATTAGTTTTTAATTTTTCCTTTAATTCTAACAGTTCTTTACTTCTTGGCATACTACCTACTAAGGTGGTAGCAAAAGGTTTTATATCTTTCATCGTATTTCCTTTCTTAAAAAAAAGAGAGTTTTTTAAAAAACTCTCTTACTAATTTAATAAACTAATTTTATGGTTCTATAATTATATTTCCACTATATAAAATATCAACTACTTCACCCATAGTAGTAACTTTACCAACTTCAAGGTATTCATCTAATTCATAGTAGTCTAAACATATACCGCAAGAAAGAATTTCAACACCTTTTGCTTTTAGTTCTTTAAGGTCAGATAAAACTTGAGAACCTTTAGCTGCAAGTTTTACTCCTTCTCCATAAAAAATTATATGTTCAGGTAAAGTTTCTTTTGTTGTAAGAGTGTGAATAAACCCTTTTAGTAAATTTTCAGATAGTTCTTTTTCTCCTACCCCCATAGATGTGCTTTTAATAACAATTTCATATTTTGACATATTTATTACTCCTTAATATAAATATTATCTCCCTATGAAAATGTTATCAAAAAAAATATTTTTTGTCAATCGCTTACTTAAAGTTGAGGAATATTCTAAATTTTCAAAAAAAAACCTATATTTTTATTAAAGTTTTAAAGTTATAAATAATAAAAATTTATTATATTTTGCTTTATAAATACTTGACCTTAAGGGTGTTAGGTTTTAAAATAACATAAAAAGGAGGGATTTTTTTGTTAATATTAACTAAAGAAGATATAGTAAGTTTTTTTAATATGAAAGATGCTATAGTTGCAAGTGAGAAAGCTTTATCAATGTATTCTAATAATAAAACTTTTATTCCACTTAGAACTAATATAAGAGATGAAAAAAATAATGGAGAAGTCTTATATATGAGTGGTAACACTTTTGGTGAAGTAGAAAGTAGTGGTTTAAAAATAGTTTCTGTATATCCTGATAATGCTAAAAATAATTTACCAGTAGTTCCTGCAACTATGGTTTTGGTAGATAGTAAAACGGGAGTAGTGTGTTCTATATTGGATGGAACTTATTTGACTGCTTTGAGGACTGCTGCTCTTCAAGGTCTTGCGACTAAAATGCTTTCTAATGAGGACGCTAAAGTAGCAACAATTATTGGAGCAGGAGGTCAATCCTTTATGCAAGTAGTTGCTATGATAGAAGTTAGAAAGTTAGAAAAGTTATATATTTTTAATTTTAATAAAGAAAGAGCAAATAAGTTAAAAGAAAAAATTGAAAATTATTTAAAAGAATATAAAGATAATTATAATTTAGAAATTGTTATTTCTAATAATGTGGATGAAGCAGTAAGTAAATCAGATATAGTTACTACTGTAACTACCAGTAAAACTCCAACTTTTAATTTTAACTATGTAAAAAAAGGAACTCATATCAATGGAATAGGGTCATATACAAAGGAAATGATAGAACTTCCAGAAGAATTAATAATTAATGCAGATAAAATTTATTTTGACACAAGTGATGGGGTACTGTCAGAGGCTGGAGATATTATAAATCCATTAAAAAATGGGAAAATGATGAAAGTAAATTTACAGGAGAATTAGGAAGTTTAATTAATAAAAAGATAAGTTCAAGAGAAGATAGGGATGAAATTACAGTTTTTAAAACAGTAGGAAGTGCAGTTCTTGATTTAGTAACAGCCAAATTTATTTATGATAAAGCAAAAAAAGAAAAAATAGGAAAAGAAATTAAATTTTAAGTTATAAAAAATTATTTTAAACTTGAAAAATAGGTTAAAATATAATATAATAATTATTACATTTAATAAATAAATGCGATGAGCCGATAAGTAGAATAATAGCGTACCGAATACAGAAAGGAAATCATTGATGAGAGATTTCTTCTAAGCTATCATTCGAAGTAGCCGGTGAGCATCTAAGATAAAAAATAAGTCTTAGACGTAATAGAGCGATAATCTTAAATGAGCTAATATGTTAATGTTAGAAATAAAGGTGGTACCACGGATATTTTCGTCCTTTAGGGTACTGCATTAAAGTTATTTAGTATCAAGTTAATATATAGTAGTAACCCTAGTTAATAAACTAGGGCTTTTTTTATATTTTATACTAGGAGGTAATTTTATGATAAAAATGGGTGCAAAATATAATCCAAAAGAAGTAGAAAGTAAAAGATATAGCTGGTGGTTAGAAAAAGAAGTATTCAAAGCTAATAATAAAAGTAAAAAACAACCATATACAATTGTAATACCACCACCAAATGTAACAGGTAAATTACATATAGGTCACGCTTGGGATACAACACTTCAAGACATTTTAACAAGATATAAGAGATTAAAAGGATATGATGTGCTTTACTTACCTGGTATGGATCATGCAGGAATTTCTACCCAAGCTAAAGTAGAAAAAAAATTAAGAGAAGAAGGTATTTCTCGTTATGATTTGGGACGAGAAAAATTTTTAAAAAAAGCTTGGGAATGGAAAGAAGAATATGCTTCTTACATCAGAAGTCAGTGGGCTAAACTAGGGTTAGGACTAGACTATTCAAGAGAAAGATTTACACTAGATAAAGGACTTAATGATGCTGTAACTAAAATATTTGTTGACCACTATAAAAAAGGAATAATATATAGAGGAGAGAGAATTATAAATTGGGATCCAGCTCAACGTACAGCTTTATCAAATATAGAAGTTATATATAAAGATGTAGAAGGAGCTTTTTATCACCTTAAATATTTTTTAGCAGATGGAAGTGGTAAATATCTTGAGATAGCTACGACAAGACCGGAAACACTATTTGGAGATACCGCAGTTGCAGTACATCCAGATGATGAGAGATATAAAGATTATGTAGGGAAAAAAGTAATTTTACCAGTATTAAATAAAGAGATTCCCGTAATTGCTGATAAATATGTAGAAAAAGACTTTGGTAGTGGGGTAGTAAAAATAACTCCAGCACACGACCCTAACGATTTTGAAGTAGGAAATAGACACAATCTTGAAAGAATAGTAGTAATGGATGAAGAAGCAATAATGAACGACAAAGCAGGTAAATATAGTGGATTAGATAGATTTACTTGTAGAAAAAAACTTATTGCAGACCTTCAAAAAGAAGGAATTTGTTTTAAAATAAAAAAACATATCCACTCTGTAGGACATTCTGAAAGAAGTGGAGTAATAGTAGAGCCATACCTTTCTAAACAATGGTTTGTTAAAATGAAGCCATTAGCAGAAAAATCATTAGAAAATCAAAAAAATATAGAAAATAAAGTTAATTTTTATCCTAATAGATTTGAATCTACATTCACAACTTGGATGGAAAATGTTCAAGATTGGTGTATTTCTAGACAACTTTGGTGGGGACATAGAATTCCAGCATGGTATCATAAGAAAACTGGTGAAATATATGTTGATGTAAAACCACCAAAAGATATAGAAAATTATGTCCAAGATGAAGACGTACTTGATACTTGGTATTCATCAGCATTGTGGCCATTTTCAACTTTAGGGTGGCCTGATACTAAAAAAGAAGATTTAATTAGATATTATCCTACAGATTGTTTAGTTACAGGGTATGATATAATTTTCTTCTGGGTATCAAGAATGATTTTTCAAGGATTAGAATTCACTCAAAAAAGACCCTTTAAAGATACTCTAATTCATGGTTTAGTACGTGATGAAAAAGGAAGAAAAATGAGTAAATCTTTAGGAAATGGTGTTGATCCTATGGAAGTAATAGAAAAATATGGTGCCGATAGCCTTAGATATTTTTTAGCAACAAATTCTACACCAGGGCAAGACCTACGTTATTCAACTGAAAAAATTGAATCATCATGGAATTATATTAATAAAATATGGAATGCATCTCGTTTTGTAATAATGAATTTAGAGGATTTTAAATTTGATGATTTAGAAATTAATAAAATTAAAAACTTATCACTTGCAGATAAATATATTCTTACTAAATATGAAAAAACAATTAAAGATTATGAAAGATTGCTAGAAAAATATGAATTTGGCGAAGCATCACGTATTCTATATAATTTTATCTGGGAAGAATATTGTTCTTGGTATATAGAAACTGCAAAAATATCACTAAATTCTGAAAATCAAGAAACAAAAAAAACAGCACAATCTGTACTTGTTTATGTACTTGAAGGTTCACTAAAAATGTTACATCCATTTATGCCATTTGTAACAGAAGAAATATATTCTCATCTGCCTCATACAGAAGAAAGTATAGTAACAAGTAAATTTCCAAAAATAGAAGAAAATCTAATTTTCGAAGAAGAAACAGATAAAATGAAGCTTATTCAAGAAGTAATCATAGCTGTACGTAATATAAGAAGTGAAGTAAATGCACCTATGTCCAGAGAAATTCCTATAAAAATAAAATATGAAAATGAGGAAATAAAAAATACACTCCTTGAAGGAAAACTTTATCTAGAAAGATTTGCAAAACCAAGTAAATTAATAATAGAAAAAGAAATAAAAATACTTAAAACGGACATAAGCAGAGTGTTAGATGATTTAGAAATATATGTTTCTTTAGCAGATTTAATAGATATAGAAAAAGAAAAAGAAAGATTAGAAAAAGAATTAGAAAAATATCAAAAAGAAATTGATAGAGTATCTAAAAAACTTAATAATAAAAAATTTGTATCTTCTGCACCTAAAGAAATAGTAGATAAAGAAAAAGATAAGGAAAAAAATTATATTAATAAATATCAAATAGTAAAAGATAGAATAAAAGTTTTGAATAATCTATAAAATAAAAAATAAAGCTAATTTTAAAATTTATATTTTAGTAAATTTCTATTATTTAATTTTAAATATTAGCTTTTTATTTTTGAAAACATAGAATATCAATCTAGGGATAATTTGATATTTTTAGTTTTAATTTCTCATTTTTAATAGTATAATAATAATCAGATAAAGAGGTAATTATGGAAGAAAAAGATTGTTTATACTTATATGAAGATGAAAAAATAAGATTTTCATTTACTAAGAGAGATGTAGATGGTAAGAATATTTTAAAATTGAAAAATATTTTAAAAAAACATGGATATCATGTAGAATATTTATCTTATGTAAAACAAATTCATTCAAATTTAATAAAAGAAGTAACAAAACACAATATTCAAATATTAACAGAAGCTGATGGCATTATTACTAATGATAAGAATATACCAATAGTAATTTTTACGGCTGATTGTGTACCGATTATTTTTTATGATAAAATTAATAAAGTTGTTGCTTTAGCTCACGCAGGCTGGAGAGGTACTTATAGTGAAATAGCAAAAAAAGTGGTAGAAAAAATGCTAAATAAGTATAATTGCAAAAGAGAAAATATTAATGTATTTTTTGCACCACATATCAGACAAGATAACTATGAAGTTTCATTAGAATTAATAGAAAAATTTAGAAAATTTAATATACAAGATTATTTTAAGGTAATTAATAAAAAATATTATTTGAATCTTGAAAAAATAAACAAAGAAAATTTATTGAAATCAGGCATTTTAGAAAAAAATATAAAAAGCAGTAAGCTTTGTACAGTAAGGAATAACGATAAATTTTATTCATATAGAAAAGATAAAAAAACAGATAAAAGAATTGCAACAATAATTGAATTAAAATAAAAAAAAAGGAAAAATAATTTATGAAATATATAGTGTGTAATACAGAACAATCAGTATTTAATAGAGTATATGATGAATTAGAAAAATATATAGAACCAGGAGCAGTTTTTTCATTTTCAGAAAAAATATTAGATACTCAATTTTCTAAAAGAATAATAGAAGAACATAAAAATGGTAAATATAGTTACAAACACATTATTTTCCTTGGACAAAAAGAAATATCTGGTATAGAAAAAGAAGAAGATGTTGGTTTTTATAGAATTATGAAGAGAAATTTTTATAAACCTTTGGATGTAGATTATAAAAATATTTTCTCGCCAGAATATATAAACGAAAAAGATATCAATAAATATAAGGAAATAATAGATGATAATAAAATAGATGTAGCACTTATTTTTTTAGATAAAAACGGTTATATTTTAAATTATAATGAGGTTACAAAAGAAAATGAGGATGTGCATTTATTTAAAATTTCTAAAGAAAAAAAACAAGAGATAAAAAGAAAATATAATATTGATGCTAAAAGTGATAAGATAATTACTATAGGTTATGATTGTATTATGAAAGCTAATAATATATTTCTAATAGCTATAGGAGAAGACAAAAAAGATTATGTAAAAAAATTATTTGATGAAGAAGAAGATAAAAGTATTTTAACTTTAATAAAAAAACATAAAAATTTAGTTATTTTTACTGACAAAAATGCTTCTTATAAAACAGAAATAGAAGTAGATAAAATGATGAAAGAAAGAAAAAGAAAAAAAGAATTAGAAGAAAAAAGGAAATCAGAGCTAAGGTTAAAAGAAAATTATGGAAATTAATGATTATAGACATATAAAAGATTATGATTTTTCAGATAAGATATTTAAAAATTTTATAGCAGTTAGTTTTAAAATAGAGAAAATAGTTGAACCTTATGATTTCTTAACACTATTTCATAAGAATATTGGAGAGAGATTTGCTTTAAAAACTCCAGATAAGAAAAATGTTATAGTAGGTATAGGAAATTGTTATAATTTTAGTTTAGATACTAATGATTTTTTAACAAATTATAACAATAATAGCGTTGTTTTAGAATTTCAAAATGTAATGTCACAAACTACTCAAATAAAGATAGATGATTTTACAAATGATTACTTTGGAATTTATGGTGGAGTTTCAAGTGGAGATAATAAAAATTATCAAGAGTGGATAGATTTTAGTGATACAACTTTTAAAATACCAAATATTTTAGCTGTTTTTGAAGAAAAAGAAATACTTTTTACTTTATTTTTTAAAAAAGAAGTAGAAAAAGATTTTTCTGAAATTTGGCATGAAAGAATATCTTTTTTAGAAAGAATAAAAAATAAAGAATATTTGCCTTTAGAAGAAACAAAACTTGATCAAGTTAGAGAAATTTATCCAGAAATTTTAGAAGATAACATTAAATCAGCATTAGAAAAAATAAAAAATAAAAATTTTAAAAGAATAGCTTTATCAAGGAAAGATCAACTTGTAGTAGAAAGTAAAGTTTTTTTACCAGCTATTATGAAGTATTTTATGGAAAAAAACTTATATTTCATAGCATATGAATCTAAAAAAAGTATGTTCATTACTAGTAATCCATTGCTTTCGTTTTCTTCAGATTTGGAATTTTTGAAATTATATTTGTATCTCCAAAAAGAAAATTTATTTAATGGTTTTAATTATATAGATTTCAAAGAAGATGATATAGAAAAAGATTTTAAATTACGTCTTGAAGAAAAAACAGAATCATTTTTCACATTAGAAAAAGAAAAAATTTTAATAGGAAAAAACTTAGATATATATTCTGTATTTAAAACAAAAACAAAAGGAATAAATGAAGATATTAAAAAATTAAGTCTTTTATATCCTATAACTATAATAAAGGGACATCCTATTAAAGAAACAGAAGAATTTTTAAAAGAAAAGGAAAATATTGGTTATGGTTTTTGGTACTATCCTTTTGGATTTATAAATCATAAATTTGAATCTAATTTTTATACTTGTGGTAACATGATGGTGGCTTTCGACAAAATAATCACTTTATTTTCTTCTGTATTTGTAGATGAAGATGAAAATTACGAAAAGATAAAAGAAACAAGTGATAAAATAGTTGATAAAAATTTGAAATTATTTAAATAAAAACAGAGGCTATAATGAAAAAATTATTAACAAATAATGTTTTGGGAATTACTTATACATTTATCGGAGCTTCATTATGGGGACTTAGTGGAGTTTTAGGAGAATACTTACTTAATATTTCTAAGATTAATTCAAGTTGGGTAATAACAAACAGAATATTTTTTTCTGGGCTGATTATGATTTTTTATTTGTATTTAAAAAATAAAAATAAAATTTTTTTAATATACAAAAATAAGAGAGATGTATTTTCTTTATTAAAATTTTCTTTTTTAGGTCTTTTAGTATGTCAAGCTACATATTTTTTATCAGTAAAATATACAAATGCTCCTACAGCAACCATTTTACAATATATAGGTCCAACTATAATAATGTGTTATTATTGTATTTTTAAAAAAAGATTTCCATCATTTAATGAGATTATAGCAATATTGTTTTCTTTTTTAGGAACTATAATAATAGCGACACATTGTGATATTAAGAATATTCAAGTGTCCTTAATAGGAATATTTTGGGGCATTTTTTCAGCTTTTGGACTAGCATTATATAGCGTGCTATCTTTAGGACTTATAAAAAAATATGGAGCAATATTAGTTGTAGCATGGGGATTTTTTATAGCTGGAATAGTTAGCGAATTTGGAACTTTTAATTTTTATTTACCAAAAAATTTTACATTATTAGATTTTTTTGCTTTTTTAGGAGTTGTTATTTTTGGTACTATTTTATCTTTTTCATTTTATCTTGAAGGTGTGCAAAAAATAGGGGCAATAAAGGGAAGTATAATAGCTTGTTTTGAACCAATAGCTGCTATTATTTTTTCATATTTATTATTAGAAGCAAATTTAACTGTTTACGATTTTATAGGTGTATTATTTATTTTAGCATCAGTTTTTATACTGAATATAAGAGCAAGTAGGAGAAAAAATGATTTATAAAAGTTTTGATGATTTATATAATAGTATGACGACCAAGGAGTTGACATTACAAGCAAAAAAGTTGGGTGTTAGTAGATATTCAACATTAAATAAAAAAGAATTAGTTTTATCTATATTAGAAAAAGAAATGGAAAATGAGGGGAATTATTTTTTAACAGGAGTTTTAGATGATATTCATCCGGAACAAGGATATGGATTTTTGAGGACTGTTAATTTTAGTAAAGGAGAAGTTGATATTTATATATCAAGTTCACAAATAAGAAGGTTTGAATTAAAAAAGGGCGATAAGGTAACAGGGAAAGTAAGAAAACCTAAAGAAAATGAAAGATATTATGGTTTGCTACAAGTAGATTTTATAAATGGAGTGAACGCTGAAGAAGTAAAATCCCGTACTCATTTTCAAGCACTAACACCAATATATCCAAATAAAAAAATAGTTTTAGAAACTACAAAAGAAAAGCTTTCTACTAGACTTATAGATCTTTTATCCCCAATAGGATTCGGGCAAAGAGGTCTTATAGTAGCACCACCAAAAGTGGGGAAAACAACTCTTATTAAAGAAATTGCTAATGCAATTTCTAAAAATTATCCAGATAAAAAATTAATAATACTGTTGATTGATGAACGACCAGAAGAGGTGACTGATATGGAAAGATCAGTAGCAGGAGCAGAAGTTGTAAGTTCTACCTTTGATAAGAAACCAGAAAATCACGTAAAAGTAGCAGAATTAGTTATAGAGTACGCAAAAAGATGTGTTGAGTTAGGTCAAGATGTAATTATTCTCATGGATAGTATAACTAGACTTGCAAGAGCATATAATATAATATCTCCTAGCAGTGGAAAAGTATTATCTGGGGGGATTGACCCTTACAGCCTTCATAAACCAAAATCATTTTTTGGAGCTGCAAGAAATGTAGAAGGAGGAGGAAGTTTGACTATTATAGCAACAGCACTTATAGAAACTGGGTCAAGAATGGATGATTTAATATTTGAAGAGTTTAAAGGAACAGGAAATATGGAACTTGTATTGTCTCCTGAATTATCAAAAAAAAGAATATATCCAGCTATAGATTTTTTGAAAACTTCAACAAGAAAAGAAGAATTACTTTTAACAAAAGATGAATTAGAAGTTATGCAACAAACAAGAGATAAACTTTCAGATATAAGTGATCCAATTATTGGAATATCAAAATATTTAAGAAAGTATGATTCTAATAGAGAATATGTAATAGAGATGAAAAAAAATATAAGAAAATAGAGGTTATATGAAATTATTATACGAAATATTAGATTATAATAAAAAATTTGTAAATAATAAATACTATGAAAAGTATCAAACAGAAGATAAATATCCAAGTAAAGAGGTTGTTATTTTGACCTGTATGGACACCCGTTTGGTAGAATTAGCCACAAAAGCACTTAATTTTTCAACAGGCGATGTAAAAATCATAAAAAATGCAGGGGCAATACTAAGTCATCCTTATGATTCTGTTATGAGAAGTTTGATTATAGCGGTATATTCTTTAAAAGCTAAAGAAATAATAGTTATGGGGCATAAGGATTGTGGAATGCAAAATATAAACACAAATGATTTGATAAAAGCTATAAGGGAAAGAGGAGTGTCTGAAGACACTTTAAATGTTTTAAAATATTCAGGAATAAATTTAAATGAATGGCTTCATGGTTTTGATAATGTAAATGATAGTGTAGAACACGATGTTAAGTTAATAAAAAATCATCCTTTATTACCAAACGAAGTTAGCGTTCATGGATTGGTAATTGATCCAACAAACGGTGAACTGACAGTTATAAAAAATGGTTATGATGATAATCAATAGGATATAAAAAATATATTTTATATTTTTAAAAAAAATTTCAAAAAATACTTGACAAAATAAATTATAAGTAGTAAACTCTTAAACATAAAAATAATATAAACGTTGAAGAAGAAAAGTAATATATAATTTAATTATAGCGAGTCGACGACGGTGCAAGGTTGATATTAATTATATACGAACGTACTTTGGAGTTAATTTTAAAAAAATTGGTATTTCTGCCTTAAAGAATTTGAGTGGATATATTATTATATCAATAAGAGTGGTAACGCGGATATTTCGTCTCTTTAAATCTTTAAGATTTAACGAAGTATCGGTGTTTTTTTTATAGTTATAATTATTATTTATTGCATTTATAATTATTGTATAAAAATATATCAATAAGAGTGGTAACGCGGATATTTCGTCTCTTTGAAAATTTCATTTCAAAGAGGCGTTATTTTTTTTATAAATTACAAATTTTCAACGAGGATCAGGAGGTATAAATGAAAAAAATATGTATAATATTGATATCTTTTTTACTATTACTAACTACAACAGGTTGTGGAAACAAAAAAGATGTAAATCAATTAGATAGTATTAAAGAAAGAGGGAAAATTAGTTTAGGAGTCGCTCCAGACTACGCACCATATGAATTTTATTTAGCAAAAGATGGAAAAGTAGAAGTGGTTGGAGCAGATATTCAACTAGCAGAAGAAATAGCAAAAGAGTTAGGAGTAAAACTAGAGATAGTTCAATTGTCATTTGATGCCCTATTACCAGCTTTATCGTCAGGTAGAGTAGACATGGTTATATCAGGTATGAACCCTAATGAAAAGAGAAGAAAAGTAGTAGATTTTTCTGATATATATTTTGCAGGTGGTAGTGCATTTTTAATAAATAATGATAGAGAAGATATTAAATCAATAGAAGACGTAAAAAAAATGAAAATAGGAGTTCAAAAAGGAGCTGTTCAAGAAAAATTTTTACTAGAAGAAATTAATATTCCAAGAGAAAATCTTCAATCATTAGCAGATGTACCTAGTGTAATACAAGATTTAAAAAATAAAAATATAGATGCAGCATTTTTAGCTGAAGATGTTAGTAAAATAGCTTTACACAAAGAAAAAAGCTTAATATTTAGTAATTTTAAATTTGAAAAAGATGCTGAAGCAGAAGGAATGGCAGTTGCATTTAGAAAAGGAAACAACAAAGATTTAATAGAAAAAATAAATAAAGTAGTAAATAAACAATATTCAGAAAAAATATTTGAAAATGAATTAGAGAAATATGCTACATTAGCAGCTGAATATCAAGAATTAAAATAAAGGAGAATAATAAAATGTTTAATTTTTTATCAGAATATAATGGAATGTTTATAGATGCTACAAAGGTAACTTTATCGGTTTCATTAATAGCATTATTAATAGGATTAATTTTTGGAATAATTTTATGTGTTTGTAAGATTGGAACTATAAAAATATTTAAATGGTTAGCTACTATATATGTAGAAATTATAAGAAATACACCAATATTAGTACAAATCATGATTATATATTTTGCTTTACCAGAAATAGGTATATTATTATCTCCTTTTGTTGCAGCAGTAGTAGCTTTATCTATAAACTCTGCAGCTTATGTAAGTGAGATTTTTAGAGCTGGAGTTAACGCTATAGATAAAGGACAAATGGAAGCGGGACGTTCATTGGGACTAAGTTATGGTCAAACTATGAAATTGATAGTATTACCACAAGCCTTTAAAAATTGTTTACCAGCATTAGGAAATGAATTTATATCTTTAGTAAAAGAATCATCAATAGTATATTTTGTAGGTGTAGCTGATATAATGTTTGCAGCAAATGCAATAAAAAATGCCACATATGAAACGTTTGGACCATATTTAGTTGCAGCAGCAATATACTTTATAATAACAACAGTTTTATCACAAATTATAAAAACATTAGAGAGAAAATTAGAAAAATAGGGGGATAATTATGCTAATAGAAGTAAAAAATTTGAAAAAAAATTTTAAAGATAATGAAGTTCTGAAAGGTATAAATTTTACTGTAAATAAAGGAGAAAAAGTTGTAATAGTAGGTTCTAGTGGTAGTGGTAAATCTACAGCATTAAGATGTATCAATTTATTAGAACATCCGACATCAGGAGAAATATTATATCATGGAAAAAATATAATGGATGCCAGTTATGATGTGAATAAATTAAGAAGTAAAGTAGGAATGGTATTTCAAAATTTTAATTTATTTAATAATATGTCAGTTTTAGAAAATATTATATTAGCTCCGAAAACATTAAAATTAGATACAGAAGAGAATTTGAGAAAAAAAGCTATTAAATTACTAAAAAGAGTAGGTTTATCTGATAAAAAAGATGCGTACCCTAATTCTCTATCAGGAGGGCAAAAACAACGTGTAGCTATAGCTAGAGCATTAGCAAATGAACCAGAAGTCTTACTATTTGACGAACCTACCAGTGCGTTAGATCCTGAGATGGTAAATGAGGTATTAGATGTTATAAAAGAATTATCATTAGAAGGATTAACAATGATTATAGTAACTCATGAGATGGGATTTGCAAAAGAAGTAGCTGATAAAGTTTTATTTATGGATTCTGGAATTATCCTTGAAGAAGGCAAACCAGAAGAATTATTTAATAATCCAAAAGAAGAAAGAACAAAAATATTTTTAAGCAAAGTATTATAAAAAAAATTAAATTGTTTTAAAGTTAAAAAACTTATGTATATTTTATTTTATTCCAAATAAAAGATAAATTTAAAATACACATAAGTTTTTTTATTATTTAGAATAAATATAAAATATAATAGTAAAAAATAATTTAGTTTGAAAAATAATAAAATTTATAGTATAATTTGTTAAAAGTCAATTTTAGTCAGTATGAGGAGGTGATATTAGTGAAAGAAAATAATATGACTGATATAATCGAAGAATATATAAAAAAATTACTATCTGAATCAAAAGAAGATTTTATAATAATAAAAAGAAGTAATTTAGCAGAAAAATTTGATTGTGTCCCTTCTCAATTAAATTATGTTATAAAAACAAGATTTTCAAAAGCACATGGATTTATAATAGAAAGTAAAAGAGGAGGGGGAGGTTTCGTAAGAATAACTAAAATCACTCTAAATGACGATTATGGCTATATAGATTTTCTAATTGAAGAAATCAAGCAGTTAAATGCGAAAGAAATAGATTATGAAAAGATTATAAAAATTTTAAAAACAAAAAAATATATTAACTATTTTGATTATTTAATAATTAATAATTCATTATTAACAATAAAGAAAAATTTTATAGAAACAGTAAAAGAGCTTAAAAATAATGAAAAAGAAATTCTCTTTTTGGAAAAAATAATGACAAATAATATAAAAGAGTTTTTTCTTAATTTTTTATCTAATATTAAATATGCTAAGGAGAAAAAGTAATGTATATAAGATTTAGTGAATCTGCATTAATTGTCTTAACTAACGCAAAAGAAGAATCAAAAAATTTAGGGTTAAAGGCAGTAGGAACAGAACATTTATTATTGGGAATTTTAAATATTAAAAATAATTTGGCTATAAAAATTTTAAATAAACACAACATAACCTATAATAACTTTAAAGAAGAAGTTAAAAAATTCTATGAAGTAGAATTAAAAGGTACAGATTTTTTTAACAATATAATGAAAAGAATAGACTATACAACAGGAGCAATAAATGTTATAGAAAAAAGTCAGTCTTATGCTGACAAAAACAGAAGTTTTGCAGTCGCAAGTGAACATCTTTTGTTATCGTTATTAAATCAACAAGAAACAACAGCAGTAAAAATTTTAAAAAATATTTTGAATGTAGATATACAGCTTATAATAGATGAATTAGAAGTAACATTAAAAGAAAATCAAGGTTTATTTTCTAAATTATACGATTCATTCAGAAACATAGAAGAAGAACAAGAAGTTTTACCTAGAACAGATCTTTTAGATTCACTAGCGAAAGATTTAACAAAAGAAGCATCAAATAATAAACTAGATCCTGTATTATCTAGAGATAAAGAAATAACAAGAATGATTGAGATATTAAATAGAAGAACAAAAAATAATCCTGTTTTAGTCGGTTCTCCCGGAGTAGGGAAAACAGCAATAGTAGAGGGTCTTGCAGAAAGAATAGTATCTAAAAATGTTCCTTCTAATTTAATAGGTAAAAGAATACTGGTTCTTGATATGGGATCTTTATTAGCTGGGACAAAATATAGAGGAGAATTTGAAGAAAGATTAAAAAATATATTAAAAGAAATAAAAGAAGCAGGAAATGTAATCTTATTTATTGATGAAATTCATACTATAATAGGAGCGGGTTCAAGTGAAGGAAGTGCAGATGCATCTAATATTTTGAAACCAGCATTATCAAGAGGAGAAATCCAATTGATAGGGGCTACTACTACAGATGAATATAGAAAATATTTTGAAAAAGATCCAGCATTAGAAAGAAGATTTCAACCTATAAAAGTAGAAGAACCTACTATAGAAGATACAATAAATATTTTAGAAGGTTTAAAACACAAATATGAAGAACATCACAATGTAGAAATAACAGATGAAGCAGTAGAAGCAAGTGTTAAATTAAGTAGCGTTTATATAACAGATAGATTTTTACCTGATAAAGCTATTGATTTGATAGATGAGGCTAGCTCAAAAGTTAAATTGCGTCACTACAAATCCCCAGAAAAATTAAAAGAATATGAAAATAAACTAAGTAAGCTTAATATAGAAAAAGATAAAGCAGTACAAAATCAAGAATTTGAAATAGCAGCCAAAAAACGTGATGAAATAAATGAAACTATAAACAAAATAGAAAAATTTAAAATAATTTGGCAAGATAGTTTATCAAAAGAAAAAATAAAAATAAAAAAAGATCATATAGCAGAAGTTATAGGAGCATGGACAGGTATTCCTATAACAAAAATCACTCAATCAGAGGGAGAAAAACTACTTAATTTAGAAAAAATTCTTCATAAAAGGGTAATAGGACAAGAAAAAGCTGTAATAAGCTTGGCTAAATCTGTAAGAAGAGCAAGAAGCGGATTTAAGGATAAAAACAGACCTATAGGTAGCTTTATATTCTTAGGCCCTACTGGTGTAGGTAAGACAGAACTTGCAAAAAGTTTATCTGAAGCTTTATTCGGCTCTGAAGATAATATGATAAGAATTGATATGAGCGAATATATGGAATCTCATTCTATAAGTAGACTAATAGGAGCACCTCCTGGATATGTAGGATATGACGATGCTGGACAATTATCAGAAAAAGTTAGACAAAAACCATATTCTATAATATTATTTGATGAAATAGAAAAAGCTCATCCATCAATATTTAATATTCTATTACAAGTTTTAGATGATGGAAGATTAACAGATAGTAATGGAAGACATATTGATTTTAGAAATACAATAATAATAATGACTTCTAATGTAGGAGTAAATGAATTAAAAGATCAGAAATTTGTAGGATTCGCAGCAAGTGAATCTATAAAAAATGACTATAAGAATATTCAAAAAACAATGATGGAAGCATTAAAAAAACAATATAGACCAGAATTTTTAAATCGTATAGATGATATAGTAGTATTTAAGACACTAGAAAAAGAAGATTTAGAAAAAATTTCTTTACTTATGATAGATTCATTATCAAAAAGATTAAAAGATAGAAATATAACAATAAAATTGTCTAAAAAAGCTATGGATAAAATAATAGAAGATGGTAATGTCAAAGAATACGGAGCTAGACCACTTAAAAGAAGTATTCAAAAAAATATAGAAGATTTGCTTAGTGAAGAAGTGTTAAAAAATCCTGAATTGTCAGGAGTTATAAATATTGACTATAAAAAAGATAAATTTTTTATAAAGGAAAAATAATTTATGCCAAGTAAAATTTCAATCAAATTTGAATGTATGTCATGTGGATATCAAACTATTAAGTATTTAGGAAAATGTCCTAACTGTGGTAAATGGAATAGTTTTGAAGAAATTAAAGAAGTAAAAACAAGAAAAAAAGATTTAAATATTGAAAATGAAATACTTCTAAAAAAAGATAATGTGAATGTAGCAAAATTAAAAGATATATCAACAACAGATGTTCCTAGAGAAGACACAGGTAGTAAAGAATTTAATAGAGTTTTAGGTGGAGGAATAGTTCTAGGATCATTGGTACTAATAGGAGGAGATCCCGGTATAGGAAAATCTACAATTTTGTTGCAAACAATGCATTATTTATCTGAAAAATCTAATGTATTATATGTATCAGGTGAAGAATCAGCAAAACAGATAAAAATAAGAGCTGATAGAATGGGTAATAGTACGGATGATTTGTATGTTTACTCACAAACAGATTTAAATATGATATATGAAATTATAAAAAAAATAAATCCTAAATTTTTAGTTATAGATTCTATTCAAACTATGTATAATCCAAATCTTGAAAATTCTCCAGGAAGCGTCACACAAGTAAGAGAATGTACCCATCAACTTATGAAAATAGCAAAAAATATGGGAATAGCTATTTTTATAGTGGGTCATGTTACAAAAGAAGGATCTATAGCTGGGCCAAGAATGTTAGAACATATGGTGGATACTGTTTTATACTTTGAAGGGGAAGAAAATCATAGTTATAGAATACTAAGAAGTGTTAAAAATAGATTTGGGTCTACTAATGAACTAGGGATTTTTGAAATGCAAAGTAAGGGACTTGTTGACGTTGTTAATCCATCTCAAATATTTTTAGAAGAAAGAAGCAAAAATTTATCTGGAGCAACAATAGTATCAACTATGGAAGGTACAAGACCTTTATTAGTAGAGATACAGTCACTTACAACCCCTACTGCATTTAATAATCCAAGAAGAATTTCATTAGGATTAGAGTATAATAAATTAGTTTTACTCATGGCAGTATTAGAGAAAAAAGCAGGATATCTCTTGCAACAACAAGATATTTATGCAAAAGTTGCAGGAGGGCTTAAAATACAAGATCCAGCAGTAGATTTAGGTATAATTATTGCAGTAGCATCTAGCTTTAAAGACAAAGCAATAAATATGTATGACTGTTTTGTTGGAGAAGTGGGTCTTACAGGAGAAATAAGAAGAGTTAGTAGAATAGAAAAAAGAATAAAAGAAGCTAGGAAACATGGTTTTAAAAGAATATTTATACCTTATAGTAACAAAAATATAATAGAAGAAGAAAAAGGTATAGAAGTTGTTACAGTAAAAAATGTAACAGAATGTTTAGATAAAGTTTTTAGTGATATATTTTAGATTAGCTTAATTTTAACTAAAATAATAGAAAATTCTATTATTTTAGTTTTTATTAAATTTTTTTAAAAAAAAATAAAAAAACATGATATACTAATTGTAATGAAAAAAATATTTAAGAAAAGAGGTGAAGATATGCTAAAAAAAATAATAATCATTATTTTTGCTTTAATAGGAATAACTATAGGAACAATATCTTCAAATATGGTTTTTAATAATTTATCAGAACAAAGCTTAATTAGTGAAACAAAGCTTAAAGCAATAATTATAATTTCTATTACGCTTATTTTTGTATTGATGTCTTTATTATTCTCTGGTAAAATGATATCTTTTTTAAAAACTGTAGAAGATAAAATAGTAAAAATACCTATATCAAAAGTACTTTTTACAACTATTGGATTAATATTAGGGTTATTAATAGCTACACTTTTGACAACGGCAATAGATTCAATCTTGACAATAAGATGGTTAGAATCTATAATTTCTGCACTTTTTTATATAGTATTTGGATATTTAGGATTTATTATAGGATTTAGAAGGAGCACAGAAACATTAAATATATTTTTAAATAAATTTAATATGCAGAAAATAAAAAATGATAAAAAATTAAATATTCAAAAAAAAGTTTCAAATAAAGTAATAGACAGTAGTGCTTTAATAGATTCTAGAATACAAGATATATCTAATACAGGTTTTTTAGAAGGAAAGTTGATAATACCAGAATTTGTATTAAAAGAATTACAACTAATTTCTGATTCTGAAGATCCTTTGAAACGAGCAAAGGGAAGATTAGGACTTGAGTGTATAGAAAATTTACAAAAAAATAATGATATAGATGTAATTATAGACAGTAATTATAAATACAAAGAACATATGCTTGTTGATGATTTAATAATAAATTATGCAAAAACAAATAAATGTTCGATAATAACAACAGATTATAATTTAAATAGGATAGCTACGGTACAATCAATAAAAGTTTTAAATGTTAATGATCTTTCAAATGCTGTAAAACCTATGTTGTCATCAGGAGAAAGAATTACTGTAAATATAAAAAGAGAAGGGAAAGAGTCAAACCAAGGTGTAGCCTATACAGAAGATGGAACAATGATAGTAGTAGAAAATGGGAAAAAATATGTAGGCGAAAACAAAGAAGTAGAGGTTCAAAGCGTACTTCAGACATCATCTGGAAGAATTATTTTTACAAAATTAGTGTAAAGTTTGATTTTTGATAATACATATGTTATTATAAACATTGTCTAAGTTATAGGAGGATATTATGCATACTTTTTTAATGACATTAACAATAATAAGTAGCATTTTAATTATAGTAGTTGTGATGTTACAAGAAAGTAAATCAGGTGGTTTATCTGGTCTTACTGGTGGAGCAGAAGAATTATTTGGTAAACAGAAAGTAAGAGGAGCGGAATTAGTATTACAAAGAATAACAATATTTTTAGGAATAATATTTTTCTTATCATTACTATCTCTTACATGGTTTAATATATAAAGATAATTAAAGCCCAAAATGTAATTTTATCATTTTGGGCTTTAATTTTATTAAGGAGCGGTTAAATGGAAGAAAAGTTAAAAAAAATATTTTATGAATTTAAAATTCTAAATATTGAAAAGATAAAAGAATATTTAGATATAAAAACAGGAAAAGAATTTGTAAAATTAATAAAAATTTTAGAAAAATTAACAAGAGAAAATTTTATTATCCAATTAAAAAATGAAAAATTTGTTTATTTTGATAATTTTTTAAAATTAGAAGGAATAATAAAAATAAATAAAAAAGGCTTTGGTTTTGTCTATTGTGATGATATTTCAGAAGAAGTTTATATAGCAAAAGAAAATTTAAATTCTGCATTACCTCAAGATAAAGTAAAAATAATAATAGAAAAAAATTATAGTAAAAAAGGCAGTTTAGAAGGAAAAGTAATAGAAATATTAGAAAGAGGATTAAAATATACAGTAGGTACATTAACTAAGGCCAAGCTATTTTCTTTTGTAAAAAGTGATGATAATAGCATTGATAGGCATATAAAAATAGAAAAAAAATATACTAAAAATTTAATAGATGGAAGCAAGGTTATAGTAGAGATAACAGATTTTGCTAATTCTGATGATAGTTTACATAAAGGGATAATAATAAAAACAATAGGACATAAAGATGACCCGGGAATTGATATATTATCTACAGCTTATAAACATAAAATTCCTGTAGAGTTTAAAAAAGAAGTAATAGATGAAATAAATAAAATATCCGAAAAAGTAGAAAATTATGATTCATATGTAGATTTGAGAAGTGAACATGTTGTTACTATAGATGGAGAAGATTCTAAAGATTTAGATGATGCAATTTCTGTAATAAAAAAAAGCGATGGATATAACTTAAAAGTATTTATAGCTGATGTAAGTAGATATGTTAAAGAAAATTCATATATTGATAAAGAAGCAATAAACAGGGGATGTAGTGTTTATTTGTTAAATACTGTAATTCCAATGCTGCCAAGAAAATTATCTAATGATTTATGCTCATTAAATCCAAATAAAGAAAGATATACTATTTGCTGCGAAATAGATTTTGATAAAAATGCTATAATAAAAGATTATGAAATATATCCAGCAATAATAGAATCAAAAGGAAAATTAACGTATAGCAAAGTTAATTCTGTTTATAGTAACGATAAAGATATATTAATTGAATATAAAAATCACTTAGAAATGCTAAAAACTGCAAAAAAATTATCTGAAAAAATAAGAAAAAATAGAGAAAAAAGAGGAGCGATAGAATTTTTAAAATCTGAATCTAAAATAATTTTAAATGATAAAAATGAAGTTGAAGATATAAGATTAAGAGAAAGAGGAATAGCAGAAAAATTAATTGAAGATTTTATGATAAGTGCAAATGAAGTAGTAGCAGAACACTTTTATTGGTTAGATTTACCTTTTATATATAGAGTGCATGAAAAACCTAAAATAGAAAAATTAAGAGATTTTTTTGATATTTCTGCTAGTTTAGGATATAGAAGTAATGTTAATATTAAAGAAATAAAACCTTACATGTTGGCTAATATGTTGTTAAAATTTAAAGATACCAAAGTAGAAACTATGCTATCAACAGTACTATTAAGAACAATGAACCAAGCAAAATATACAAATAATAATATTGGACACTTTGCACTGTCATCAAAATATTATACTCATTTCACATCTCCAATAAGAAGATATCCAGATTTATTAGTTCATAGAATGATAAGAGAATTTATTTTTAATAAAAAAATTATTAAAAACAAAGATGAATTATATGAGTCTATAGGAGAATTAGCAAAATTAAGCACAATGTGTGAAAAAAGAGCAGTAGATTGTGAAAGAGAAGTAGAACAAATAAAAAAATGTGAATATATGATACAATACCAGAATTGCATATTTGAAGGTATAATATCTTCTGTCACAAAATTCGGTCTTTTTATATCCCTAGAAAACACAATAGAAGGTCTTTGTCACATAAAAAACATTACAGATGACTACTACGAATTTGATGAAAAAAAACTGTTGCTAATAGGAAAAAGAAAAGGTAAAATATATAAAATAGGAGATAAAGTTAAAGTTAAGGTTATTGATGTTGACATAGAAGAAAAAAATATAGATTTTAAAATTATAAAAAATAAAGAAAAATTCATCAATAGGACGAAAAAAATAAAGAAAAGAAAGAGAAAATAGCTATGGATGATTTAAAAATAATTTCTAATAATAAAAAAGCAAAACATGATTATTTTATAGAGGATACGATTGAAGCAGGTATAGTTTTGACAGGAACAGAAATAAAATCTATAAGACAAGGTAAAATAAATTTAAAAGATTCATATTGTCAAGTGAGAAAAGGAGAAGTTTTTGCTTACAACATACATATATCTCATTTCACAGAAGGAAATAGATATAATCATGACCCCCTTAGAGTTAGAAAATTGTTGTTAAAGAAAAAACAAATAAAAATTATAGCAGAAAAGCTATCAGAAAGAGGTATAAGTATAATACCACTGAAGGTATATATAAAAAGAGGGTATGCCAAAATACTTATATCTATAGCTAAAGGTAAAAAAAATTATGATAAAAGAAATACTCTTAAAAAGAAAGAAGCAAACAGAGAAATAAAAAGAATTTTGAAAGAGAAACAAAAGTATTAGATAGAAAAATTTAAATTTCTATCTTTTTTTTTACATATTTATCTGTATTATTTGTTATAGTCCACTTTTAGAAAAATAATTAAATAAACATAACAATATAAATGAGTCCTGTTGTTATACACCAAAGTTTTAAAAAATGAAAAAGCTTTAAATATTGTAAAAACACAAAAGAAAGGCTTTACAAAATGTAAAAAAAAATGTAAAATATAACAAGACAATAAAAAAGGGAAATAGAGGAGGATAATTTATGGAAAAATTTACACAAATGTTACAGCCAGTAGCAGATAATATATATATTTCAGCACTAGTTGCACTTATCCCTATTGTTTATTATTTAGTTGCCTTGGCTGTATTTAAATTAAAAGGATGGCTAACGGGTCTTACAACATTGATTGTAGCAGCTATTGTAGCCGTAATCTTTTTCAAAATGCCAGCAACGTTTGCAGTTATGTCGTCACTGCAAGGGATTGTTTATGGTATTTTACCTATAGGATGGATAATATTAGCATCTGTCTTTCTTTATAAAATGACAGTAAAAACAGGACATTTTAATATAATAAGAGACAGTGTTACATCATTAACAGATGATAGACGTATCCAAGCTATACTTATAGCATTTTCATTTGGTGCATTTTTGGAAGGTGCAGCAGGATTTGGAGCACCAGTTGCTATAACTGCATCTCTGTTGGTTGGATTAGGTTTTCAACCACTTTATGCCGCTGGAATATGTTTATTAGCTAATACAGCACCGGTTGCATTTGGAGCTGTAGGGGTACCGGTTTCAGTTATGGGTAATTTAGCAACATATGTTGATGGAACACCTATACCAGCAACTGATATAGCAAGAATGATAGGGCATCAATTACCTGTGGTTTCTATATTTATTCCATTTTATTTAATAATAGTAATGGCAGGATTTAAAAAAGCTATGGAAGTATGGCCAGCACTATTGGTAGCAGGTGGATCTTTTGCTATTGCTCAATATGCAAGTGCTAGTTTCTTAGGCCCTGAACTTCCAGATATAATATCAGCGTTATTTTCATTATTATGTACTGTAATATTACTACAATTTTGGAAACCAAAAACAACATGGAAATTTAAAAATGAGCCAAAACAAACTATAGAAACAGTTAAACATTCTTCTAAAGAAATAGCTACAGCTTGGGCACCATTCATTGTTTTGGTAGTTGCAATATTTATTTGGACATTAGCACCGGTAAAAGCATTCTTTAAAAAATTATCTATAGTTATAGATGTACCTTTTATACATAATAACATTGTAAACTCAGTATCAGGAAAAGTAGTAGCAGCACAATATAAATTTGATATACTTGGAGCTGTTGGTACTTCAATATTGGTAGCGGCGTTAATAAGTAAGTTTATAATAAAAATTTCTTGGAAAGATACTTTTGAAACTTTTATAGAAACATTTAATGAAATAAAAATGGCATTACTAACTATTTGTTTTGTTGTAGGATTTGCTTATGTAATGAATGCATCTGGTATGACTAATACTATAGGAAGTGCTTTAGCAGCAACTGGAAAAGCATTCGCATTCTTCTCAGCAGGTTTAGGCTGGATAGGAGTATTTATAACTGGTTCAGATACTTCAGCAAACTTATTATTTGCAAAATTACAACAGGTTACAGCACAACAAACGGGTATGGATTCATTGCTAGCACTAGCAGCTAACTCTTCTGGTGGGGTAACAGGAAAAATGATATCACCACAATCAATAGCTGTAGCAGCAGCATCAGTTGGGCTTGTTGGAAAAGAACCAGAGTTATTAAGATTTACAGTAAAACACAGTTTATTCTTACTATTGTTAGTATGTATTTTGGTATACTTACAATCAACAGGAATATTAGGATGGATGATTCCAACACATCCGTAAATATTTTTAGAAAAATAAAAAAGAAAAAATATCTTAATTATTTTAAGATATTTTTTTTAATTTTTTCAAAAAAAATATCTGTATATATACATATAAGTAATAATTATGTTAAAATAAGATGATTGCATAAAATAATATAAGGAGAGATAGCAGTGAAGGAAAAAACATTTTATATAACAACACCTATTTATTATCCTAGTGGTAATTTACATATAGGACACGCATATACTACAGTTGCGTGTGATGCTTTAGCTAGATATAAAAAAAGTCAAGGGTTTGATACTTTTTTTCTAACAGGAACTGATGAACATGGACAAAAAATTCAAACAAAAGCAAAAGAAAAGGGAATAACTGAAAAAGAATATGTGGACTATATGATAAAAAATATAAAAAAATTATGGTCTGCTATGGATATTAAATATGATAAATTTATAAGAACAACAGATGTATATCATGAAAAAGCTGTAGCAAATATTTTTGAAAAATTATTAAAAAAAGGTGACATTTATCTAGGTGAGTATGAAGGATGGTACTCAGTAAGCGATGAAGAATACTTTACCGAAACACAGTTAAAAGAAGTCTTTAGAGATAAAAAAGGGAAAATGATAGGAGGTATTGCTCCTAGTGGCAATGAAGTAAAATTAGTAAAAGAAGAATGCTATTTTTTCAAAATGAGTAAATATGCAGAAAAATTAGTAAAATATTATGAAGAACATGGTGATTTTATTTTACCAGAAACCAGAAAAAACGAAATGCTAAATAATTTCATAAAACCTGGATTAGAAGACCTTGCAGTCACTAGAACATCTTTTGACTGGGGAGTGAAAGTAAAATCTAATCCAAAACATGTTATATATGTATGGATAGATGCTTTAGTAAATTATATAACTGCCTTAGGTTACGAAACAGGAGATAGTGAAGAATTATTTAAAAAATACTGGCCATGTAATGTTCATGTTGTAGGAAAAGAAATTGTAAGATTTCATGTTATTTATTGGCCAATATTACTTATGGCATTAGATTTACCTTTGCCAAAAAAAATATTTGCTCATGGATGGCTTTTAATGAAAGACGGAAAAATGTCTAAATCAAAAGGTAATGTCGTAGATCCGTATATGTTAATAGATAAATATGGGCTTGACAGTGTTAGATATTACTTAATGAGAGAAGTTCCATTTGGTCAAGATGGAATTTTCACTCCTGAAAGTTTTATAGAAAGAATAAATTCAGATTTATCTAATGACCTTGGAAATCTTTTAAACAGAACAATAGCGATGATAAATAAATATTGTGATGGAGTGATTCCAGCATTTATTAAAACAGATAACGAAATAGATAAAAGCTTGATTTCAGCCTCAAAAGAAGTAGTTGAATCATATGAAAAATACATGGAAAACATGCAATTTTCAAAAGCTTTAGAAGAACTTTGGAAATTTATATCTAAAACTAATAAATATATAGATCAAACTACTCCATGGATATTAGCAAAAGATGAATCTAAAAAACAAGATTTAGATAAAGTTATGAACTATTTAGCTGAAAGTTTAAGAATAATTAATATTTTAATAGAACCATTTTTAACAAATGCTACAAAAAAAATAAAATATCAATTAAACATACCTGAAAAATTGTGTGAATATTCTTCAGTTAAAAGATTTGGCCAATTTGATGGAACAGATAAAGTTATAGAAAAAGCAAGTCCGATATTTCCACGTTGGGAAAAAGAAAAAGAAGTAACATATATAAAACAAAATATGTCTAAAAAAGCATTGGAAAATTTAGAAAAAAAACAAGAACAAAAAGAAATATCAATAGATCAATTTTTTGAAACTTCATTAAAAGTAGCAGAAGTACTAGAATGTGAAAAAATAGAAAAAAGTTCTAAATTACTTAAATTCAAGTTGAATTTAGGAGACCATAATAGACAAATAGTTTCAGGTATAGCAAAATACTATTCGCCAGAGGACTTAATAGGTAAAAAATTAGCGGTTGTAACTAATTTAAAACCAGTTAAACTTTGTGGTGAGATAAGTGAGGGAATGATACTTTCGGCAGAAAAAGATGGAATTTTAAAAGTAGTAGAGATAAGTAAAGAAGTTCCCAACGGAGCAACTATAAAATAATTTTTTAATAATATAATATAGCCCTAAAAAAGAATTTAGTATTCAGTATTTTTAGGGTTTTTTTAGAATTTAGTAAATTTTAAAAAGTAATAAGTTCGTTGATAAAATAGTCTTTTTATGCTATTATAGTAGATAAATATTTTAGTGGAGGAATATATGACAAAAATAACAAAAGAGCAAGTTGAACATATAGCAGAACTTGCTAGACTTGAAATAAAAGATGATGAAATAGAAATGTATACAAAACAACTAGAAAAAATAGTCGGATTAGTAGAAAATCTATCAGATGTAGACACAGAAAATATAAAACCAACTTATCATGTGCTAGATTTAGTTAATGTTTTTAGAGAAGATGTTGCTAAAAAAGGACTAGCTAGAGAAGAAGTACTAAAAAATGCTTATGAAACAGAAGCAGGACAATTTAAAGTCCCAACTATAATAGAATAATTATTAAGGAGAAATAAATGAGTTTAATTTACGAAAGTATTGAAAGTTTAGAAAAAAAACTTAAAAATAAAGAAATTAAGCCTACAGAATTATTAAAAGATTCATTAGATAGAATAAAAGAAACTGATGATAAAATAGGTTCATTTTTAAAAGTAACAGAAGATTTAGCAGTAGAAAAAGCTAAACATTTAGACAATTTACAAGAAAAAGGGGAAATAAGTGGGTCACTATTTGCTATACCAATGGGTATAAAAGATAATATTGTGACAAAAGATATAGAAACAACTTGTGCATCAAAAATATTGGAGGGATTTATTCCTATATATGATGCTACAGTCATGAATAAATTAAAAAAAGAAAACCCGATATTAATGGGAAAATTAAATATGGATGAATTTGCAATGGGTGGTTCTACAGAAACATCTTATTATAAAAAATGTAGAAATCCTCATGATTTACAAGCAGTACCTGGAGGCTCATCAGGAGGTAGTGCTGCATCTGTAGCATCTGGACAAGTATCATTTGCACTAGGAAGTGATACAGGAGGTTCGGTAAGACAACCATCATCATATTGTGGAATTATAGGATTAAAACCTACATATGGTAGGGTTTCACGATTTGGGCTTGTAGCATTTGCATCATCATTAGATCAAATAGGGCCAATGACAAGAACAGTTAAAGATAATGCTAGAGTGCTAGAAATAATATCAGGAGTAGATGAAAATGATATGACAAGTGCTCCAGTAGATGTACCAAAATTTAGTAAAATAATAACAGGTAATATAAAAGGATTAAAAATTGCTTTACCAAAAGAATATTTTTCTTCTGGGATTGATGAAGATGTAAAAGCTAGTGTATTAAATGCTGTGAAATATTTAGAAAGTCAAGGAGCAATTGTAGAGGAAGTATCATTACCAAACACACATTATGCTATCGAAACATACTATGTTATAGCTTCCGCAGAGGCAAGTTCTAACCTTTCACGATTTGATGGGATAAGATATGGATATAGAAGTGAAAATGCTAAAAATCTTTCTGAAGTTTATAGAAAAACAAGAGGAGAAGGTTTTGGTGATGAAGTAAAAAGACGTATAATGTTAGGAACTTATGTTTTATCTTCTGGTTATTATGATGCGTATTATAAAAAAGCACAAAAAATAAGAACATTAATAAAAGAAGATTTTGATAAAGTATTTAAAAACTATGATGTAGTAATAGGTCCAACAGCACCAACTGTAGCTTTCAATATAGGTGAAGAAATAAAAGATCAATTGACTATGTATGCTAATGATATATTAACTATTCCAGTGAATATGGCGGGTCTTCCAGCAATGAGCATACCTTGTGGATTTAAAGGAAAAAGACCTATAGGAATGCAAATAATAGCAAAACCGTTTGCTGAAAAAACAATATACGATGTAGCTTATAATTATGAACAACATTATAGTTTAAGTAATAAAAAAATAGAACTTTAGCGTTAGGAGAAAATTATGAATTTTGAAACAGTAATAGGACTAGAAGTCCATGTAGAATTAAAAACAAATTCTAAAATATTTTCTTCTTCACCAGCAAATTTTGGTTCAGAACCTAACACTAATACAAGTGTTGTAGATTTAGGTTATCCTGGAGTGTTACCAGTAGTAAATAAAAAAGTTGTTGAGTGGGGAATGAAAGCAGCTATGGCACTTAATATGACCGTAGCAAAAGAGTCAAAATTTGATAGGAAAAATTATTTTTATCCAGATAATCCAAAAGCATATCAAATTTCTCAATTTGATCAACCTATTGGAGAACATGGTTGGATAGACATAGAAGTAAATGGTGAAACAAAACGAATTGGAATAACAAGAGCACATTTGGAAGAAGATGCAGGGAAACTTACTCATAAAAACGGATATTCACTAGTAGATTTAAATAGACAAGGAGTTCCATTAATAGAGATAGTTTCAGAACCAGATATTAGAACACCAGAAGAAGCATATGCATATCTTGAAAAATTACGTTCAATTATTCAGTATATAGATGTATCAGATGTAAAAATGGAAGAAGGATCAATGAGATGTGATGCTAATATTTCATTAAGACCTTATGGACAAGAAAAGTTTGGAACAAAAACAGAACTTAAAAATTTAAATTCATTTACATTTGTTAAAAAAGGATTAGAATATGAACAAAAAAGACAAGAACAAGTGATATTATCAGGTGGTAAAATAGATCAAGAAACAAGAAGATTTGATGAAACTACTGGTTCTACAAAACTTATGAGAGTAAAAGAAGGTTCAGACGATTATAGATATTTCCCAGAACCTGATATAGTACCTATGGTTATATCAGATGAATGGATAGAAAAAGTAAGAGAAGAAATACCAGTTCTTCCTGATGAAAGAAGAAAAATTTATCAAGAAAAATTAGGACTACCTAAATATGATGCTCATGTTCTTACACTAACAAAAGATATGTCAGATATGTTCGAAGAAGCAGTAAAAAATGGGGCAGATCCTAAATTAGCATCTAATTACTTAATGGTAGATGTAAATGCTTATTTAAATAAAGAACAAAAAGAACTTAAAGATACAAAATTAACTGGTGAAAATTTATCAGAGATGATTAAATTAATTACAGATGGAACTATATCATCTAAATTAGCAAAAAAAGTTTTTCAAGAATTAATAGAAAATGGTGGAAGTGCTAAAAAAATAGTAAAAGAAAAAGGATTAATTCAAGTATCAGATGAAACTACTTTAAAAAATTGGATAAAAGAAGTATTGGATTTAAATCCTAAATCAATAGAAGACTATAAAAATGGTAAAGATAGAGCAATTGGATTCTTAGTTGGACAAATAATGAAAAAATCAAAAGGACAAGCAAATCCAAAAATAACAAATAAACTTCTTTTAGAAGAAATAAATAAACGATAATTATAAAAATAAAATCAAATAAAATTTTGATTTTTACAATTTAAAAATATTAATAATAATATATAATATTTAAAAAAATTAAAATAAATGTCAATATAAATTTGACTATATAAAAAAAAAAATGATATAATTTCAAACAGTGTAAAATAATAGCAGCTTAATATTTGTTATTGCCTCTATGTTATACATTTTTATGTGGCGATGTGTAGCCTAGCTGCAAGGCGAAGTTCCAGAGATATAACATATACAACAACGATATTTTGCTTTTTGTTTTACAAAAACAAAAAGAATAAGGAGGAGCAAAATGGCTCGTTTTACAGGATCAACATGGAAAAAATCAAGACGATTAGGAATTTCATTAAGTGGAACAGGAAAAGAATTAACTAAGCGTCCTTATGCACCGGGACAACATGGACCAGGTCAAAGAAAAAAATTATCTGAATATGGATTACAATTACAAGAAAAACAAAAATTACGTTATCTTTATGGAATGAATGAAAAACAATTTCATAAATTATTTAACAAAGCAGGGAAGTTACCAGGTTTACATGGTGCAAACTTTATGGCTTTATTAGCTACTCGTCTAGACTCTGTAGTATACAAATTAGGTTTAGCAAGAACAAACCGTCAATCAAGACAATTGGTAAATCATGGACATATATTAGTAGATGGAAGAAAAGTAGATATACCTTCTTATCAAGTAAAAGCTGGGCAAGTCATTACAGTTAGAGAAAAATCACGCAATCTTGAAATAATAAAAGAAGCCGTTGAAATAACAAATTACGTACCAGAATATTTAACTTTTGATGCAGATAAATTAGAAGGATCTCTTGTTAGAGTTCCTGAAAGAGGAGAGTTAAATCCAGAAATTAATGAACAATTAATAGTAGAGTACTATTCACGTTAATAAAAATCAAAACCCAGACTTGTTTCAAGTTGGGTTTTATTTTTATTATTAATAGTAAAAATAAAATTTTTAAAGGTATCAACTTTTTATGTTGACATCATATAAAATATAAGGTATAATAAATCTTGTGTTTATGAGGTGATATTTAATGAAATGGTTAAGATCTTCTTTATTTAAAAATGGAGAGCAATTTATTTTTGAAAAGAAGTTAGATATCAATATAAAAAATTTACCAAAATCTGTTTATGATATAAAAGATATTAGTATAAAAGCTATTCTTACCAAAAATGGAGAAAATAAAATATTAGTTGATATAAATATTAAGGGAACTTATTATGTATATTCTAGTAGGACTCTCAATATAATACCTTTTGATTTTAATATTGATGAAAAGGAAGAATTTGTAGATAAAAAATTCCTACAAGATGATAATTATTTTTCTGATATAAGCGAAATGGATATGTATATAGATATATCTGATTTAATCAGGGAAATCTTAATAGTAAATGTGCCTAATAATTATTTTTTAGAAGAAGAGAAATTATATAATATAAAAGGTAAAGATTGGAAATTAATGACAGAAGAAGAACACGTTAATAAAGATATAGAAAATAACCCTTTTTCAACTTTAAAAGATGTGTTTAAGAGTGATATTTAAATAAAAAATATTTGGAGGAAATTAACTATGGCAGTTCCTTTTAGAAGAACTTCAAAAACGGCTAAAAGAAAAAGAAGAACACATAAAAAATTATCTGTACCAGCTATTACATTAGATGAAAAAAGTGGAAATTATGTAATGGGACATCGTATCGATAAAAAAACTGGTATGTATAAAGGAAAACAAGTTCTAGACGTAAAATAAGATATTAGATATTACTAAAAGGCAACTCTCTAAAAAGAGTTGCCTTTTTATTTTTCGTAATATTTTATTATAGATTGAGTTCCTTCATTATATTTTATTTCATTAGATAAAGAGTTATACATATTGTAAACAAGTTCTAATCCTGGTAATTTTATGTTTAATTTTTCACATTCTATTAAAGCTAATTTCATATCTTTTATAAAATGATGAACAAAAAATCCTGGTTTAAAATCTTTTTCTAGTATTCTAGGAGAATAAGATGACATTGAAAAACTTCCTGCAGAGCCCGTAGAGATTGTTTCTAAAAATAATTTTAAGTTTAATCCTGCTTTTTGAGCAAATTTGTAGCTTTCAGCAACAGAAATCATCGTAGTGGCGATAGCTATCTGATTACCAAGTTTTGCATATTGGCCATTACCAGCATCTCCAAAATATTTTATATTTTTAGAAAAGATTTTTAATAAATTACGTAATTTATTTTCAAAAATAATTTCATTTCCTCCAACAAAAACAGTTAGTGTTCCATTTTTTGCACCTATATCTCCTCCTGTGACAGGGATATCAAATGTATTTACATTTTTTTTATAAAATTCTTTATTGATTTTTTTTGCAAGTTCTGGAGAAGAAGTAGTCATATCTATTAATATTTGATTTTCTTTTACGGTTTTTATAAGACCATCTTTACCGAAGTAAACTTCTTCTACATCACTAGGATATCCAACCATTGTAAATATAATATCTGCTTTTTTTGGAGCATCACTCACCTTTTCTAATTGAATAGCTCCCATTTTAACAACATTATTACACTTAGACTTTGTTCTATTGTAAACATAAACTTCATTATTATTTTTTAATAAATGCTTAACTAGATTTTCTCCCATTACTCCTATACCAATCCATGCTATTTTCATATGTACCTCCTTAAATATTTCTTTTTCTTTTATTTTATAATAAATTGATAGGTGTGTAAATTATATTTAGATTTTATTTGATAAAATATATTAGTGAAAAAAGAAGAATTTATGATATAATATAAAAAAAACAATAGGAGATAAAAATGACTAATATATACGATAAAGCAAATGAATTAGAAAAAGTATTAAGAGAAGATGAAAATTTTAAGTCTTTAGAAAAAGCATTTAAAGATTTAGCAGAAAAAGAAGAATCAAAAAATATATATGATAATTTTTTAAAAAAACAACAGGAATACATGGCCTTGTTACAATCTGGGAAAAAACCTTCTGATGAAGAAATAAAAAATTTACAAGAATTACAAAAACAAGTATTTGAAGATAAAACTGTTTCTAATCTAATACAAATACAACAACGTTTGCAAGTTACATTAGAAGATATAAATAAAATAATATTTAAACCTATTGAAGAATTATTCAATAATTTTAAATAATAAATAAAAAAAGAGAGTTTTAGCTAAAATTTTAGTTAATTTTATGTTTTAAAATTTTCTTTTTTTAGTTTAGCATAAAATGTAATTTTATAAATTTTTCAAGAAAGTTTGTATAATAAATTTTATAATATAAATTTATAATTATATTTTATATATATGAGGAGATAATATGTTTATTAAAGATTTGGAAAATGCAGTAAGTATAAGTGAATTTTTTTTAGTAGATAGCGTTAAAAATGGTATTTCTTCTAATGGAAAACCTTATATTACTGTTGTACTAAAAGATAAAACGGGAAGTATTGATGCTAAAATTTGGGAAGTGAAAAATGAAGATTATGAAAATTTGAAGTCAGGAAGAATTATTTTCGTTGAAGCTATTGCTAATGAATATAGAAATAAAATGCAATTGAAAATAAATAGTTATCGTCTAAAAAATGATGAGGATAAAGTATCTATAGATAATTTAATTAAAATTGCTCCTATTCCTAAAGAAATAATGATTTCTGAATTAAATGATTTTTTAAAAATTATAGAAAATAAAAAACTTAAAGCTATAACAATAGAGTTATTAAATAAATATAAAAATAAATTTATTAGCTATCCAGCTGCAAAATCTATGCATCATGATTTTTATTCTGGGTTAATATATCATACTACGACAATGTTAAAAGTTGCACAGAAACTTATGGAAATATATCCTATTCTCAATAAAGACTTGTTATATTGTGGTATTATTTTACACGATTTAGGGAAAACTGTTGAATTTGATGGACCTATTGCAACAAATTATACAGTAGAAGGAGAACTGATAGGGCATATATCTATAATGTGTAGTGAGATATCTGTTATTTCACATAAATTAGGTATTGAAGGAGAGGAAATAATATTATTGAAACATATGGTTTTAGCACATCATGGTAAATACGAATTTGGTTCTCCAAAATTACCAATGCTAAAAGAAGCAGAAATTTTGAACTTTATAGATAACATAGATGCCCGTATGCAGATGTTTGAAAAAAATCTATCAGATGTTAATCCTGGAGAATTTTCAGATAAAATATATGGCTTGGAAAATAGACATTTCTATGTTCCAAAATTTGACAAAAAACAATAATAGTTAGTAAAATAAACATTCTCTTGATTTTTTTAAAAAAAAGGTGTATCATTTAATAGTAAATCACGAATTATCTTTATAAAAAAGGAGAATATTTAATGTTAAATCGAATATTTAAGTTAAACGATAATAAAACTAATATTAGCACAGAAATCTCATCAGGAATGATAACATTTTTTTCTATGAGTTATATACTTGTTGTTAATCCAGCCATTTTATCTAGTGTGGGAGTTCCTTTGGAAAGAGTATTTACAGCAACTATATTAGCTATTTTAGTTGGTACATTAATTATGGCTTTAGCAGCAAATTATCCTATAGTTGTTGCACCAGGTATGGGTCTAAATTCATATTTTGCTAGTGTAGTAGCTATGACAGGAATAAATTATAAAACTATATTAGCCACTTGTTTTATAGGTGGGGTAATTTTTGTTTTTCTTTCTGCTACAAAGTTTAGAGAAGCATTAATTGACGCTATCCCTAGTAATCTTAAATATGGAATATCAGTAGCAATAGGTTTATTTATCACTTTTATAGGATTGAAAAATTCTGGTATTATTGTATCGAATAAAGCAACTATATTAGCTTTAGGAAAATTAGGGCAACCTATGGCATATTTAACAATTTTAGGAATAATTATAATATTAATTCTGTTAGTTTTAGAAGTAAAAGGGGCTATATTTATTGGAATGGTAATAATAGCTGTAATAAGCTATTTTATGGGACTTTTAAAGATAAATAAAATATTTGGAATGCCAAAATTTGATTTTAGTTTTGTATATAATCCTATTACAGAAAGTATGAATGTCTTTCAATTAGGGTTGTATGGTATTGTATTTGCGTTTTTAATGGTAACATTATTTGATACAACAGGTACAATGATAGCAGTAGCAAATCAAGCTGGATTAATAAAAAATGATAAGATAGTTAGAGCTAAGAATGTTCTTTTAGCAGACTCAATAGCTACTACAGTTGGTGCGTTATTTGGGACTTCTCCAACAACAGCGTTTATAGAATCATCTTCAGGAGTAGCAAATGGAGGAAAAACAGGGTTAACCTCATTAACAACAGCGTTCTTAGTGTTTATTTCAATATTTATTTATCCTCTTGCTAGTAGTTTGGTTTCTGTATCAGCAATAACATCTCCTGCACTTATAATAATAGGATCATTTATGATGGTTAATATATCAAAAATGGAATGGAATGATATAACAGAATCATTTCCAGCTTTTTCAACAATAATAGGTATACCTCTTACAGGTTCTATAAATGATGGGATAGCTTTTGGATTTATATTTTATGTTATTTTAAAAATAACAAAACGTCAATGGAAAGATATTCATCCGTTAATGTATTTATTTTCGATATTATTTTTGATTCAATTAATATGGTTACATTCTTAATTTGATAATATTATATAATTTTCAAAAAAAAAGAAATGAAAAATAATATTTTAATTTTTCATTTCTTTTTTTATATTATCTATTAGATACATTGTTATATCCAATGATTTTAAATATTGTTCAATTTTATTTATTTTATCGAAGTCTATAAATTTATCTCTTTTATAAGCCCTTATGAGAATGTTTTTAGGAGTGTTTTCTTCTGAAATAAATTCTACAATATCAGATTTATACGAACAGGCATCTAAAATTTCACTTCTTATAGAGTCTGTAAAAAGAGTAGAAAATTTTTCTTTTATAATATTATGTTTTAACATAATAGGTAAATAATTTCTATTTATTTGCTTATTGACTTCCTTATGACAACATGGAACTGCAAGAATAGAATTTGCTTTCCATTTAATAGCTTTTAATATGGCTATATCAGTCGCTATGTCACAAGCGTGTAAACTAATTACTATATCTATTTTTTGACTAATATTAAAATTAGATATGTCACTATAAATAAATTTCAGATTATTATAATTTAACTTTTTGGCTATATTGTTACAATTATCTATAACTTCTTTTTTCAAATCTATTCCAAAAATATCAACATCAAGATTTAATATATCAGTTAGATAATAATAAAGAGAAAAAGTAAGATAACTTTTACCACACCCAAAATCTATTATAGTTATCTTATTTTTTTTATCTATGTGCTTTATGCTATCATTTATAAATTCTAAATATTTATTTATTTGTTTAAATTTGTTGTATTTATCTTTTTTTATTATTCCATTATAAGTTTGAATTGATAATTCTATTAGAAAAGGATAAATTTTTTCAGCTGAAAGAATATATTTTTTTTCATTGTTATGCTGTTTAACTATTATTTTGTTATTTTTAAATTTTGTATTAACATTAATTTTAAATTTTTTAGACACTTTTATAGATATTTCTTCATTTGATGTTTTAAAATTTATATCTTTAGATATAAGAAATAAAGATTCAAGTTCTTGAATTAGAATGTCATTTTCCAATATATATATATATTTTTATGTTTAATAATTCTCTTATATATATATTCAAATTGTATATGTGGCTTATTTCTAATTAATATTATTTTCCCAATAACTTTTTTAAGCTCCATATTTTTTTCTCTAATATTAGAGAAAGTAATTTTTGAAATATCTTGTTTTTTTATTTTTTCTATTATTTTTAAAATAATTTCTTCTTTATTCATAATTTCTCCTAAAATTCTTATAAATTAATAATATCACAAAATTAATATAATAATAAATCAAATTCTATCAATTAAATATAAAAAAATTTGACGATAATATGTAATTTATTATATAAATAAAAAAATATTAGAAGTAATAAGTATGATTTTTATGATGCTTCCTTGTTTCAAATAAGAAAAAGTTTTGAAAATATTTTTCGAAAATATAATAAAAGCATCGGAAAATATGAATGAAAATTTTGGATATATTGTCGTTAAGAGTGGTTTTAGTTAAAAAACTTTATTTTCCTTGCTAAGTTTTTTGTTTTTGAGAAAAAAATTATATTATATATTCATAATGTATAAAAAATAAATTTTGTAAATTTTTAGTAATATTGAGTAATATCATTTAAAGTGGTATAATAAAATTTGGTAATTTTTGTAAAGGTAAGAGTTATGAATATAGAAGATATAATAAAAAATATAAAAATAAAAAAAATTTATGGAATAGTCCCAAATGATATTAAAGGAATAACAAATGATTCACGTAAGGTTGGCAAAAATTTTTGTTTTGTTGCACAAGTAGGATATACAGTAGACGGACATGATTTTATAGAAAATTCTATTTCAAAAGGTGCTACACTAATCATAGCAAGTGAAGATAAATGTTATTCATATAAAAATACTTGTGTTGTAGTTGTAAAAGAAAAAGAAGTAAATAAAGTAGCTAGTAAGATTAGTTTTTTAATAAATAATCTATCTTACGATATAAATACAGTTGCTGTTACAGGAACAAATGGAAAAACAAGTATTACTACTTTAATTCATAATATACTGAGAGAACTTGGAGAAAAAAGTTCTTATATGGGGACAAATGGATTTTGTATGAATGATGAAAAACCAAAATATTTGGGTAATACTACTCCTGATGTCCTTATTCTTCATGAAAAAATAAGAGAAATAAAGAAAAATAGAATAAATAACTTTGCATTTGAAGCATCTTCACACGCTTTAGTTTTAGGAAGAATTTATAATGTGCCAATAGATATAGCAATATTTACTAATCTAACACATGAGCATCTTGATTTTCATAAAACAATGGAAAATTACGCTCATGATAAATCTCTACTTTTTTCAACTTTGGGTAACAATTTATTAGAAAAAAAATATGGTGTTTTAAATCTAGATGATAAATATTATGGAAAAATGTCTAAATCTTTGTATCATGAAGAGATAACATATTCTATAAAAGATAAAAATGCAGACTTTTTTGCTTATAATATAAAAATGGTATCTGAAAACAATAAGTTTTATACTAACTTTGAATTAAAAACTCCAGAAGGCGATTTTGTATGTAAGATGCCTTTTATAGGCGATTTTATGGTTAGTAACATGATGGCTAGCATCATAGCTGTTTGGCTAAAAGGAATTGATTTGAATAAAATAATAAAAACCATAGAAGTTTTACCACCTTTATTGGGAAGAATGGAAATAATTTCTGGTGAATTACCTATTGATATAATAAGTGATTTTGCACATACTCCTGATGGATATAAAAAGTTATTAGAGGCTACAAGAGAAATAAGAAAAAATAGAAGAACTCTTCTTCTTACAGGTATGGGAGGAGGAAGAGATTTATCAAAAGGACCTTTAATAGGCAATATAATATCAGAAGCAGATTATGTAATAATAACTACTGATAGTCCTAGAGATGAAGATGTAAATGTTCTAATGAATAGCATTGAAAAAGGAATGAAACATAATAATTACGAAAAAGTTTGGTTTAGAACAGATGCAGTTAAAAGAATAGTAGAAATTTCAAGACCTGGAGATGTTATTATTTTAGCATCGAAAGGCAGAGAGGATTATGAAATACTAGCAGGAGGAAAAAAAGTTTGGCACTGTGATCCAGAAGTTTGTATTCAAGAGGCTAGAAAAAAATATAATAAAGAAAGGTAAAAATTATTTGTGAATAATATTAAAGAAGAAGTACTAAAAAGAAGAACATTTGCAATAATATCCCACCCAGATGCTGGTAAAACAACACTAACAGAAAAATTACTTTTATTTGGTGGAGCTATAAGAGAAGCGGGGACTGTAAAAGGAAAAAAAACTGGAAAATTTGCCAAAAGTGACTGGATGGATATAGAGAAAAAAAGAGGTATTTCTGTAACTTCATCAGTAATGCAATTCGATTATGATGGGAAAATTATAAATATATTAGATACACCAGGACACGAAGATTTTTCAGAGGATACATATAGAACTTTGATGGCAGTAGATAGTGCAGTTATGGTTATAGATGGTGCAAAAGGGATAGAAACACAAACTCTAAAACTCTTTAAAGTATGTAAGATGAGAGGAATACCTATATTTACATTTATTAATAAACTTGATAGAGAGATAAAAGATCCTTTAGATTTATTACAAGAAATAGAAGAAAAATTACAAATAGAAACATATCCTATGAATTTACCAGTAGGAATGGGAAAAAATTTTTTTGGAATAATGGATAGAAAAAATCATTATATAGAACCATTTAGAGAAGAAAGTTTTATAGAATTAGATAAAAATTATAATATAGTAAAGGACCATACAATATCAAATGATTCTATGTATAAAAAATGTGTAGAAGATATGATATTAGTAGCAGAAGCAGGTTATGAGTATGATTATAATAAACAAATGATAGGAGAGCAAACTCCGGTATTTTTTGGGTCCGCACTTTCTTCATTTGGAGTTGAAAGCTTTTTAAACTATTATATAGACACTGCACCAACACCAAAAGAAAGAAAAACGATAGATGGTGATAATACTAGCCCATTATCAGAAGATTTTTCTGGATTTATTTTTAAAATACAAGCAAATATGGATCCAAAACATAGAGATAGGATAGCTTTTTTAAGAATATGTTCAGGAATTTTTGAAAGAGGAATGGATGTTTTTTTAGCAAGAAATAACAAAAAAATAAAAATATCTAGATCTACAAATTTTATGGCAGATGATAAATCAACTATAGATGTAGCTTATCCAGGAGATATAGTAGGTCTTTATGATACAGGAAATTATCAAATAGGAGATACCTTATATAAGAATAAAAAATTAGAATATGAAAAATTACCTTCATTTACTCCAGAAATATTTGTTAAAGTTTCGGCTAAAAACGTTTTAAAACAAAAACATTTTCATAAAGGAATAGAACAATTAGTTCAAGAAGGAGCAATACAATATTATAAAACTTTATATACAAATCAAATTATTTTAGGAGCTGTAGGTCAATTACAATTTGAAGTATTTGAGCACAGAATGAAACATGAATATAATACAGAAGTTGTTATGGAGTATATAGGTAAAAAAACAGCTCGTTTCGTAGAAAATGAAAAAGAAATTGATGAAAGTATGTCATCATCAAGAAGTATTTTAGTAAAAGATCTACAAGATAATTATGTTTTCCTTTTTGAAAATGAGTTTGCTTTAAGATGGTTTGAAGAAAAACATAAAGATATAAAATTATACAGTTTATTATAAAAATTATAAAAAAACAAAAAAATATTAAGATTATTTAATAAAAAAGGAATACACAGCAATATTTAATTATATATTTTTTGGTATAATGACAACTTTTGTAAATATTATAATATATTACATTTTAACCAAAGTAGGGGTAGAAAGAGTTATATCTAATTTAATATCAATAACAATATCAATAATATTTGCATACTTTACAAATGCAAAATATGTATTTTTATCAAACTTAAAAAAAATGAAAGAAATTATCAAAGAATTAATTAAATTTTTTTCATCAAGGTTAATAACCATGTTAATAGAGATATTAGGTTTAGAATTATTTGTATTTATAGGGATTGAGGATTTTAATTCAAAAATTATAATGCAAGTAGTTGTTATAGTAGGAAATTATATTATAAGTAAATATTTTGTTTTTAAAAAGGAGAAATTATGACAAAATGGTTTGTTACAGATATGGATGGAACTTTTTTAGATGATGATAAAAAGATAAGTCCTCATTCTAAATCAGTAATAAAAAGATTAAAAGACAAAGGTATAAAATTTATAATAGCTACCGGAAGGGCAGATATAGCTGTTAAGAATTATTATAATGAAATGGGCTTAGAAGATTTAACTATTTCTTGTAATGGTAGTTTTATAAGAAATCAAAAAACAGGAGAAATAATCTATGAAAAACATTTAAATATGAATGAAATTGAAATAATACATGACACATATTTAAAAAATACAGATGGGACAGTAGAATTTCATTTATATACTCCTAATTATATATATTGTGACAAATATTCTAACAATATTAAAAGAATAAGAAAGTATGAAAAAATAAATAATGCCAAGTATAAAACACCTGTAATAATAGAAAAAGATGTTATATCATCTATTGAAAAGAATAATGATAAATGTTATAAAGTCATGATATATTCTGACAATAAAAGAATTTTGGAAGAAATTTTTGATAAAATAAAAGAAAAAATAGATGTAGAAGGAAGATTTTCAGCAGATAATTTTTTTGATATAAGCTCTAAAGGCACAAGTAAATCAAATGGAATACAAAAAGTTGCAGATTATTATAACTTGAAGATAGATGATGCTATAGCTTTTGGTGACGGATTTAATGATATAGATATGCTTGAGATGGTAGGAAAAGGGATTTGTCCTATCAACGCAAAAAAAGAAATTAGAGATATATGTGATGAAGTCATAGGAAGTAATAATGATTATTCAATTTTAAAATATATAGAAGATTATTTAAATAAAATAGGAGAAGAATATGAGAAATAGAAGATATGAAAAGAAAATTGGTAGAGTTTTTTCATGTATAATATTAATAGCCATAATATTAACAAGTATATTATTAACATACAAGCCTAATTTAAATAAAGTTAATTTAGGACTAGATTTACAAGGAGGATTTGAAGTTTTATATCAAGTAGATCCTTTAAAAGATAGAGATCAAATAAATGAAGCTGCTGTAAAAGCTACTTCAGATACTATAGGAAGACGTATAAATATTTTAGGAGTAAGTGAGCCAGTAATTACTGTAGAGTCAGGTAATAGGATAAGAGTAGAACTTGCTGGAATAAAAGATCAGGAAACTGCAAGAAAAGTGTTATCAACACAAGCTAATTTAACAATAAGAGATGTAGACGATAATATATTATTAGATGGTTCTGATTTAGAAGAAAATGGAGCAACGCAAAGTTTTGATCAACAATCAAAACCAATGGTATCGTTAAAATTAAAAGATGCAGAAAAATTTGGGAAAATAACTTCTGAGATAAGCAAAAAACCCGCTGGTCAAAATTTAATGGTAATTTGGATGGATTTTGCTGATGGAGATAGCTATAAAAAAGAAATTCAAAAAAAAGGACAACCTAAATTTGTATCAGCACCACAAGTTACTCAAACAATTAATTCAAAAGATGTTCAAATTACAGGGCATTTCACAGTTAAGGAAGCTAAAGAGTTAGCTGCATTGCTAAATTCAGGAGCATTACCAGTAAAATTAACAGAAATTTATTCAAATTCAGTAGGGGCACAATTTGGTGTAGACGCATTAAATAAAACAGTGTTTGCAGGTGTTATATCTTTAGCTATTATATGCTTATTTATGCTAGTTCTTTATAAATTACCAGGAATTATAGCAAGTATAATGTTAATTTTATATGTATATATAGTTATAGTATTTTTCAATTTAATTTCAGGAGTTTTGACACTACCTGGGATAGCAGCTTTAATATTAGGAGTTGGTATGGCTGTCGATGCCAATATAATAATGTATGAGCGTATAAAAGAAGAGTTGAGAGCGGGATATTCGTTAAAAAAATCTTATTTAGATGGGGCTAAACAGTCATTGTGGACAATTTTTGACTCTCAATTAACTACAGTTATAGCAGCTATAGTGTTATTTATTTTTGGAACAAGTAGTGTAAAAGGATTTGCCACTATGTTATTACTAACAATAGTTGTAAGTTTTATAACTGCAGTTTTTGGAACTAGAATATTGTTAAGCTTGTTAGTAAATTCAAATATATTTAATGAAAAAACATGGCTATTTGGGGTTAATAAAAAACATATAATTAAAACAAAAGTACCTGTAAATTCGTTAAGTTTGACAACAAAATTTGATAAATTAAATTTTACAAAAAACATGAAAAAATTCTTTGCTTTTAGTACAATAATAATGTTAGCAGGTATTATATCTCTTTCAGTATTTAGATTAAATCTAGGTATAGACTTTTCAAGTGGGACAAGAATAGACGTTATGAGTAACTCTCAATTAGAAACTGAGCAAATAAAAAAAGATTTAGATAATCTAAAAATAAAAGAAGAAAAAATGGTATTATCTCCCGATAAAAAACAAGTTACTATACATGTAAAACAAAGTTTCGAACAAGATAAATCTATTGAAATAAAAGACTACTTTAATAAAAAATATCAAAAAGGGACTAATTTAAGTGTAGTATCTCCAGTAATAGGTAAAGAATTAGCAAAAAATGCTATGTTTGCTTTAATTTATGCTTCTATAGGAATTATAATATATGTAGCATTAAGGTTTGAGTGGAGAATGGGAGTTACAAGTATAATAGCTTTATTACATGATGTCGCTGTTATAATATTTATATCTAGTATATTGAGATTAGAAATAGACATTACATTTATTGCAGCAGTTCTTACAATAGTAGGTTATTCAATAAATGATACAATAGTTACATTTGACAGAATAAGAGAACATTTGAAATATGAAAAAATAATAAAAACAAAAGAGCAAATTTATAAAATAGTAGATGTTTCTCTTAGACAAACATTATCAAGATCTATAAATACAGTAATAACCGTACTAATAACAGTTATTATAATGTTATTATTAGGAAGTAAAGCTATATTTACATTTAACATTGCATTACTAATAGGTTTGATATTTGGATTATACTCTTCTTTATTTATAGCTGCACAGTTATGGGCAGTCCTTAAAGTGAAAGAGTTAAGAAAAAAAGGAAAAATAGAAATAAAAGAAAAAAAACAGTATAAAGAACGAGCAGAAAATCATAAAGTATTAGTATAATATAATAAGACCATGTTTATAGAAAATTATTTTTAGATTTTTTATAAATGTGGTTTTTTATCAAGGTTGTTTTTAAAAAATAAATATTATATAATATAAATATTCAAAATTATCAAGAAAAGGATCTTATAATGGAAGAAACTTTATTTAAACTATTAACTAATCATGTTTATCTAATATTATTTTTTTCACTTATATTAGAATTTGTAGCATTACCAATACCCGGAGAAACTATGATGGTTTTAGCAGGTGTAATGGGGTATTATGGTCACTCTAATTACATATTAATGGTATTATCGGCTTCATTAGGAACAATAATAGGAATGCAAATGTCTTATGAAGTAGGAAGAAGATTAGGTACTAAAGCTATAGATAAATATGGCAGTTATATAGGTTTAACTAAAATAAGAATGGAAAAAGCATCAAAATTTTTTAATAAATATGGAAATGTAGTTATATTTATAGCTTATTATTTACCAGGAGTAAGACATATTCTAGGATATTTTTCAGGAATAACAAAAATTAATAGTAAAAAATTTCATATTTATTCTACTATAGGAGGAATTTTATGGGTAACAACATTTATAACAGTAGGTGTTGTTTTGGGACCTAGCTGGGAATATATATTTAAATTACTACATAAATATGGAATAATTTTTGTTATAATAGTTATATTAGCAGTGATTTTCTATTTTATATATAAAAAAAATAGAAAAACAGTTAGATAATTTATTAGCTATTTGATAAAATATAGGTATAAAAATATATTTAATAAATATAGCTAATATATTTTCAATTAGAACTTTAAATAAAATATAGTATTGACATTTTAATGCAAAAAATATATAATGTTAATGTTGTATTTTGGCGATTGTGGCGAAGTGGTTAACGCATCGGATTGTGGTTCCGACACACGTGGGTTCGATTCCCATCAATCGCCCCATGGCGAATTAGCCAAGTGGTAAGGCACGGGTCTGCAAAACCTTGATCACCGGTTCAAATCCGGTATTCGCCTTTTTGAAAAAAGTGTCTTTTTTTATTATAAAAAAATAATAAGGAGAAAAATATGAAAAAAATTAAAAAAATATTATTTTTATTGTTAGCTATAACATTTATTATAAGTATAACAGGTTGTGGAAATAAACACGAAAAGGAAAAAACATTGAAATTAGGCTTTGTTCCTTTAAAAAACAATGAAAAATTAGTGGAAGATACTGAACCTATTGCTAAAAAGTTATCAGAAAAGTTAGGAAGAAAAGTAGAAATATTCACAGCAAGTAGTTATATTGGAGTTGTTGAAGGTTTGAATAGCGGTAGTGTTGATTTTGCATTTATACCTCCATTTTCTTCTTTACTTGCAACTAACAAGGGTACAGCAAAAAATATCTTAACAGCAAAGGGGAAAACAGGAGTACCAGGGTATAAATCTGTTATATTGGCAAAAAAATCTTCTAATATAAATAATATTGCTGATTTAAAAGGAAAAACTTTAGGTTTTGTTGATGAATCATCAACATCAGGATATATTTATCCGGCATCTATGATTAAAAATAAAGGAATAGATTTAGATAAAGATGTTAAAGTTTTATTTACAGGTGGTCATGATAAAAGTGTTCAACTTTTAGAATTAGGAGATGTGGATGCTATAGGTACATTTGAAGGAGTACTTGATAAATATTCAAAAGATTTTCCAAATATAAAAGAGGATTTAAAAGTCATAGCAACAAGTGAATTAATACCAGGAGTGACTGTTACTGTATCAAATAGTTTAGATAATGAAATGCAGAAAAAAATAAAAGAAACTTTGATATCAATGCAAGACGATAAAGAAATCATGGACTTGTTTACAAAATTATTTTCCATTACAGGATTTGAAGAAGTTAATGAGCAGTCATATAATAATGTTATAGAAGTAGCTAAAACAATGAATGTAGATTTAGAAAAAGTAAAATAAAAAAAATTTATATTACCTATTTACTTAATAATGATTATCAGTTATAATTACAATGTAAAGATAAAATTCTTTATAATTAATTCAGGAGGAAGATGATGAACAAAAAATTTTTATCAATATTATCTATATTGTTGGTATTTGTATTAATTTTTACTGGATGTAGTAAAAAAACTGATAATGCTTCTACGACAAAAAGTGGTAATAAAATACATATAGTAACAACAACTACTATGCTTAAAGATATGATACAAAATATTGGAGGCGAAAAAGTAGAGGTAGAAGGATTAATGGGAGAAGGAGTTGATCCACATTTATATACTGCAACAGCTTCAGATATAGAAAAATTAAAAAAAGCAGATGTAGTAGTATATCAAGGTTTACACTTAGAAGGAAAAATGGGAGAAGTATTTGCTGATTTAAAAGGTAAAAAAGTAATAGAAGCAGGTAAATCTGTCCCTAAAGATAAGTTGAAAACAGAAGAAGATGGAAATCCAGATCCACATATTTGGTTTGATACAGATATCTGGAGTGGGGTAGGAAAATACATTTCAGAAGAATTAGGAAAATTTTATCCAGAAGATAAAAATACATTTACTCAAAATTTTGATAATTACAAAATTCAATTAGATGAATTAGATAAATATATTATGGATAAAGCTAATGAAATTCCTAAATCTCAAAGAGCTTTAGTGACAGCACACGACGCTTTTAGCTACTTTGCAGATAGATATGGTTTTGATGTTTTATCTATTCAAGGAGTTAGTACAGAAACAGAGGCAACAACAGCTGATATAGAAAATCTGTCTAAAAAAATAGTGGAAAGAAACATTAAAGCAATTTTTGTGGAATCATCAGTTCCTGAAAAAACAATTAAATCTTTACAAAGTGCGGTAAAATCTAAGGGACATGAGATATCAATAGGTGGAGAATTATATTCAGATTCACTTGGGGATAAAGAACATGATTCTGAAGATTACATAAAAACTGCTAAAGCTAATATTGATACAATAGTAAAAGCTTTAAAATAATATCCTTTTAAAAAAATCCTTTAAAATTTTAGAAAGTAAGAATATGATTTCTTACTTTCTTTTTTCTTTGTTAAAAGTTATACTTGATTAAAAAATTATAAATAAAATTTCAAAAATAATAAGCATGTATAAGATAATATATAGAAAATAAAAAGTAAAACTAATTAAAGTGATTTAAAAAACGTTTTATTATAATAAGTTTTAAATTTTGGGTAGCTTTTTCCTTTTTAAGTACAGGAGCTTATCAACTTTATAAATATTTTAAAAATAAAAAATAGTAAAAGGGGGGCGATATAGTGGAATATAGAAAATTAAATGAAAAAATAGAAGATAGTGGATATAAGAAAAGTTTTATCGCAAAAGAGTTAGGATGTTGTGATGTTACATTTCCTAATAAGATAAAAGGACGTACACCGTGGTAGATAACAGAAATTTATAAAATAAAAAATTTATTAAATTTAAAAAAAGAAGATATTATCAACATTTTTTTAAAACATTAAGTAGACTTTAAATATAGAATCTAATAAATATAATAGTAAAGAAACATATTATATTAATTATATTAGGATATTTGAAATTATACTAATTACTACTATTATTGCTTTTAGTAATTTGTCTGTTGTATTATTGTCTTTTTTCATGTATAATACCGACGAGTAGGCAAGGCTTATTTAAAAGTCTCTATCATAATCGATTAATCTAGAGATAAACTCTATTATTTTATTTAACAATTCAAGAATACTTATTGTTAAAATTATATATAGTAGTTTATTTTTTTTTATTTTGCTTATATTTTTTTTCTGTATAAATAGTTTTTTGTTATTTTTAACAAAAAAATAACCTTATTAAGAAATAAAACTTTATATATTTTTTAATATTTGTTAGATATTAGTATATTTAATTAGTTTTTTTAATTTATTAAAATATTTTTTAAAGAATTTTAATTTTATGTAATATTTATGCAATTTACTAGATTTTTATGTTCTTTTAAAAATAAAAAAATCTTGTTATATAAGCTTTTGATAAGTCATGAACTTTTCTTGAATAGTTAACGCTGATTATGTTATAATAATAGAATTTAGTAGTATTTATTGAGAGGTAAAAAAATGTTTATAGATGAAGTAAGTATATATATTCGTTCAGGTGATGGCGGTAATGGAATAGTAGCTTTTAGAAGAGAGAAATATGTTCCTAAAGGAGGACCAGCAGGTGGAGATGGAGGAAAAGGTTCTGATGTAATATTTAAAGCTGACGAAGGAATCAGAACTTTTATGGATTATAGATATCAAAAAAAATTCATTGCTAAAAGTGGCGAAAATGGAATGAGTAAAGGAATGCACGGAAGAAAATCTAAAGATTTAATTCTAAAAGTTCCGGTAGGTACTATTATAAGAGATAAAGAATCAAAAGAAATTCTTGCAGATTTGGTTGAAAATAATCAGGAAGTAGTAGTTGCTAAAGGAGGAAGAGGAGGAAGAGGTAATTGCAGATTTGCAACACCATCAAATCCAGCACCAGAAATAGCAGAGAATGGAGAACCTGGAGAAGAAAGAAATCTAATATTAGAACTTAAATTAATGGCTGATGTAGGACTAGTAGGCTTTCCTTCAGTAGGAAAATCAACAATATTATCTGTAACATCAAAAGCAAAACCAAAAATAGCTTCATACCATTTTACTACTTTGGCACCTAATTTAGGAGTAGTAGAAACAAAAGACAATAGAAGTTTTGTGATGGCAGACTTGCCAGGACTTATAGAAGGAGCAAGTACAGGAAGCGGTTTAGGACATAAATTTTTAAGACATATAGAAAGAACGAAAGTTATAGTGCATGTTTTAGATATGTCATCTTCTGAAGGACGTGACCCATATGAAGATTATAAGATAATTAATAACGAACTAAAAAAATATAATATTAATTTGATGAAAAGAAAACAAATAGTTGTAGCAAATAAAATGGACATTGCACAATCAAATGAAAATCTCTTGAAATTCAAAGAAAAAATATTGAAAGAAGAAAAAAATATAGAAATCATAGAAATTTCAGCGTACACAAAATCTAATATTGATAAATTATTATATAAAATAGCAGATACTTTAGATGAAATAGAAAACAATAATGAAGAAAAATCTGAAAAAGAAAATATAACAGAAAATCGAGTAATTTATAAGCATACTAAAAGCGATGAAACATTCACAATAACAAGAGATGATAAAGGTGCATATGTAATAAAAGGATCTAGAATAGAAAGAGCATTTAAAATGACTGATTTTAATAGAGATTCGTCAATTAGAAGATTTGCAAAACAAATGAGATCAATGGGAGTAGATGAGGCTCTTAGAAAAAAAGGATGCAAAAATGGGGATATAGTTAAAATATTAAAAGGTGAATTTGAATTTATAGAATAAGTATGAATATGAAAAATAAAAAATATTACATAATAAGAGAAGATGTTTTACCAGAAGCTGTGCAAAAAACTATTATAATTAAAAATGAATTAGAAAAAAATCCAAAATTATCAATTCAAGAAGTTTCTAAAAAATACGGATTAAGTAGAAGTGCATTTTATAAATATAAAGACACAATTTATCCATTAAAAGATTTTAAAAAAGAATCTATACTATCTTTATCGATACATGTAGATGATATACCAGGAATATTAGGGAAAATATTGAAAATAATTCATTGTGAAAATGGAAATATAATAACTATACATCAAACTGTTCCTATAAATGAAAGAGCAACAATTATAATTTCACTTAATATAAATTTAGAAATAACCGATATTGAAAAAATTAAGCATTTATTATCTAATTTAAAACATGTAAATAAAGTAAAGGTTATTGGAGTTAGTATATAAATAAGGAGGAATATGGAAAAAAATGATGAATTTATATCTACAGTAGTAGATTATACACATGATGGTTTTGGAATTGTAAAAAAAGAAAATTTTCCTTTTTTTGTTGAAAACGTAATAGTCGGTGAAAAAGTAAAAATTAAGGTAGTTAAAATAAAAAAAAATTTTGGATATGCAATATTAGAAGAAGTTATTAATCCATCAAAAAAAAGATTAGAAGTAAAAGAAAAAACTTCAGGTGCTAGTATTATGCATATGAATTACGAAGAACAGTTGAATTTTAAAACACAAAAAGTAAAAAATATAATAAAAAAAACCTTAAAAGATGAAAAAATAAAAATATTAAATACTATTGGAATGGAAAATCCTATATATTATAGAAACAAATCTGTTTTACCAGTAAAAAGGTATAAAGATATAGTTAAGATGGGTTATTATAAAAGTAGAACACATGACGTAGAAGATATTTATGATTGTAAAATTCAATTTCAAGAACATAATTATTTGACAAATAAAATTAGGAAAATAATAAACGACATGAATATATCTATTTATGATGAGGATACAAAAGAAGGTTCTCTACGGCACATAATGTTTAGAACAAATAAGTCTAAAAGCGAAATAATGGTAGTTTTAATATCAAAAAACAAGTTTAAAAAACTTGATAAATTCGTATCTAATATAAAAAAAATTAGTGACAAAATAGTAGGGATAATATTGAACATAAATGATAAAAATACTAATGTTATTTTAGGAGAAAAAAGTTATTTATTATATGGAGAAGATTTTATAATAGATGAAATAGAAGATTTAAAACTTAAAATTTCTCCAAAATCATTTTATCAAATAAATCCAATTCAAACTCAAAAACTATATAATAAAATTATAGACGTTGCAAGACTAGATAGTAATGATATTATTTTAGATGCATATTGTGGAATAGGAACTATAAGTTTATTTTTAGCAAAAAAAGCAAAAAAAGTATATGGAATAGAGGTTGTTGAATCTGCGATAAGAGATGCAAAAGAAAATGCCAAATTGAATAATATTAGTAACGTAACTTTTATATTAGGAAAAGCAGAAGAAAAAATTTCAACATTATTAAAATCAGAAAAAATAAACGTAGTTGTAGTAGACCCTCCACGAAAAGGATGTGAAGAAATATTTTTACAAAATTTAGTTGATATGAATATAGAAAAAATAGTTTATGTAAGCTGCAACCCTGCAACATTAGCAAGGGATATGAAATTTCTTAAAACAAAAGGATATTATGCAAGGGAAATACAACCAGTAGATATGTTTCCACAAACACCTCACGTGGAGAGTGTAGTATTGATGACAAGAAAATAGAATAAGAGGCTATAAAAGTGCTGAAATCAATGGCTTTTAGGGTTTTAGAAGAAATCTTAAAAGCCATTTTTCTATTTGAAAAATACCTTGTGGGAACATTTCAAGTGTTGATTATTGCAGGGTGTGTAGACACTATGGATATTTTAGGTGGAGTGAACAGAATGGATAATATTAGGCTACTTATCATATAATAAAAATGATATACTAGTAATTAGGTTGAATTAAGGAGTTCAATATGAATAAAAAAATAAATCTGATATTACCTAAAAAACAATTCCAAATCCAGCGAGTAGGAATCTATGCGCGAGTCAGCACGACAGATAAAGACCAGTTAAATAGTTTGATGGCACAAATATCTGCTTTAACTAGACTTACATCACATTACTCTAATTGGAAACTTGTAGATATTTACATTGATATTGCATCAGGAAAAACTAAATCAAGTAGAAAAGAATTCTTAAGAATGCTTGAAGACATAAAGAAAGAAGACGTTAATATAATTGTTACAAAGAGCGTGAGTCGATTTGGTAGAGATACAGTAGATGCTTTAGAAGCATTAAAAGTAATTAAGCAAGCCAGTGCAAGGATTATCTTTGAACAAGAAAACTTAGATAGCCAAGAAGATGATACAGATATAATCATATCCATTATGGAATCTTTGGCACAATCAGAAAACGAACAGCGAAGTGAAAATATAAAATGGGGTCTAAAGCAAAGAGCAGCACAAGGCACATCAAAGCTTTATAACCGAAAGTGCTATGGCTATGATCATGATGAGAATTGAGAACTAATTATAAACTTCCAACAAGCAAAAGTAGTCAGGAAAATATTTAATTGGTACTTAGATGGGAAAAGTGTCATAGGCATTGTCAAAGAACTTGAAAAGGAAAAGATTAAATCCCCAAAAGGGAAAAACAAATGGCCAAAAAGAAGTATTGAGACCATGTTAGAAAATGAAAAGTATACAGGTTCTGTGAAACTCTTAGATTCAGTAAGTAAAGAAAATTATTACCTTCTAAAAGACAATCATGAAGCAATTATTACAGAGGAAGTATTTAATAAAGTTCAAGAAGAAAAATCAAGTAGGAGTAACCTTGATGAGGACAATGTTAGGAAGAGTAGAAAATATAGCTCTAGATTAAAGGAGGACAATAAAAATGTTTAAATTTACAGCTTTAGAATCTCTGCATAATAATATGAAACTAAATGACATGGAAAGAGTGGTTTTTCCATTTAGATATAATGAAAAAGGATTTAGTTGCATATTTATAACTGATATTTTACCTTACAGACTTTATTTATCAACGTTAGGAGACAAACCCATTACATTTGAGTTGAAAATAAACAATAAATATGAAACTTCAAGCTATATGGAAGATTATAATAAATTAATAGAATATTTAGAATTAAAATATGACCCGAATCATAAATTTAAACCAAATGACTTTTTTAGATCTTTAAATAATAATATTCCAGAAAATTGTAATAACACCCCAAACTATAAAGACGTAATTGTGATAGCAGCTTCACATAGAGAAATTGAAAAACCCAATAAAATATATTTTTGTGGTTGGAAAAACAATATAGTGAACAATGTAACAGATGGGAATTTGGAAAAAACGAGAAGTGCTTTTGGAGATGAACTAGCAGAACTTTGTAAGAAGAAAAATATCAGTTCACGATGGACTGCTATTGATAAAGACGAGGAAATTAATAAAATAAATGACATATACACAATGTAAAAATAGTCTAATCAAAATAATTGCTAGAGGAGATAATTATAATACAAAATGGCTATAAATTGCTATATTCTATTATAAAAAACAGATAGGATATAACCTAACTATCACATGTCGAGAGTGTCGTCTTGATGTCAAAAGTGGGCATAGCAAAGGCATAAAAACCTTTATTTCAAAGGCTTATTTAGGTTCTATCGTTAAATGCTCAGATTAGGTCCGAATATGACATTAATTTTTATCTTTGAATTTGACTTTGTGAGAACTGGTCTATTTGATAGGGTTGACACTAAGGTTTTGATGTCAGATAAAAGTGAACCCTACTGCAAGGGTGGGTTCACTTTTAATGCTAAGAATTACAAAGAACTACGATGTTCTAGTAATACGGTTAAGGGGATATACTAAAATATAAGATAAGCTAAGTTGCTGAAAGAAAGTTATTATTCTTTATAGTTTAGAGCTTGTGCTTTTATACTACATAGTACAAAGGCTTTTTTAGATATTAGAGGAGGAAAAAGATGAATTTTAAAGCAGACTGGAGTTTTCTGGAAAAAATAAGTATGGGGGCTGTTTCGTCTAAAGAGGTTGTACGCCAGCTCAATAGCTGTGGACATAATGTTATTGAGCTTGAGAGATACAGTACATCTAATAAGATTTGGTCAACAAAAATTAAAAGATTAAGATTACCAGATCTTATCTGTCTAAAATGCGGTTGTCGTATTGAATCAAGAGCAAAATCGAAACTGGATGTGAGAATGTCTGATAACGAAAATAATCCTGACAGAAGATGGGATGCGGGCTTGGGTGACCACGATGTTGTTGCATTTATACAGTGTTCTCATGAAGGTGATAATTGGTTCCCTGGAAGCGAAACAAATTATTTCGAAGCAAGAAACATGAGAGCAAGTGTAGGATTTAGTAAATTAGGACCAGCAAAATCTGCCGGAGAAGGTGCCGAAAGGGATCGAATTTGGCCAACTTGCATACCTAAAAAGAATGGTACTGTTAAGGACATTATTGAATCAGATGAAAAATATCAAATTAAGTTAGAGTATGAAGATGGATCAAAATATACATATTCATTGAAAAAAGAAAAGGGCTATCACGTTTATTGTAGTGTAGGGGATATCTTTAAGGCAAACGAGTACATGATAGCTGGTGCTCCAGATGAAAAAAAGGATATGCACACTTGTAGCATTACTTATAATTTTTTGAATGATTTAAGTAGTGATTCGAAAGAAGTTCGTTATGCAGGCGTTAAAGCATTGGGTTATCTTGAAAAGAAGCAAGAATATGTTGATGCATTGTATGATTTAAAAAACCATGAGCAAGATGACAGAATTAAACTGGAAATTTATTCTTCTTTAATTCGATTGGGGGAAGATTTATGGGATGAATTCTATAATTATGCAATGAATTTGGAAGAGCAGATGTATCGATTTGAATATGTCTTAATTTTAGGTGAATTATCCGATGCAGATGTTGCTTCAGATATGTTATGCCGATTGGCATTAGATTCAAGTCTGGATACAGAATTAAGATCTGCTGCTGCATGGGGGATAGCAGTAAAAAACGATTATGTAAAAAAGATAATTGAAATCTCGTCTTGTGACGATGACAATGTGGCGGCTCATGCAATGGCTCATATAATTGAAAATTATGATAACGATCTGATGGAATATTTAGTAGAGAGTATCACTGATGATATTTCTGGTGGTATTGTCTTAAAGATATTAACAGAATCTGAGATGGTAGCTCCGGATAAACTCGTAAATCTATATTCTAATTGTACATCAGAAGATCAAAAAAAATGGTGTTCGATGATTATAGGCTTGCGAGGAAAAGATATGTTTGCCAGTCTGGAGAATGCAATAGAATTGGTTTCAACTGAACGATTTTTGATGATAAAAGACTTGTGGAATTATAGTGAATCATCAGTGGATCAATATAGGAGTGGAGCTATAGATTTTTTGAGAAAACAAAGCTTATAAAGTTGACTTTAGACTAATGTTAGACTATAATTAGTCTAGGAGGTGAAGCTATGCAGAATAGAATATACTTAGATAGTTATGTCCTACAGCAAGATATGAGAGTAAGAATGCCTAAGGCAATACTTGAAAATGTAAAAGCTGAGAAAGGAAAAACTATTTTTGATGTTTTTTATGATTCTGAAGCGGATGAAATTATATTAAAAAAGAAAAAGGAAGGTAATCAGTGATGAGTGGATATTCTACGAATCTTGGTCAGTGCATATGCGGAGATTCATTAGATGAACTCGCAAAGTTTGAAGATGAAAGTATTAACTTAGTAGTAACAAGTCCGCCGTTTGCACTACAAAGAAAAAAAGCATACGGTAATGAGGAACAAGAGAAATATGTTGATTGGCTATGCCAGTTTGCAAGTTTGGTATATAAAAAGCTACGAGAAGACGGAAGTTTTGTTATTGACATAGGTGGTGCGTATGAAAAAGGGGAGCCATCATATAGCTTGTATCAATTTAGAACTCTCATCAAAATGGTTGATGAAATTGGATTCAAATTGGCTCAACCGTTTTATTGGCATAATCCATCGGCTTTACCAGCACCGATTGAATGGGTAAATAAAAGAAAACTTAGAGCAAAGACATCTGTTAATACAGTGTGGTGGCTTTGTAAGAATCCTAGAGAATGTAAGGCGGATGTAAGAAAGGTTTTAACCCCTTATTCAAGCAGGATGCAAAACCTCATAGATCATCCAGAAAATTATATAAAGGGTTCAAGTGTTGAACGTCCATCAGGGCATGTTTTAACTATTGATTCTTGGGCTAAGGATAATGGTGGAGCTATTCCGCCTAATATGCTGCAGTTTCCTAATAGTGAGAGTAATAGCCAATATCTTAGATATTGTAAAAAGTGTGGTGTAAAAGGACACCCAGCAAGATTTCCTATGGCATTACCTGAATTTTTTATAAAATTTTTAACTGACGAGGGTGACTTAGTTGTAGATATATTTGGGGGAAGCAATACAACAGGAATGACAGCTCAGGGATTAGGAAGACGCTGGATGAGTTTTGAATTATCACAAGAATATGTTGCTGCATCGGTGTTTAGATTTGCTCAGAATGAAGATGAAGCAAAGAGAATGTATGATGAAATTTTAAATGGAAATGATGTATCCATATAAAAAAACTCGGTTCAAGATATTTATTTTGAACCGAGGCTTTTTTTATGAGTTAATTGAATCAGGATCAAAGGGATTATTTTCGTTGATTGGAAACACCTTTATTCCGTTTTCGCGCACGTATTTTACAGGGATTTTTGGATTATTTAGGTGTGCCATTGTTTGTAGCTTTTCTTCCCAATGCTGATATAATGGTTCAAGCATAGATGGAGTCATGACATACATTTCAGTAAGTGTTATGCCATGATAGATCGCAAAAGTCCAAGGAACTTGTCTATATTTAGCAATAATGTAGTGTGTGGTATGATGGTTTGTACTAAAGCCGGAGGCTGAAGTCTCTAAATTTATAGATTTCATTTCCCATTCTGTACCGCTTGCTGAAATACAGTCATTACCTTCTCTACCTGGAAGTATAGACATGTTTAGATAAATTAATTGTTGCAGAACTTTTGCTCCATTATCCTGAAATATGTCAGGAATACCATAGGTTTTTGCAAGCTTATTTAGCTCTGTTAAATTCGCCCATAATCTGTTGATTTTGGCTATTTCGTTTTTGTGATTATCATCGTAAAATGACATAATCGTCCGCCTTATATCTTTATATTAGTTTTGATACAGTATTACTTTTCATCTATCGTTTCAAGAATATCTTCTATATGACAATCTAGGGTTTTACAAATTTTCAGAAGAATATCTGTGGTAATATTGCTGCCGTTTCCAAGTTTGGCAATAGAAGCTGAGTTGATTCCGGCAAATTCCTGTAAATCTTTGCGATACATATTCTTGTCAATTAATAACTTCCATAACTTGTTATAGCTGATGTGATTTTTTCATTCATTGCATACCTCCATTAATTTATTCTGTAATTCTTCCTTTTCGAACCCATTCATCTACTTCAGAAATTTTAAACTTATACATTTTCCCAGCTTTATAAAAGGGGAGTTTACCATCTTTTATCCAGATTCTTATAGTATCTTTGCTGACACTTAAATGGTCAGCAATATCTTCAAGGTTTACCCATTTTTCTATTTCTTGATTTAATTCTGCCATGCTAACCTCCGTTTATTATATGGATGGAATTAATAGGCTAATACCTTTTAATTTCAGTTCTTCTACAATATTTACATTTTTTATCGACCAGTGTGTTCGATCAAGTTCGTTTACTTTTTCATTTCCCTGTAAATCTAATTCAGAAACCATTGTGTTTAGTAAATCTTGTGGAATAGAGCACATAGCTAATGATTGGAAATATATTTTCAAATCTCCATTATGCAATTGTTGTATTTTGGTGATAAAGCCATACTGGGCCATTTGAGGTCCACTAGGTGGTATTTCTGGTGGGCTATATCTGTAGTTCTCATTAGCAAATATACAAGGGTATGACATAATTTCGGCTTTCGCTTCTTCAGAAAAGGAAGCCAGTTTATCATGAATGGATTTTGCCGTACCCTCCGTAATTGTTAATTCTCTTTTTATATCTACAATAAAGTATGACTTATCATATTGTTCACCTAAAATGACAAATAAATTGAAATACTCCATATTGATTGTTTTTTGAATAAAGGTAGGGGTAGCGATTGTACCATTGCTTACCGGAAGCATAATATTTACAGTTGTATTATGAACATTTTTTGCTAACCCTATATTAGTTCCTTGTCCAGATTGTTCGAAGTTATATATGTTTGTTTTCTCTGATGGAAGATTGGATTCGGTTTTAGCAATATCTAAATCGTTGTTCATTTAGCATCGACCACCTTTCCATTTTTTATAATTACGTTAGTAGCTTGCCCTATGTTTACGCCACTGCCAGATTGATTGAAAATAAACTGATTGTTAATTGTAGGTTGTTTATTTTCTTGGTGTTGTGATGTTTCATTTGCATCAACAGAATCCAAAATTTCTATTTCAGGTTCTTCGAAAAAATCTTTATTAATTTCATCACTGATTTCACGCTCAGCACTCTCATTTTGTTCAATGAGTGTGCTTATTTTTATATCTAGATGATAGGTACTGCCAATTGAACTAGTAAAAATATGAGCCTTACCTTTTTCAAGAGGTTCTTCATGCCAAGACTTAATCGTTGAAGCTCCAATTTTATTATCCTTGCGACTTGTTAAAATGAAATGCCAAACGCCAAGAATAAGTGAATAAAGATTTATGTCTAGCGTAGATATTAGATCTTTTTTAGTTATTCCTGTTCCGTTAGGTAGAGCATAAAAGACATCGTCTTGATTAATAGAGTGATCGTTTATTATAAGATTAAGAATCCCATAAACAAGCTCATCTATTTTAGGCGCCTTATCGATGGTAAGAAAGTAATCAAGTAGCTCCTTCATTCTAACTAAAAGAGTGTAATAGTCTTCTTTAATTTGTCTATCAAATGCAGTAATTAGTGCATTGTCATCAAATGGCAAACAATCAGCTTTGGAAATTTCACATTTTTTGTAACGTGATGTGTTGGTTTCCAAGGAAGAGCCAGATGGTTCGTAGTAACTGGAATCAAATATCGTAATTAAACCCTTCAGAAATTCAGGGTTTGTAATACCGTTAGCACTGTATTTTCGTATATCTTTTTTAGCTTTAGTTCTTTTGGAACGAAGCAGAAGAACTAAAAATGTTCCACCACATAAGCGAGGATAGGTATTATTCATAGTAATTTGCCTCCTGCAAACTCATTAATTAAAGTATCAACCTCATAAACCAAATAAACCCCATAAACCATGTACCGTAAACTTCACAAACTTCAAGTTATTCCTAGAGAGATAAATCTCTAGGAATTTTTTATGGCTAGTCAGGAATTTAGTACAATTCATATCAAATCATATTTAATAAAATTATATCAAAATATGTAAGTGCATACAAGACTGTAACACCATATGAGTAATTCTTAGTGATAGATCTCTCTGCAAATAAAGAAAGGCAGGGATTTCTAATGAGAATTCACAAAACTAATCAAAAAGACCGCGGGGTCTACAAGTACACAACAACACAAAGAACAGAAAAAGGAGAATACGTTGAAAAGATAATTGTTATTAAACCTGGAGAAAATGGTGTAACGGAGCTGGATATTAAAATGTTACACTCGATGGATGATAGCGAGGTTTATTACAACCTTAAGAATCTAAGACCTGAGCGAACTAAAGAAGAGAAAGCTGAAATAGATGTGTGGAAAAAAGAATTTATAAGCGACTTTAAAAAAAGTAATGGATACGAACCCAATGAGGACATTGTGAAAGGAGCAGTTGAGGAAAGATTCCCTAGAAACTATAACTTATCTCTTGATTTCGATAATGATGGAGAGATTGACCCGGATAAAAGGCTGATTGCATCTATCGCAGATAAGAAATCAGATGGAAAGCCTGAATGGTTGGACCATATTGAAGATCTACTAAGCTTATTAACAGAAAAGCAGAGATTAGTAATCAAGCTGATGTATGAAGATGGATATAAGCAGTCAGAAATTGCAGATTTAATGAACATATCTTCAGCTGCGGTTAAGGAACATTTGGACAAGGCGAAGAAGAAAATCAAAAATAATTTTTAAATATTCTAGGGCGAGGTTAAAAACTCGTCCTTTTTCTTTGCCTGTGATTTGTAAGGGAGATGACCCTTTCAGAAAGGAGGCAAACATGAGGCACAAAATAATCATCAATGTAACAAGTGAAGTGGGACAAAAAACCAATGGTCTTAAAGGTTCAATAAGAAGGTTACCAAGCAAACTTATCAGATTATTGTTTGGAGAATACAGACAAATCTACTTATTAGAACCGGGAATTACAGTAGACTCAGTGGATATTAGAGAAATCGAGAAAGGAGAAAAAGATGTCAAGGACAAAGCTACTAATGGAAATCAAAGAAGATGCAGAGAATCTTGCATCTAGTATAGGAATCCTGCTCACAGATTTAGAAAGTGATGAGGAATTACCTAAAGAAGAAAAAGAAAAACAAGAAGAAAAGACTTATGAAATTGAAGATGTTAGAAAGATACTAGCCGACAAATCAAGATTAGGTCATACAGCAAAGATAAGAGAACTCTTAGAAAAGTATGGGGCTAAAAAGTTATCTGAGATTGAACCAAGTAACTATAAAGACTTGGTGGCAGATGCGGAGGAGTTGTAATGGGTGCTCACGCAATACTATCAGCATCATCTTCTAATAGATGGATTCACTGTCCACCAAGCATTAGGCTTTCTCAAAAATATGAAGATGAGATTAGTCCTTATGCACTTGAGGGGACATCAGCTCACTCACTTGCAGAATACAAACTTAGAACTTTGTTAGGTCAAAATGTAAATAATCCAAGAGAAGACCTAGAGTTCTATAACGAAGAAATGGAAGAACTTACTGAAGGTTATGCATCCTATGTTATGGAAATTGTGAGTAAATATCAAAATCCTGCAGTCTTTGTAGAAGAAAGGCTTGACCTATCAGAATATGTTAAGGAGTCATTTGGTACAGCTGACTGTGTAGTTGTTGGAGGAGAAGACCTTCATGTAGTTGACTTAAAGTATGGTCAAGGAGTCCTAGTCGATGCAAAAGAAAATACTCAACTCATGTTATACGGGCTGGGAGCACTTACACTTTTTGATGGCATTTATGATATCGAGAATGTAATACTTCACATCTATCAACCAAGAAGATGCAATATCTCAATTTATGAAATCAATAAGATAGAACTTTATAAGTGGGGAGAAACCGTACGAGAGATTGCTGAGAAAGCATATAGAGGCGAAGGAGAATACTCTTGTGGAGAATGGTGCATCTTCTGTAAAGCAAAGAATAAATGTAGGAAAAGAGCGGAAGAAAATCTAAAACTAGCACAAGAAGAATTTACCCTACCACCAGAACTATCTGACGATGAAATTGAAGAGATTCTACCAAGACTAGACGAAATGGAACAATGGGTCAAAGACATCAAGGCCTATGCTTTAGAAAAAGCAATGAAGGGTCATAGATGGAAAGATTTAAAACTGGTTGAAGGCAGGTCAAATAGAAGATACAGAGATGAAGATGAAGTGATTAAGAAAGTAAAAGAACTGGGATTCAACCCCTTTGAAGAGAAGTTACTTGGCATTACAGCGATGACTAAGTTACTAGGTAAGAAAGTCTTTGATGATAATATCACTGACTTATTAGAAAAACCAAAAGGGAAGTTAAGTTTAGTAAGCATTAGAGACAAACGAGAAGAAGTAGTAATTGAAAATGTAAAAGAAGAATTTGGAGGATTTAATTATGCAAAATAGAAAAAAAATAGTTACTGGAGAAGTTAGATTAAGCTATGCAAATGTTTGGGAACCAAAGTCAATTAATGGGAGCAAAGAACGATATTCAGTGTCTGTCATTATCCCAAAGAGTGATCAAAAGACAATCGAAAAAATTGAAAAAGCAGTGGATGCTGCTATTGATGAAGGACTTTCTAAATTTAATGGAAAGAAACCAAATAAGAAAGCTATCAAACTTCCATTAAGAGATGGTGACACGGAAAAAGATGATGAGGCTTATGCTGATGCATACTTCTTAAATGCTAACTCTATGACAGCACCTCAAATTGTGGATAAAAATGTAGAACCAATTCTTGATAGAAGTGAAGTCTACTCAGGAGTTTATGCAAGAGTATCTCTTAATTTCTATGCCTACAATGTAAATGGAAATAAGGGCATAGCGGTTGGGCTAGGGAATATTCAAAAGCTAAGAGATGGTCAACCTCTAGGAAATAGGTCTAATGCAGCAGATGACTTCGATGCTATGGACGATGATGACGAAGATTTCTTAGCATAGGAGGATTTTATATGAAAGAAACAATCTTAGCTATTTTGATGGGATTATGGTCTTACTACTGGTATAAGTTAGGCTATGTTCAGGCTCAAATTAACGAAACAGAAAAGAGAATCAGGGAAATTTATAGAGATATAGAGAAACGATTGGATGAAACGCAAAGAACTATTGATAAATGCATCCAATCATTGGACGAAATTAAATAAAAATGAAAAAAATATCAATAGATCTTGAGACCTATTCTTCAGTTGATTTAGGCAAAAGTGGTGTATACAAATATGCCGAGAGTGAGGATTTTGAAATCCTCCTCTTTGCCTACTCTGTTGATGATAAAGAAGTTAAGGTCATAGATTTGGCAAGTGGAGAGATTATTCCTGAAGAAATATTATTAGCACTTAGTGATGAAAGTATAGAAAAGTGGGCCTTTAATGCAAACTTTGAAAGGGCATGTTTATCAAGATTTTTAGGTAAGAGACTAAAACCTCAAGGTTGGTACTGCACTATGATTTGGTCAGCTTATCTTGGGCTTCCTCTATCGCTTGAAAAAGTAGGAGAGGTTTTGAAACTAGACAAGCAAAAGATGAGTGAAGGAAAGGCTCTTATAAGATATTTTTCTATTCCTTGTAAACCAACTAAAACCAATGGTATGAGGACAAGAAATCTACCACATCACGACTTAGAAAAGTGGTCTACCTTTAAGGAATATAACCATAGAGATGTGGAAACAGAAATGGAGATTAAGAAAAAATTATCAGCCTTTCCTATGCCTCAATCAGAATGGGAAAACTACTGGATAGACCAGAATATCAACGATAGAGGAATTTTAATTGATGAAATTTTAGTTGATTCGGCTATTAAATTTGATGAAATTTTACGAGAAGAAAATATGGATAGAGCCATAGAATTAACTGGTCTTGAAAATCCAAATTCTCCCTTACAGCTAAAAGAATGGCTAAATAAAAAAGGCTTAGAGATAGATTCCTTAGCTAAAAAAGATGTAGAGTCTGCTCTTAAAAATGCTGAAGGAGATATTAAAGAAGTATTGGAACTTAGACAAGAATTGTCTAAGTCTTCAGTTAGAAAATATGATGCTATGAAAAATGTAAGAGGAAAAGATAACCGAGCAAGAGGTCTGATCCAATTTTATGGTGCAAATAGAACTGGAAGATATTCTGGAAGGCTTATTCAAGTTCAAAACTTAAGAAGAAACGATCTAAAAGACTTAGAACTAGCTAGGAGTCTTGTAAAAAATAGAGATTACGAAACTATGGATATTCTCTATGAATCTCCGTCCGATATTTTATCTCAACTAATAAGGACAGCCTTTATACCAAAAGAAGGCACCAGGTTTATTATTTCAGACTTTTCAGCGATAGAGGCCCGAGTACTTGCATGGCTTGCAGGAGAACAATGGGTACTAGATGCATTTGAAAATGGAGAAGATATCTATTGCAGAACAGCATCGAGGATGTTTGGAGTGCCAGTTGAAAAGCATGGAGTAAATGGTCATCTCAGACAAAAAGGAAAGATAGCGACTTTAGCTTGTGGCTATCAAGGAGCCTTAGGCGCTCTTAAAGCAATGGGTGGTATTGAGATGGGTTTATCTGAAGATGAACTTCAATCAATAGTCGATTCCTGGCGAGAGGCTAATTCAAATATAGTAAGTCTTTGGTGGGACATAGATGCAGTGATAAAAAGAGTTGTGAAGACTAGAGCTAAAGAAGAATATAGGAGCCTAGTTATTAGCTATGAAAAAGGCATCCTATTTATAGAACTACCCTCAAAAAGACGACTTGCTTATCCAAAGGCAAAAATCGGGATGAATCGATTTGGTGGAGAATCAATTGTCTATGAAGGAATTGTAGTAGGAAATAAATGGGACAAGATAGAATCCTACGGCGGTAAATTTGTAGAAAACATAGTTCAAGCAATAGCCAGAGATATTTTAGCTGAGGCTATGATGAGACTTGAAAAAAAAGGATTTAATATCGTCATGCATATCCATGACGAAGTTGTAATAGAAAGTGATTCATCTAGTATCGAGGAAGTAAATGAAATCATGTCCATAGTTCCTAGCTGGACACCTGGACTTATTCTCGATGCAGATGGGTTTGAAAGTGAATTTTATAAGAAAGATTAATGGAGGTAGCTTAATGAAAAAAACTAAATACTATCCCTTGGTATATATCTGCAGTCCATTTTCTGGAGATGTTGAAAATAATGTCAACAAGGCACAGAAGTACTCTCGATATGCTTTGGATAAAGGAAATATTCCCATAGCACCACATCTTTTGTTTCCTCAGTTTATGAGTGACGAAAGTGAGAGAAGGCTTGCTATGCATTTTAATTATGTCCTCTTAGGAAAATGTGAAGAAGTGTGGGTCTTTGGTGACAACATAAGTCCTGGAATGGCAGAAGAAATAAAGATTGCTGAGAATAGAAATATGAAAATCAAATATATTGGGGAGGTAGCATAATTGAAAATATACACTTCAAACGTAGTAGGGGTTGAATCAAACTGCATTTACCTAAATGAAATTGATGCAGTAGATGTTAGGTCTTTTGAGAAAGCTGCAAGTTTTGACCATGTAATGGCTAAGTATAAAAATTCCTACAGGTCTAATGATAATTTTATAGAGTCAGAATGTGTTCCCATGGATATAGACAACGACCATTCAGAAAATCCAGATGATTGGATTTCAGCTAATGATTTAAAGAGAATATTTGATGGAGTTAAATTTGCCATAGTTTACAGCAGAAACCATAGGAGAGAAAAGAATGGAAAAGCTGCAAGACCAAGAATGCACATATATTTTCCAATACCTAAGGTCACAAATTTAGCTGAATATGTAGGAATCAAAGAAAAATTATCAGAGACTTATACTTTTTTTGATGGTAATGCCTTAGATGGGGCGAGATTTTTCTTTGGAGTTAAGAATCCTGCTGTTGAAATAGTTAGGGGAAGGAAATATGTAACAGAAATTCTAAAAGATGACTTTGAGGATTTTGATAACTCTCAAGACTTAATTCAGCAAGGTTCTAGAAACTCAACTATGAATCATTTTGCTGGTAGGGTTCTAGTTCGATATGGAAATACAGGTGAGGCAAGAGAATTATTCGATAAAAAAGCATCACTTTGTTCTCCACCACTTCCAGATGATGAGCTAGAACAAATATGGAGGTCTGCTTGTAAATTCTATAAAAAAATAGCTGCAAGTGAAGATTATGTTCCACCTAAAGAATACACTGAAGGCATAAATTTAAGGCCTTCTGAATTTTCAGATATAGGTCAAGCAGAAGTTTTTGTAAGAGAATATAAAGACAGAATTCGTTTTTCACCTTCTACAGGTTTTCTTGTTTACAACAATTCCTATTGGGAGGAATCTGAACTAAAAGCACAAGGATGTTCTCAAGATTTAGTGTTAAAACAGATAGAAGAAATAGACAATGAACTTTTGAAGATGGATGAAGACATTAAGAAATCTGGAGTTAGAGATATTATGGCCTCAATGAGTGAGAAAAAGGCAATGGAGGTTTTTGATAAAAGTCAAAAATCTATATACTATAAACTTATCTCTTTAGAGGCTTATAAGAAATATGCAGTAAAAAGAGGGGACACCAGAGCAATCCATGCAACTTTAAAAGAATCAAAACCCATGCTTGAAATAGATCAAAGAGAACTAGATATAGATGAATTCTTGTTAAACACTCCATCATTTACAGTAGATTTGAAAACTGGAGAATACAGAGAACATAGGGCAGATGACTATATAACCAAAGAAACATCTGTAGATCCAAGTGATGAAAATATCGATATATGGCTTGATGCCTTGAATACCTTTTTTGTAAATGATAAAGAACTTATAGAATATGTGCAGAAAGTAGCTGGTATTTCTCTAATCGGAAAGGTCTATATCGAGGCTCTTATTATAGCTTATGGTGATGGAAGAAATGGGAAGTCTACATTTTGGAATACCATCTCAAGAGTTCTAAATTTATATAGTGGGTCAATCTCGGCAGATATTCTTACAGTTAACTCCAAGAGAAATGCCAAACCAGAACTTGCTGAAACAAGAGGTAAAAGACTATTAATTGCAGCAGAACTTCAAGAAGGATTAAGGCTAAATACTTCAAATGTAAAACAGCTTTGTTCTACAGATGAAATTGTGGCAGAGAAAAAATATCGAGATCCATTTAAGTTCATACCTTCTCACACCCTTGTCCTATATACTAACCACCTACCAAAGGTGGGTGCTTTAGATGAAGGAACTTGGAGGAGACTTATTGTAATTCCTTTTGAGGCAAAGATAGAGGGTTCTAGTGATATTAAAAACTACACTGACTATTTAGTAGATAAAGCTGGGGGTGCAGTTCTCAAGTGGTTAATCGAGGGTGCTAAAAAAGCCATTGATGAAGATTTTAAATTCAGCCTACCTAAAAAAGTGGCTGATGCCATCAATGAATATAAGGAATCAAATAATTGGTTCAAGCATTTCTTAAATGAGTGTTGTGAGATAGATTCATCATTTGAAGAGAAGTCTGGAGAAGTCTATCAAGAATATAGGGCCTATTGTTTAAGAATAGGAGATTATGTTAGGTCAACGACCGATTTTTACTCTGCTCTTTCATCCAATGGATTTAATAAGGTCAAACTTCGTGATGGAATTAAGATTCAAGGACTAAAGTTAAAAAGTGACTTTGTGTAAATTTAGCCATTGTGCAAGTCTCGAAGGTCATATATATAACTTTTATATAGTACTAAAATTAAAATTAGTATATATATAGGTTATAGAAGAGACCTTAGAGACCTTCACACAATCGCTAGAAAGGTTGAAATATCAATGTTAGAAAAAGAAATAGAAAAAGCCTTAATTGACAAGGTTAAATTTCATGGAGGTCTCTGCCTTAAATTTACATCTCCTTCAATGACAGGAATACCAGATAGGATAATACTTCTACCTAACGGAAAGATAGGATTCGTTGAAACAAAAAGACCTGGAGGAGAGCCAAGACCAATCCAGAAAAAGAGAATAAGGCAATTTAAAAACTTAGGTTTTAAGGTTTATGTTCTTGATTCAAAAGGAAATATTGATGAAATAATAAAAAGAATTGGAGGTGACTAATTGGAATACACTCCACATAAATATCAAAAATATGCTACTGAATTTATAAAAGAAAAAAAAGAATCAGCACTTCTACTTGACATGGGACTCGGCAAGACGGTTATAAGCCTAACGGCTATAAAAGATTTACTCTTTGATTCTTTTGAAATTTCTAAAGTTCTAATAATAGCACCATTAAGAGTTGCTAGAGATACATGGAAGGAAGAAATAGAAAAATGGTCCCACCTTGATATCTTAAAATATTCAGTAGCCATAGGTAGTGAAAAAGAAAGAATAAAAGCATTAAATAAGCAGGCAGATATTTATCTAATCAATAGGGAAAATGTAGATTGGTTAATAAATAAAAGCGAACTACCATTTAACTACGATATGATTGTAATTGATGAATTATCATCTTTTAAATCTCATAGGTCAAAGAGGTTTAAAGCCTTGATGAAAGTTAGACCAAAGGTAAAAAGAATAGTTGGACTTACTGGAACTCCATCATCTAACGGACTAATGGACTTATGGGCTGAGTTTAGACTGCTTGATATGGGAGAGAGACTTGGAAGATTTATCGGTCAGTACAGGGAAGTCTACTTCAAACCAGATAAGAGAAATGGACCAATCATATATTCCTATAAACCACTGCCTTTTGCTGAAAATGCAATCTATGAAAAGATATCAGATATAACCGTTTCTATGAAAGCTGAAGATTATCTAAAAATGCCAAAGAAGATAAATAATGAAGTCTTTGTAAATCTATCAGATAAAGAAAGAGGTATATGCGAAACCTTAAAAAAAGACTTGGTTGTTAGTATTAAAGATAAAGATATAGATGCTGTTAATGCTGCAGCCCTTTCTAATAAGTTACTTCAAATGGCATCGGGTTCTGTTTATGATGAAGATAAAAATATGATTCATATTCATGATAAAAAGCTTGATGCTTTAGAAGATTTAATAGAGGGTGCTAATGGAAAACCTGTTCTTATAGCCTATTGGTACAAGTCAGATTTAAAAAGAATCAAAGAAAGATTTGATGTAAGAGAACTTAAAACAAGTAAGGATTTTAAAGAATGGAATCAAGGTAAAATTCCAGTTGCCATTATCCATCCAGCATCTGCTGGTCATGGACTGAATTTACAAGCTGGAGGTTCAACACTTATATGGTTTTCTCTTACTTGGTCCTTAGAACTTTATGAACAAACCAATGCCAGACTTTATAGACAAGGGCAGAAAGAAACGGTTGTGATTCATCATATATTAGCAAAAGGAACTATTGATGAAGATGTGATGAAAGCATTAGAAAATAAGAACAAGACACAAGCTGCACTTATAGATGCAGTAAAAGCAAATTTAAAATGAGTAGAGGTTCTATAGGGAACTTACCTCAAAACTTATGGAGGTAAGAAATGAATGCAAAAGAATATTTAAAACAAGCTTTTTATTTAGACAAGAGAATTAATAGTAAGCTGGAGCAAGTTGAAAGTTTAAATGCTCTGGCTACAAAAGCTACATCGACCTTATCAGATATGCCTAAGAGTCCTAGTAGAGGAACATCTAAACTTGAAGATACTATTGTTAAAATCATAGATCTTCAAGAAGAAATCAATAGGGATATAGATAGATTGGTAGATTTAAAAAAAGAGATTGTAAGAACAATAAAAAAGATTGAAGACAAAGAACTTCAAGTCGTTTTAGAAAAAAGATACCTCTGTTTTGAATCTTGGGAAAAGATAGCGGTTGAGATGAATTACTCAATTCAGCATATCTTTAGACTTCATAGTAAGGCTTTGAAAAATATAGAGGTATAAAAAAATCGGGTGACGCATAAATGCATCACCCGCAAAACTTTCGTTTTCAATTCGTACTAATATTATAATGGTATTATTGAAGAATGTCAACAACCTCTTTGCAAAAATCATACATTTGGTTTAATGCTGGGGACGATCTATAAAGATAAGCATCCCTAATCATTCTTCCATCGAAGAGTTCCTTAATACTTTTTAGGTAATAAGTTTTTAAATCTTCACTTTTAATAACTATATTTACTGCAATTAATAAAGAAATAAAATCCTGAACAGAATTATTTTTTAGTCTATCTTGGATTGTTCGTCTTCGGGTATTATGTAAAAGAGAATCTAATATATCAACTAATTCATTTTTATAATAACCACTTTTATTAACTAAATCATGGATTACACAATTATTGTGGGCTGAAGCATTTCTTATGTTCCTAACGTTATATAGTAAATCAGAACTAAATTCACCGCAAGAGTATTCTTTGCAATAGTACTTATAGAAATTAACAAATTCGCCAAAAGGAATTACCTCTAGGTAAACCCATATAGGATAATCGGGATGGGTATATTTCGCTAAAAGATTTTTTACATAAGGAGTCTCTCTTCGAAATTCTATCTCGTCTAGCATCTTTGGATAAATAGAAAGATAATTTTTTACAATATCAAATTCGTCTATTCCCCTCTCTTGGATATCTTTTAAAAGATTAACCTTTAAAGAATGTTCTACACTAAGACTAGCGTTAAGAATCCATTGTTTTAGGTACATATCAATGGTGGATAGATCTTTCAAAGCCATAAAATCTAAACCTACATATTGATTATTATGTTTTGAAAAATTTGTTTTATATGCAGTTAGCTTAACATAATAATTGTGTTGATTTAAAAACTTTATAGCGTGTTCCTCATCGCATAAATTAAATGTAATTCCTTTATCTTTTAATTTTTCAACTAATTGTCCAGTCTCAAGAATGCTTAACACCTCTCTTCCTAAAATTTGTTTAATATAATTATATCATAAACATGAGAGTAAAGTTGATAGAATGAGAGTAAGCAGTTGTAGTATTATTAAAATAGCAAAAGAATAATTAAAAGAGTCTTGGAGATTTAATCTTCAGGGCTTTCTTTATGGAGTGATAAAATGCCAAGTAAACCTAAGAGACCATGTTCACATCCAGGTTGTCCTGAATTAGTTGATGGACGATTCTGTAAGAAACATGAGAAAGAATACAACAAAAACTATGAAAAATATAAACGAGATCCTAAAACTCATAAGCGTTATGGAAAAGCATGGAGACTTATAAGGAAAAGATATGTAGCAGAGCATCCACTTTGTGAGATGTGTTTAAAAGAGAATAGAATGACAAAGGTAGAGGAAGTACATCACATACTTCCTCTTTCTCGTGGTGGAACTAATGACGAAGACAATCTTATGAGTCTTTGTAAATCTTGTCACTCAAAGATTCATGCAAAGAGTGGAGATAGGTTTGGAGGATAGTTTTCCGAGGGGGAGGGGGAGTCTTAATCTCTACGACTGAACCCCATACCAACGGTGCCGCCCTTTCACGCACAAAAAGACGGGTTCAAACGCCCTATTAAAAACATGGAGGTGATAATATCGCTAAAGACGGAACATACAGAGGTGGAAGACGAGTAAAAGCAGGAGGGAAACCACAGCCTGCTGTTGAAAAAATAGAAAAAGGTAAAAAAGTAGAAATACTAATGAATGATATTCCAACATTCACTCCAGAAGAAATAGATGCAGTTGACTTACCAGACGGAGCAGTTCTTGATGGAACCGATATGCCTACACCAAGTGACTATCTATCTGCAAAACAAAAGAATGGAATACCACTAGGTGCCGATGAAATATATAAAGAGACTTGGGGCTGGTTAAAACATAGAAACTGTGAGAACTTAGTAAATCCAAGATTATTAGAATCTTACTCTCAGGCTTTTGCAAGATACATTCAATGTGAAGAGGCAATAAGTCAATTTGGACTATTAGGCAAGCATCCTACTACAGGAGGGGTCATCGCATCCCCTTTTGTACAGATGTCTAGCCAGTTTCAAAAGACAGCCAACCTTTTATGGTACGAGATTTATGACATAGTTAAAGAAAACTGTACAGAAGTTTATGAAGACTATGGGGAGGATATGATGGAAAAATTACTAAGGCAAAGGAGGTAATTATATTGTTTGAAAAAGTAAATCCAAAGCATCCAGATAAAATAGCTGATTGCATAGCTGGTGCAATTGTAGATTTATCATATAAAGAAAAGGAAAATCCTAAAATAGCAGTTGAAGTTTTGCTGGGGCATGGAAATTGTCATGTCATTATAGAAACAGATTGTAAGTTGAATAAGAAAGAAATTGAAACAGCAATTAAGAGGATAGCTGGAGATGTCAAAGCAGATATTAAATTAGTAGAACAGGATATCCACCTATCAAATAATCAAAAAGAAAAGATAAGATGTGGTGACAATGGAATCTTTAAGGGAGTACATACATCAGATGAAGAAAAGAGACTATCTTTAATTGCTCGTGAAATATATTCTAATTATCCTTACGATGGAAAATACATTCTTGATGGGGATAAACTTATTATTTGTCAGTCAAATGTATCTACAGAAATTTTAAAATCAATTTATCCAAGAGCAATTGTAAATCCATTAGGAGATTGGACTGGAGGATTTGATATTGATACTGGAGCGACTAATAGAAAACTCGGCTCAGATATGGGACGAGCAGTAACTGGTGGTGGTCTTCATGGTAAAGACCTATCCAAGGCTGATGTATCAGTTAATATTTATGCCTACCTAAAGGCACAAGAGGAAAATAAAGAGATTGAATTATCCTGTGCAATAGGAGATGAAACTATTGATGGTAGACCATATTCTGAAATTGTAGAAATTGCTAGAAACTACATTAATTCTATTGGTGGTTTTGAGGAATTTGCAAAATGGGGGATTATATGATTACAACAAAAGAAATGAAATTAGTCGATATTGAAAAACTTGTACCCTATGTAAACAATGCAAGAACCCACTCAGCAGACCAAATTAACAAACTACGATCATCAATCAGAGAGTTTGGTTTTATCAATCCTGTAATTATTGACAAAGACTACGGAGTTATTGCAGGTCATGGAAGAATTATGGCAGCAAAGGAAGAAGGAATAAAAGAAGTACCTTGTGTCTTTGCAGACCACCTAAACGAGGCACAGAAGAAAGCCTATATCTTAGCTGATAACAGAATGGCTCTTGATGCTGGATGGGATGAAGAACTATTAAGAGTAGAAATTGAATCCTTAGAAGATTATGGTTTTAATGTAGAACTTACTGGGTTTTCACCAGATGAACTATCTAATATTTTTGACTTAGGAAATGAGACAGAAGATGACGGCTTTGATGTAGAGAAAGAATTAGAAAAGCCTACTTTTTCAAAGTCTGGAGATATTTGGATCTTAGGAAAGCACAAACTTATTTGTGGAGATTCTACAGATGAGGTTACTTACGATAAACTTATGGGAGAATCAAAAGCAAATCTTATCATCACAGACCCTCCATACAACGTAAACTATGAAGGTTCAGCTGGAAAAATTAAAAATGACAATATGGAGCAAAGTAAATTCTATGAATTTTTACTAAGCTCTTTTTTAAATATGGAAAAGTTCCTCGCAGATGATGGATCGATATATGTTTTTCATGCAGATACAGAAGGACTTAATTTCAGAAAAGCATTTCAAGACGCTGGCTTTTATTTATCTGGTACTTGTATTTGGAAGAAACAGTCCCTTGTACTTGGAAGAAGTCCATATCAATGGCAACATGAACCAATTCTTTATGGTTGGAAGAAAAAAGGAAAACACAACTGGTACACAGGAAGGAAGGAGTCTACCATTTGGGAATTTGATAAACCAAGAAAAAATGGAGACCACCCTACTATGAAACCTATTCCACTTTTATCTTATCCTATTAAAAACTCATCTATGACAAACTCTATTGTACTTGATCCATTTGGTGGAAGTGGAAGTACACTAATAGCTTGTGAACAGACTGATAGAATTTGTAGGATGATTGAACTAGATGAAAAATTTGTAGATGTCATTGTAAATAGATTTATTGAATTAGTTGGTAGTGATAAAGATGTAAGCCTTTTAAGAAATGGAAAAGAGTATAAATATGAAGATATTTTTAATCTGACTTGATATAAATCCTAGATTGAGTGATATATGTATGTGAGGTGATTAGATGATTTCAAGTGAAATTATACAAAAATTAAAAGAGACGTATCCAGTAGGTACAAGAGTAAAACTAATCCAAATGGAAGATGACCAAGCACCTCCAGTTGGAACTTTAGGCACAGTTTATGGGGTGGATGCCATTGGATCAATCCTAGTAAAATGGGATAATGGTTCGATGTTAAATGTAATTTTCAGAGTGGATAGAATAGAAAAAATATAGAGCAAAGGTTGAAATATAGCCATTATATCCTCTAATTAACTTGACTTATTTTTGACAGTACGGTTATATGTACATACAAAAAAAGATAAGGAGAAAAATATGGTATACAAATACATGAAAACACAGGAAGATTTAAATGAGTTAATCGACTCTTCAGCAATTACAATGCTTGGACTTTACGAAGGAGAAAATGGAGACTTAGCTTTTCAAGATTACTTAAAAGACTACCTTGAAGATGATACAATTTACATCACAATGGGAAAAATAATCAACCAGCTTTACGAAACTAGCCTTCCTGAAGACTTAAGGATAGTAAGTTTAAAATATAATAAGCTTGGCAGACTTCCAATGATAAGGCTTGAGATTGGAGCTAAATGGTTTGACGACTTTATAGATAACCTTTAAGAAAGATTGGAAAATAGCCGATTTATAAGCACAAAAGACTTGACTAATACTCTCTTATACGGGAATATGTATATAACAAAACAAAGGAGAGTGAAACCATGAAAAAAGACCTTTTAGAAAGATTAGAAACAGAAGTCAAAGCCTGCAAAAGATACTCTGAAAACTCAATAAAAAAATCAAAAGAAGGCAAGATTGGAGCAGCCATTAACCTTCTAGACATAGCGGGAACTGCAAAGAAATGTGCAGACCAACTTCATGAAGAACTTTGGGAAGTATCAAAAGGAAATTTAACAGACGAAGAGTTTCAACTTTTTGCAGAATCAGAAATACTAGAAAGAGAACTAAAGAAAGCTTACAAAGAATTAAACATAGCAAGACAAAGATAAAATAAAATTCCAAATAGGGTTTAGGCTCTATTGGTTGTAGTAGAAGTCACAATCATGTGGCTATTTTTTATGCCTGTTTTTAGAGGAAGGAGGTCAAATGAAATATAAACCAAGTAGATTTATGCTTGAAACATCCCGATATGATAAAAACAAAGCAGACTATGCAGTTACCTTTATAGAATGCCTTAAACATACTAAAGGTAGATGGGCAGGTAAAGACTTCAAGCTTATTGAATGGCAAGAAGAAATCATAAGAGACTTGTTTGGTATTGTAAAAGATACAGGATATCGACAATTTAATACTGCATATATTGAAATACCAAAGAAGATGGGAAAGTCAGAACTTGCAGCTGCTGTAGCGCTTCTCCTTACTTGTGGTGATGGAGAGGAAAGAGCAGAAGTTTATGGATGTGCTGCCGATAGACAACAAGCAACTATAGTTTTTGATGTTGCAGCTGATATGGTAAGGATGAGCCCAGCCTTATCTAAAAGAGTAAAAATTCTAGCATCTCAAAAGAGAATGATATATAAACCAACTAATTCTTTCTATCAAGTTTTATCTGCAGAGGCTTATTCCAAACACGGATTTAATATTCATGGTGTCGTATTTGATGAACTTCATACTCAACCTAATAGAAAGCTATTTGATGTAATGACAAAAGGGTCTGGTGATGCGAGAACTCAACCTCTATATTTTCTCATAACAACTGCTGGAACGGATACTAAATCAATCTGCTATGAGACTCATCAAAAGGCAGTTGACATACTTGAAGGAAGAAAAACTGATTCTACTTTCTATCCTGTAATCTATGGAGCAGACAGAGAGGATGACTGGACAGATGAAAAAGTATGGCATAAAGCAAATCCATCTCTTGGAATAACTGTACCAATAGAAAAAGTAAGACAAGCCTGTGAATCAGCTAAGCAAAACCCAACTGAAGAAAATGCATTCAGACAGTTAAGGTTAAATCAGTGGGTCAAGCAAGCAATTAGGTGGATGCCTATGGAAAAATGGGATCTATGTAATTTTGCTGTTAATGAAGATGAACTAAAGGGCAGAGTTTGTTATGGAGGTCTTGACCTATCATCGACAACAGATATTACAGCCTTTGTTTTAGTCTTTCCTCCATTAGATGAAGAAGATAAATATCAGATATTACCCTACTTTTGGTTGCCAGAAGATAATCTTGACCTTAGAGTAAAAAGAGACCATGTAAACTATGACCTATGGAAAAAACAAGGCTACATTCAGACAACAGAAGGAAATGTAGTACACTATGGTTTCATAGAAAAATTTATCGAAAACTTAGGTGAGATATATAACATTAGAGAAATTGCCTTTGATAGATGGGGAGCAGTTCAGATGGTTCAAAACTTAGAATGGATGGGTTTTACAGTAGTTCCCTTTGGTCAAGGATTTAAAGATATGTCTCCACCAACAAAAGAATTAATGAAACTAACACTCGAAAGAAAAATAGCCCATGGAGGTAATCCAGTTCTAAGATGGATGATGGATAATATCTTTATACGAACAGACCCTGCTGGAAATATAAAAGCTGACAAAGAAAAATCTACAGAAAAGATAGATGGAGTTATTGCCACAATTATGGCACTTGATAGAGCTATAAGATGTGGAAATGATATAAGTGAATCGGTTTATGATGATAGGGGACTAATAATATTCTAATTATTTTAGATTTTTTTCATAAATGTTATAATAGGATTAAATGATATGAGGTGCTAAATGATTATGTTAGAAAAGTTAGTAGAAAATTATAAAACTAAAGTTGGAGAAATTAAAACTGCAGATAAATTGCTAAAATTATATAATCCATGGTGTGGAGTAAATTTAGATAGATTAATAGATGATTTTTTTAATTCTGTTGATACCAATTCAAAAGATTTTTCGTGGTTAAATATAGATAAAAAGCTTCTAGAATTACCAGAAAATTTTTGCAGAAATATTCATTATGGTATTCCCAGTCATCTTATTGGTGACATTGATAATGGAAGTTTATTTTTATGCCTAGTAAATCCAAATATAGAAATAGATGATAAGTTTATACCTGATGGAATTTTTTCATATTATAAACAAGCTAGAGAACTAAATAGTAATGATGATTCAATGAACATTATTGATGATAGAGGATTTCGTGTTATCGATAGAACATTCATTAAAAGATATATTGTTAATTCTAATAAAAATATATTGTATTCAGAATTATTAAAGTTAAAGAAATTAAAAGAATTAGGAATAGAATATAAAAAAATAAAATTAAATAATATTGCGTATTATTTTAACAACTATGTAGCAAATATTACTATCTCTTACTTAAATAATATAAAAAACCTTGATAAGAAGTACAAAACTAGAGAAGACTTATATAATAATATAGTTAATGATTGGGAATACATTGAATTAATGACTCAGAAGATTGTTAACCTTGAAGCGTATCCTTTTAGAAGTAATAACCCTAATTTTACTAAAGATAAGAATGAAGCTAAGAAAAGATTTGCAAATAATATAGTTGAATCAACTTCATGTGTAAGTCTATTTAGTTCAAGAATTATATTATGGAAAATAGTAGACTATTTAAGTAATCCTAAAAAATTAAAACCAAACTTTATTTTTAGAAGATTTAACACTGTTTGGTTACCATCATTAATAAGTGTTTTAAGATGTGACTTAGGTTATGATGATACACTAATTGAAAGTACAATAAGTGAATTGCATAAGACATTTTTTTTAACAATTGAAACAAAAGATTTTGACGGACAGAGAAATTACACTGACACTAGATTATTCAGAGATGACGTTCATTTAATTAATGGTGAATTTAATAAATTTGTTAAAGAAACTTTGAATTATTAAGTATCAATTACTTTTTATTAAATAGTAAAAAATATGGCCTTCAAAAAGAAGGCTTTTTAATTGCAAGTAACTAAGGAGGTGGCATTATAAACATTTTAAATTTAATATTTAAGTCGAGAGACAAACCTAAAGACGGGGAGAGGTTATCTTCATCGTCTTTTTTATTTGGGAGAACAACAGCAGGTAGGAATGTCAACGAATTTACTGCTATGCAGATGACGGCAGTTTATTCATGTGTGAGAGTTCTTGCTGAAACCTTGGCAGGACTTCCTCTTCATTTATATAAAAGAGGAGATTCGAACTCAAAGGAAAAAGCAAAAGACCATGCTATATATTTTCTCTTACACGATGAACCAAATACTGAGATGACTTCATTTGTATTTAGAGAGACACTAATGACTCATCTTCTTTTGTGGGGTAATGCCTATGCTCAAATAATTCGTAATGGTAGAAATGAGGTTATTGGACTTTACCCACTAATGCCAAATAAGATGACTGTAATGAGAAGTGAAGATGGAGAAATCTTTTATAAATACAATCACAAATCAGAAGAAGTTTTTCTTTTAAAAGAAGATGTCCTTCATATACCAGGGCTTGGTTTTGATGGACTTATTGGATATTCGCCAATAACAATGGCAAAAAATGCCATTGGCATGGCGATGGCTTGTGAAGATTATGGAGCATCTTTCTTCCAAAATGGAGCACAACCAGGTGGGGTTTTAGAGCATCCAGGTATTATTAAAGATCCAGAAAGAGTTAGAGAGTCATGGAATGCAGCCTTTCAGGGGCCTAAAAATGCTAACAAAGTGGCTGTACTTGAAGAAGGGATGAAATACCAACCAATAGCCATAGCGCCAAGTGAGGCCCAGTTTTTGGAAACAAGAAAGTTTCAGTTAAATGAGATAGCAAGGATATTCAGAATACCACCTCATATGATTGGGGACCTGGAAAGGTCATCATTTTCAAATATAGAACAACAGTCGCTTGAATTTGTTAAATACACCCTTGACCCTTGGATTGTTCGTTGGGAGCAATCCTTAGAAAGAGCACTACTAACAAAGAAGGAGAAAGAATCCTACTTTATTAAATTCAACCTTGACGGACTTCTAAGAGGAGACTATGAATCAAGAATGAATGGATATGCTGTAGGAAGACAAAATGGCTGGATGAGTGCAAATGACATAAGAGAGTTAGAAAACCTAGATAGGATATCAGCTGAAGAAGGTGGAGACCTATATCTTGTAAATGGAAATATGCTACCACTTGATAAGGCAGGTAGTTTTTATCAGCAGAAAGGAGAAGAGATAAGTTCTAATGAAGAACAATAAAATATTTTGGAATTGGAAAAAGGATTCAAATGAACTTTATATAGATGGAGTTATTGCAGAAGAGTCTTGGTTTGATGATGAAATCACACCAAGGCTCTTTTTTGAAGAATTAAAAAACAAAAGTGGAGATATAACTGTTTGGATAAACTCCCCTGGTGGTGATTGTATCGCAGCATCAAGAATTTACACCATGCTTTTAGAGCATGAGGGAAATGTAACCATAAAGATTGACGGACTTGCAGCATCAGCAGCATCGGTCATTGCCATGGCAGGAACTGAGGTGTTGATGAGTCCTACCTCACTAATGATGATTCATAATCCCTTAACTGTTGCCATTGGTGACTCAAAAGAAATGCAAAAAGCTATAGATATGTTAAAGGAAGTCAAGGAATCAATCATCAATGCCTATGAGATTAAAACAGGTTTATCCAGAGAAGAGATTTCTAATCTAATGGATGGGGAGACTTGGTTTGATAAGAACAAGGCTATTGAGATGGGTTTTTGTGATGGAACTCTAACTGACAAAAGAAAAGATGAAAAAGCTACAAACATGGTCTTTTCAAGGCGAGCAGTTACAAACTCGCTCTTAACGAAGATAAATAAAGAAGTGAAAACTCACTCAATGAGTGAGGTCGAAGGCAGATTAAACAAAATTAAAAATACTTGGAGGTAAAGATATGAACTTAAAAGAACTAATGGAAAAGAGAACTAAAGCTTGGGATGAGGCAAAATCATTTGCTGAATCTAAGAAAGATGAAAATGGTCTAATGTCTGATGAAGACTTTAAAACATATGAAGAAATGGAAAGAACTATCGAGAATTACACTCGTGAAATTGAAAGAAAGAAGAGGGAAAAAGAAATGGAGAAAACTTTAGAAAAACCTACAACTCAAGCATTAACAAATGAACCTTCTACTTTTAATGAAGAAGAAAAGCCAATGAGAGCAAGAAATGTCTACAAGAAGTCTATGATGAAAGCATTAAGAACTAACTTTAGAGATATTTCAAATGAATTAAAAGTAGGTACAGATGAAAGTGGTGGATATTTAGTTCCAGAAGAAATGGAAACAGATATTGTAAATGGTCTTGAGAATGAAAATATTGTAAGAAAATTAGCTACAAAAGTTCAAACTTCTGGACTTCATAAAATCAATATTGCAGCTACAAAACCGGCGGCCCTATGGGTTGAAGAAGGTGGCCAACTTACTTTTGGGGATGGTACATTTGGTCAAGTATCTCTAGATGCACACAAACTCCATGTAGGTATTAAAGTTACTGAAGAACTTCTTTATGATTCAGCCTTTAATTTAGAAAAATACATCACTGAAGAATTTACTAGAGCACTAGCAAATGCTGAAGAGGATGCCTTCTTAAATGGCGATGGAGTAAATAAACCTACAGGAATTTTTGACTCTAAAAAAGGTGGAGAACTTGGAGGTACAACAAAGGCTCAAACAATTACTGCAGATGAACTAATTGATTTAGTCTACTCCTTAGACAGACCTTATAGAAAGAAAGCGGCATTCATTTTAAATGATGCAACAGTAGCTCAGATTAGAAAGCTTAAAGATGTTAATGGTGCATATATTTGGCAACCATCACTTAAAGATGGAGAACCAGATAGACTTTTAGGATATCCTGCTTATACATCTGCCTTTGCTCCAAAAGCTGAAAAAGGAAAGCTTGCAGTAGCCTTTGGCGATTTTTCATACTACAAGATTGGAGATAGAGGAAACAGGTCTTTCCAAGACTTAAAAGAACTATTTGCTGGTAATGGCATGGTTGGTTTCTTAGGTAAAGAAAGAGTAGATGGAATCTTAGTTTTAAGAGAAGCAGTAAAACTTTTGAAAATTGGTGCTACAGCCTAAGGAGTAAAGTATGATTTCTCTTGAGGAGGCAAAGTCCTATTTAAGGGTGGATTTTGATGATGAGGATGAGATGATTGAATCTCTCATCCAATCATCAATCAAGCACTCTATGGATGTGGCTAGAGTTGACAGTGAAGAAGAACTTTCTAAAAATCCAAATGGAAAGATAGCTGTCCTCTATATGACTGCTTATCTTTATGAACACAGAGAAGAGGCAGATTATTCAGAACTAAACTTAACTCTAAGGGCTTTATTATTTGGTGATAGAAAATCAGGTTTTTAAGGAGGTATTATGGCCAATAATATAAATACTTTAAATTTAATCCAAACAAATGGTGGAATTAATATAAAACAAGGGGATATATCTTCAGAACTAAGTTTTCAGCTATGTGATTCAAAAGGTGAATCTATTAGTTTTTTAAATGATAAGGATGCCAGTATTCATCTTTATAGTAAAGAAAAGAAACTAGAATGGAAATGTAAGACAAAGGTAAATGAAGATAAGATTTCTTTTAGGCTTGATAAGCCACTAGCCATAGGATCATACAAAATAGAAATAAAAATAGATGGTCATATTTTTCCATCCGACCAAGGAACTTATATAAGGATAACAAAAGGTTATGAGTCATATACTGATTCTGAAAGTGCAATAGTTGCCATTGAAAATGCTAAAAATATAGCTGATGAGGCAATAAAAAAAGCTATTGAAAAGAATCTAGAAGATATAAGAGGACCGAAGGGAGATAAGGGTGATGAAGGCTCTCAGGGCAAAGAAGGCCCACCTGGTCCAAAAGGAGAAGATGGAAAAGACTGTGAAGTTATAGATAACCTTGAAAGTGAAGATGGTGAAAAAGCTCTATCTGCTAGACAAGGTAAAATTTTAAATAAAAAATACGATGAGCTTTTTTACGATGTCGATAATGGTAAGAACTTGATTGCTAAGGCTATTGTCGACAAGAAAGGAAAAGCTAATAAAGATGATAGCTTTAAAGACTTAGCAAACAAGATTGGAGAAATAAAAACTGGATGGGAGTCTGGGCATAAATTTGGTCCATACGAATTAAAAGCTGAATATAACTACCAATATGATACAGATCCCTTTCCAATCTTGGAAAATATAGACGATGCTTTAGGTATCGAGGATGCAGGTGATGCATACTTTATTATAAAAGAAGGAAAATTATCCTTACTTATTAACTCTAACGAAGCTATAAGTTCTAATAAGCGTAGATATTTAAATCTATGTAGTTATAGTATTGAAAATTGTTTTGGAATAGTAAGTGCAGATAATAATGGGTTTATTTCAATTTATGGGATATCCATGGTATTAGAAGAACTGTGGGTAATAGATACAAATATTCCATCAAGTAAAAAAATAAATCTAGAAACTTTTAATAATACCTTAATTATATCAGCAAATGATAGGTCTGAAGCAGAGTTTCATAATTTGAAGAATAAAAAATATCTAAGGGTTAATGAATATGATGATTTTTTTAGCTACTTCGATACAACTTTTGTACAAATTAATAACACCGTATCGGGATTAAGTGATAATGGTGATATTTTTTCACTCGATTTAAGTGGCTATAAATTTGATAGGATAATACATGCTAATTTAAGTGGTTTAAGAATCCACACTTTGGATGGCAAAATATATCATTTTGAATTAAAGAATGGTATTCCTGAAAGTCCAAGGTTAGAAGTTGACTTATTAAAATGGGCAAAAGGAAAATTTTTATCATATAGTAGAAATTATTCTGGCGAAAGGTACACATATGAAGGAATATCTTTACTAGTTGAATCTAATAACAATGTGAGCATAGCTTATGAATGGGAATATGATGAAACTACAGAAGTTAAAAATGATGATGATACTTTATTTATATCTCGTGTAAACGGTGATATGAAAACAACCGATGAAATAAACTTAATTACAAAAGAAAAAAGGATTACTGAATCACCTAACTATAAGAAGTTATTAAAAATAAGGAATGAAAGCAATGAGGATTACAACCAATATATGCTATTTTTTCTGCATAATGGAAATTTTTGTGGGTGGGGGAAAAGTCGTTATCTAGCTTATTATATCCTGCCAGAACTTCCGGAAGATACTGGAGACTATTATGAAAATAGCTGATTTTAATAGAAAAATAACCTTTCAAAATAAAGATGTTGAAGTCGATGATATAGGTAATCATAGATCAGTATGGTCCGATTATCTAATAACCAATTCATATATTTCCTTTCAAGGAAAAGGTGAAGAAGTTTTTCTTGGGATGGAAGTAGATAGGTCGGATATTTCTTTTACCGTAAGATTTCAAAATAGGTTAAAGAACATTAATACTTCAGAATACAGAGTTCTATTTGATGATGAAAAATACAATATCATCTCAATTGACTTTATGAACTACAAAAATAGACTTATAAAGTTTAGGTGTAGGAAGGTGAGTAGGTGAATGTAAAAATTGAAAACTTAGCCAGTGAAATTATGAAAGGCTTAGAAGAATATTCTGATATGGCAACAGATGAAGTCAAAAAGGAAGTTAAAAAAACTGGTAGTAATATTAGGAAAGATATACAAGAAAATGCACCTGTAGGAGAAACAAAGAAATATTCTAAATCTTGGTCAGTAAAAACTATGAAAGAAACTTCAAACTCAATAGAGCTCGTAGTTCACTCAAGGAATAGATATCAACTGGCTCATTTACTAGAGAAAGGCCACGTCCTTAGACAGGGAGGAAGAGTATCTGCTAGGCCCCATATTGGACCTGCTGAGGAGAAAGGAGTCAGAGAATTGGAAGAAAATATAATGAGGAAGTTAAGAGAATGAATAAGTTAATGGAAATAATTAATGAGATAGGACTTCCATTTGCCTATTCACACTTTGCTGAGGGAGAAAGTCCAAATCCACCATTTATGGTTTATCTATTTCCAAAGAATAAACACTTTGGTGCAGATGGAGTGGTTTTCTATAAAAACACCCAGATAGACTTAGAACTTTACACTGACAAGAAAGATTTAAAATTAGAAGAAAAGATAGAAGAGATACTTGATAGAGAAAAAATCTACTATGAAAAATCTGAAGTTTGGATTGAATCAGAAAGACTCTATGAAGTTTTGTACGAATTCACACTTAATTTAAAAATTACGGAGGTAAATAATAATGGCAAATAAAGTTAAATTTAATATTTGTAACGTTCACTACGCTCTCTTTGATAAAGCCGAAGAGGGCGTTATTAAATATAAGACACCAGTGCCAATGCCTGGTGCTGTTTCAATTTCACTAGATCCAAATGGAGAGCCTGAAAGCTTTTATGCAGATGGAATTGAATACTACACTATTTCAAACAATATGGGATATGACGGAGATTTAGAAATCGCCCTTATTCCAGAATCATTTAGGACTGATGTTTTGATGGAAAAATCAGATTCTAATAAAGTTCTAATTGAGTCTTCGAATTCTGAAACTGCGAACTTTGCACTGTTATTTGAGTTTGATGGTGACCAAAAGAAAATCCGTCACGTAATGTATAATTGTTCAGCAGCAAGGCCTACTCTTGAAGGAGAAACTAATGAGGAATCAAGAGAAGTTCAACCAGAGACCTTAACTATTCAAGCAAGACCACTTCCAAATGGAAATGTAAAGGCTAGAACAGGAGAAGAGACTACAAAGAAAACTTATGATGGTTGGTACAAGTCAGTTTATCTACCAATAGAAACATCATCTTCTACAACAAGGACAGCAGGAGGTAGTAGATAATGGCATTAACAAAAACTATAAAAATTGATGGAAAAGATGTTATATTTCGTGCATCGGCAGCTATTCCAAGAATCTATAGATTAAAGTTTGGTCGAGACATCTTTAAAGACTTGATGGAACTAGAAAAGTCCATGAAGAAAAACGATAAAGATAAATCTAACCTTGATATAGGTTCACTTGAGTTATTTGAAAATATAGCCTATGTAATGGCAAAGCATGGAGATAAATCTGTACCAGATAGTCCAGAAGAATGGTTGGATAATTTTTCTACTTTTTCAATTTATCAAATTTTACCTCAGTTAATTGAATTATGGGGATTGAATATAAAGACAGAAGAAATATCTAAAAAAAAGTAAGGCCAACAGAAAGACCAATGACTACACCCTTGTTTCTATTAAGGGCAGTGGAACTTGGCCTTTCTGTTTCTGATTTATCCCTACTAACAATTGGACTTGTAAATGATATGTTCACAGAAAAGAATAATGATGACTATAAATACAAGGAAGTAGCTACACAAGATGACTTTGATAAATTCTAGGGAGGTGAGAAATATTGGCAAATAGAATAAAAGGGATAACAGTTGAGATTGGTGGAGACACTACCAAGTTACAGACTGCTTTAAAACAAGTTAATACAGAGATAAAACATACTCAATCAGAACTTAGAGATGTAAATAAGCTATTAAAGATTGATCCAAAAAATACTGAACTTATCTCACAAAAGCAGAAACTTCTATCTCAATCTATTCAAGAAACAAAAGCAAAGTTAGAGTCCCTTAAACTTGCAAGTGAACAGGCAAATGCAGCTCTTGCTCGTGGTGATATTTCTCAAGCTCAATATGATGCCCTTCAAAGAGAAATTATTGAAACTGAAAACTCCTTGAAATCTCTAGAGCAACAAGCATCAAAAACTGGTAAAGCCTTTAAGAACATCTCGGACTCTTCTATGAAGATATCTAAGGTTACAGGAGAAGTTGGAAAAGAAATGACTACCAAGGTTACAGCACCAATTGTGGCCGTAGGGGCCTTGGGGCTAAAAACAGCAGCAGACTTTGAAAAGGGAATGTCCTCTGTAAAGGCGATAACAGGTGCAACTGGTGAGGACCTAATTCAACTTAAAGAAAAAGCTCTTCAACTTGGTGAGTCTACTTCTTTTAGCGCTAGTGGGGTAACAGAGGCTATGACTGAAATGGCAAAGGCAGGATGGTCTACTAAGGATATATTAACAGGTGTAGGAGGCGTACTTGATGCGTCAGCTGCATCTGGAGAAAATCTTGGTTCAGTTGCAACCATTGTAGCTGATGCCATATCTGGATTTAATATGAAAGCATCTGAGTCTGGAAGAGTAGCTGATGTATTAACTCAAGCAGCTAATGCTGGGACAATAGGTATAAATGACCTAGGCGAGTCTTTTAAATATATAGCACCACTTTCAAATTCGATGGGCTTTAATATTGAAGAAGTAACTTCTGCAATTACAGCCATGTCCATGTCTGGTATTAAGGGCTCACAAGCTGGTACTTCACTTAAAAACTCTTTAACAAATATGATTAAACCTACTAAAGATATGCAAGGTGCTATGGATGAGTTAGGTATCAAGATAACCAATCAAGATGGATCGTTTAAGTCTCTTGATGAAATCTTAAGAGGAATGAGAACATCATTCTCTGGTTTAAGCGATGAGCAGAAGGCATATTATGCTACAGTAATTGCTGGCAAAGAAGGTCAAGCAGGTTTACTTTCACTTCTTAATATGAGCCAAGAAGAGTATGACAAAATATCAGCATCTATGAAAAACGCAGGTGGAATTGCGAAAGAAACGGCTGATGTGATGCAAGATAATCTTTCATCAAAGACTGAGGCACTAGGAGGGGCACTTGAAACTCTATCTGTTCGTTTTGGAGATTTAGTTGTTCCGGCACTTACAAAATTTGTAGAAAAGATTACTGATGTTATAACAGCAATTTCAAATGCACCTCCAGAAGTTCAGAAATTCATTTTAATATTTGCCGGAATTCTTGCTGCCATTGGTCCAGTCTTGCTTATTATCTCAAAAGTAGCAGCGGTTATTGGAACAGTGACTGGTGCTATATCTATTCTTTCTGGAGGAATAACAACTGGTGCGACACCAGCGATGCTTGGACTTGCTAAAGTGTTTGGTGTTCTGAAAGGAGCATTTACTGCTTTAAGTGGACTTATTATGGCTCATCCAATAGTAGCAGCTATCGTTGCTATTGCGACGATTCTTATTCCTTTAATCATAAAAAATTGGGATACAATCAAAGAATTTCTTGTTAATACATGGAACTCGATTGTATCATCCTGTAAGGAAATATGGGGAGGAATTAAAGAGTTTTTTGCCAATCTTTGGAATGGAATTTGTGAGTTATGGAATGCAATATGGACTTCAATTACAACTACTATATCAAGCTTATGGACTAGCTTTATTGAAGGAGTATCTGGAATTTGGAACGGTATCAAAGATTTCTTTACAAATCTATGGCAAGGAATATATGAGTCTTGGTCTACAGCTTGGACAAATATTACGACTTTTATTTCTGAACTATGGACTGCTTTTGTAGAAGGCATAAGAGCACTTTGGAAAGGGGTAAAAGACTTTTTTGCTAATCTATGGAGTGGAATCTTAGAAACTTGGAATAGTATCTGGATTACAATAACAACTTTTCTAACTGAATCTTGGAATACCTTCATTGAGGGAGCCAAGAGTCTATGGCAAAGTTTAGGAGAATTCTTTACAAGCCTCTGGACGGGGATTCAAACTACTTTTACCAATATATGGACAGCTATATCAACTACAACTACAGAAGTATTTACAGCAGTTGGAGAATTTATTAGGACTATTTGGGAAAGTATAAAGACTTTAATTTCAACAGTTCTTGATGCTATTAAAGTAAAGGCTGAGACTATTTGGAATGGGATAAAAACGTTCTTGACTACAGTAATCACTGCCATAGGAACATTTATATCCACATCATGGAACAATATAAAAACAGTAATTCAATCGGTTTTAAATACTATTAAATCAATAGTTATGAATGTTTGGAATGCTATAAAGTCCTTTATATCTGGAGTTTTAAATGGAATTAGGTCATTAGTGTCTAATATTTGGAATAGCATCAAGTCTACTATTTCATCAACAGTTAATTCTGCAAAATCAGCTGTTTCATCTGCATTTAATTCAATGAAGTCCGCTATTTCTTCTAGTATGTCGAATATTTTATCTAGTATAAGAAATGGGTTTAATAATGCAGTGAACTTCATTAGAAATCTTGCATCACAAGCCTACAACTGGGGTGCAGATATGATTAATGGAATTGCAAGAGGAATTTCAAATGCAATAGGTAATGTAATATCTGCTGTATCTGATGTAGCATCAACTATTAGATCCTACCTACACTTTTCAGTACCAGATGTTGGGCCACTTACTGACTATGAAGAATGGATGCCAGATTTTATGGAAGGCTTATCAAAAGGGATTGAGAAGAGCAGGAGTTTGGTTAAATCTTCAATGGAAAATGTAGCAAGCGATATGGTTCTAAGTCCAAATATATCCTCTCTTGATATGGGTGGATATGATAAAGGAGATGCTGTAAATGGAATTGATATAGGAAGACAAATATCTGATGCACTTACAAACATTAATTTAAAATCAGAAAATACTGGAGATATAGTTATACCGGTCTATCTTGGAGGCACACTCCTCGATGAAGTTATTGTTAATGCCTCAATGCGTAAGAATTTAAGAAGTGGAGGTAGATAGAAATGAAACATCAATCATATTTAATTATTGAAGGAGTAGACCTACCTTTACCAAATTCTTATGATTTGGAGTTTAGAGATATTGAGGCAGACACCGGAGGAGAGACAGAGGCCGGAACTATTCAAAGGGATATTGTTAGAAATAAAGTAGCAAGTATATCTGTAGGTTTTTCTTGTAGTCCTAAGCTTGTAAAGACATTGAGTGGTTTTGCTAATAAGCCTAATCTTAAAGTTAAATACTTAGATACAGAAACATTGGAACTAAAAGAGACACAAATGTATATAGACAAGTTTCAAGTCAAATTAATAAAAGATACTTCTTATAAAGGGCTGTGGGAAGTATCTTTTTCATTGGAGGAATATTGATGTATCTAACAAGCAATGAATATAAAACAGCAATCAAAAAGAATTCTCGTAAATTTTACTGGACGGGGAATATCATATTAAAAGATGAAACAATCATTCCCTTTACCAATAAAGATATTCTTAAAGGGTCTGGATACATTCATCGTTCATGCTCTGGATCTTCTGAACTTGAAATAGGTACAGTTTATGCTGGAGAGTTTGGAATCAGTCTTTTTTCAGATATAGATAGGTATTCTTTAGAGGATTCAAAGCTAGAACTTTTTTACAATCAAGAATTAGAAAATAAAAAGATTGAAACCATACCGATGGGAATCTTTGATGTTACTGAGGCAAATAGGTCTAAGAAAATTTTAGAACTAAAAGGCTATGACTATATGCTTAGGTTTGATAAGAACTTCCCAGTTACGGATACCTTTGGTACGGCTTTTGAATTACTTAAATTATCATGTGAGAAGTGTAAGGTAGAATTAGGAATGACGGAAGAAGAGGTAAAAGCTTTTGAAAATGGTGAGGAAGTCCTAGCTATTTATCAAGACCACGATATAGAAACATACAGGGACTTTATACACTATATATCATCGACCCTTGGGGCTTTTGCACAGGTCTCTCGTGATGGTAAATTGGTCTTAAAAAAGTATGCAGAGAGTATATCAACTGAAATTAAAACGAGAGAAAGATTTTCTTCATCAATATCAGATTTCAAGACACGATATACAGCTATCAACTCAACAAATGCAAAGACTAAAATAGCTGAATATTACTCTTTAGAAAATGACGATGGACTAACTATGAATCTTGGAATAAACCCACTGATGCAATTAGGACTTCCAGAAAAAAGAAAAAGAATGTGTGAAAGCCTATTAACAGAAATTTGTAAGATTCATCATACACCTTTTGATATGGTAACTATAGGAGACCCAAGTCTTGATGTAGGAGATAGAGTAGCTATTTCTTATGCGGAAGAAAAGATTGAAGGGCTTATCACTGACATAGAATATAAGATAAATAGTAAGCATAGAATTCTTGGAGTAGGAAAGAATCCATACCTATCAAGGGCGAAAAGTAAGAATGATAAGAATATAGTTGGACTTTTAAATCAGATTGAATCTGAAAAATTAGTAGTTCATTCCTATTCAAATTATTCTGCCTTTAATCTTTCTACCACTGATACACCAATAATTCGTATAGAATTTGCCTCCAATAAAGAAACGGAGGCAATTTTTAATGCCTCAATCTTGTTAAATATAATTTGTGACACTGAAGAAAAAACAAGAAAGATATCGAGGAAAGTCAATAAACAAGTAGAGATTTTAAATAAAGATGGAAAATCCTATGATCCTCCAAAGTTTGAAGAAAAAGAAGAAGTAGAAGAATTAGACTTTATTGAAAATATAGAAATACCAACAAGGCTGGTTGTTGCTTATGTTTTTAATGATACAAAAATAGAACATCACATTCCAAAAGAAACCTACTTAAGCGGTGACCACATTTTAAATCTTTTCTATCCATTAACTAAACTACAGGAGAAAACTATGAACAATTTCTCAGTATTGATTAGGCTTGAATCAGGTAAGGCTATGATAGGTAAAGATAATGCTCTAGCAGCAATATCTGGTCAGTCTCTAGGATCTACAGCATCATGGGATGGAAAGATAAAGGTCGATGAATCTTGGAAGAGAATAGAACTTAGTCATTCACTCTTGCTTAGGAAATTGAATGCTGAATACAAAGTCGAAAGACAAGTTCCAAGACCGATAATATTCACTGAAAAGGTAGGAAGATTTAAATATCAAGGATTGATGTTTGGAAAATATAAGGAAGAAATTAATACAGATTTTAAAGATAAGGAGGAAGGAAATGCTTAAGGGTAAATCAGTCATTGAACTAACTGATGTGTGGACAAACAAGAAAGAGGTATACGAAGAAGAAAATTTAGTAACAAATGCAGTCCCAGATTTATTAAGACTGAATCCATCAGGACTTATGTATCCTATTCAAACGAACAATTTGACCAAGTTTGAAGATGAGATTTTTCCTATAGCAACTAAATGCTATGGAGGAATACTTCTTTTTGAGGATAAATTAGAAGAAGATCCAAACAAAATATTTGCTCCTTCTGATAATCAAATCATAGGTTATGCATCTAATGATGTAAATTCAACGGATGCACCAAGAAGAGGTTCAGTAAATCTTAATGAATCAACCCCTCTTGAAAATGGTTACAAGTTTGTGTGGGATTTTTCTACATCACAGGCAAACGGAAGAATCTCTTCGTTGGCATTAACACATTATAGAGCTGGAAGAAATTTTTACGGGGATGAGTATGGTAGGGAAGCCTGTCTTAGATTAAACAGGCTGTACAAGTATTCAAATAAATATGATGTCTTAAGAGCATATCTTGGATTAGTTGAGGCTGATCTAGCTAATAATGTTTTAATATCTTTATACCCTAGAGAAAATAAAACTTTAGATATAATCAAATTTAAAGAGCCTCTTTCGAGTGTAGGATTAAATGATCCTATTAATGGATACGGAAATAAAACTATAGAAAAGGTAAGCGTAATTCTTGAAGAATTTTTTGAAGAAAAATATAGCTGGTATTATGCTAATTTCATGGATGGTAAAGATGGTTACTGGTATGGATTTAACGCAAAAAATACTAATAATAATGTTGTATTAAGAAGAGTAAAAATAAATAAAAATGATTATTCTGTAACTTACAATAAATGGACTCTAAATAATATTAATCTAAATAGGATTGGGGAATATAGAAGTAACGATGCAAATTATCCATTTAAGATGACAGCAAGTCTAATGAAGAATGGATATCTATACGCAATGGCTGATAGTAAAAAGGAAGTATATAAGATAAACGCAAATAATCCTGTAGATATCACTAAGATTGACTTAGGCTTTAAGTCGGATTTTGACTATGGTAAATATACTTATAACTATTTATACGAGTGGGGAGATTATATTTTAGGCTATGACTTTATAATCAATTCTAAAGATGAGTTAATTAAAAATTATGGAAAAAATCAATTTTCGGGAATTGGATTAGATTATATAAGGACGTCTTTAATTCCAATGGGGTCGTTTATGATTGGTTATAGTTCAGATGAAGAAACTCTATATAAAACTCTTTATCTTCACACCCCATATCTAGGAACAATTAATAACCTATCTAGTCCAATATTAAAAACGGCGGACAAGACAATGAAAATAACTTACACATTAACAGAGGAGGAATAAAATGAACAAATTCTTTGAGATACTAAAAGTATGCTTTACAGCTATTGGAGGATGGTTGGGATTTTATCTTGGAAGTGTAGATGCTTTTATTTACACGCTTCTTGCTTTTGTAATAGCTGATTATTTGACAGGAGTTTTAAGAGCAGGGGTCGAAAAAAAGCTATCCTCATCTATAGGATTTAAAGGGATAGCTAAAAAGATTATGATTTTTATAGTTGTAGGAATAGCAAACCTATGTGATGTAAACTTAATTAAAGGTGATGGAACCATGATAAGAACAGCCATCATCTTTTTTTATATAGCCAATGAGGGGCTTTCTATATTAGAAAATTCTATAGCTTTAGGTTTGCCAGTACCAGAAAAATTAAAAGATATATTAAAACAATTTAAGGAGGAAAAATAAATGAGTAATAGCCCATTAGCACAAGTAAGAATTCTCTCTCCAAATCATAGTGGAAGAAGAAATCAGAAGATAACAAAAATCGCTATACACCACGCAGCAGGAGTTATAGGCGGGAAAAACCTTGCAAGTGTATTTATACCAAGGTCACGACAAGCATCTGCCAATTATAATTTAGGCTCAGACGGAGTTATTGTTTTAGGAGTAGATGAATCTAATAGAGCGTGGACAACATCATCTTCATGGTGTGACAATAGAGCAGTAACAATTGAAGTAGGGAACTCTACGAGAGGACCTCAGTGGTTAGTTTCTGATTACGTTTTGAATAGACTAATTGATTTAGTAACAGACATCTGTAGGAGAAATGGAATCTATCCTTGTACCTACACTGGAGGCAAGGGTGGTGTACTTCAAAAACATGAGTGGTATTCAAACACTAACTGCCCAGGACCATACCTTGGCAGTAAGTTTCCATATATAGCAAATGAGGTCAATAAAAGACTAAAAGGCAATAAAACTGTTGGTAAACCAACAGGTGGACTATATAGGGTTAGAAATTCTTGGTCTGATGTAAAAAGTCAGAAAGGTGCATTTAAGAATTTAGATAATGCTAAAAGATGTGCAGATAAATTCGGGTTCAAAGTATTTGACACTAATGGCACAAAAGTATATCCACTAGAAAAGACAATTGATCAATTAGCAAGGGAGGTTATAAGTGGAAAGTGGGGAAATGGAGAAGAAAGAAAAAGAAGGTTAACTAACGCTGGATACGATTATTATGCTATTCAGAGGAGAGTAAACGAATTAATTTAATATATCAATTAAATCCTGATATACTTCTAATTTAGAAGTTTGAACTGACATCCTTCAGTTATTTTTTTTGTCTAACTTTTGGGGGTCAGTTCAATATCATCATTCAACTGTTTTTAGAAAATAACAAACTGAAAGGCTTGCTTCCTGATGTAAGTTTTAACAATCCGGAAGAGCTTGGTAAAGGCAAGGAACTGGTTGATAAGGTTTCAGGCCATATTAAAGTATTTCAAGACCCTGCTATTGATTTCAAAAGCAACATGGCAAGTGGCGATGACATTATCGGAGATGCTTATGAGTACTTTATGATGAAACTTGCTCAAGAATCAGGTAAGAGCAATGGGCAATCCTATACACCAAGTGAAGTGTCTCGAACCATAGCAAGGCTAATTGGCATCGGTAATATATATGTTAACGTACAAAGACCTTATACCCTGCAGGATAGATGTACATGATATTCTTGAAATGAATTCAATTCTTTCTAACTTCTAAATCACGATGTTTTAAAAATGTCAACCATTGCAGTATCACATCTAAAGCCAGTTTGGCATTTCCTAAATTGCAATGATTTCCCGCATTTTCTTTTTCAGTAAAAAGGCGAAATGTGAGAGAGTTCGCATTGGTAAGTGCGTTGATTTCTTTGCCGATCATTCGGTAATCAACGAGGTGGTCTTGGTTGGCACCAAGAATCAATACATCTTGTTCAATCATGGAGGCCACATCCATAATCTGATATTTACTCACTTTCTTCAGATAATCATAAATGCTGTCAGCTCCATAGGCGTACATTCCATGATTGACACCCCATTGAAATAATGGGTCATTCTTACGTATCAATTTCATCATGCAAAGAATAGGGCTGAGAACGATGCTGAGATTATGTTTCAACATAAACCTAACAATACCGCCTACATTTTTTGGTATTTGGTCGAGAACCACGTCTAGAAAGTCCGGTAAAACAGACCAAGATACAACCCTTGTAATTCTTTTGTCAAATGCAGCAGCACGCAGGGCCAGCATAGCTCCCAAAGAAACACCAATAATAATGACGTTATTCAAGTGAAAGAAATCTAATATTTCTTTGACTGGATGTTCCCAAGCATATGTAAAGTGTTTCCCTTGAACACGAATAACGTTGCCTTGTCCAGGACCTTCAAATAGATATACATCATACCCTTGTTCAGAAAGATATAACATCGGCAAAAACATTTCCTCAAAGCATGAATCGTTACCACCGTGTAAAAGAATGGTGCCCTTACATTGTTTTTGAGCTTTTGCAACCATGATTGGCAGCATAACATCTTCATATGGAACTTGAATTTTCTGGACACGTCCCTCATCGAAATAAGAATGGTAATACTCATAAAACAGTTCCGTGGCTTTTATATAGTATTCCTTGTTGCCAGGATTTACATCAAAAAATTCGCTCATTCGGTAATATGCAATTGCCTGAGGGATTCTGTTTTGAGAGAGTGCATGATCCCCAAGGTAAATCATTTCCTTCTTCCAGCTTGTGCTGTCTGTAATCTTTTTGGCAGACTGCATCACATCGTTTAAATTCCCGCCATTCCAAAGAATGACGCGGTTAAGCTGAAAGTTAAAATTAGGATCAGGATTTAGGTGATACATACCTTGTTTAAATTTCAACTCCATGCAAAAGACCTCCTTAAAAATTTGCTATTTGTGTGTAATTAAATTTCCCACTTTTTGATAAAAGTTTCAAAAGATTTCATACATCTATGCAAAATAGCCACCATTAAGAGCATCAAAATAGCGCCTACTACACAACTGATCCATAATTGAGCTGTGGTAAAAGAAAGGAATTTATTTGAAACCCAAATGATATAAAAGCATAACGGAAGGAACGGGATTGCGGTGACAACTCCGGGTACATAGCCATTAAATTGCAACGCCAATATACAATGCACAATCAGGTGAAAGGTAAATCCAAAAAATAATCCCAGCCACAAAAAGTACCAATCAAAGATACAAGCAGAGAGGGATAAAGCTGAAATAATGAAAAATTCAATCAATACACCAATGGAAAATGACGGTGTGCTTCCCAAATCGGCAAATGGAATCTTCTTCATTTTTGTTGTTTGTATTTTTCTTTTATATTTCTGTTTCCATGCCTCCACAAAAATAATCTCCTCGAAGTCATGCAGCATAAAAATAACAGGGAACAGCCAAACAATCGTATTTATTGTATTCATAAAATTGAGCCTCCTTTATCTGTCTCACTTGTGTCACTTTCTAATTTATAGTATACTCAATAAGACATGATTGTCAATATAAGCGGTTCAAGTGCTACAATCCCGAAAAAGTGTGACAGGAGGAACAAAATGAGGTTGGTAAAAAAGGAAAAGAATCCCATCGCTGAGCAATCCCGTCAATGGTTTATGCAGTCCTTGTTGGATCTTATGAGCCAAAAAGACTACGCTCGTATTACCGTAACAGAAATCGCCGAACATGCGCTTTTATCAAGAAGAACTTTTTATAGGATCTTTGATTCGAAGGAGCAGGTATTACAGCAATGCTTCTTAGAAAGATGTGAGGACTACATTACTTATTTTCAAAAAGACAGGCACTATACACTGGAGCAGATTGTGGAAGTGTTTTTTACCTTTTGGGAGAAACAAATCGACTTTTTGCGTCTTTTGCAACAGAATCATCTATTCTATTATCTGCTGGAAGAATTCAATCAGGCCTTACCTGTGATTCATGATACCGTTCGTGGAAATCAAAATTTGTACGACAGCATCTTTGAAAGGAAAGCTGCACTGCTCGTCAGTGCCGGTGCACTTTGGAATCTTCTTTCCGAATGGATTCAAATGGAAAATCGTCCGTCTCCAAAAGAAATATCTAAAATGATGCTACAAATAATTGCATCTAATTCTTGAAAAGCACCCTGGTGTTTTTAAATCATGCGTAAAAGCTTCCACCCTTCCTGAACGTTCCTGCGTCATCTTCCACTGTGCTGAAAGTGATATTTTTAAATTCCTCCTACATTTCCATAAAGGTAGTGCAGCGTGTGCCCAATTCATTATATGTATCACAATGAATCTCAAAATAGTAAATACCGGCAAGAAATGCTCAAGGATAGCTGCGGCTCCCTTGCGCTGCCATTGTTCCAGCAGTTTGATGATGGTTTCCTCCATGCGCTGGACCTTAGAGAGAATGGGTGACCTGCTCATAATCCATCGTTTCTAAAAGCATCTGCTGTTCCTCTGGTTTGAGAAAAGACACCTCATAGGCCGGATTAAAGGCGATTTTCTTCTCGTCCACCATGTTCAATAGTTCGGGAATTAACTCTGTCAGGCGAATGTATTTTGAATCTGAGTTTTACTTTGTCCGATCTGCTCCGCCAAAATATCCCTGGATTTCTTTCCATTGGACTTGTGCCCAAGTTTTGCACAAGTTAAATCCATACGTTCACCCTGATGTTTCATAGCCTCCAACTTCATCTTGTAGGCAAAAGCCCTTTCACTGGGGAGGAGTTCTTCTCACTGCAAGTCGCTGTCAACCAGGATGATGGTGGCGACGTCATCGTCAAATCCCGGACAATGACCGGCATTGTCTCTTTCTCCGCCAGATGGCTGGCCCGATGCCGCCTGTGTCCGGTTACCAGTTAATAACCGCCATTGGGGTCAGAGCGGGCAATCTCCGGAACCAGCACCCCATACTGCAGGATACTGTCGGCAGTTTTCATCATGGCCTCATAGTCCTTGACCTTAAAAGGGTGGTCCTTGAACGGGTGCATCTCGATCAGAAGGATTTCCACCATCTTTTCCCGCCCCGCGTCGGTGTGATTTTCCTCTGTGGAGAACAGGTCATCTACTGATGCCAGTTCTACTTTTTTCGCACTGCTGTTCAAGTTTCAACACCTCCTTGATCAGATTTGCATAACCTTCCGCCACTTTGCCACCCGGATCGTGGGCGAAGATGCTCTTGCCCTCGGCTGCATGGGCGTTGACCGTAAGCATACCCAGGGAGGGCTGTCAGTCAATGAGAAGCACCTTTTTTCCGGCCTGTGCCAGCCCGACCCTCCTTAAAGAACAGTATCATTACATAAAAATCTAATATTATATTAGACCTATTGGTATTCGCACATAAATGCTGATAGGTCTTTTTTTATCTAAACTTTTAATTATTTAATTTTTACTCAAAGTCACTCCATATGTCCTAAGGAATATAGAGGAAAGAAAATTAAGGTTAAAAATAGAACTGATTTCTTTGACTGTGATATAGGAGGTGGAGTATGAGAGTAGAAAAGTTTGAAGGTAGAAAAGAAACTTTAAAAACCGAATATACAGAAAGGGATTTAAAGGCAGAGCTTAACTTTTATCTATCTGATAAGATCATCCAAGACCTCTTTCTTTTAGATGAAATTAGTCTTGAAGAATATAGAAAAATTAGGAGAGAAAACATTAAAAAATTCAGACCTATTCTTTCAGAATTATTGCTATAAGACTTGATATATACTCACTTGTACGGGAATATAGCACTAATAGAAAGAGAGGTGAGACGATGAAAAAGATAACCAAAATAGAAGCAAATCAAAAAGAAGAATCAGTATTAAGAGTCGCTGCCTATGCAAGAGTATCGACAGATGAGGAAGATCAGCTAGTAAGTCTTAAAACACAAAAAGCACACTACAAAAAGATGATATCTGAGAACAAGACATATACGTTTGCAGGCCTATACTTTGATGAAGGGATAACTGGAACAAAGAAAGAACGTAGAGACGGTCTCTTAAAAATGTTAAAAGACTGTGAAGACGGAAAAATAGATTTTATTCTAACCAAATCCATCTCAAGGCTTGCAAGAAACACAACAGATTGTTTGGAAATCGTAAGAAGACTTCTTGATTTAAACATTGGTATCTATTTTGAAAAAGAAAACATTGATACAAGAACCATGGAAAGTGAGTTGATGCTATCCATACTTTCATCCCTTGCAGAAAGTGAGTCCAGGTCTATATCAGAAAATAATAAGTGGTCCATAAAGAAAAGATTTCAAAATGGAACGTTTATTATATCAAGCCCACCTTATGGCTATGAGAACATAGACGGAAAGATGGTAGTTAACGAAGAAGAAGGAAAAATAATAAAAGAGATCTTTGAAAAGTATCTTTCAGGTAAGGGAACACATAAAATTGCAGAAGATTTAAATAAGAGAAAGATTAAAGGACAAAAAGGAGCAAGCTGGCATGGATCAACTATAAACGGAATCTTAAAGAATGAAAAATATACAGGGGATGTTATCTACCAAAAGACCTATACAGATGAAAATTATGATAGACATAAAAATAAGGGAGAAGAAGACCAGTATAAGATTATAGACAACCATGAAGCCATAGTAAGTAGAGAGGACTTTGAGAAAGTACAAGAGTTAATAAGACTTAGAGCCCTAGCAAAAGGAAATGGAGAAAACACTAAAAGATATCAAAATAGATATAGCCTATCGGGGAAAATCAAGTGTGGCGAGTGTGGTTCAAGCTTTAAAAGAAGACATCACTATAATGGTAAAGATAAATATATAGCTTGGACTTGTAGTGAGCACCTAAAAGATATAAATAAATGTTCCATGAAGTTTATTAAGGACAAGGACATAAAACTAGCTTTTGTGACTCTAGTTAATAAGCTAATCTTTGGAAAAGATAGTATCCTTACACCACTTTTAGAATCCTTAAAAAGAGTAGACAGCAGAGAAGAAGTCGAGAAGATAAACAAAATAGAAGAAAGCTTAGAAAAACTAAAAGAAAGAAAAGAGGTCTTAAACAAACTGATAACATCAGGAGTTTTAGATGCAAGTATTTACACAAAAGAAAGCAGTGAGATTTCAAATGAAGAAAGGAAGCTACTTAGGGAAAAGGAAAGAAGTCAAAAATCCATTCTGGGAAATGATGAAGAAATAAGAGAACTTGAAAAACTAATAGGAATCTTAGGAAAAAGTGAAATGATAGATCACTTTGAAGATGACATGTTTGAAGAAATCATTGATCACATACAGGTTGTCAATAGAGAGACTCTTGATTTTCATTTAAAGTGTGGACTTGTACTAAGAGAGGAAGTGAAAAATAATGTCTAGGTTATGTTATGGCTATACCATAAGAGGCGGAAGATTAGAAATCCAAGAAAACGAAGCTGAGTATATAAGAAAAATTTTTGACAACTATATTGCTGGTAACGCCCTTATAAAGTCTGCAGAACTTGTAGGTTTAAAGAAAAACAGCTCTAGTGTTAAAAAAATCCTCACCAATAAAAATTATTTAGGAAATGATATCTATCCCAAGATAATAGATATAGAAAGTTTTGGGAAGGCAGGTCAAATGTTAAAAGAAAGGGCAGTGGCCATGGGACGAGTTTGGGAAAAGGAAGAGGAGATTATTAAAGTTCCCTACAAATTTCGTTATGAAGAAGAAGGAGTTCTACCGATAGATCCCTTTGAACGAGCAAGTTATCAGTATAGTTTGATTGAGGTGATAGATGATGAATAACAAGGTTATAGTCATACCAGCTAAAAAGAAAAAGGGAAACTCAATCAAGGAATCAGAAAAGAAAAAACTAAGAGTAGCTGCCTATGCAAGGGTGTCAACAGACAGCGATGAACAAGCAACTTCTTATGACACGCAAGTAGACCACTACACAAACTATATTAAGAAAAATCCAGAGTGGGAATTTGCAGGAGTATTTTCTGACGAAGGTGTTAGTGGAACTTATACCAAGAAAAGAGATGGCTTTAATAAAATGATTGGAGAAGCCTTGGAAGGAAACATCGACTACATCATCACAAAGTCCATATCGAGGTTTGCCAGAAACACACTAGACTGCTTAAAGTATATTAGAAAACTTAAAGAAAACAACATACCAGTCTATTTTGAAAAAGAAAATATCAATACAATGGATGCCAAGGGAGAAGTTCTCCTTACTATTATGGCATCCCTTGCACAACAGGAAAGTCAGTCTTTATCTCAAAATGTGAAGTTAGGCTTTCAATATAGATTTCAACAAGGCCAAGTCCAAGTAAACCATAATAGGTTTTTAGGCTATACAAAAGACGAAGACGGAAAACTTGTCATAGTTCCTGAAGAAGCAAAAATAGTAAAGAGGATCTACAGAGAATACTTGGAAGGAGCAAGCCTAAGAGATATAAAGCTAGGGCTTGAAAAAGATAAGATAGTAAATGGAGCAGGAAATAAGAAGTGGCATGTATCAAACCTGAATCAAATTTTAACCAATGAAAAATATATGGGAGACGCTCTCCTGCAGAAAACCTATACAGTAGATTTCCTAAATAAGAAAAGAGTAAAGAATGATGGCATTGCCCCTCAATATTATGTAGAAAACAGCCACGAAGCCATTATACCTAAAGAAATATTCATGCGAGTTGGAGAAGAAATGTACAGACGAGCTAATATGGTAAGTGGCAAAGGGAAAAGAAGAATTTATTCCAGCAAATACGCCCTTTCAAGTATTGTCTATTGCTCTAAATGCGGGGATATTTACAGGAGAATAGCATGGAACAACAGAGGGAAAAAATACACTGTTTGGAGGTGTTGTACAAGAGTAACCCATGGACCAGATGCCTGCCATGCAAGAACAATAAAAGAGGAAGACCTACAAGAGGCAGTCGTAGAAGCCATCAACCAACTTATATCGGAAAGTAGTGAATTAAAAGAAATAATAAAAGAGAATATAGAAAAAGCCATCACAGGTAATGGAAGTAGGCAGATAGAAGAAATAGATAAAGAAATGCTGGCAGTTCAAGAAGAACTTTTAAAAGTTGCTAATGCCAAGAAAGACTACACAGACCTTGCAAATAAGGTAGAAGAATTAAGAAATGAAAAAGAAAAGATACTTCTAAATGTGGCGGAAGAGAAGAATGTAAAAAGTAGATTGATGGAATTAGAAGAGTTTTTAGACAATCAAGAATTAGAAATAGAAAGATACGATGAAGAATTGGTGAGGAAACTAGTAGATAAGATAGTTGTATATGAAGAAAAACTTAAAGTGATATTCAAATCAGGACTTGAAGTAGAGATTAATCAGTAAACAGCTCCTATTATTGGGCTGTTTTTTCTTTGCCTACAAATGATATAATGTATTATAAGATACATATTGACTAATATATTCCCACATACGAGGATTAAAAAAAATATTAAATATTATCCATACTGACCACTCAAGCCACGTTGAGACTGTCGTTTTGATGTCAAAAGTTGCACCCACTGAGTAAATAAGGTGCAGAAAATAAGGGCTTATTCATAGGCTATCGTTAAAAGGTTTAGCGTGTGGCGGCTTTAGGCTGGCTTGGCGTGGTTTTTGAACGTGTTTTGGCTTGTATGGGGAAAGATGTCGACGGTGTAGGGTTGAGTGCACAGGATGTTAACGTTAAAAGTTGCACCCACTTTGCACCCACCCTGTGAAGTGGGAAAATATAGCTCAAAAGTTAAAATGAGGCCTGATTATTAGTATGTGCACGGGGAGGTGCTTAAGTAATGGATAATAAGAAGTTTATCGCAGAGACGAAAGATGTTCGTTTAACGGTGAAACGTGCTGATACCTTTGGTGTGAGCTTTGTTAACTGTGAACAAGATATATTGAGGGTTGAGGAAGCGCAAAATGTTATAAGGCTTATTCAAACTAAAAAAGTTTCAGCTTCGAATTGGTTGAGGTGGTTTACTCAGGGTATGCCTGAAATTGTTGTGAGTTTGCCACATGATGTGGAAGTTTGTGAGGTTGAATCTGATTCTAATCAAGTGCTCATCACAGATATTCAGATTGGTAAGCTTTATGTAGAAGTGAACAATGGCAAGGTAGAAGTTGTTAATTTGAAAGCGGATGATGTCTTTCTTAAATGTTGTAATGGGTCGGCTTTAGCAACAAACGTAGAAGTAACTCATGTTTGTACACTTGATACGTTAAATGGCATGAGTATTTTAGAAGGAACAATCACCAAGGATGCAAGCCTTGAAGTAGATTGTGAGAATGGTGTCACCGAGGTTTCAGATAAGAAGAAGGTAAACTGTAAAAACGATGGATTTGCGCATTACATGGTGCACTGCCTTAATGGGAAAGCTATTGCGAAGTAGCAGACATATAGATCAAAAAAGAAGCAATAAAACTTGATATAAGTTGGAATTAGAGCGTATATAGACATACCAATAAAGGAGGAAGCCTTATATGCTCTATGTAAAATTTGATGATTTCGAAGATGTTAGCGTCATGGGAAATGAGAAAGACCATGGAATGTTTATTCTAATTAAGGATGGAAATGTGTATGCTGAGTGCGAACGGTGCGGTGTAGTTGAAAGGATCACCTCACCATGCGAATTCATTGCTAGCACATTTAGGTCAAGAGTGAACTTCAATGAAGGTTATGAACTTTGCGAGAAGTGCTTGCAAGAGGTTGAGTTTGTTACTGTCGCTTTGAGAACTGGAAAATTACCTAATCGAGAATTTAAATAATTGAAAAAGCAAAGCAGTGATAACCGTAGTAATACAGGAAAAACTAAAGGGTTAGACCATTTCCGAAATTAGCCTAACAATCTCATGTCGAGACGGTTTGTTTGCTGCCAAAAGTATAGAAGTGAAAGACTTAAAAATCTCGAAATTAAAGAAATCTGGGAGTTTAAGCAGATGATTTTGAATCACGGTATTCTTCTTGTTATTGTTTAATGGGAATCTATCCAAACAGAAATTGTAGTATGGTTGGGTGAAAAAATGAAAACGGGCAGGTGCAGTAGATGGATAGATGCAAAAATTTATATATTGCAAAACAATTATTATGCTTTGAAAATACTTGAGAAATGAAAATTGATAAACGTTGGCAAAATAATAGGAGATATCACATGAGTAAGAAATACAATGATGTGAGAATAAATTCAATTGAAAGAAATATGAAGAATAATCCTTTAGACTATTTGGATTATATTAACAAAAATAAAAATGAAGAAGAAATACTAAAAGTTTTAAAATACTCGGGTTTTTTTGTTACAGATAGAAATGAAACATTATTTAGTGACGATACTAAACGTATATTAAAAAATTGGGTTGAAGATAACCTTTCAGATAATAGTTATAAGAAATTTAAACGATTATCTTACGAGGGTGATAAACTAAATAAAAAAAGAAATCAAATAAAAAAAGATATATTAAAACTCGGACAGATGAATTGTTCATATTTAAACTGGGTGGAAAGATTTAATGACGAAATATCTATAAATTTAGATGAATTAAGTAAAACTTCATCTGAGTCTAAGCGACAACAATATCTAGTTTCTAGCGAAAATATCATTTTAGGATTTGGAACATTGCTTAGAGATGGATTTATAAATGACATGTCGACATATTATCAAAATACTGACGATACAGTTGTAAATGATATCATAGTTTTAATTCAGTTATTCAATTTAGTAAATGATATAATCGGTAATTGGATGTTCGGAGATGTGGAAGTAAATACTAGATTATTTAATAAATTATATATTAGAGAAAATCATGGAATAATTACGGATAGAATATTTTCATTTTTAGAGTACTATAATTTAAATAATGCTAAAAATTTGAAAGATTTTGATAATGAAAATGACATAATTAAATATTCGAATTCCTTTAGAGAAAAATTAAAAGAATTCTTTTATAGCGAAGACTTAACTGAAGAATACCTAGACATAAAACTGGAAAGATGGGTTTCCATCTACACTTATTTCTATAAACTAGCTATTAATGAGAAAAACGTACTAAAAATAGAAATAGAAAAATTAAAAAATGATTTACTTCAAAATAAATTTAGTGAGGCTGAAATAAAGGTTATTTTTAAGCATCTGGTATTTGGTCAAAGCAAAAATGATTTATTCTCATCATTTTTAATTGAATACAACAATTTTATACTTTTACTTCCGTCATTAATAAAAATGATTGAACCACTAAAAAGTGTAATGGTTCTTTTTACTAATAATAATGAAATATCGAAAAAGGGTTCAAAATATGAAGAAAACATACATAATTTATTATTGAGATACAATCTTAGTGCAATTAAGAATGTTAAAACAAGTAGTAATGGCGAGAGTTATGAATTAGATATTTTACTATATATAGATGATACACTGTTTGTCATTGAGTGCAAAACTCAATTTCAGCATGATAATGTGAGAGGATATTGTCGTAATATTCAGGAGTTAGATTATTACATTGATAAATTTAAACGCAATTTAAAATATTTTACCAAGGATGAAAACGGAAAGAAAAGCATTAATTCAAGACTTAAGGCTATTAATTGCAATATAGATAATGTAAATGTAGTCCCGATTTTATTAACAAATATTTCTTACTCTTTTGTTGAAAGAGAGGGAATATATATTTTAAATGATACAAAGTTATACAATTTTATAACTGCCAATCAGCCCGTGATACATTGTATTAATCCTATGAATAAGAAATATTTCCTAATAGGGATGTTATCTCCAGAATTGTTTAGAAATAAAAAAGCAAATACATTTATTGATTTTCTCAGAAAGAATAATAATTATGAAATAAGTTCATATTCTGCAATAGAAGAATTTTTTTTGGAAGAGCAAATTTTGAGAAGATATAAATTGTATATTACACGGCAATATTTCAACGAAGACAAGTTTTATAGAATAATTAAGGAATACTGTAGACAAAAATCAAATAGCTTACTTGAATAGTTCTTAATACATATCTTCGCAAACAGAATCAGATTTATTAAAACATGCCTGTAGAAGTGTGCCATATCAAGAGGTCAGTATAGTCTAATAATTTTTAACTATAACTCATATCTATCGTTAAAAAGTTCGTGGATATGTTTCCACATACAGACAAGACTACATGGCATACTTAGTAACAGTAGAATGTGTAACAATGCTTGTACGAGCTACAAATTAGCGAAGTAAAAACAGATGTAAGTCTTATACAAGGCATGACCAAGATTTAATTAAAGTGTAGAAAATGAAGGCTTATTCTAAGGCTAGAGCAATAAAAGATGAAAGGGTGAAGTGAAGCAAGTGAATGCATTGCATATAAAGAAAATAATGGTGAACCCTTAGCCACTGCACTTGATCCTGAACTTATCGCGAAGTTTGCTAAAGGGTTTATGGAATTATATAATGGGATTTATTTTTAAACAAAGACAAATTAGAATTTATGGAGGTGTATATAAATGAAAATATGTATTTTAGGCTTAGGTGTGATAGGTACAACTTATGGATATGTATTTCAAAAAGCAGGACATCAGATTGAGCATTTAGTTATAGAAAATAAAAAACAAAATGTTCCAGCAAGGCTGAATATAACTATATTAGACGGACGTTATGATAATAAGGGAGAAGAAAAAACAGATACATACACTGTAAATCTTGCAAAACCGGATATAAGTTATGATTTTATTCTTTTGAGTGTTTCATGCGGAAAAATAAAAGATGCTATAGCAACACTTTCGCAAAACAACATTACGGGAAGTTTAATATTATTCTGTAACTTTTGGAACAATCGCAAAGAGATTGAAGAAATAGTAGGTAATTTTAAATACATTATAGGATTTCCTACTGCTGGTGGAAGTATGATACAGCAAGAGTTGAACTGTGTTTTATTTGGCCATATAATGCTTGAAAGCAAGAGAAAAGCAAGCATTCCAAACTATAGAGATTTGATAGAACTTCTTAAATCTACAGACCTAAAAACAGAAGTTCCTTATGATATGGTGGAATGGATATGGATTCACATGGCAATAAATGCAGGTGTTACTTCTACTGCTGCACGAGCCGGAAAAATTGATGACCCAAAACAGCTTGCGATTAATCTTATGAGAGCTTTCCACGCATTATCTATGGCAGTGAAATCGATAAGAGAAACTGTTAAAGTAGTAAAAGCTAGAGGGGTCAATTTGAAATTATATAAAAATGAACTTCTTCCTTACAAAATACCTTCTGCTGTCGCAGGTATGATAATGAAACGAATGTTTGCAGGAAATGAGCTCACAAGCAGAATTATGACGTTACATAATGATGTAAAAGACATTATGTATGGATGTAAAAGTATTTATGAGGCTGGGAAGCAAGAAAATCTGGATTTACCCTTATTTTATTCAAATATGGATAAAATCTTTAATAGATAAATCCTAGATAAATTCGGCTTCATAAATTCCAGTTTGTCTAGATAATACCTTTTAACGATAACATTATGCTATCGCTAAAAAATTTGTGGATATGTTCCCACATACGAACGCAACTACTTGACATACTTGGTGTTCACTCGTTTCACGTGGAGACTGTCGTTTTGATGTCAAAAGTTGCACCCACTGAGTAAATAAGGTGCAGAAAATAAGGGCTTATTCATAGGCTATCGTTAAAAGGTTTAGCGTGTGGCGGCTTTAGGCTGGCTTGGCATGGTTTTTGAGCACAGTTTGGCTGTTTGAGGGAAGATATCAACGCTCTAGGGTCGAGTGCACAGGATGTTAACGTTAAAAGGTGCACCCACTTTGCACCCGGGTGGTAAATGATAAGTTTAGGTAGGTGATTTATGTCAGTAATTAAAATTGAAAACCTCACTTTCTCATATTATGGATATGTAAAACCGATATTTAAAAATGTATCGTTTTCCTTTGATACAAACTGGAAAACGGGTTTGATAGGAAGAAATGGAATTGGTAAATCAACTCTATTTAAGTTACTTTTAAATCAAGAAACTTATCAAGGTAAAATAAGCAAGGATGTTGAATTTATTAAATTTCCACCAAATATAAGCGATACTTCAAAATTAGGAATTGAGTTATATAAAGAACTAATATCAGATGAGGAAGAATGGAAATTATTTAGAGAACTTAATTTGCTAAATGTAGATGAGAACCTTGTTTATAGGGAATTTAAAACTCTTTCTAAAGGGGAACAAACAAAACTCCTTTTAGCTATTTTGTTTACAAGAGAAGATGGCTTTTTACTTATTGATGAACCAACAAACCATTTAGATATGGACGGAAGAAAAATTGTAAGTGAATATCTGAAAAGTAAAAAAGGTTTTTTGCTTATATCTCATGATAGAGATTTTTTAGATGGTTGTATCAATCATGTTATTTCTATTAACAGTAATTCTATTGATGTCCAATCAGGAAATTTTACATCATGGTATGAAAATAAATTGATGAAAGACCAATTTGAAATTAGTCAAAATGAGAGATTAAAAAAAGATATTAAACGATTAAAAGAGGCTGCAAGACAAAGTCAAATTTGGTCTGATAAAATTGAAAATACTAAAAATGGTGTGAAAGTATCAGGTGTAAAACCAGACAAAGGACATATAGGTCATCAATCAGCCAAGATGATGAAAAAATCTAAGAATTTGGAGAATAGACAAAACAAGGCAATAGAAGAAAAACAGAGTTTACTAAAAGATATCGAAATAAAGGAAAGCCTATTACTGCATCCGCTACATCATCACAAAAATCCCCTAATATCGGTTAGCGAGTTATCAGCATACTATGGAGAAAGACAGATCCTAAGTAATGTAAGTTTTCAGATAAAGCAAGGCGATATAGTGGCTATATATGGGGGTAATGGTAGCGGAAAATCAACCTTGATTAAAATTTTATTAGGTATAAATCACGAGTATACAGGTGAGATAAAATTAGCAGGTAATTTAAAAATCTCGTATATTCCTCAAGACACATCTAATTTAACAGGTAGCCTAAATGAATATATTCACAAGCAAGATGTTGATGAAACATTGTGTAAAACAATTCTAAGAAAATTAGATTTTTCAAGAGAATTATTCGAAATGGATATGAAGAACTATAGCGATGGACAAAAAAAGAAAGTTTTAATTGCTGTAAGTTTCTCAAAGCCAGCTCATATATTTGTTTGGGACGAACCACTGAATTATATAGATGTAATATCAAGAATACAGATTGAGGAAATTATAAAAGAAGCAAAGCCTACACTCATATTTGTGGAACACGATAAGCGATTTGTAGAAGATATCGCTAATAAAATAATACAATTTTAAGTAAAATACAAATCCCAGTTTGTAGTGCCTTAGACTTTTGTCATCATACGACATTCCCCTTGCCAGCTTCTCTCCTGCAACGAACGTTAAGGCTCTTTTCTTGATGCATGGTTATCATCAGGGTAGTCTTGATACGTTGAGAGTGTTGTATTGATGTCTAGGGCTTAATAGCTGGGTGCAAATTTGCCTTTGTATAGCAGAGGTTTGCGAGAGTTATCGTTAAAGGTTAGCATGCAGCGGCTGTAAGCTGGCTTGGCGTGGTTTTTGAACGTATTTTGGCTGTATGAGGAAACATGTCGACGCTTTGGGGTCGAGAGTACAGGATGTTAACGTTAAAAAGGTGCACCCACTTTGCACCCAGGGTGTGAAGTGGGTGTTAATTAAGCACGATTCATGTATAGTATGATGAAGAGTAGCATAAAAGGCTGCTCTTTTTTTATGAAGAAAGGATAATATAACTTTAGACATATAAATCTAAATATTTGTCCCATAAACGTAGAAATACGTCCCGATTTGCGATATAATGATAAAGAAATTAGGAGGTATGGCAATATGAAAAAACAAAATGTTTTGAATTTAATAAAATACCATGTGGAAAGGAATGAAAATTCCTTTAGAAATGAGGCTATAGCAATAGCAAGATATTTTGATAGCATAGGAGATTATCAGTTATCTGAATATATTATGGGGTTAATATCTGAATCAAATTTATATTCACCACAAAGTAGTGATTTTGAAAGTGAGTTTTTAAAGCAAGTTGAAATAAGAAATTTAGAGGCTTTAAATTTACCGCTTGAAATAACAGAGGATATAAAAGGTATTATTAATGCTGTAAATCATAATGTTGGTATTAATAAATTTTTATTTGAAGGATTACCGGGAAGTGGAAAAACAGAAGCAGCAAAAAATGTTGCAAGATTGTTGGATCGCTCTCTTTTTAGAGTGGATTTTGAAAATTTGATAGATAGCAAGTTGGGACAGACTAATAAAAATATAGTAAAAGTATTTAGAGAAATAAATATGCTTCCAAATACAAATAAGGTTGTGGTTTTATTTGATGAAATTGATGTTATTGCTTTAGATAGGATTAATTCTAATGATATTAGGGAGATGGGAAGAGTAACATCTACAATTTTAAGAGAATTAGATAGATTAACAGATCTTAATAAAGAAATAGTGCTTATTGCAACAACTAATATATATTCAAATTTTGATAAAGCATTAATTAGGAGATTTGATGCTGTTATTAATTTCAATAGGTATAGCGATGAGGATTTAATAGAAGTTGCTGAATATTATTTTTCTTCTTTTATCAAGAATTTTAAAGGAATATCAAAAGACACAAGATTATTTAAAAAGATATTGAAAATAGCAAAAAAAATACCTTATCCTGGAGATTTGAAAAACATTATAAAAACATCACTTGCATTTAGCGATGTTGATTCTGAGTATGATTATTTTAGGAGATTATATAATAGCTTGATAGGAAATCTGGATCACAAGGATATAAACCAGCTTCATGAGGAAGGCTTCACTGTAAGAGAAATAGAAAAATTAAAAGGAGAGTCTAAAAGTTCTGTCTCAAGAAAGTTAAAGAAGGAGGAAGTAGATAGTGAATAATGTCTTGGAATTAAAAGGGAAACGCTTTGTACAAGCCAGTAAAAATGGTAATCGTGGTGGTGTATCCATGAATGGGAGGATGGAAGTCAGTACAGAGCATTTATTAAGATTAAAAGCTCAGCTAATCCAGATTAAAGAATTTTGGGATAAAGAAACAAAACCGTTTGAGGGTATTTTGGTTAGTGTTTATTATAATAAGATTGTTGCGAAAAGTAATCGAATTGCTGGACTTTTTAAAGGGACATATTCTAATGAAGCAATTGTTGGAGCAAAATTTAATTCAAATCAGAGTAAGCATATAATAACATATTTTCTTGATGAAGATGATTTAACTAAAAGTATAGAGTTAATTGTAAATACTTCAAATATATTATCTCAAAAATTTAGAGGAAATATCAGCAAGAGCGAATTTAAAGACAAAAGTATTGTTAATTCGGAGGTTTTTAAAAAACTTTCTGTAAGTATGTCTACATTTAAACAGGTGATTGCAGATGTATCGTATATTGATTCTTTTGAGGTAGAGTTACCTACGATAGATATAAAACAGAGTATTATAACTTTGTATGATGTAAGAAAAGATACAAAATTATTATTTGAAAGATTAGGGATAGATATTTTAAGTAGCAGAATTTTAGATAATCAAACTGTTTACTTAGACGAAAAGCAGGTAGAACTACTTTTAGTAAAAGCACCTTATCTTGTTTCAATGGCAACCGTTGATTTGTCAAGTTTATCACCTGATGATTTTACCAATGAGCATCAAACAAAAATGATAACTATACCATCCCCAACTATTGAACCAACAATTGGGGTGATAGATACCTTATTTGATGAAAGTGTTTATTTTAGTGATTGGGTTGAATATCATGATATGGTCTCAGAAGATATATCAAAAAATCCAAAAGATTATAATCATGGGACAGCAGTATCTTCCATTATTGTTGAAGGAGCAAGATTAAATCCTTGGCTGGATGATGGCTGTGGAAGGTTTAAAGTTAGGCATTTTGGAGTAGCGGTAGGTGCTGAATTTTCTTCATTTTCAATAATAAAGAAAATAAAGAGTATTGTGGTAAATAATTCAGATATAAAAGTCTGGAATATTTCACTTGGTAGTAATCAGGAAATTAATGACAACTTTATTTCTGCTGAAGCTGCAACATTAGATAAAATTCAGTTTGAAAACAATGTAATATTTGTTGTGGCAGGGACAAATAAACCAAGTGCAGATATAGTAAAAATAGGATCTCCAGCAGATTCTGTTAATAGTATAGTTGTAAATTCAGTTAGTAAGAATGGTCTGTCTACTAAATATGCTCGTAAAGGATTGGTATTATCTTTTTATGCAAAGCCTGATGTGAGCTATTATGGTGGCAGTGAAGAAGAGTACATTAGGGTTTGTGAACCTTTAGGGGCTGTGAGTGTTGCTGGTACTTCTTATGCTGCACCGTGGATTGCGAGAAAATTATCTTATTTAATTGATGTGATAGGATTTAATAGAGAAGTTGCAAAAGCCATTATTATTGACGCTGCAAGAGGTTGGGATGAAAAACCGACTCCTGAGGAAGTTGCTTTATATGGGCATGGAGTTGTACCAATTCATATAAATGATATTATTCAAACAAAAGATGATGAAATAAAATTTGTGGTATCAGACGTTAGTGAAAAATGGAATACTTATAGCTACGATTTTCCAGTACCTCTAAAGGATAATAAGTATCCATATATTGCAAAGGCTACTATGTGTTATTTTCCATTGTGTGATAGATTGCAAGGTGTTGATTATATAAATACGGAATTAAATTTACATTTTGGGCGAATAGGGGATGATAAAAAAATCAAGGATATTAAGGGGGATAAACAGAATACGGAAGACACTTTAGAGGGAGAAAGAAATTATCTTTTGGAAGGTGAAGCCAGAAAGCAGTTTAGAAAATGGGATAATGTAAAGTATATCGCAGAGAGTGCTACAAAAAGAATGATACCAAAAGATTCTTATAGAAATAAAAACTGGGGTATGGAAGTAAAGACAAATAACCGATTAGCTCCTCAAGATGGTATAGGAGTTAGGTTTGGTGTTGTTGTAACACTCAAAGAAATAAATGGAGTTAATAGAATTGATGAATTTATCAGAAGTTGTACATTAAATGGTTGGTTAGTAAATGAAATCGATGTTGTTAATAGAGTAGATATTCACCAAAAAGTTAATGAAGAAATTAAGTGGGAGTAATAATGAAAGTGTAGGGATATAAGTGTTAGAAAATATAGGAATTAATTTGATTAGCAGTGGAATTTGTTTTTTAATTGGTATATTTGCAGCTAATTATAGAAGAATAGGGTTGTTTGTAAAATCGTTGATGCATCGGAGCGAAGATATTAGGTTTAGCATTGCGTATTTATATAAAATAAAAATAGATGATAAATATCTTTTAATTAAGGGAAGTAAAATAGAACAACTGCAACCTGTTGGTGGAGTATATAAGGTTTGTAGTTCGTTTAGTACTATTGAAAGGAAATTGAATATTATTTTTGAAAATAAACGAGGGTTTTATGAAAAAGAAGATTTAAGATTTTGTACCAAAGGAAAAAATATTAGCAAAGTTCTAAATTGGTTTGATAGTAGAGAAAATAGGGAAGTAGCGGTATATAGAGAGTTTTATGAAGAAATTATAAAAAATAACATATTGCCTATAGAAGTTCTAAGTAGCATGAGAATAGAATTTTTAAAGCAAATAAAACCTAAAATGGCTTATTCTAAGCATTTTAAAAAGAATGAAATATTATTGTTTGATATTTATGAGATTCATTTAACAAATGAATATATTGGTATGATATACAAATATGTAAAAGAAGAGAATGATTTAATTAAGCTTGTAGATAGAGAAGACATTGAAAAGGAATGTGTTGATATAAGAGGAAAATCATTTAAAATAGGAGCCCATTCGCAATATATTATTTAAGAAGAGAGGAGGAATAAAATGAAAAAATTTGAAATGGCGAAGGAGATAAAAGAGCTTATTAATGAAATTGATGTTTCTGAATCAAATTACGAAAAAGCATCAAACAGATATAAGGCAATAGCAAACTATATAAAAGAATCTGATCTAGCAGAATATAGTCCGGATATTTACCTACAAGGTTCTATTAAATTAGGAACAGCAATTAAACCTCTTACTGAAGACGGGGCGTATGATATAGATATTGTTTGTAATATGACTAAAAAAAGAAGGCACCACCAGACTCAAAGAGAATTAAAAGATGAACTTGGAAAAGTAGTTAAAAATTACTCATTAAAGCATAGTATGGAAAATTTTCCAAAAGAAAGCAATAGGTGTTGGACATTAAATTATGTGGATGAATCAAATTTTCATATAGATATTTTACCTGCTGTTCCTTGGAATGATACGGATGATGGAAATATTGCAATTTCAGACAAAAGAAGTGATAATTATGATGATATAACATTAGACTGGGAAGTTAGTAATCCTAAAGGATATTCTGATTGGTTTAAAAAACAAAGCGATTTTCAAACGATAAAAGAATCATATGCTAAACGATTTTATGCAAAGATAGAAGAAATTCCAGACTATAAAATAAAAACTCCATTACAAAGAATTGTGCAATTATTAAAGAGACATGCAGAAGTTATGTTTGAAGATGATATGGAACAAAAACCGTCTTCCGTTATAATTACTACTTTGATTGCAAAAATTTATCCTAAGTGTACGATTATTAGTGATGATTTTAAAACATTATTATTGAATGTGGTTAAAAATCTTTTGAGCGGAATTGAATATGAAAATGAAAATCCTTGTATTTATAATCCGGTTAATAGAAAAGAAAAATTATCTTTGAAATGGGATAAAGATAAAAAATATTTTGAAAATTTTTTGAAGTGGTATGATCAACTTAAAGTTGATTTTAGCGTAGATAATAAAGTATTGCCTTTAAATGAGAGTATGTTTTATATACAGAGAAGTTTGCGTAAAAATACTAATGAAATTGGAATCTCGTTAAATTCTTTAAGTCATCATCAAAAACCTAAATGGAAAATATCAAGTATTGCTAAGACTGACTTAGAGATAAAAGCATATTATAGTTGGCATGGTTTCAGATTTAAGCAAATAAAAAGTGGTGAAGCTTTGAATAAAAAAGGAAAACTTAGATTTGAAGTCAATGCACTTACACTTAATATAAAAGACTATGATATATACTGGCAAATAACCAATACTGGTTACGAAGCAATCAATGCAAATTGCTTAAGAGGAGACTTTTATAATTCTAAGCTTGAGCAAGGAAAAAGAATAAGAACAGAAGAAACTTGCTATGCAGGTAGACATTATGTTGAGGCGTATTTAGTAAAAAATGGTATTTTTTATGGGAAAAGTAAACCTTTTGAAGTTAATATAATTGATGGTCTTACTTTTGAGTGGTTTAATACTAAAAAACTAAGAGGGTAGTGTATGCCTGATACAATTATAAATTGGTTATTTGGATTAGTTAAAACAATACCTGAAGATATTATTAAAACGCTGATATTAGGTTTTTTAATTTTAGTTCTAAGAATACTTGTTGACAAAATTTAATGGTAATGATATTTAGTACAAATATAGAAATATCTACAAAAACTTCTTTTATCGATTCTCTAGAATATAATTATGTTTCAAAAAGAAAAAAGGAATATGTATACAGTCAAAATTCGAGTAATAATGATGTATGGGGAATTATTATTGTAGGAGCATTGATTGCTTCTATAATTGTTAATTTTTTTAAAGAATATGTAGAGTATATATCTTTGTTCTTAAAGTGGTTTGGGCTTATACCTTTAATATTATCTATTATATTTTTATTTATTATATCTTTTAGCAAGGAAGTTCAAAAAGTTACCGTTAAATTTATTATTGATTCAATAGTTGTTTCCACATTAACATTGTATTATGGATTTAACATTAAGGAAATGGTGGTAACAATGAGTCCGTCAATAGTTGATACAAGAAAATTTTTTATATCAGTATATAAAATTTTAGGTGTATCTATAGGAGTAATTCAACAAATGATATCTTATACCTTATTGTTGCGTGTATTCAGTGTCTATATTGATAGAAAAAAGAAAAATCCGATACAAGTAATTCGCAAATTTATTTCTAAAACAAAACGATTTGAATTGGTTTCTTTTCTCAGTTTTTTGGTAATATTGTTTTCAGTTTTATCATATTTACTGACTTTAAACGCTGTTCATAATTTTTTGTTGAGATAATAGAAAAACTCAAAAGTTTATCTCTCCATCTCCTTATCCATATAAATTCCGTAATTTTTTCGTATCTTGTAAAGCTCATCCATAGTAGATTTTGAGGAAGAATAGTCTTGCATAAGGGTATTCTTTTTTTCTTGCAATTTATCAAGTCTATCTAAAATATCCTTTGAATTTGGCAGCTTTGAATAGGACTTTTTTAGTTCTGAAAGGGCATTTTCATATAGGGTGATCTGAACTTTGTATTCTTCAAAAAATGTCTTGTCAGACGGATTAGCCTTATATTCTTTGTAGTATTGCCTGTATTTTTTACAGTGTGAACTTGCTCCATAGTGGTGGAAAGCTTCTGCATTTCCTTATCAATAGCCTTGATTTTCTCTTGTATATTTTGCCTTTCATCGGCTGCTTTTTGAATATACTCGTCAAGCTGTTTAACGGATTTAATGCCATGTTCTCTGATATAAATAACAGACTCAGCCATTGTATGAAGGTTATGTTTGGTTGCCCAATATTCGTAGCCTTTGCTTTCCTTTACCTTTGCATTGGTGTTCATGTCAATAACATTGCCGATGCGTTTTTTGACGTCGGGAGTCTTGATAAACTCTCTTTCTGAAATTCGTTCTTTTAACCTTTCTTCGGTATAATCTTCTCCGATTGTTTTAGTCCTTGTAAATCTCGCCTTATCTTTTGGCTTAAAAGCAATGTGCTTACCGTATTTGATTTCATAGCCAAGATCAGCCATCTTCTTTAAAAATTCGTCCCAGTCCTTTGACTGTTTTATCATTCTGTCAATGTAAAATTGAAGTTTACTTTTCCAAGAAGTGCCATGTTTTGCCTGTTCGTTTTCATACCAAGATTTACCGTTAATCTTATATTTTTTCTTATAGCTTTCGTAAAACTCGTCAATGACAGATAGGCTATTTTCTTTGCAGAGTTTATCACTCTGATAACGGATTTGGTGGTAGAGCTTTTCTTGTTAGACTGGTAGCACCTACCTGTTACCATATTTACATTATTGAAGATGATGTGATTGTGGGTATGCCCCTTATCTACGTGAGTAGATAAGACAAATTCGTACTGATCTTTGAGTATCTTTTTACACAGCTCCATACCAATCTGGTGAGCCAATTCAGGACTTGTTTCTCCCGGTAAAAATGATTGAATGAGATGTTTTGCAAGAACGGTTCCTTTTGTTCCTGCGTCATTTCGTGTTTTTAAAAATTGTGTATGAGCAGTTCCCTGATGGCATTTATGCGTACTGACTAAAATCTGCTCATCTGTTTTTTCGCCATTAACAATATAGTCAATGGCAAGATTAAGAGTTGATTTTATAGGATGTATTTTTGTA
>NZ_KQ959899.1:0-5039 GCF_001553005.1 Gemelliphila asaccharolytica | reverse complement strand
ATTATTTGTTGCATTTGAAAGTAGCCATTGTAGGTTTCTAAATGGTTCTAAATCTACGACATAAATATCTTTTTCTAATACACATTTTCTAAGAAAATGAGACATAGTTTTGCAATTTGCAAGTTTCATTTTCTTTTTAAAAACTTCCTTTTCTTCCTTAGTTAATTTTATTTCTATTCTTTCATTTCTAAATCTATTTGCGATTTTATTCTCCTTTACGGGGTCTTAGGGTTCTCCCTAATAAGGTAAAAATTGATAAAAAAAGAAGCAGTCCATAAAGGTTCTGCTACATTAATTTTTCGTAAGTGGGTACTCACTTACTGTGCTTGCTATTAAAGTTATAAGCGTTAAGCGTGTATTAAGTTTTATTAATTATACCGCATTTAAAGAAATTAATTAAGAGGTATAAACGAATGTATTGACAATAATTATCAGTGCTGATATAATAATACCGACAATAGTGTCGGTTTGGAGGTTATTTATAAAATGAAAATGGAAGCTGATGAAAGAAAAAAGCAGATTAGACAAGCGGCTATGAAAGTCTTTTTGTTCAAAGGATTTAGAAATACAGTTATGAATGACATTATGGAAGCTACTGGGCTTTCTAGAGGTGGATTGTATCATCATTATGGTTCTACCTATGAAATCTTATACGATATTATGATGGAAGGTAATTTAAATAGAAAAGATATTATTCAAAAATCAATTTATGATGAAGGTTTAATATTAAGTCCACAGTTGCTTTCGAGAATGATTACAGACAAGATACTTGCAGATAATGATTATGTAAAGCTTTATGTTATGTTTTTATGTGAGTTAAAAGAAAATGATGATCTGAAAGAACTATATGTGAAAATAAAAAAAGAGTCCATACAAGTATTTAAAGATTTGTTTTATAGTTTGTTTAATGAGTTACCGTCTGATGATACATTTGAATTTATGATTAATATTATGAATTCTGGATTGATGGCTTGCGAAATTTTGAATGCCCGTGAGAATTTTATAAAAAATAAGATATATCTAACCGAGATGATAGAGACTTATTTTATAAATGTAATGAAAAAAGATGATGAAAGGAGTTAAATTTATGGATCTATTAAAAAAATACATTAAGAGAAATAAAGCACCATATTTTATTTCTGTCTTGTTCGCAATACTTGGAGTAATTTCAAATCTTTTTGTATATATTATTCTAAGTAAGATGATTATATCATTGATTGATGGTAGCCAAGATTTTTATTACTATATAAATAAAATTTTCTTGATACTTTCATGCCTTATAATCAAAGAAGTGTTTATGTTTTTGTCAACAATGATTTCTCATAAAACAGCCTATCAAATAATACGAGATATAAGAAAAAGTCTTATGGAAAAATTATTTAATATGCCATTAGGAGACATATTGAATGAGTCTACTGGTAAGTTAAAAGACATAATTGTAAATCAAGTTGATAATACTGAAACAACATTGGCTCATATGATACCTGAGATGACAGCTAATTTAGTCGGACCTATAATATTATTTGTTTACATGTTAATTTTAGATTATAGACTAAGTTTAATATCTTTAATTCCATTAGTTATTGGTGGATTTTTTATGGCAGGACCCATGAAAAGAATGAAGGTAAAGTTTCCACAAGCAGTTAAAATTGGCCAAGATATGAATAATTCAGTGGTTGAATATATAAATGGAATAGAAGTTATTAAAACATTTAATCAAGGTGAAAAATCTTATAGAAAATACAGGGACAATGTGTATAAAAAGGCAAATTATTATTACGATTGGATGGGAGAAAACACAAGAGACTATGCGATAAGTATGTCTATTGCTCCAGTTGGTATTTTGACAATTATACCTTTTGGCTTATATTTCTGCATGAATGGTTCACTAGATGGTGGTGTATTTTTAACATTGATAATTCTTTCTTTTGGAACTATTCAAAACATTATGAGAGTAATGACTTTTGAAGATGATATTGGAAGAATGTCAACTATTTTCGAAGAGATTAAGAATATACTTTGTGCGAGAGAATTATCTCATAAAAATGCAAATTTAGATATAAAAAATAATAATATAGAGATGAAAAACGTAGATTTTTCTTATGAAAAAGACAAGCAAGTCCTAAACAATATAAATTTAAACATAGAAGAAAGAAGTGTGAATGCTTTAGTAGGTGAATCGGGTTCGGGTAAGTCGACTATTGCAAAACTAATTTCAGGATTTTGGGACGTAGATAGTGGTTCTATAAGTATAGGAAATGTAAATATTAAAGATATGTCGCTTGAAAAGTTATCTTCTATTATTTCCTATGTAGCACAAGATAATTTTCTTTTTGATATGTCAATTAAAGATAACATCAGGATAGGAAATGAAAATGCAAGTGATGAGGAAATAATTGAAGTATGTAAGAAATCAGCCTGCCATGATTTTATAATGAAGTTGTCAGATGGATATGATACAAGAGTAGGAGAAGCAGGCAAACATTTGTCTGGAGGAGAAAGGCAAAGAATATCAATTGCAAGAGCTATGGTAAAGAATGCTCCAATAGTTATTTTAGATGAGGCTACCTCTTATATCGATCCTGAAAATGAAGCCTTGATTCAAGATGCAATATCAGAACTTGTCAAAGGTAAAACTCTAATTATAATTGCCCATCGTTTAAAGACAATAACAGATGTAGATAATATATTTGTAATTAAAAATGGAGAACTTGCATGTAAAGGAAGCCATGAAGAGCTTTTGAAGGAATCAAAAGATTATCACGAACTTTGGGCAACTGCCTTGAAAGGAGAAGAAAATGATTAGTGTTTTTAAAAAAATATGGAATTTTTCTATTGAAGAACAAGTGTATATAAAAAAATCAATCTTTGCTAATTTTTTCGGTTCTATTTTTAATGCTCTACAATTTGCAGCCATTTATTATGTGATTTTTGGGATAGTAAACAAGGATATAAGTTTCAAAACAATAGGAATATCAAGTATATTCTTATTAATTAGTATAGCTGGAGTAATTATTTCAAAAAATTCCTCTATGCTCAAACAAACACATGCTGGATATTTCATGGCTGGACACAAGAGAATTGAATTAGGTGAAAAAATAAAAAAAGTTCCAATGGGATTCTTCTCAAGTTTAAGCCTAGGAAATTTAACAACTATTGCGACTACTAACTTAGATAATGTAGAAACTTGGGTTCCAACTTTGTATATAATGGTTTTCGGTGGTATGCTTAATGCTATTGTTTTTATCTCATCCTTATTTTTATTTTCTTATAAGGTAGGTCTTGTAGCAATAGTTGGCTCTATTGTATTTCTATTGATTGTTTCTCGTATGCAAAAAAGGTCCAGTAAAAATGCAGATAAGATTCATGAGATTCAAGTATCACTTACCAAAGAAGTCTTATCAACATTGCAAGGGATGCAAATTATAAAATCATATAATCTAAGAGGAAGTAACAATAAAAAACTTGACAAAAGCTTTGATGGTGCTAGTAAATATTCTTTTGATTTAGAAAAAACTATAATGCCATATAGTTTATTAGCTAAAATAATAATAACTATAACAATTTGTTTGATGTTGTTTATATCAATAAAATTATATTTTGTTGAAAGCGGGCAAATAGTCAACACTATTATGATACTTATAGCAAGTTTTGTAATATTTGATGGGCTTATAACATCTGGTTCTGCTATGGCAATGCTAAGGATGGTTGAGAATGCAATAGATTCTTATTCCTATGTAAATGATATGGAAGATATGGAAGAAGGAGAAGTTTCAGAGCCTATAAAAAATCACAATATAGTCTTTAAAAATGTTTCTTTCTCTTATGATGATAGACCAATTTTGAAAAATGTATCAGCAGAGATAAAAGAAAATACCATGACTGCTATTGTTGGTCCATCTGGATCTGGTAAGACAACATTTTGTAATCTCATAGCGAGATTTTGGGATGTAAATTCTGGTGAAATTTTAATAGGTGGAAAAAATATTAAAGACTATAAGATAGAAAATCTTATGAATTCTATTTCTATGGTCTTCCAAGACGTTTATTTATTTGAAGATACAATTGAAAACAACATAAAGTTTGGGAAACAAAGTGCAAGCCACGATGAGGTGGTTGAGGCAGCAAAAAAAGCAAGATGTCATGAATTTATAGAAGCTTTACCAGAAGGATATAACACTCTAATAGGAGAAAGTGGAGCAAGTCTATCTGGGGGAGAAAAACAAAGAATATCTATAGCCAGAGCCATGCTAAAAGACTCAGGCATAATAATCTTTGATGAGGCAACTGCAAATATAGACCCAGAAAATGAAGATAAATTAAAAGAAGCCATAGAACAACTTACAAAAAATAAAACAGTAATTATGATTGCCCATAGACTAAAAACAATTAGAAATGCGGATCAAATTTTAGTTTTAAAAGATGGAGAAATAGTAGAACGAGGAAATCATGAAGAACTGATTAAAAATAATGGACTTTATTCTGACCTTATCAATGCAAAAGCTAAGGCAGAATCATGGAAATTAAATAATTGATAGTAAGAAATATTTAAAGTCTTTGAACACGAAAAATATTTAGAGCAGGTGGACAAGAAAAATCACTTGCTCTTTTTTCGCCCCTAAATCATGATGGGAATTTCGAAAATAATTTAGAAGATAAAAATGTTGATGTAGAAAAACTTGTAGCTACACAAATGATGATTTAAGCATAAAAAATGTATCACCCCTTACCCTTATATCAGGATTTAGGTTGATATACAAAATTATTTACAGACCCTTTCATCAGTTTATTCGCTCTTAGTAATGTAATCTATCGCCAAATTTAGAGTTGATTTTATAGGATGTATTTTTGTAATTGCCACACTAATCACCAGAACTTTCTTTTGATTTATTAAGAAGTAGGGAATGGATCTGTCATATTTCTCTTGATAATTTTTCTATCTGTTTATTCATTGATTCGATTTCATTCTTGTAAAAAATTCCAGTTGTATTAGTTGTTTTTGCAATCTGGTTTATATTATTTGTTGCATTTGAAAGTAG
>NZ_KQ959898.1 GCF_001553005.1 Gemelliphila asaccharolytica | reverse complement strand
AAATTTCTGTTATAATATAATTGTAGAATTTAATAAAAAAAAGGAGTTGAGTAATTATGATTAACAAAAAAATTAAGTTTTACAAACTATTATTACCATTAATATCTATGGTAACTGTTATAACACTAGGGATACCAAATTCTTTAGCTATATCCCCTAAAGATAAAGTAATTCCTGATAGTGAAAAAAGAATAGTAGTACCAAAAGAAATGATGGCAAGAAGTTCATCGTCAGGCACATGGTTACAAAATGAAAATGGCTGGTGGTGGTATAAGCATGATGATGGTAGTTATACAACAAATGGCTGGGAAAATATAAATGGTAATTGGTATTTATTTGATTCAGAAGGCTGGATGCTAACAGATTGGCAAAATGTCAATGGCAAATGGTATTACCTAGCCTCATCAGGAGAAATGAAAACAGGTTGGTTACAATTAGGAAGTACATGGTATTATTTAGCTGAAAGTGGAGAAATGCAAACTGGTTGGCAAGATATATGGGGTGTATGGTATTACTTTAATTCATCAGGAGAAATGTTAACAGGTTTACAAAATATAGATAGTAATCTTTATTACTTTGACTCTTCAGGACACATGCAAAAAGGTTGGGTAACTATAAGTGGAACTAATTATTTCTTTGATGAAAGTGGAAAAAATATTAAAGAATCAGAATTAGGAAGAAAAGC
>NZ_KQ959897.1 GCF_001553005.1 Gemelliphila asaccharolytica | reverse complement strand
CGGCACATGGTACTACCTAAACGCTGACGGTAGCATGGCAAAAGACACAGTCATAAATGATTATTTTATCGATGAAAATGGAATATGCAAAAAAATAATAAAAGAAATAAATTATTATGCTCAAAACGATTCTAGATGGAGTGATTCTTATTATGGACGCTGGAATATGGCTAGCAGTGGCTGCGTGCCTACTACGATGGCTATGGTAGTTTCAACATTAAAACAAAATTCTAACATAACTCCTAATGATATAGCTTATTATTTATGGAATAATACTGATTCATTTAATAAAAACTCAGCAGGAACCGGGTCAAGTGGTGTAATAAGTGTTTTAAATTACTATGGCTTAAAATATGACCCAATTTATTCTAAAGAAGAATTTGTGACAGCTCTAAAAAGGGGGCAAATTGTATATTCTGTAAATTCAGGAAATCTATTTAATTACAACTTTTTCATAGATCACGCTACTTGTAGCGTTGGTATAGACAATTCTTTCTGCACTACAAATTACAACCCTGATGCTAATCTTGGGATTAAGAAGATTAATATTAATTATTTATGGAATACTTTGTCTAATGACTCTATAAATTACATAGACAACACCCCTATTATTGCAATATATAATTAAAAAACAACTTTCTGTCAACCTTAATTAAAAGGTTGACTTTTTTTAAAATTTTTTTAGTAATCTTTCAAGTAAAATTATCTCTTATCCTTTTTGCTAGAATTTCTTATTCTTATAACCTATTTTTTCCTAGATTTTTAGCTCTTTTTACTCTTTTTTACTCTATTATTTTAGTGTTTTTTGAAAATTTCTGCGTTAAACGTCCTTTGTCTTAAATAATATTTTTATAATATTGTTAAATTTAAAGGTTCTTTTTTGTGCTTTATTATTTTTACATTGTTTTTATTGCTTCTTTGTCAATAGAATAAGAGTAAAAATTTTTTAAAAAATAGATTTTTCTTTTTTTATTTTTTTTGATTTTAAAGCTGGTTTACTTTTTATATTGTTTATCAACAATAACATTGTGCAACCTTTTTATTTTAATAAAAAAAACACAGGAGTTTTCTCCTGTGTACTAGATACTATTTTATTTTATGCTGCTTTTTTTTCTGCTTTTTTGTGTCCTTTTATTAGCATTGTTACTGCTGTGTAAAGAACTACTACTATGATTATCCATGTAAGTATTGTGATGTCAACATTTGTTACAAATTTAACTGCTACAAATACCCCTATTACACCACCAATCATTACTGCGATTGAACCTCTTCTACTGTAGTTTCCTTCTTTAATGAATGCTGGTGATCCCATTGCCATAAGTCCTGCACATGATGCCATCATAATTGGGAATGCTACAAGTGGGTTTAATCCTAAGATGAATACCATAGCCATACATGGTGCATATAGCCCTATTCCTGCCATCATTAATGCTCCTAAGAAGAAGTTGATTACTATGGCTACTATTAATGCTATTCCTGTAAGTCCTATAGCTGTGTTTCCTTTACCTAATAAGTCTATCCATCCTAATTGTTTTGCTGCCATTAAGATTGCTGTTATTATTAGGGCATATCCCATCATGATTTGGATTTTTTTCTCAGAGAATTTATTTATTACTCTAGCTCCTATCATAGCTCCTACTACTGCTGCTATAACTAGTGAGAATAATGTTACTGGTTCCACTTTTACTGCTACTAAGAATAATAACGCTTCTGTTATAACTGGTATTGTATGTGCCACATTAAGTGTACCAGGAAGTTGTTTATCCCCTGCTTTTAGGAATTTTGTTACTTGGAAAAGCATAGTTGTTGGTGCAAATGACCCTATACCTATTGTGTCAAGTACGTCTGTTATAAAACCTATAATAAATCCTTTTACTGGGCTATCATCTCCTAGATTGTCTTTGTTTTTTACTAAATCTATTACCCACATAATAAGGAAGTATATACCTGCTAATACAATTAATATTTGCAATGTTAATAATAAGTTCATTTTCTTTCCTCCTTTTTTGTAGTTTTACTACATTTTTTTATTTTTTTTTGTTTTTTTTTATAATTATTCCTGTTTTTTTGCAAAAAAAATATGTTTTTTTTTAAATAGCTATTAATGATTAGCTTTAACTTTCGTTTTTTTATACTAATCATTAATAGCTTTTAAGTACTTGTTTATTTTATCCTAGTAGGAAACCATATGTTAGTGGATCATCTGGATCGTATACATATTGTGTAAATCCAAGAATATATCCAGATCCTGTTACTTCTGGTATTATTGCTTTGTATCCTGCTAAATCTCTTTCTTCTACTATTCTTCCTTTGAATAGTGTTCCTAGAATACTTTCGTATACAAAAGGTTCTCCTACTTTTAATTCACCTTTTTTATAAAGTGTTGCTAGTTTTGCTGATGTTCCTGTTCCACATGGTGAACGGTCTATGTTTCCATCTCCAAATACTACAACATTTTTGAATGTTGCTTCTGGATTTGTTGGTTTATCATAAATTTCTACTAGATCAACTGTTTTTATGTGTTTTAAGGTTGGATGTTGAATTTCTACTTGTGCATTTACTGCATCACGTATTTTAAGAGCTTTTTCTTTTAGTTCGCTAGCATTTTTTGGACATACTGTAAGTCCTAATTGTTCTGCTGGTAAGATTGCAAAGAAGCTTCCTCCAAATGATATGTCAAATTTAATTTTTCCAACGCCTTCAACGTCTAATTCTACATCTTCTTTGTATAGGAATGATTCTACGTTTCTAAATGATACTTCTTTTACTTTTAAGTCATCTTTTAGTTTTGCTGTAGCATATACTAATCCAGCTGGAGTTTCTACTACTACTTCTTTTTCTTTTGCTCCTTTTTCTACTGCTACCATTCCAGTTTCAACTGCCATTGTTACTGCTGCTATTGTGTTGTGTCCACACATGTTTAAGTAGCCACCTGTATCCATGAATATGATACCAAAGTCTGCTTCTTCTTTAGTTGGTGTTACTATGAATGCACCGAACATATCTTGGTGTCCACGTGGTTCAAACATTAATGATTTTCTAATGTGGTCCATGTGTTTTTCAAGATATTGTTTTTTTTCTACCATGTCTTTCCCTGGTATCTTAGGTATTCCAGCTGTTACTAATCTTGCTGCTTCTCCAGCTGTATGTGTGTCTATTACAGTTAATGTTTTTTCAAATTTCATTTTAAAGCTCTCCTTATTTTAAAATTTTTTGTCTTTTCTCATTTTTAATTTTAATAATCCCAAGGCCTTTCTTGCGTCCACTGTGTCGATGTTATTTTCTCCAACAATTTCCGTTTCTATTCCTTCTTTTGATTTATTAAAATCTAATACATATTTGGTATATTCATTTTCTACTACAAATTTATGTTTACCCATAAATTTAAGCCCAACTATCGATATACCTCTTTCACCTATTTCAAACATTGTATTGACATAGTCAACATCACTATTACCCCAGCCATCTGCTGAGATTATTGCTCCGTCTGTTCTCATAGCGTTTAACCAAACAGCTGTTCTAAATCCTACTAGATTTTTTAGTCTATTGTCTTGGGGGGTTCCCACCACTATGACACCTTGAAAATCTATTTCTGGATCTGTTGCAAGAACATCTAGGAGTGGATCTCTAAAATGGTGAAGTGATGTTTCTTTTGTTGATGGTCCTATTCCCATTTTTTACACCCCCTATACCATTGCTCTTATTGCACCATCACGATACTCGTTTGGTGTTAATAGAACTGGCATGTTTTGCATATCTATGATTGAAATACCTTTTTCCACACCACTAGGTTCTGTAGGGAAAAGTAAGTTGTCATACATCATTCCTTGTCCCGCAACTTCTTTTACCAATGCTACTTTTGGTTTGCCTGGATTTTTTTTATTGTAGTAGTCATGCACTTCGTCTGCATCTCTACCATTTAGCATTTTCATTTTTTCTCTTATATTTTGAATGTACACGTCTGCTAATTCAAATATTGAAAATGCTAGTTGTCTGTCAAAACTTATCTCAGGTTTTATGATTACATCTATATGGACAAGAAAATCCCTGTCATTCGGTGTACCTGCTTTATTTAATTTTAATTGTTCTTTTAAAATACCTTCAGAAGACCCAAATTCGTGCATTTGCTCTCCTTTGGTATTCGCCCCTGTTAAAAGCACTCTAACACCTGTTAATGTATGTGTAATTCCTTCTCCTACTCTTCCTAATGCTTTTGTGGATATTGGTATAACATCCATTATTGTGTTTACATATATATTATGCTCTAAGGGTTTAATGATTTTTACTTCTACTTTTTCAAATACATTCTTATCATATTCTATTTCTTTTTTTATTAGTAGTTTGTTTCCTTCTACTTTAAATTTATTACCTATCTCTAAGTCCTGTATATGAAAAACTTTTATTTGTAATTTATCGCTTTGCATATTAAAACCCTACTTTCTATATTTACAATACCTCACTATGTAGATTGACACTGTTTATATCTACATAGCCTGTAAATATAAACTTAATCTATAGGAGGGGGATAAGTCCCCTCCTTTTATTATACGTGTGCAATGTATTCGTGTGCTAATGGTACTATTTTACCTGCACTTGGTATTTCTACAAGTTGTGTTAATGTATCTTTTAAGATAGCTGTTTGTTGTTCAACGTTGTTTGGTTCACCTGCGTTAGCTCCCATTGGTACTAGTGGTGCTACGGCACGTGGAGTACCATTTTGACGTACTACTGGAGGTAGTGCTGCTATTAAGATTGTAGGGATTCCACTTGCTTCTATTGCTCTCTGCACGATCACGGCAGTTCTATGACAAGTACCTCAACCAGCTGTCATAACGACACCGTCTGCTCCCTCTTCATTTAATTTTTTAGCTATTTCTGGTCCTGTTTCGTTAGTGAAGACTTCTTGGTTTCCTCCACCACCCATGAATCCGTAATGTGTTGGTGCTACTCCACCGATAAATCCTTCTGCTGCTAATTCTCTTAATCTTTCGATTGGGAACATACAGTTAATATCTTTGTTAGCATCTGCATTATCGTATCCACCGTGTGATACCATTAAATCTTCTACTTTTGCGTCAGATGGAATTGCTCTGAAACTTGTATCTCCTGCTAGATTAAATCTTTTATCTTTTTTTAAGTGAATACCGGCTGCACTAGCTATGGCTATTTTCATTTCTTTTAATGGTTTAGTTACTGGTGCCCACACTGGTTTTGGTGTGATAGGTACATAAATTTCTGATTGTAAACCTTCAAATACCGTTAATGACATTTTAGTTTCTCCTTTACTTATTTTTTTCTGTTTGTTCTTTTTTTATTTTTTCTTGCAATTTTTTTGTTTCTGAAATTGCTTTTGCATAATCTGCATTTGGTTCAGCATCAAGCACTTCTGGGTAGCTCATTAAAAATGCTACTTCTTGTCCTACTTTTACCTCTCCCTGTGATATAAGCATTCTTAGTGGTATTTTTAATTGACCTAGTCTTCCTTTTATGTCTATAGTTACACTTGCGTCTGTGTGTTCTACTATGATACCTTCCCAAACTCTTTCTGTTGATGCATATTTTAATTTATCAAACATATTTTATTCTTCTTTTTCGTATATTTCTAAACGTTTTTTAGATTTTGGTAATACTTGTTCGTTGTCAAGTAATTCTACTTTTTGTCCTGTAGTTTTTTCTATAACGTCTATGTTGTTTAATTTAACGTTATTGTTCCATTTTCTTTCGGCTTTTTTGATTGTTCCGCCACCCATTTTTGTTTTAAGCATTGCTAATGCTCTGACAGCGTCTTCGTTACATAGTGTATTATTTCCTAATATTTCGTTTTCAATACCTTGTTTAGATTTGTTGTTGTCTACCATTGCATCCATGTATTTGTTACCAACTACTAATGCACCTTGAACTGCACAGTATGATACACCTACTACACTTACTCCACGTTGTCCAACTTGTTCAATGTGTGATGCAAAGTCGATGTGGTTGTTACCAAATCCTTCTGTTGTTACGATTACTCCGTCAATGTCCATTGATTCTATTGTCATACCTAAACGTTTAGATACATAGAATTTTTCTGAGTTTGCTTGTGGAGATCCTACTAATAACACACCTACTAAGTCGATTTCTTCGTCTGCCATTGCTGCTAATACTAATGGTTCTCTGTAGTAGTGTCTTGAACATTCTTTTGATGCAGGTCCTATACAAGTTAATGCGTGGATACCTCCATCTAATACTTCTGTTGGTGCAAGCATTATTGGTAAGTTTCCAAGGTCTACGTTTGGTTTTGCTCCTAAAGTTCCTACTGGTTCAACTGGCAAGATTAGGTTGTCGTGCATTGCCCCTTGTCCCATGATTTCTTTTACGATAAGAACTTTTTTGTTTCCTGGACGACGATATTGTTTTAAGTGGATTGTGTCTACTACTAAACTGTCATCATCTACTTTTTTAAGTGCTTTTCTTATTTCTTCTGTGATGTGGTCAAATGCTTTGTGAGCTGCAAGTGGTCCTGGTCTTTCCATGTTAGATCCAGCTTTTACTGTTACTTGACCTTTGATGAAGATTTCTCCTTTTTCGGGTGCTCCTGGACGTCCCCACATGATGTTTTTGCTCATTTCTCCTTCTGAAGAACCAAATTCACCTATTTGAACTCCGTTTGCATCTGTTCCTGTAAGAACCATTACTACACCTTGAAGGTCACGGCTTATACCATGTCCTACATCTCCTTCTTCTTTACAAGCTATTGGTTGTACGTCCATGATTGTTTCAGAATATTTATCATAATCTGCTGGTGTAATTATTTCTAATTTCATGTCTTCTACCAATTCTTGTGTTTCTACTGCTTCTTTACAAAGTTCATCAGCATGACGAAGAATTAATGTAGTTCCTTTGATTTCAGTTTTGTCACCAAATTCTACTTTATCTATTTTGTAACGTTTTGTTACTAATTCACGCATTAGTTTTGCTTCGTGATGTTCTTCTTTTGTAGCTTCTCCTGCTGCTACAGGTGCTTCCGCTGCCACTGGTGCTGCTACTACTTCTCCTGCTGCTGCTTGAGATAATGCTCCAACTGGTATTTCAAGGTCTATTCCTTTTCCTTCTTCAATGTGTAATTTCATCACTTGAGAAGCTCCTGTTCCAGTAAATGTAGTTTTTGCTACTGGTGAAGCTTTTACTTCTGCTTTTTCTTCTTTAACTTCTTCTTCTTTAACTTCTGCTTTTTCTTCTCCTCCAGCACTTTGTACTTTGTCTAATACTCCTGGAGTAAGTGGTACTAATGAGTCACAAGTTTTTGTTAATGTTGATCCTAATACTTGTCCGATTGTTAATGCATCATCTGGGAAGCTTAATAATCCTGAATCTACTAAATCATCAAATAATGCTGGATCTTCTAAGTTTGATGCTGTTAATGTAACACCTGCTTCTGCTCTGCAACATAATACCGCTTTGTCATTGATATGCTCTTTTGCTGTTTCTGCTGTAATTGACATTAAAATGTCCTCCTTAATTAATCTTTAACTATACTTCTATATAATTTGTGCCCGGCACCTCTTAGAACATGATCGGTACTATGATATACTGCAACTCCTAACCTAGGAGCGACTCCTGAGACCGTGTTAGTTCAATCTTGACATGTTCCTGTGATTATACCTTGGCCACCATCTTTTTTAATGTTCAGAACTTTTTCCGCTTGTCCTGGACAAATACCTGGTAGTTCGCAACGCAATCTACCATTTTTATCTGGTTTCATACGTTTACAGCGTTGAACGCTGACTACTTCTGAACCCATTGCTTTTGCGATTTCTTTGAGTCTTTCTTCCCCTGCACCGCATTCGCAAATAAGTATTCCTACTTTTGGTTTACCATGAATGTGAGGCATAGCTACTAAAATACCACCTGTTGTTTTTTCAATAACAGATTCTTCTGTAGCGTGTTTACCTGTGAATGGTCCACCTTTTACTATTTCTCCGTGAGGTTCTACATAACCACCAGTACGATTTATAAATTCGCTAAATGGTAAGTTAATTGGAACATCAAAGAAAACTTGAGGGTTTTTAACTCTTCCTCCAACTGTGATGTCTTTATCAATTAGCGGTTTGCCAAGTTCTATTGCTTCAGCCACCCTTTTTATTGTTTCTACATTTGATATTGTCGCACCAACTGTTGCTGGAAGTTGCCCTATGTCTAATACTTTTCCAAGTATTTCACGGACAATAACTCTTTCATCCCCCGCTGGATACATATCTGGTAAAATTTTTACAGATATGTTAGGAATATCTTTACAAGCTTTACCTATAGCTAACATCGCTTTTGTGTATTTTGTTTTTATAGCGATATAAGCTCTAGCTGCCCCTGTAATTTCAATCATATATTGAAGACCGCGGATAATAATATCTGGATTTTCTTCTATAAATTTAATGTTGTGAGATAAAACCGGTTCGCATTCAGCTGAATTGGCTATTATGCATCCACCTTCTATTTTTGTAGAAAGTTTTATCCCCACCGGAAATCCTGCTCCTCCTAAACCAACTAGACCTGCATCTTTTATTCTTTGAAGTTTATCATCAGTATCAGGAAGTTTTACATAGTCATCACTTTGTTCTTTATCAAGTTTTAAAACTATTTCACCTTCTTTTACTTCTTCAACAGTACCAGATAAACTAGCATGAATATTAGCTCCAAGTCCGGTAGGAGTTGCTATTAGTTGACCACGTTTTACGTGTTCACCCACTTCAACTATAGCAGCACACGGGGCTCCTACGTGTTGTTTAAGAGGTATACTTATCTTTTCTACATTAAATTTTAACATTATTTTTCCTCCTTTCTTTAAATAATGCATATGCAGTTAAAAAAGTAATCTGTTAACTACATTTTTATTATAATACAGAAGTTTAAACAAAACAACCTTTTTTTAAAATAAAAAAAATATTTTTTTTATAACAGTTGCTTTTCGCTTTCTTTATTGCTGTTGTTAGTAGTTTCGTTTTGTTTTTTTCTCTGAAAATTATTTATTATTTGTCAAAAGACAAGGTTTTTTAAAATCAATATCATTTTTCTGTTTCATTTTTTGATGATAACTGTTATATTCTGTAGTACATTTTTGAAACGCTCTTTTTTTTGTATTTTGTTTTTATTTAGAAAAATATTGATGTCATCTTTTTTTGAGAAAATTATTTGGAATTTTTTGAAAAATCTTTATTATAATTAAAAAACTACTGTACTATTTTTTGAAAAAAAACTTTTAAAATTTATTATGAAATTTGAATTTATTCAGTTTTTATAGTAAAATAAACTGATATGTATTTTAGGAGGCATTATGAATAAAATAGCTATAGTAAGTGCATATAGAACAGCAGTAGCATCTTTTGGCGGAAAATTATCAAAAGAAAACCCTATAAAAATAGGCTCTGAAATCGTAAAAACTGCACTTAAAAAAATAAATCTATCTCCAAAACTTGTAGATGAAGTTATTTTTGGTAACGTCTTAAGTGGCGGACTTGGTCAAAACATTTCAAGACAAATTTTAATTTCCTCTGGAATACCAGAAGAAAAAAGTGCTTTTACTGTTAATAAAGTTTGTGGTTCTGGACTAAAAAGTGTAACTCTAGGAGCACAAAGCATAATGACGGGAGAAAATGATATAGTTGTTTGTGGCGGTATAGAATTTATGTCACAAGCACCTTATTTAAATAAAAAAGCAAGATTTGGAAATAAACTAGGTAGCTTTGAACTTACCGATAGCATAATATGTGACGGACTAACAGATGCATTTAATAATTATCACATGGGAATAACAGCAGAAAATATAGCAAAAAAATATAACATAACCAGAGAAGAAGCAGACAATTTTGCATTAAATAGTCAAAAAAAAGCGTGTGAAGCAATAAAAAAAGGAAAATTTAAAGAAGAAATTGTTCCTATAGAAATAAAGGTAGCAAAAAAAATAGAAACTTTCGATACAGACGAATACCCTAGAGAAAATACTAACTTACAATCTCTTGCCAAATTAAAACCTGCATTTTCTAAAGAAGGAATAGTTACCGCTGGTAATTCATCAGGAATTAACGATGGCGTAGCGTGTGTTATTTTAATGAGTGATAAAAAAGCTAAAGAACTTAATATTAAACCACTAGCTTACATAGAAGGCTTTAGCTCTGCAGGTTTAACTCCTTCCCTTATGGGACTGGGACCTGTTTATTCAACAAAAAAACTTTTAAAAAAACAAAATATAGACATAAAAGACATTGACCTTTTTGAACTAAACGAAGCTTTTGCAACACAATCATTAGCTGTAATAAAAGAACTAAAAATTGATGAAAAAAAAGTTAATGTCAATGGAGGTGCCATAGCAATTGGCCACCCTATAGGAGCAAGTGGCAGTAGAATACTCGTAACACTTATTCACGAACTAAAAAAACAAAACAAAAAATTAGCCTTAGCCTCTCTTTGTATTGGTGGAGGGCAAGGAATGTCACTATTAATATCTAATAATATTGAATAAAATTTTAAGGATGGATTAAAATGAATATTGGAATTGATAAAATTGGTTTTTCTATGCCAAATAGATATTTGGATATAAAAGATTTAGCTGTAGCAAGAGGAATTGACCCTGACAAATTTACAAAGGGACTCTTGCAAAGTGAAATGTGTGTAACTTCAAAAGAAGAAGACATAGTAACACTTGGAGCAAGAGCAGCAGAAGAAATTTTAACTAAAGAAGACAAAGAAAAAATAGACATGATTGTCTTAGGAACAGAAACAGGAATTGACCAAAGCAAAGCAGCAGCTGTTTTTATTCATGGACTGTTAAAAATAAATCCATATGCACGAAGCGTAGAAATAAAAGAAGCTTGCTACGGGGCAACAGCGGCCCTAGAATTTGCAAGAAATCATATACTTAGCAAACCGAACTCTTACGTTTTAGTTATAGCCAGTGATATAGCAAAATATGGAGTAGGAGCAGGAGGAGAATCTACACAAGGAGCAGGAAGTGTCGCCATGCTAATCAAAAAAGATCCTCGTCTTTCTATACTTAACATAGATAACACATATCTAACACAAGACGCAATGGACTTTTTCAGACCAAACTACTCTCCATATCCATTTGTAGAAGGTAAATTCTCAACAGAGCTATACCTAAACTGTCTAGAACTTACATGGAAAAGATTTTTAAAAGAAAACAACAAAAAAATACAAGACTTTTCAGCATTTTGTTTCCACATACCATATCCAAAAATGGCATTAAAAGGATTTAGAAAAATTTTACCAGAAACAATGGACGAAAAAGAAAAAGAAAACTACATAAACAACTTTGAAAAATCAATCTTTTACAGCAAAAAAGTTGGAAATATTTATACAGGATCTTTATTCTTAGGTCTACTTTCCCTATTAGAAAATGGAAATTTAAAAGCAGGAGACAACATTTGCCTATATAGTTATGGAAGTGGAGCAGTTTCTGAAATTTTCTCAATGACATTAGTAGAAAATTACAAAAAAGTTTTAAGAAAAGACAGAATAAATGACTTCAACAATAGAACTAGACTTAATGTAAAAGAATATGAAAAAATATTTTTTGAAAAAATTAAAATAGACAACGAAGGAAATGCAAATATAGAAGGCAATGGTGAAAAATTCACATTAAAAGAAATTTCATCACACAAACGAATTTATAACCAATAGGAGAACACCATGACATTTAGTGGCTTTTATAAAAAAACAAGAGAAGAAAGAATAAATATTTTACAAGAAAAAGGATATTTATCAGAAGAAAAAAAAGAACTTTTACTCGAAAATAAAAGTTTAGATGTTAATATAGCAGGGAAAATGGCAGAAAATCATATAGCAACCTTTTCTCTACCATTTTGTGTTTCAACCCCTATAAAAATAAATAATAAAGAATACATAATACCACTTGTCACAGAAGAACCATCAGTAGTCGCTGCCCTATCAAACGCAGGAAAAATAATATCAAAAAGTGGTGGTTTTTCTACCCTAGTAGACAGCAGACTTATGATAGGTCAAGTTATTCTTTATGACATCAAAGATATTAACTGGGCAATATTAGACATAATAAAAAATAAAGAAAAAATTTTAAAATTAGCCAATGAAAGTCACCCATCTATAGTAAAAAGAGGTGGCGGAGCTATAGATATCAGTACAGAAACATTTCAAAATTATGAAAATGAGTTTCTAGTAGTTTATCTAACAGTAGACGTTAAAGAAGCTATGGGAGCAAACATAATAAACACCATGCTCGAAGGAATAAAACCATACTTACAACAACTAACTGAAAGCAAATCACTAATGGCAATATTATCAAACTATGCCACAAAATCAATAGTAACATCTAGATGCGAAATAGATATAAAATACTTACACGAAGACCTAGAAAAAGCAAAAGAAATAGCAAAAAAAATAGAATTAGCAAGTAAAATAGCAAAACTAGACCCTTATAGAGCAACAACTCACAACAAAGGAATTTTTAACGGGATAGACGCTGTAACTATTGCAAGTGGAAATGACTTTCGAGCCATAGAATCAGCAGGTCATGCCTATGCAACAAAAAACGGCAAATATAGAGGACTTTCTACTTGGACATACAATGAAGATAAAAATTCACTTAGAGGTATCCTATCTCTACCAATGCCTGTAGCCAGTGTAGGTGGATCTATTGGTCTTAATGAAAGTGTAAAAATAGCTAGAGAAATTTTAAACAATCCTGATGCAAAAGAACTAGCACAAATAATAGTAACTGTAGGCCTTGCTCAAAACTTTTCAGCAATAAGAGCCCTTGTTACTGTAGGAATACAAAAAGGACACATGAAACTTCATGCAAAAAGTTTACTTCTATTAGCTGGAGCAAAAGAAGAAGATGTAGAAATATTAGCTGAAAAATTCGCTAATATTAAACAAAAAAATTTAGCAACTGCTAAAGAATTAATAAAAAATTTAAAAAAATAAAATTTTTTCACCTTTTTATGAATATGCCATTCTTCTCACGCCTTTTGTCGTGAGAGAAATGGCATATTTTTGGTTGTGCAATATTATCGTTGATAATACTAAAAAGATTTAACCAGCTAAAAAATCAAAAAAAAAATAAAAAAAATAAAAAAAACAAATATCAACACAAAAAACAAAAAAATACTTGTTTTATAGTTGGTATTTTTTTATAAGACAACTACACAGTTGTCTTATTTTTTTTGAATGTTTACTATCTTTTGTTGATTTTATTTCATCAAAGCATAAGTGTTGTGGAAGGCTTTTATAACAATTTACTTCTACTTGTTTTCTACAAGATTTAAGTATCCTTATTGTTGTATTTTCTGATACGTTATGTTCTTTAGATATTTGTTTAAATGATAGTGTAGCTGTTAAAGCTTTTAGGATTGATAATTTTACATTTTGAGAGATGTTACAATGTTTGGGTACTAGGGATGTTCTAGCTACAAATTTTTTATTGCATTGTTTACATTTAAATCTTTGTTTTTTTAGAGTTAATCGCGAGGGTATGCCTGATAGTTTTAGTAGATTTATTGTAGTGGGTTCATTAAATCCATTTTTTACTACTTTGTTACTATTACATCATTCGCATTTTGTTGGTTTATATGATAGAACACCTTTAAATATAAAGTGTGTTTGTCCTTTTATTTTTTCTTTTTTGAAGGTAGGATCTAATATTATATTGTTATCTTTTATTTGTAGTAATTCTGTGATACAATTGTTCATGACAAATATCCTTTCTTATTATTTAGGTTCACTTTTTATTTTATTGGATATTTGTTTTTTTTGTATATAGAATTAAAATCCGGAGCATGGTTTTTTCCATGCCCCGGATTTATTATACAGCCTGTTTTTTTTGACATTTTTATTTTTCGTTTTTTCGGCGTTTATTTAACCCATGCTCCGTTTTCGTCTACATAGTAGCCGTCTGGTGTGGTAGTGTTTGCTAACATATAGCCGTTTGCGTCAAAGTAGTACCATATTCCGTTTATCATTTCCCAACCGTTTGATGGATATGATCCGTTAGCTCTTTGGTACCACCAGCCGTAGCCTTGGTTTTGCCATCCTTCTATTACCCATGCTCCATTTGCATCGACATAGTATGTTCCTATCCATGTATCTTTTGCCATACTTCCGTCAGCGTTTAGGTAATACCATGTTCCATCTAGATTTAACCAGCCTGTTTGCATGTATCCTTGCGGGTCAAAGTGATACCATTTTTCGCCTACTGGTTCCCACTCTCCTGCCGGGTATGTGCCATTTTCTCTTAAATACCACCAACCTTTTTCATCTTTTTGCCAGCCTGCTTTTGTTTCTGGGGTAGGTGTTACATCTGGCGATGGAGTTACGTCTGGAGTAGGCGTTACAGATGGATTTTCTGCTCCGTGTTTTTTGTCTAATTCTTTTGCTTTTTCTAAAGCTTCATTAACTTCTGCTTCAGTATTTGCTTTATTTATTTCTGCTATAGCTTTTGTTTTTTCTGCTTCTGTCAGTTTTTTTAATTCTTTAACTGTTTTTACTGCTTTGTCTTTTGCTGCTGCTAATTTTTTAGCATCATTGTGTTCCCCAATTGTTGTAGAACCTTCGATATCAGCTTTTAATTGTTCTACTTCTTTTAATGTTTTTAATTTTGCTAAATCTTTTAAAACTGATGCTTTTTGCTTAGGATCTTGGAATTTTTTTTCTATTATAGATTCTAGCTCTTTTTTCGCTTCTGCTAACTTTTTAGCATAATTGTGTTCCCCAATTGTTGCTGAACCTTCGATATCAGCTTTTAATTGTTCT
>NZ_KQ959896.1:456-8929 GCF_001553005.1 Gemelliphila asaccharolytica | reverse complement strand
AATTGCAAAGAAAACAAATGCAATTGCCAAAAAGATTGCAAATGCGGACATCACAAAGTTGCATAATTTAAATATTATAATGTAATAAAAAAGACGAGTGGATATAAAAATAAGCTAGTATAAATTAACTTTATTTATATTCAAAAGCTCGTCTTTTTATTATAGTAAAGTTTTTATCCATTCCCTAGCATCATGTAAATCTTGGCTGTCAGGATGTGTTTTGCTATCTTCGACCATTTTTAAAAGTTCATCATCTACTTTATGAATAAAGTCAGGATTTCTCCAAGTTAAAAATTTAAAAACTAAAATAATTTTAGGATCAATTTTACCTTGACAAATAAAAGTAGAAAGAACTTCATTACTATTTTCTTCTATTAGTTTTTTAAAATTATCTATAGATTCTTTAGCATGTTCATGCTCTTTAGGAACACCACAAGTCATAAAAAGAATGGTTTTTTTATTTTCTATTTTGTTATTTTCAATGAATCTAACCATATTCTTATTAGCTGTAGCTTTGTCAACCCAACATCCTAATATATATAAATCATAAGTATCCTTTAAAATTTTACCTTTTTTTATATCAAATAAAGTTACGTTATTATCTTCGTTTATAGTATTATATATTTCTAATGCAACTTTTTTAGTATTTTTAGTTTTAGAAGAATAAGCTAATAATATTTTCATATTGACACCTCTTTTTTATACTATAACAATTATAGCATAAAAGTTAATATTTTTTATTATTTTTGATATAATATTTAGTAAAAATAGGAGGAGATGAATTGAACTATTTAACAGAAGAAATTATAAGAAAATCTAAAAAAAATAGGTGTATAGAAAATAATTATAAAAGTACAAAGGAAATAATTTTTACTAATACATTTACTTTTTTTAATTTTATAATTACCGTATTAGCCGTATTAGTAGCTACTACAAGGCGATATGAGAATTTACTTTTTATTTTTGTTATATTTATAAATACAATGATTGGGATATTTCAAGAAATAAAATCAAAAAATGAATTAGAAAAATTAAGTTTTTTATCTAAGAGTAAATATAAGGTAAATAGAAATAATAATATAGAAGAAATAGCTGAATATGAAATAGTAGAAGGGGAATTTTTGCATCTTTATAGTGGAGATAATATACCTTGTGATGGAACTATTCTTGAGGGAGAAATAGAGGTTAATGAATCTATTTTGACAGGGGAAACAGATAATGTTTTTAAAAAAGAAAAAGATATAGTTTTAAGTGGAAGTTTTATTACATCTGGCAATTGTTTAATAAAAGTAGACAAGGTAGGGGAAGATAGTTTTATAAATAAGATAAATAAAGAAGCAAAAATATTAAAAAAATATCCATCAAAATTGAGAGATTATATGAATGCAATTTTGAAATACATCTCTTTTTTTCTTATTCCTATAGCCATATTATTATATTTAAAGGGAAAAAAATCAGGATTAAATTATGAAGAGGTTGTTTTAAAAAGTGTAGGTGCATTAATAGGAATGATACCAGAAGGGTTGATTCTTTTAACAAGTGTTTCACTTTTTGTGTCTGCCTATAAACTAGCTAAAGATAAAATTTTAGTTCAAGAACTATATTGTACGGAAATGCTGGCGAGGGTGGATGTACTTTGTTTTGATAAGACAGGAACAATAACTACAGGAGATATGGAAGTAGTTAGTATTGATAAAAAAACTAAAGATGTTTTGGAAAAATACCTTTCATATTTTGATGATGATAATTTGACATCTAAAGCAATAAAAAAAATTCTTAATTTAGAGCCAACTTGGCAAGTTTTAAAGAAAAAATCATTTTCTAGCGATTGTAAATATTCATATATTCAGGTAAGAGGAGAAGGTACTTACTTTTTTGGATCTTATGATTTTTTAAACTTTCAAGACAAGGATAGAAGTAAACATGAAAATTTAAAAAATTTAGGATATAGAATATTAGCAGTTTCAAGATCCAAAGAATATATTAATAAACCAAAAAATACAGAGTTAATAGGAACTGTTGTCCTTTCTGATAAAATAAAGAATAATGCAAGAGAAACTCTTGACTTTTTCAAGAAAGAAGCTGTAGATATAAAAGTAATAAGTGGAGATAACCCGAATTGTGTTTTAGTAATTGCTAAAAAAGCAGGTATTCAATCTGAAAAAGCTGTAGACATGAAAAATGTGTCTGATGAAAAGTTAGAAGAAGTAGTTTTAAACAATAATATTTTTGGACATACTACTCCTGTTCAAAAGAAAAAAATGATTGAAATTTTAAAAAATAATAAAAAAACAGTTGCAATGGTGGGTGATGGAGTTAATGATGTATTAGCCTTGAAAAAAGCAGATATATCTTTTGCAATGAAACATGCTCCAAGTTCTGTTAAAAGTGTTAGTAATATTGTTCTTTTGACAGATAACTTTAATTCTTTTTATAAGGTGCTTATGGAAGGTAGGAGAGTTATAAATAATATAAGTAAAGTGGCTACACTATTTTTAATAAAAACCTTTTTTTCTATAAGTTTTTCTTTTTTAGTGATAGTATTTTCTTTTGAATTTCCATTTATTCCTATTCAGTTTACTATTATATCTGCACTTACCATAGGAATACCTTCATTTTTTTTAACATTAGAAGAGAATAGAAAAAAGGTGCAAGAAGATTTTATGAAAAAAATTTTATTAAATAGTGTTTTTGCAGGAAGTATTCTGTTAGCTATAACAATTTTAGCTAATATTTTTAATTCTTTAAATACATTATTTTCATTAGCACTTTTAAATGGGATAATTATGGTTTATAGAGTAAGTTTACCTTTAAGTAATCTAAAAAAATTACTAATTTTATTTTTATTTATATTTTCTATTATATTTATCTTGATAAATAGCTTGTTTATTGAAAAAACATTTTTAAATTTTACTATTAATAATTTAATATTTTTATTCTTTTCATCATTACTTATAATAATTATTCATTTATTTATAAAAAAGAGAACAAATTTATAAAATTTATGCTATAATGTTTTTAAGATAATTTACGAGGATATTGATATGAAAAATTTATTTAAAAAAATATTTATTATAATGACTTCTCTTACTGTTTTAACTGCTTGTAGTCATACTAAAAAAGAAAATGATGAATCTAATACTAACCAAGCTGTTAATGAAACAAAAGAAGAAAATAAAGTTATTACAGAAGATAAATCTAACAAAGAAAATAAAGAAAAAAAGGTTGAATTTAAGCATGATTATGAAAAAGCAAAAGCTTTAGTAAGTGACTGGATAGTTTTTAATTTAAATTCATTCGATTATAAAACTCCAGACCAAGCTAGAGGAGAATTGCCACCAGGATTTTTATCTATTCCTATGTCAGAAAAAAATGTGGATATAATTTATGGTGCTAATAATATGAAAATTGGCTATATATTTCCACTTAAAGAAGTGATTGAAGTTTATAATGTTTATAATCATAAGACATATAAAGAAGAAGATGTACTTGCAGACATAAGACAACTGTTAAATAAACCGGGGAAAATAACATATAAAGAATATGAAGAAAAATCTTCAGATTATGACCATGCAACTCTTATGCAAATGATAAATCCTAATTCTCAGAATATAGCATATTTTAAAGGAGATAAAACTTTTGTAACAACAATTTCTCCAGCTTTAGGAGGAGCAAATTTACCAGTTCCAGCAGATCAAAGTGAATGGACAAAAAATGATGATACATTAGTTATCCCTATTTTAAATTATGTAAATAAAAAAGTTGTTTGTTACATAACTTTGAAGTTTAATGATAAAAAGTATGGTATTGACGATAAAGAAAAATCACTTTATTATTACTATGATGTGAAATTTATAAAATAAAATAATAGTTAAAAAGATAATTTAGAAACTATGTATATAGGTTGAATAAGCCCTTTTATCTGACTAAAGGACTTATTCAACTTATTTTTTATGTATTTATAAAAATTACAAACCTTACACTATTATTACATTAATGTTACAAGTATAGATTTTTTGATTTATATATATTATTATTAAAAATGTAAGTTGAAATATACTTATTGAGTGTATAAAAAAGTATGGAAAACTTTTAAAAAAGGCTATTGGCCGAGTAATAAAGGAGAGAACATGACAAAATTTAAAAAGATTGTAGCAAGTACAGCAGTAGTAGCAACAGCGGCACTATTATTTTCAACAGTGGCAGATGCTGATACATATACTGTAAAAAAAGGTGATACACTTTGGGATATAGCTCGTAATAATGGTACGACTGTAGAACAATTAATGAATGATAATAATTTAAGAAGTGATTTAATCTTCCCGGGAGATGAACTTTCTTATAATGTAGTAGGAAAACACATAGCACAAGCAAAAGAAACAGGATTTTATACTGTAAAAGCAGGAGATACATTATTTAAAATTGCAAGTCAATTTGGTTTAACTGTAGATACTTTGGTAAAATCAAACAGTATAGAAAATCCTAATTTTATATTAGTAGGAAAAGTATTAAATGTAACTGGAGTAGTTAAAGAAACAGCTCCTGCAACTGAAGAAAAACAAGAAGCGGTTTCTGAACCTCAAGTGACTGAAGAAAAACAAGAAGCTTCACAAGCACAAGCTCCAGCTACTCAAGAAGTTAAGCAACAACAAGTTGTAGAGCAACCAGCAGCTCAACAACCAGTAGCTCAACAATCAGAACCAGTACAAACTCAACAAGCACCATCTTCTTCAAATAAAGCAAATGCTATTTATTCAGCAGCTATTTCGCAATTAGGAAGATATCAAGATTGTACAATGCTTGTAACAAATGCTTTAAGAGCAGTAGGTATCAATCATCATAGTTATCCAGCAGGATATATGGCATTAGGTACAGTAGTGTCAGCTAGTGAAGCAGTACCTGGAGATTTAATTTATTATGCTAATGGTGGACTAGGATATGCTCATATAGCAGTTTATGCAGGAGGAGGTCAAGCTGTTCACGGTGGATTTAATGGTAACCAAACAGTATTAACAACTGCATATTTAGGAAGCGGTCCAGTATTTATAAGAGTGGCGTAAAAAATGAAACCTTGCATAAAGCAAGGTTTTTTTATTATGTTGTTAAAAATATATAGAAGAAATAAAGAATAAAACTTTGTTATACCAAAGAAAAAATAATTTGTTAAACTAAGGAAGAAATAATGGATAAAGTATTAAAATTTGCAAAAAGAATTTTAGATGAAAAAATAGATAAAAATAGTGTAGTAATAGATGCAACTTGTGGAAATGGTAAAGACACTTTGTTTTTAGTGAAAAGTGCAGCTAAAAAAGTATATTCGTTTGATATTCAAAAAATAGCTATAGAAAAAACGAAAGATTTATTAAAAAATGAAATTAATAAAAACAAATGTGAATTAATATTAGATAGTCATGAAAATTTTGATAAATATGTTCCTCAAAAAGTAACAGCAATTATTTTTAATCTGGGGTACCTACCTTCTGGCGACCACACTATAACAACCAAAGTAGATATTACTAAAGCAACAGTGGAAAAAATGTTAAATTTTTTAGAAGAAAAAGGAATTATAATAATTACAGTTTACTGGGGACATGAAGAAGGAAAAAAAGAAAAAGAAGGATTAGAAAAGTTTTTAAAAACATTAGATCAAAAAGAATATGAAGTTTTAAAATACAATTTTATAAATCAAAAAAATAATCCTCCTTTTTTATTTATTGTAGAAAGGATTAAATAATAAATGGAAGAAAAGGAGATAGAGTTTAAAAGTCTTTTAACTAAAGAAGAATATCAAAAAATTTATAAATATTTTAATTTAAAAGAAGAAAAAAATATTATAAATGAAAATTATTACTATGACGATAAGAAAAATACTTTGAAAAACAATAATATAGCATTAAGAATAAGAAAAAATGAAAATAAAAAGGAAATAACATTAAAAATAAAAAAAGATAAATTTAATTTAGAAATAAATAATGAAACAAATATTGAGCCAATAAAAAAAATAGATTTCAAAGTATGCCCTCAAGAAATAAGTGATAAATTAAAGGAAATAAAATGTTTAGAACATTTATATTTGATTTCTGAAATAGTAACATTTAGAAAAGAAAAAAAATTACAAACAGGTTTACTTGTTTTAGATAAGACTATATTTTTAAACAATAAAGAAGATTATGAATTAGAATTTGAAGTGAATGATTATGAATTGGGGCAAGAGTCCTTTAAAAATTTATTAAAAGAACTTTCTATTAATTATAAAAAATCGGCACCTAAAATAAAAAGGTCTTTAGATTTTTTGAAAAATTAGAATGTTAAAAAATTAAAAAAAAATAAATTTAATTTAGAAATAAATAATGAAACAGATTCTCAATAAACTCATCTAACTCTCCAAAAACGATATACGTATAGCTCGAAGCGGTTAGAGCATTTAAATAAACTAACATCGAACTCGTAATTGGTCGCTTACCACTTTCAACTTGACTAACTTGATCTGCATTGCTTAGTTCGCTTTGTGTAATATTGTATTTTTTCTTGAATTTTTGATACGAGTAGGTATTTCTTGTGAATAATTTTCTTCAAAAAATTTCATATATAATCCCCCTATAATCATGGAAAAGTATAAAGTAGTAAAAATAGTTGTTATCCTAGTTGATTAAAAAAATCTCTGATTTCCTCATCTTTTATAAAATAATATATAATTTTCCCCTCTCTTCTAGTGTCCAAGATGTTTTGATTGGCTAGTTTACGAAGATGGTGGGAGGCAGATGCCATACTGAGATTTAATAAACAGGCTATATCGCAGACACAGAGTTCTTCGACGGCAAGGAGATAAAAGATGATATTTATCTGTTTATTATCGGTAAATTTTGATAAAATGCGAAGTGATTTTTGGACTTTTTTCTTTTCAAGGTAGTTCGTTGCGGTTGTAACATTTTGTTGATTTATAACATTCACTTGACAGATACTATCTTTTTTCATAATTTTTTCTCCTAGCCTAACACAGCCCATAGCATGTCAAAGCTGTTGTTTTCAATCAGTATATACATCCCCAATCCTAAATAGACAACAGCAATAAACCATCTGCTATATTTTTCCAAAGTTTCTCCAACAGAAGGGACTTGTGCTAATTTTTGGGCAGAAAAAACCAAGAGATAAATCATGACTAGAAAAGTAAGTAAAGTCACTATCAAATTCTCTAAATTTAAGGTGGTAAAATATGGGACAAAGACACCAATATTGTCAGCGCCACAACTTGCAAAAGTAATCATAGCGACTAGAAAAATCAGGTTTTTATTATCTTTGCTCAAACCATCTTTTGCAATAGCTTCTCCATCAGAATCTCCTAAAAGCAAAACTTTGAGGCCTAGGAAAATTGGAATCAAACCGAGTAAACCTAAAATCTCTTTACTAGGAATATAATTTAAGACAAATGCAAAAAGCAAACTTAGTAATATTAGACTAACAGAGCCTAGAAATTGTCCTAAATAGATGTTAATGATGTCCTTTCTGCTTTTTCTTTTGGCAAAAAATAACATTAGGATAATAAGTAAGTCTACGGCTGTCCCAGAATATAGGATTATTGAAGTAACAATGTTTTGAATCATAAAACACCTCATTAAAATATATTTTTGAATGTATTCTAACATTAAACTTTGTAGATGTCAACTTCAGCTCCACCAAAATATAGATAAGAAGTTAGTGTACCAAATATAAAAAAGCCCTGCCATCGGAATGATAGCAGGGCTTAACTTCAATATCCAGATGATATATTTATCTAAAAAAGGTAGAGTTTTTATTGATTTGTAGTGCGACATAATGAGTTTCAAAAAATCAAAAATCACTTAAAATCAATATTTTGACGTCTATTGACGTGTACTGAAACCCTTACTTAACCTCTGAAATAGTAACATTTAGAAAAGAAAAAAAATTACAAACAGGTTTACTTGTTTTAGATAAGACTATATTTTTAAACAATAAAGAAGATTATGAATTAGAATTTGAAGTGAATGATTATGAATTGGGGCAAGAGTCCTTTAAAAATTTATTAAAAGAACTTTCTATTAATTATAAAAAATCGGCACCTAAAATAAAAAGGTCTTTAGATTTTTTGAAAAATTAGAATGTTAAGATATTTAAAATTAAAAACAAATGACCGAAAAAGGTCATTTGTTTTTTTTTAATTTTTTAAACTGCAACCACGCTACCTTTGTATTTAGAGTCAATAAAGTTTTTAGTATCATCAGATTTTAATGCTTCTATCAATTTTTTGATAACTAATTTGTCTTTATCACCTTTTCTTACAACAATAAGGTTAGCATAAGGATTATTTTCTGGTTTTTCAAAAATTATAGCATCATTTTTAGGATTAATACCAGCATCTACTGCAAAGTTTGAATTAATTGATACAAGATCACCTTCTCCATTTTTGTAATACTGAGTCATAATTGAAGGGTCATTATCATATTTAAAGACAAGA
>NZ_KQ959896.1:0-356 GCF_001553005.1 Gemelliphila asaccharolytica | reverse complement strand
AAGATTTTTTTTATTTTCTACTATGTCATCGAATGTAGCATTAATAATATCAACTCCGTCTTTTACTTTTACAAGATTAGCATCTACTAATAGTTTGATGACTCTTCCCCATTCAGCTTTATTATTACTTATTAAAACTAAACCTCCATCACGTAAATCATTTAAGTTTTTAACTTTAGTTGAATATAATCCTAATGGCTCAAGATGAATAGCTCCTGCATTTTCTAAATCATAACCTTTTTCCTTAGTTTCTACATTTAAGAAAGGAATATGTTGGAAATAATTAGCATCTATTTCTTTGTCACTTAATGTTTTATTAGGTAAATAATAGTCTTGATAAGTGACAATATCTAGCT
>NZ_KQ959895.1 GCF_001553005.1 Gemelliphila asaccharolytica | reverse complement strand
CGAGTGGGAAATTATAGGTGGAAAATGGTACTATTTCGACATTAATGGTTATATGTTAGTAGACACAATCACACCAGACGGTTACTATATAGACACAGACGGAGCGTGTATTAATTAAAGTAAAAAAATAAATTAAACTATAAAAAATTATAAAAAAAGAATAAGAAAAAAAATAACAAAGAACTGATCCTCTAAAGTTAGGTTTAAAACTAACAAAAGAGGATTAGTTTTTTTTATAAAAAAACAACATACCAAGAAAAAAAGAAATAATTTTAAAATTTACAAATTGAAAGAAACTTTAAATCAACATAAAACAACAAAGAACACTATTAAAAAGTTTCACATGAAACAAAAAAACAAAGTTTGATTAATATAAGAATATATTATATAATGAAGAAGAAAAACACCAAAATAAAGATAATTAAAAAATTATAATAAGAATATATTTTATAATTTAACAAAAAATTAAAATAAAGATAAAAAAGGAGAAAAAAATGAAAAGATTTAAGAAATTATTGTGTATGAGTTCTGCAGTATTTACTATAGTTTGTCCTATGAATTCTTTTAATGCAAAAGCAGAAGAGGTAGTTCAAAATCAAAGTGAGGATAATATATTGAATGTACCTGAAGGATATAATGATTTAAAAGAAATGGTAAAATTTATGATTGGTTTTAAATGTGAAAATGATCCTTCGAGAGATAAATGCGAAAAAGATGAATATAAAAGACTTACTCACGTACAAGGAGATATTTTAATAGGAGAGGATTCAGAAGATAGCGAAATAAAAAAAGCTAAATTAAACGACACTATAACATTCACAGGGACATTAGATGTAAATGTTATAAAAGAAGCAATGGGATTTGCGACTATAGGGTGGCCTTATGGAAGAATAATTAATCCAAGCAGTACCTTTGTGTTAAAATTTACTCTTGATGATAAAATGTACTTTGATAAAAAACCTACAATGGATAATATTAAATTAATAGGGGCAAAAAATAAAGCAGGAGAAGATATTTTTAAAATATCAAAAGTAGAATCTACCGACAAAGAGCTAACAGTAACTATGGATTTTGTTGATCCAGTAATGCTTAAAGCAAAAAAAGAAAATAAAATATATATAGTAAAAGAACTAGATTATGCTCTTAATAGTATGGATAAGATATTAAAAATAGATATTCCAAATGTAAAATTTGATACAAAAAATAATGATGAAGCAAAAAGAGCAAAAAAAGGAGATACATTAACTGTCCGTGGTAAAGTTTATGGAAATTATAAAATGGACAGAATAACAGCAGCTCACTACGACCCTCGTTTAAGCGGAATGGAATATGATTACATGGCACATCCTGAAAAAATAGAAAAATTTCAAAAAATATTACCAAAAGAATATGAGGAATATATAAAAAATAGAGATGCCCATATAAAAACAGTAAATGAGCTAAAAGAACTTGCTAAAGAAGTGAAAGAATATAGAGATAAATTGGTAAAATGGAGTCAAGGAAAAGAAGAATTTCAAAAAAAAGTAAGTAGATATGATAATTTTACCCCATACACAATAGACCAATCAAATGAAGAAGATTTTGTTTTTCCTGAAAATCATTTCGATATGATAACAAAAAATCTATATAATAGAATATACCAACATGACGGTGGAGATGATTTTATAAGAAAAAATAAAAAAGAATATGCCAAAACATTAGCAGGTGAAGTTTATATCTTAGGAAATACTTTTGGTGGTCTTGTAGGAGATTATGATTATAAGGTTAAAAGTGATGCTGAACGTATAAAAACACAAGAAGAAAATTATAAAAAATTAAAAGAAAAAGAAAAAAATAAAACTATAAATGAAAAAGAAAAAAAATCATTACAAAGATTAAACGAATGGAAAGAAAAATGGGAGCAAAAACAAAAAGCGGATTTAAAATACTTACAAGATAATAAAAAATTAATAGACGAAATCCGTCCTATTACAGAAAAAATTAGTAAAATCCGTCACAGTTACAGTAATGAAAATGACAGTACACAAATTATAGATAAATTATCTAGTGAAGAATATAAATCAAGATCAAATATAACTTCACTTTTAAGAGAAACTTTTGCATTAGAAGAAATATATAGAGATTATAAAGACAATAACGGAAAAGTTTATGGCGGAATAAAATATGACCCTAAAGACGGAGCTAATGCAACAGATTTAGAAAAATTATTTATGAGCTGGGATTCTCTTCAATCAGAAAAAGGAAAAGATTTTGCGTTAAAAAATGACAAAAATAATGAAAACATTCAGTTTACTTTAACTATACCATATGATGTTAACTATAAATTCCAGTCAGCAGATGGAAAAACCTTACCAGAAGAAGTTGCAAAATTACTACCAAAATCATACGAAATAGAAAAAGGACAAGCAGCGTATGTAAACGAAGTAGAAAAAAATGAAAAACTAGGATTTGAAGA
>NZ_KQ959894.1 GCF_001553005.1 Gemelliphila asaccharolytica | reverse complement strand
TATTAAAGAATCAGAATTAGGAAGAAAAGCTCTTATACTTGGAGAAACAAATACTGATGCTGTTCCAATAGAAGATGTAACTAATATGGATAAAGCATTAAGAACAATGAAATTTGGTAGCAAAAGTTTTGATAGAGTAGTAAGTTATCCAGATCATACAAAAAAAGATGTAGTAAATAAAATAAATTCAGAATTTAGTAATTCAAAAGATTCAGATGTTAATTATTTATATTTTACTTGTCATGGAGTAAAAGAAGATTCTGCTTTGGCAATAGGTAGTGATAATCAATGTATGACAGGAGAAGAATTAAGAGATATTTTAATAGATAAAAAAGGAGTTTTTGTTGTAATGATTGATTCATGTCATGCAGGGAACTTTATTAATAAAGGTACAGAAAATAACTTAAATCAATTTATTAAAGGCTTAACAACTTCTAAAGAAAAAGCTGGAGAACTTTGTAATAAAAAATTTATAGTTTTAGCTTCATCAAGTTCAAGTGAATCTTCTTACAAAAAAAAATTTATGAAAAATAGTTTAGCAACACATTTTTGGTTAAAAGGAATAGGATATGATGGAGAAACAAATAGTGTTGATGAAATGGAAGCTGACGTAAATATAGACTCAAAAGTAACACTTAATGAGCTGTATAATTATTCAACAAAAGAAGTATTAAAATTAAATAATATTCAACATGTACAAAAATATTCAGAATTTGAAGACTTTGTTCTTTTTGCAAGATATTAGGAGGGAAAAACAATGAAAAAAAATAAAATAATATCATCATCACTAGCAATAATGTTATTAGCAGGTGTAACATTTCCAGCATCATCATTAGCAAAAGGATGTTCAGAAGGAAATTTCTGTTCAGTAGAAAATAATTATCAAGTAAATAAAATATTGCCGGAAAAATACAAATCACATTTATATGAAAAAATTACAGTAAGTGATGTAAAAAAAGCTATATTAGAAATGGGAGAATGTGGCTTACCTAAAGAACAAGTAGAAAAATATTATAATCAAATAAAAGAAACCATGTCTAAAGAAGAATTAAAAGAAATTCTAACTCAAGCAGATAAAGAAACAGTAACTATATATAAACAAAAAATATTTGAAAAATATGGATTTCACACAAAATGTTGGCCATGTCTTCCTTTAGGTATGGATGGAATGAATGAATACTATAGTTACATAGACTTATCTAAACATTATGATTCTTTATTAAAAATAGATAAAGATCTTCTTAAAAAAGAAAAGGAAGCAACATTTTTAATGTTTGATAAATTAAATTTAGGAGATCAAAGGGATAATTTTAAAAAAAGATTAGAAGATATCTATAAAAATAATCATAACTTTGGTTCAAAATGGGATTTATTACAGGAAGCTGAAAAATATAGCAGAAATCATACGACTTCTTGGATAAATAATGGTAATGGCTGGTGGTATCAAGAATCAGATGGAACT
>NZ_KQ959893.1 GCF_001553005.1 Gemelliphila asaccharolytica | reverse complement strand
TTGTGTCCAGTTTTATGGGTACACATCAAAAAATCTTAACCTCTTTTTAATTTACAAATGAGCAAAACACTCTATTTCATCAGCATTATCTTTAGAAAAATCGCCATTAATAATGTGATCAACCTCATGAAGATATGTTTTTCTAAGTTGATCAAAAGAAAACACAGAGTTCAAAAAAATTGTGTAACTAGCATCTTCATTCTTGCTAACACAACCCTTAACCCTTGCTGATTTTAAATCCATAATAACAGTGTTTATGCAAATTCCGTGTATGTATGTAGTATGCATTGTTTGTTATTTCCTTTTCTTTAAATCTAAAAGCAAATCCGTAACTATCTGTAAATCCTCTGGCCTTGCATTTTTTGTAGCGTCAAACAAAACTTTTAGCTCATTATTTTCAAAAATATCTTGTGCTATTTTCTTGGTATCCTCATTAAGATAGTAACTATCTTCCCAACCATATAAAAAGCTAGGAGTAGTATCAAGAGCTTTAGCTAAACTTTCGACCTTTTGTTTAGGAATATTTTCTATTATGCCTTGTTCATACTTATATAGTGTCTGTCTTGATGAAGATATTTTTTTCCCGAGCTGGTCAAGAGTATAATTTTTTTTCAGACGAAGATTTTTAATTCTATCTCCAATAGTCATGAGAATCACTCCTTGAAAGAACTATACCATAGTTAATCCTAAAAAGCAACAAATGTGCGATTATTTTTTAAAAAATAACTTGACAAGATACAAAATAAAGAGTAGAATTAAATTCGTAAGAAAAAGAGAAATTTTTTTTCAGCATTTAGTAACTTAAAAAGATACAAGATTAATAAAATACTTTATTTTTTTCCTTAAAATCTTAAAATTTATTAAAAATAAAAATATTATTGCAAAAAAGAAATTTTTTTTAATTGCTGAGTATCTTTTAAAGTTACAAAAATTAACCATAAAAAAAGGAGGGAAATATGAAAGATAGGTATATAGATTTTTTACTTAAAAATAGTTACAGATTGAAAAAAGAACTATTAAATCAAAAAAATAAGGAAACTAATCTAGCTAATTTTTTTCCTAGTGACGAAAAGCTGCATAAATTAAAGCAGGATATAGAGATAACTATAAAATTTTATCAAAATATAGAAATTGTCTATAAAGAAGTTATTATTTTAAGATATTTAAAAAATATGCTAATAAAGGAGGTAGCAAATGAAACAAACTTTTCAGTATCGCATATAAAAACTATTTTAAAAAGACAGAAAGAGCAATTAAAAAAATTATTGGAGGAAGCAAAATGGTAGAAAAAATAAACAAAACTCTTATGGAAAGTTTCCCGCTACAAAGTGTGGAATATGTGGTAATTCATAATGACGCAGGAAGTAAAAGTCCACTCGAATATATAGATTGGCTAGAAAATAGAGATAAAAGCCTAGGGATAGCACACTACTACATAAACAAAGACGAAATAGTAAGAGTTGTAGATACTTATAACACAGCCTTTCATACGGGAGATTTTTCAAGCAATATTCATTCACTAGGCTATGAAATTTGTCAAAGTTATTCGGCAGATGATATAAACTTTTTAAAAAATGAAGACATGGCATTGATACAAGCAGTAGAAGACATGATTTTTTATGGATTAGATATTAATGGCGAAACTGTAAAAGTACATGGAGAATTTACAAACACATCATGTCCTCACAGATCGCTACACTTGCACGGAGGAAATATAGAAAGTTTAAAAAACTATTTTATAGAAAAAATGCAGTATTTTAAAACTCTAGGAAACACAGTTGAAGAAATATTAGAAAACCTAGAGAGAAAAAATTCTCCTTCACTAGAATCAGTAGATGACGATACTCTTGACGAAATTGCCTATGAAGTAATAAGAGGAAATTATGGCAATGGAGAAGAAAGAAAAAAACTACTTGAACAAAATGGATTTGATTATGAAAGAGTGCAAAGCAGAGTGAACGACATACTATCATCATAAAAAAATAAAAAAAATTTGGAAAAATAAAAACTTATTTCGATATATATAGTGTCAGCTGGCAAAGAAAAATAACAAAAAGGAGAAGAAAAAAATGGCAGTAACAAACAAAAGACTAAAACTAAATTATCTAGAGCAAAAAGCAGGGAAAGATGTTGTTAAATCATACTCTTACGAAGTAGCTACAGATATAACAAACGACAATTTAAAAGCCGTAGGAGAAAGTTTTGCAACATTAATAAAAGAAGATATAAACGGATATTTAGTTCAAACAACAGAAGAAATATAATAAAAAAATTAGTAAAAATAGGAGGGAAAATAAATGAAAAAAACATTAGAACTAAGATTTTTAACGCAAGATAACAAAGCACATAAAATAACTATAAAATCCCCAAAAGAAGCTTTAAACAAAGAAGCAGTAACTAAATTTGGAGAAAAAGTAATAAACCTAAAAGCATTTAACAACTCAAAAAGGGAATTGAAAAAATTTGATAAAGCTGTTTATGTCACAAGAGAAGTAGAAGAAATAAAATAATATCTCATCAAAAAAAGGAGTGATAAATTGGATATCTCAGAAATTATAAAGTCGCTAGGTTTTCCAGTATTTGTCGCAGTATTCTGTTTAGTTCGACTAGACACAACCCTAAAACTCATAGCAGAAAACCTAATCTCATTAACAAACATGATAAAAGATTATGTAAGCTCAGATAAAATAAAACCCCAAGACTAATAATTTACCCTCTTACCTAAAAAGTAAGAGGGCATTTTTTTATTTATTTTAAAAAAATCATCTAAAAAACTTATAGTTTTCCTCAAGCTATTGAAAAACTTTAGAAAATAAGATAATATAAAAAAGTAAAAAGAAGAAAAAGAAAAAAAGGAAGACGGGAAATGGGACGTAAGTGGAATAATATAAAAGAAAAAAAAGCACAAAAAGATGCAAACACAAGTAAAATTTATGCAAAATTTGGCCGTGAAATATACCAAGCAGCTAAATCAGGAGATCCAGATCCAGAAATAAATAGAAATTTAAGATTAGTAGTAGAAAAAGCTAAAACATATAAAGTACCAAAAACCATAATAGATAGAGCAATAGAAAAAGCAAAAGGTGGTTCAGATGAAAACTATGACGAACTAAGATATGAAGGCTTTGGAGTAAATGGAACTATGGTTATCATAGACACCCTAACAAACAATGTCAATAGAACAGCGTCAGAAGTAAGAACAGCCTTAGGAAGAAATGGTGGAAATCTAGGTGTAAATGGAAGTGTAAGCTATATGTTTGACCAAACAGCAGTGATAGGAGTATCTGGCAAAGACGAAGAAGAACTATTAGAGATACTAATGGAGCAAGATGTAGACGTCAAAGACATAATAAGCGAAGAAGAAATGACTATAATTTATGCAGAACCAGAAAAATTCCATGAACTGCGAGAAGCACTAGAAAAAGCGGGAATTAAAGAATTTGAAATAGCAGAAATTTCAATGATACCACAAAACGAAGTAACTCTAACTGGAGAAGATAAAGCAAAATTTGAACGTATGTTAGAAATGCTAGACGATTGTGACGATGTGCAACAAGTATATCACAACGTATCACTATAAAAAACTTACTTAAAAAAACTGACTTTTAAATGATGTGTACCCATAAAACTGGACACA
>NZ_KQ959892.1 GCF_001553005.1 Gemelliphila asaccharolytica | reverse complement strand
CAACATACAAAGACACAACAAAAGTATTTAAAGAATGGGATAGTACAGTTCCAGATACTGGAGAAGTTCAAGAACAAGAATTCACAGCAGACTACAAAGACGTAGTAAAAACAGGTACAGATCCTAAAGTAAAAGCTCAAGTTGGCTACACAAGAGTAACCTTTGACGCAGGAGACGGTAACACAATAGACGGAACAAACAGATACAAATACATCGACGTATTAACAGGAACAGAATGGGATAACGAAAAAGTAACAAAAGAAATACCAAAAAGCGCAACATACAAAGACAATACAAAAGTATTTGACAAATGGAGTGAAAAAGTACCAGATACTGGAGAAGTTCAAAAACAAGAATTCACAGCAGAATACAAAGCAAACAAAGAAGCAAAAGATAAAAAAGAACTAGAAGACGCAAAAGAAGCGCTAAAACCTATAATAGAAAAAAAATTCCAAGATCCTAAGCAAAAAGCATCAGTTTTAAAAGATTTAGCAAAATTAAAAACATTAAAAGAAGTAGAACAATTAAAAGCTGATATCGAAGGTTC
>NZ_KQ959891.1 GCF_001553005.1 Gemelliphila asaccharolytica | reverse complement strand
AGAAGCAATGAAAATTGCTTCTTTTTTATTTTAACTTTAAAGAGTATAAAAAAAATTAGAAAATAATATAGATACTTGTAATATTAAAAAATTTATACATGAGTTAGAAATTATAAATAAGAAATAATAAAAAAATTAAATTTTAAGCGTTTAAAGAAAATTTTATGTTTAAAAAAACAAAATTATAATAAAAATTTTTTATTATTTTTTATGATGATTTTAAGTAGAGAGAGCATTAATATATTAAAAAATATTATTTTTTAAAAAAATATATAAAAAATTAATAAAATTAGCAAAAAAATATTGTCTTATTTTTTAAAAAATGATAAAATCAAAAAGACTTTATCAGCTATTGATAGTCAATTTCGAAATACTTTTTATGTAAAATAGGAGGGAAGAAAATAGACAAAAAATGTATTAATATTAATTACTTAAACTTTTAAAATAAAAATACTTAAAAAATAGATAGGAGAAAAAGATGAATAAAAAATTTTTAACATTAAGTTTAGCCACGTGCATGATAGCAACAAGTTTTAATAATATAAATGCTTTTGCAAATGAAAATAATAATAATATTGAGAAAAATAATAAAAATAAAAATGAAAGTTTAATAGAAATTGAGAAAAAAGATATAATTTTTAAAGATGGACAAGCAAACTATCATTTAGAAGTATATATAAACAAAAATGCTGATATTGTAGAAAAAGTTGTAGATAAGAGTAAAAAAGAAAATATATACGGATATTTTGCAATGATTTGGGGAGAATTTAAGTACCAACAAGAAGGGCTTAGTAAATATAACGGGAAAAGTTTTTCAGAAATAGAAAATATGCCAACTCCTAAAAATATGACTATAATGGGCAATCAAGTGGACTTACCAAGCATTGTTCATAAAAAGATAATAGAACAAATTAAAACTGTTCAGCGAACAGGCGAAAACAAAGAAGAAAAGATATCTCTAGCAAAAGCATTACATAATTTTGAAAAGATTTATGTTGAAAATAATAAAGATTTGTACGAAGAAAAATCATTAAATGAATTTAACAATATTTATAAAAAAACAAGTTTAGACTTAAAAGATAATTCTAAATCTAAAGAAGATTTAAAGAAAGATTTAGAACAGTTAAATAAGTCTCATAGTGAACTTAAACCTGCTGTATTTTCAAAAGATAAATATAATGCACTTATGAAAGAAGCAGAAGAAAAATTAAAAAATGAATCTCATTATTCAATAACATCTATAGGAAATTTAAAACAAAAAATTTCAGAAGTTAAAAAACATGAAGCAAAAAATGTTTTAGAAATAAGAGAAAAAGAAAATATTCTTCAAAATGCTATAAATGGTTTAGTAACTGTAGAAGAAGCAAAGATGCGTTTTTCTATAAATGCTAATTTAGTGATGAAAGATGCTGAATCTGATGAATCAATGGCAAATCAATTTTTAGTAAAAGAACTTCTTTTGATAGAAAAAGATAATAAAAAAATATACAATATATCGTTTAAAAAAGATAAATTTCAAGGTATAACAGCCGAAGTTTTAGAATTTAAATATCAAAAAGATAATCAATGGATAACAGCAAAAAAATTAAATTCTGGGAATGAAAACATTAAAACTTATGAGATGGAATTACCTAATAGTGATATAGATACAATTAATGTTAAGTTTTCAGCGTATATGGGAGGAGATAGCCCTACAGAAAAAGAAGCAGTTTTAAAAATTGATAAAACTACAAAAAGAGGCGAAGGAGAAGATATAAATTCTGGAAACAAAGCCCCTCTTATTAAGACAATTCAAGAGCATAAAGAGATATATGAAGACGTACTAGCTGGTCTTTATAAAGAAGAGGGTGCAAATAAATATCTTAAAAAATATCAAGAAGCACTAAAAACCATAGAAAATAAAGAAGCTACAGAAGATAATATAGAAGATGCTAGAAGAGGACTTCTTGCAACAAAACAAAATGATTTGATACTAAAATCTGTAGATACATATAAAGATTTACTTATAAAAGCAGAAAGTTTAGCAGAAGAAAAAAATAAAAATAAATATGGTGAAAAATGTTTTGCTAAATTGAAAGAAGCTGTAGCAAGTGGAAATGCTGTTTGGACAAAACGTAACGATTTAACAAAACAAGAATTGAATAGTTTAATATCTAAACTTGATTTATCAATAAAAAATCTTAAAACTCCTGAACAAGAGAAGATTGCCATGGAAGAGGAATTAAGCGCTAAGAAAACAACGAAAAAAGTAAAAATATTAGAAAAAGACAAAAATAATGAATCAATGGCAAATGCTTTTGTAGAGAATAATGTAATGATTACAGAATATAAAGATAAAACAAAATATGAAGTTACATTTACAGGTTTTCCAAAAGAAAAACCACTTACAAACTCAATAAATAGAGCTAGTATGATAATTGATAATAAAGAGTACATGGGTAATATTGTAGAACAAACGGATGATTATAAAGTTAAATTTGTATTTGAAACAGCTGTTGAATTTAAAGAAAAAATTCGTATGAAAATAAATGTTGTCCCAATGGGTAATGTAGAAAAAGAGGTAGATCTTGTTTTTGTAAATTCTGATAATAAAATAAATGATAATGAATTCCCAAATTCAAAAAAACCAGAAACTCCGATCGAAACTCCTGATGTAACGCCTACGCCAACACCAGCTCCAGAAATAAAATCAGGTTG
>NZ_KQ959890.1 GCF_001553005.1 Gemelliphila asaccharolytica | reverse complement strand
AGACGGAACATACTATGTAGCTTCAAACGGAAGCATGCTAACAAACACAACAACACCAGACGGATACATGGTAGATGGTAGCGGAGCATGGGTAAAATAAACTAAATAAAAAGAGGAGCAGGAAAAAATTGCTTCTCTTTTTTTTAAAATGTCATCATCAAACAACCAAAAAATAATTTTAAAATTTTTTTTATTAGTATTATAAAAAAACGACTCAAAACTTATTTAATAAACTTATTAAATAAGTTTTTTTATGCAAATAATTTTAAATATTGTCAAGAAAAAATATTAATATAGATATTAAAATAATTATATGGTAATGTTGATATATATAGTGAAATATTGTAGAATTAAGATGTATTATATATTAATAGAACAAAAAATTTTTTAATAGGAGGAAATTATGAAGATAAATAAAATTTTAGCAGTAGGACTTGTTGGAGCGTTGGCACTTAGCGTAGGAGGAGTATGTCAACCATTAGATAAAGCCTTAGCACAAACATCAAAAGAAGATAGGAGTGCTCTTCTTCCTCCGCAAAATCAACCAAGAGCAACTTCTCCAGAAGATTTAAAAAAAGAACAAAAAAATGCAAAAAAACAGTTGAGCAAATTAAAAAATTTAAGTAGTAAAGAAAAAGGAGAATATAGAAGCAGAATAGAAGGAGCTTCAAGTATTAATGAAATAAAAACAATAATAACAGAAGCTCAAACAAAAGATAATGCAAAAAAACAGTTGAAAAATTTAAAAAATTTAGGTAGTAAAGAAAAAGGAGAATATAAAAGCAGAATAGAAGGAGCTTCAAGTAAAGAAGCAATAGATGAAATAATAAGAGAAGCTCAAACTAAAGATGCGGAAATATTAAAAACAACTAAGGAAGAATCAATAAAAGAAATAGAAAACGATAAAGATTTAGATTCTAATGAAAGAGGAATATTGTTAGACAAAATACAAAAAGCAGAAACAATATCGGGAATAAAATCGATAAAAGATTTTTCATTACCAATAGCAAAAGAATTATCAAAAGCAACTAATTTAAGTAAGGATCAAAAAGATTTACTTAGAGAATATACCGGGAAACATTCTGAAGAACACTATAAAAAAATTCAAAAACTTAATGAAAAGGTAGGTCAAGCAAAAAAAGAAATACAAGACCTAAAAAATATAGATGAAAATAAAAAACAAGAATATAAAAATCAAATAGACAAAACAATAGAGGAAGACGAAATTGATAAAATATTAGAACAAGCAAAAGCAGAAAAAGGAAAAGAAGACGGATTAGCTAAAGAGAAAGAAAAAGCTCTAAAAGAAATAGAAGAA
>NZ_KQ959889.1 GCF_001553005.1 Gemelliphila asaccharolytica | reverse complement strand
TCAAGAAAATTTTGACAATTCAACCTACTTTTTTTTATTTTTTCATAAAATATTAGAAAAAAAATTAAAAAGAAAAATAAAAAACTTAAAAAAATATATTTCCTAGAAAATAAAGAAAATATTCTTTACTTTATCAATTATTTTCCCCACTCATTTCCTCACTTTTTTTACAAGCACTAATTACTGCTTCCATTACGCTACTTCTAAAATTATTTTTTTCTAAACTTCTAACTGCTTCTATAGTAGTACCTTTTGGAGAACATACCATATCCTTTAATTTAGCTGGGTGAATATTTGTTTCAAGAACCATTTTACTTGCCCCTAAAACACTTTGAGCTGCCATTTTATATGCCAAATCTCTTTTCATGCCACAGCAAACAGCACCATCAGCCATAGCTTCTATAAACATATAAACATAGGCAGGACTAGACCCACAAACTCCTACAACTGCGTCAATTAATTTTTCATCAACAATTTCCACCATACCTAAAGTAGAAAAAATTCCTTTAACAAAAGCTAATTCCTCCCTCTCTACATTTTTATTAAGAGAAATCGTGCTAACACCTTCCCCTACTAAAAGTGGAGTATTTGGCATAACCCTTACAACCTTGGCATCCTTACCTAGATTTTTTTCCAAAAAATCTATTGTGATTCCTGCTGCTATAGATATTATAAGCTGATTTTTACTGTAGAATTTTTTTAATTCATCAGCTACCTCGCTCATAACCTGTGGTTTAACTGCTAATAAAATTACACTTGCATTTTTTGCTAATTCTTCTATACTTGTAGTTCCTGAAACATGATATTTTTTTTCTAAATTTTCTAATCTTTCTCCCTTAGGGTGATATATCTCAATATCCTCTCTTGCATAAATATTATTTTCTAATATCCCTTTTAAGATACTTCCTCCCATATTTCCTACACCTATTATACTCATCTTATTCATAACAATATCACTCCTTTAGCTAAATTATACCATATTTTAGAAATAAAAATATTCTTTTTTTAAATAAAATTATTTCTGATATATAACTGTTTTGTAAATAAAATTTATGAAATATATAAAAATACTAAAAATTTAAAATTTTTTTCATATTATACCTTAGGTATATTAATTCTTTTTATACTCCGTTTTATTAAGGGTTTGTAATATTTAAGTTAAAATAACTTTTTAAAAATTATCATTAAATTTATGTTGAAAATGTTGAATTTAGGTGTTATAATTTTTATGTAGTAATCTATTATATAATAAATTTACTAGATAAAATATTTATTAAAATAAGACGACATTCATTATTATTTTATAATAGGTTTTCTATTGATTTTAAGATAAACAAAATTTTTAAAAATTTTATTTTTCTTAATATCCTCTTCCATTTTAAGACACTACTTTTTGGGGAAGTGGTGTCTTTTTTGAATTTGAAAAAATTTTTTTTATAAAATTCTCCTCTTTTTCTATGCCTTTAAAATTTTTAAGGAATAGCTACTACTTTGACGCAAACGGCTATATGTTAGCAGATGAGCCCACCCCAGACAGTTACTATGTCGACGCAAATGGTGCATGGGTTAAATAGAAAGAAAAAAAAATAAGCATAAAGGAATCTATCCTTTATGCCTATTTTTTTACCATATTTAAAAAACAAAATTTTTTATGAATAATCTTTAAAAAATAAATTTAATGAACAACATAAAAAAAATAAATATAATTATTTCTAAAATTTTTAATTTAAAAAATAAAAAAAGACCCTTATTATACCTAAGGGTCTTTAATCTAAAAAGAGGGAATTTTTTAGATTAAATATTTTTAGAATTTGCGTTTTCTTGCAGCCTCTGATTTTTTTTTACGACGTACGCTTGGTTTTTCATAAAACTCACGTTTACGTACTTCTTGAATAGTACCATTTTTAGAAACAGCACGTTTAAAACGACGAAGTGCGTCTTCTAAAGTTTCATTTTTGCGAACTATAGTTTTTGACATCTGGATTTCCCTCCCTCCGAAATAAAAAATCTGTATGTTTGTTATATATCAATAAACACATTGTAATTTTCAATTACGTTAATATTTTATATTATTTTATCAGTATTGTCAACAAACTAATCTAATTACTTTCTTTTTCTTTTGTTTTTTTGTCTTTTTTATCTATTTTATTTTCTTTATCGTCTTTTTTTCCTAAGATTTTATTATCGTCTATTAATTTGCTCTTATCTATATTTGCTAACTGTTCGTCTATATCGTCAGTTATAATTGATTTTGAATATTCGGCTAAATAATTTTCTTTATTAGGTAAATTAAATATTATTTCTCCATCATACCCTAGTCCATACGCTTCTCTTGCAAAGTCCATAATAAAATAAGGGTCTTTTAGTTTATTTATTATCAGCTCATTTTTTTTATTAGTTAATTCTAAATCTTTTATTCTTTGCTCCTGTTTGCTTATATGTTCTTGTAAATTAGCTTTTTGTCTAGAGTACATGAAAGACTTAGTTAATGTTATTAAAAGCAAAAATAAACATACAAAAATAATTATATAAGCTCGTTTTTTTCTATATTTCATTTTTGCTTTAAACACATCACGAGCAAAATTTTTATCATTTTTTTTTATACCTGCTGGCTTTACTGACATTTAAATACTCCTTATTTTTCTTCTTGTGATATTATTTTAAACATTTCTGTTGCATCTTCTTTTTTTGTGCTATCTTTGAGTATTAAAACTTCATACGTTACAACTTTTTTGGCAAAAAATATTTTTATTCTATCACCTATTTTTAATGGTGATGACGGTTTTGCCTTTTTTTCATTTACTTCTATATACCCTTTTTTTATTATTTCATTTGCTACTGTTCTTCTTTTTATTATTCTAGAAACCTTTAAGAATTTATCTAATCTCATAATATCTCCTTTTAATTTCTATTATTGCATATTAGATTATTTTTGTAAATTAGAAATTAATATATTCTCACTAAAATATAGTTTATCTAAAGGTCTATTTGTTTATTTTTGTAATTTTGTTGTATAATAAATAATGAATTAAAATTAAGAAAGGAGAGATTATGCAAAAAAATTATTTAAATTTTAAAAAATCAATAAAATATTTAACTACTATTACTTTTTCATTTGTCTTTTTATTTTCTTTGGTGCCGAACAATAGTGGTTTTGCTTATGATAAAGATAATAAAGATAATAAAGTATCTCAAAATAAATATTCGCAAGATAATTTATATAGTAATCATCAAGATACTTTTTTTAAAAATGATGAAGGCTATAAAAATATAAAAGGTGAGTGGATCCTAAATTCTACTGGCTGGTGGTATAAATACTCTGACGGTAGCTTTCCTTTTAATACATGGAAAAATATTGAT
>NZ_KQ959888.1 GCF_001553005.1 Gemelliphila asaccharolytica | reverse complement strand
TATTAAAGAATCAGAATTAGGAAGAAAAGCATTATTATTAGGAGAAACAAAACTAACAAATGGGATACCTATAGAAGATGTAATTAACATGGAAAAAGCATTAAAAACAATGAAATTCGATGGAAAAAGCTTTGATAAAGTAATAAGTTATCCAAATCACACCAAAAGAGAAGTGCTTGACAAAATAAATTCAGAATTTAGTAATTCAAAAGATTCAGATGTTAACTATTTATACATTACTTGCCATGGAGGGGAAAGTATTTTGGCAATAGGAAGTGATGGAAGAAATATAACAGGAGAAGATTTAAGAAATATTTTAATAGATAAAAAAGGACTTTTTGTAATAATGATAAATGGTTGTCATACTGGAAGTTTCATAAATCAAGGTAAAGAGAATAATTTTGATCAATTTATAAATGATTTAACAACATCAAAAGAAAAATCGGGAGAACTTTGTGATAAAAAATTCATTGTGTTAACAGCAGCTCACTCAAGTGAATCATCATATAAATATCATTCTATGAAAAACAGTTTAGCAGTACGTTTTTGGTTAGAAGGAATGGGTTATGATGGAGAAAAAAATAGCGTTATAGATATGATGGCAGATAGCAACACTGATTCAAAAGTGACACTTAATGAATTATATAATTATTCATCAAAAGAAGTATTAAAAATAAATAATACGCAACATATACAAAAATATTCAGAATTTGAAGATTTTGTTCTTTTTGGAAGATATTAGGAGGAAAAAGTAATGAAAAAAATAATAAAGGTATCAACAGTATTAGCAATATCATTACTTATTTCTGGGGTATGTTATACTACTAATATAGATAGTAATGTAGTAAAAGCTTCTGGAAATAATTTATTTCTTGAAAATCAACAACAGCAAAAACTAAATATAAAAGTTGCTGGTTCTTCTATGAATGGATTTTATGCTGGTAGCGGATATAGTAAGATGGCACCAGGGGGGAATGAGTTAATTTTTGAAATGGTTAATGAAAAAGGTAAGAATTATGCTATTAATGATTTAGATTATAAGCTTACTATAGATGGTTTAGAGTATCCTAAAGGGCTTATCGCTGGTAAATGTGGAGAAAAAGATACCTTAGTTTTCAAGTCATTTTATGGAAACATAGTAGGAAAAGTTAAAATAGAAGTATGGCTTAAAAATGATAAAAGTATAAAATCAATTTATGGTCTCACATTAGCCATTGAAAATGATTTTTATAGAAAATTTTGTGAATTGTATAACATAGAAGATTCTAAAAATATAGTTCCAGAAGAAATGAAAAAACCAAATTATACATATGATAGATTAAGAGCTAAATATATAGTAAATTTACCCGATAATCCATTGAGTGATGAACAAAAAGATAAATTTATAGGGTGGAAAATAGATGATAAAATATATAAACCTAATAGTACATTTGAATTAGAAAGAGATACAAATTTATTTCATGTAATTCCAGTAGTTAAAGAAGAAGCAACATGGGTATTAAATAATACAGGCTGGTGGTATCAAGAATCAGATGGAACT
>NZ_KQ959887.1:5573-30154 GCF_001553005.1 Gemelliphila asaccharolytica | reverse complement strand
TTTGTCAAGATGTTTTTTTATTTTTTTTTATACTTTTCCTTGCTGTCTTTTTTTACTCATTATAAATTATATGAAATATTTTAACTATTTTTTGTTGTTATGAAAAAATAAATTCTATATCAGAACTTATTTATTAGTAATAATATAGAAAAATTAAAAAAATATTTTTTTTCTATTTTTATTAAAATTCAAGTGACATTTCTTTATTTTTTCAAAAAAAATTTTTTTATCTTCTAGTTACTATAGTAAAAGTAATTTGATATTTTATATTAAAAAATGAAATAGACTTTTTTTAGCTGAAATTAGCTAAAAAGAGTCTATTTCAATACAAAATAATGCTAAATTAAATGATAATATCTTTTATTATTTTAATATTGTTTTTTTAATTTTTATGATTATTAAAATTAATAATAATAGTATTATTCCCATTATTCCATTTTTTGCAAAAATACCTGTTGAAGTCAAAAGATTGTTTTCTTTTAATTTTTCGTAATTTTCTTTGTTTTCATTATTATTTTCTTTTTTAATTATATTTTCAATTATTTTTGTGCCAAATTCATTTTTAGGATAAATAACTAATTTTTCTCTGCCTGTTGTATCAACTATTACATCTTTAGAATTTATTTTACAGATATTAGAATGTTTTGTTTCTACTATTTTATATTTCCCTTCTGCTATTTCTCCAAAGTATGCTCTTCCATTTTCATCTATAGCTACATCTTTTTTTATTAAACAGTCATCTTTATATAAACTAAATGCTACCTCTCCAAATTTTGCCTTATTCCATAATTCTATACTAGAAGAATCTTCACTGTTCTCATAATATAATTTTTGTACTGAAAGATCTGTAGCATAAACATTATTACTTGAAAATAACATAATTAATAATAATAAACTAACTATTTTTCGCATATTGTTTAAGATCCTTTCTTATGTCTAAAATAATTAATAAAATGCATATTAATAATATAAATATAAGTGCTTTTTCATATAATGACAAAGTAAATTTTCCTTTAGGAATGGAGTCTACCTCTCCTATTAAGTTTCCTGTTGCTAAAAATCTTTTGTCATTTATACCTATAGGCGTACAGGTTCTCAAAGTCACATATGTTTCATTATCTTTTGGTTTCAAAAAATTCTTTTCTTCATCAAGTGGACTTACTTCTATAGTATTTATAATATTATATTCATAAATTTTTTTATCAATCAATTTTAAATAAAATTTATTATGTACTTTTAATTTAGGTACATTTATAAATAAGTCTTTCCCAGAATCTCCATTATGGGAAGTTAAAACACTATTATCATGTTCATTTTTAAGGGTACCTGTTCCCCTAATTAAACCAGCACCTTTAGATATAGAATTTTCACTTGCATTGTCAAATACTGAAATAATCAAGTTTATTTCTGGAACATACAATATTCCTATTGGTCTTAAGGCTAAAGAAAATGGTTTGTCTTTAGCCTTAGAGACTTCATTTTTTTCGAATTCTTCTATATATTTTTGTTGATTTTTTACTTCTGTTATTTTTGAATGATATAAAAAATAACCACATAATAATATTACTACTAAATATATTATTTTAGATAAATTTTTTTTTATCATTATTATCTTTTTCTTCTTTGACAAGTTTTCACTACAACTGTAATAACTACTACACAGGCCAATACAGCTATTACTATTAAGGTAACTTCTGTACCTGTCATAGGCTTATCTGGTTTTTTATCATTACTTACTTTTACTTGATTTTTATTAATAGCACTTGCATCTTTTATTTCAAAATGGTTATATGGATTACTATTCATATTATATCCAGTTGGAGCTTTTGTTTCTATAAAGAAGTAATGTCCATTAGCTAGCCCTTTTACGTTTAAAATACCATTTTCACCAGTAGATAACTCTGTAGCATCATCTTTATTGTCTACCCATGTATATTCTTTTGTTGTTTTGTCGATTTTTAAATATTTTGTAATATTCCCTTTATCGTTTGAATTTGCTTTTGCTAGTATGAATTTTGCATCTTTTAATCCTTGTTTAATAACTCCGGTATTAAATACTCCACTATCTGTTTTTTCTAGACTTGCTTCATATGTTTTTACTGATTTTTCTGAAGTGTTTTTTTCTACTACTACACCATTATTAAAATCAAATTCTGCTTTATTATTTATATCTTGACCTGTTTGAGCTTTATCTTTATCTAATTTTGCAGTATAAGTTATTTTCAATGTTTTTCCTGCTAGTGATTTTATTGCAGTTAAATCAGGTGTTACTGTTAAAATATTATTTTGAAAATCTTTTGTAAATGCTACATTTTTAAATTCACCTTTTTCATCATATCCTACTTTTACGCTATCTGCATTAATTTTCAAAGATTCATCTGGAGTATCTTTTACTGAATAAGTTTCATATTTATCTATATTATCTGGTATTTGAGTATTAATTGTAAAATTAATATCTTCATCAAAAGCTACATCTTCTTTATCTACAGTTTTTTCAACATTTGGTTTTGTATAATTGACTACTTTTTTCCCTTCACTTAATAATGAATCTGCTGGGAAAACTATTTTCCCTTCATTAGTGTACTCAAATGTAAGTTTATTATTAGTATTATTTGTAACATCTTTATCATAAATTATGTTATCTGGTCCGTAATTTGGTTTTTGTGGGTCTATTTTACTTTCTTCCACAAAATAGTATTTTCCTATTAAGAGGTCAGTTACTGTTATACTTCCACTTGTTAAATCTTGGTATGAATCTGGAATTAATGTACCTTGACCTGGTTCTCCTTTATAAAGTGAAAATCCACTTTGATTATTTTGTAAAATAGAAACTTGTTCTCCAAATTTTTTGACATATTTTGTAAATTTAATCTCTATAGGATTTATTTTATTTTTTGCATATAAGTGAATATTTTCTAAATTAGTTTTTCCTTCTGCATCACTCATAGGTAGAGATATAAGCATAGGTTTTGCAGTTTGTTTTACTATGTCTGATGATGTTGTTTCTACAAATACATAAGTTCCATCATCTAAAGAAGAAAAGTTTACATTACCATTATCATCTACTTCTACTTCTCCTTTTGCTTCTGCTCCATAAGGTAAATCAACATTATTTTTAATAGCATCACTTACTTCATTTGCTATATTTTGAGCTTTTTTATCTGTATTTAATTGTTTTTTATCTAATTTATAAGCAGTAAATTTCACAACACCATCTTTGTTTTTGTTCCAATTTCTTACTTTTTGTCCAAAACTATTTAAATCAATTTCTCCACCGGTATTATTTACTTCCGTAACAGAATCTTGATAAGCTAATTTATGCAAGGTTACAGTTGTTCCTTTGCTTGCATTTCCTAAATATGTCACAGGGCTTACTGCAAATAGTAATGCTAGTGATATGGTAATCTTCCCTATATTTTTGTATATGTTTTTCATTTTAATTCTCCTTTTATTTTTTTTATATTTTAATTTAAAGATGAAAAATTTTTCTTTCACATTTTTTCTCTTTTTATCAGTTTTATTAAATTAAATTTTTTTCTTACAAAAGTTATTAATAATAAACTAAATAGTCCTATTAATATCCCTATTCCTTTTCTTGTTCCTGTTATAGGTAATATAGGTTTTATACTATTTTTAAAAGTTATATTTTTATATTCTCCCTTTTTAATGAGATTTAAAGTACCATCGCCATTGTCCTTTATTTCTACGGTAAATTTATATTCAGTTTTATCATAATTTATATTGCTGTTATATCCCGTATCTTCTATAACGAGATATTCATAAGTTTTACCTATGTCCTTTTCATTAAATTTTATAGAATTAAAATCTATATTCCCATTTTCATCATTTTTTACTTTACTTAACACGTCTCCGTCATTAATAAGTAAAAAGTCGAAATTATAATCTTTTATATTACCCCCCAACAATTCTTTCTTAGCTTTTAGTTCTAATTTTCCATTAGCGTGATAAACATTTGTTATTTTTAAATTATTTTCTTTATCTTCTAATACTTTTTCTAATATAGAATCCTCTTTGACTGTATATCCTGGATAAGAGTCCTCAGTTAAGGTTACTTTTGCTCCTAATGGAACTTTTTTAAATGTTAATATTTCATTTCCTTTGATTTTTACTTTTTCTCCAGAAACAAATTCATATTCTTTTGAATCTAAATTAGAAGTATATGAGAATACATTTTCAATTTTTTTATCATCTTTTTTTATATCGACTTTGACTTCAAATTCTTTATCTGTAGATGTACCTTCTAATTTTTTTGTTATTGTAAAGTTTGTTTCATTTTCTATTTTTGGTATTTTTTCTACATTATATTTGTTTGTAAAAATAGCTCCATCATCGTCATATTGCGCCCTAGCCGTTAAGTTACCTTCTCCGTCATCAGTAACAGTTACATTTACTATTTCTTCATGATTATCATAGACTATATCTTTTTCATTCCCTTGAACTTCTCTTATTTTGTATTTGGCATTTTTTGCTTCTTTTATTTCTAGAGAATTAAAATAAATATTTCCATCTCTATCATTTTTTGCCGTGTCTAAAACATTATCATTACTATCTAATAGTTCAAAGACAAATTCCCCATTAGATAAATCTTTATTTTCTAGCACTTTTTTTGCTTTAATTTGCACATTTCCTATTGGATTATATTTATTTTTTGCTAAAACTGTTATTTCAGAAGAAGATATTACACCACTTGCATTTTCTATTTCAGCTGTTACATAGCCTTTAGGTAAATTTATTTCTTTTACTTCATAGCTACTTCCATATGGTATATAATCTATAGTTTTAGATTCTCCATTTTTTAAAGTAATGTTTTGTTTTTTTCCATTTATTAAAATTTCAAATGTAAAATCCTTACTCTTATCAGTTGTACCTATAACTTCTTTTTTAATTTCTAATTTTCCTAATTTTGTCGTGTTATTAAATGTAGGTGTATCAGTATATGTTACTTTCGCTTCTTTTTTTCCTCTGCCATTATCTGTTACTTCTATTTTTACATTTTTAATAGCTGAATCATAATTTATATTAGGATCATTACCTTTCACTTCTCTTATTTGATAATTAAAAGTTCCTGCTGTATCAAATGTTAAAGTATTAAAGGTAATACTTCCATCTGCTAGTGAAGTAGCTTTATCTATTACTTGTCCTTCTTTTAATAGTTCAAACTCAAATCCTTTAGCAGGAGCTGAATTAAGTAATTTTTTCGCTTGAACTTTTGCTTGAGTCGACTGTGGTCTATAATCATTTGTAAAGGTCGCTATAGTTTCTTTGTTTGGCTCAATAGTACCATTAGTATTTTCTTCTTTTACAAGTACCCAGCCCTCTTCTTGCTCCTCATATATTTCATAACTTATGCCAGCTGGTAAATTGTCTAATGTAATTTGTTCATCAGCTGAAAGCATAAATTCTGCTTCTCCATCTTTTATGTTAATATTTGTTTCTAATTCTTTCCATACTGCATAAAGAGTTATATCATTTTTATCTGCCTGAGTTAAGGTTTTTATATCTGTAACTATATTTTTTTTATCTTGAGTTGTAGACCAACCTAAAAATTTATATCCTGGTTTTTTTATTTTTGGAGTTGGTAATTTTTTCTCCTCATCTTTTTTTAACCTTATTGGAGCAAATTTTTCTCCAGTATCTGTCACAAATTTGATAGTGTAGTATAAACCTTTTTTGGTTAAGGTTGTTTTTCCAAAAGAAAAAATATCTTTATCTGGAGCGAAAACTTCCCCATCATCTGTTATGAAAGTTCCATTAAGTTTTACTGGAAAATATTTTTTCTCTCTTAACATTAATTTAGAAGGAACAACTACTTCTTCTAAAGAATCTAAATTTTGCAAATCTATATCACCTAAACTACTAAAATTAACCTTACTTACATCTAATTTTTTTAGTGATTTTGATAAAGAGTTAAGTATTTTCCAAGATATTTCAGGTTTAAAATTAGGCAATGACAAAGTAATTAAAGATTCGTCCCCTTCTAAAATATCCCTAGCTTCCGTCACTTTTGAAGTGTCGAATTTACTTAAATCTAACTTCTGTAGTGATTGGCAGCCGTCAAACATATAGCTCATATTCGTTACTTTTGAAGTATCAAAATTACTTACATCTAACTTCTCTAGTAATTTACAGCCGGCAAACATAGCCTGCATATCTGTTACTTCTGAAGTGTCAAAATTACTTAAATCTAGTTCTTTTAGTGATTGGCAGTCGACAAACATAGCCTGCATATTTGTTACTTTTGAAGTGTCAAATTTACTTACATCTAGTTCTTTTAGTGATTCGCAGCCGGAAAACATAGACCCCATACTAGTTGTTCTTTTTGTATCGAGATTAGTTGTATCAATTGAAACCACTTTGTCTAAATCACGAAATAAATCATCAGATATGACGTTTGCTTTTACATCGCCAGAAAAACTTATTGATTTTATTTTATCTTTGTACTTCCTATACCCAAACTCATTATCATAATCATAGTCTGAAAATTTTGGTAAAGTTCCAGAATTTCCTATTGAAGATATAACCATATGACCATTTTCATAAATTTCATATTTTACATCTCCACTTAAATACCCTGAATGGACAACTTCCCCTTCTGGAGGATATCTCTCTGCAGCATGAGCTTCTTTTGGTTTAAATATATCAGTGAAGAATTTTTTCACCTTATTCAGTGAAGAAACATTATTTTTTTTATTTAAATCAAATTTTCCATTAGGAATATTTTCACCTTTGAATTTTATTTTAAATCTAAATTCTTTATTAATATCACCATTTAGGACATTTTTCCTTACTGTTAATTTCCCATTTTTATATTCATTAACAAAAAGTGGAGTTGTAGAATCATTATTTTTATCATCTGTTTTATTATCTACTACACTAGTATTAAAACTTAAAGTCCCATCAAGATTATCAATAACTTCTACCTTATAGGTTATTGTACTTTTATCATAGATTATAGAATCATCTTTACCTTGTTTTTCTTTTGCCGTATATATAAAAGTTTTTCCTGCATCTTTTTCACTATATACTAAGTCAGAAAAGTTGATTGTTCCATTTTCATCATTTGTTCCTGTGGCTACTACATTATTTTTATCATCATACAATTCAAAATCGTACTTACCTAATTTATTATAATCCCCTTTTATTTGCTTCCAAGCTTTTAAGTTTACTTTTCCTGTTGCATTATATTTATTAGTAAATACAAAATTTTTATCAGCATAGTTTTTTTCTACACTTATGCTTCCCTTTCCATCATCAGATACTTTCACATCAACTTGTGAAATCTCATTTGTGTAAGTTATACCAGCATGATTATTATTGTATTCTTTTATTTTATAAGTATATGTTTTTCCTGCATCTTTATTAGAATATTCTAAATTATTAAAAATTACTTTTCCATTTTTATCATTGTATGTTGAGTCTATTTCTTTATCATCTAATAATAAGTCAAATCTAAATTCTTTATTTAATAATTTTCTTCCTACAAGTTTTTTGGTAGATTCTAGAGTTGTTCTACCGAAAGTGGCATATTTATTTATAAATTTTAGTTCTACATCTTTTCCCGCTTGAATTAATTTTTCTGGAGGACTTTCTACATTTTTGTAACCACTTGGCTTTTTGATTTCTTTTACTTCTACTGAAGTTTCAGAATCCACATTTTTTATGGTCATCTGCTCATCTTTTTTTAATTTAAATTCATTACCAGAGAAAATTTTTCCTCTTTGCCCTAAGTTAGTTGTATATTCATATTCTTTAAAAATTAAATTACCTTCGCTATCTGTTAGGTTAAATTTGAAAGTGAAATCGGGATTTAATTCCTTGGCTTTTTCTGTTTGATCAATAACTTCTTTTTTTACAATTACATTTGCATATGGATGATAAGTATTTACAATATCAAAGTCTTTGACTTCACTAACATATCCTGTTATATAATTTTTTTCTTCTACAGTATATTTTATTTTTTTACCACCATCTCGGTATTTATATAAATTATCAAATTCGTATTTCCATTTTCCTTCGCTATCGGGTTTTACTTCTCTATTATCAATTTCTTTCCCATCTGCTTTTAAAGTTATCAGAATTGACTGGGGTCTTTTTTCTTCCGTCTTATCTACCCAGTGTTTTTCTCCCTGAATCTTTATTTTTTCTGGCGAGTGAAAATTAACTAGATTATATTTATTATCAGTAGAATTATTATCCCTATTTACTTTTAAAGTATATTTCTGATTATTTATTTCTCTAAATGTATAAGAAATTACATTTCCCTCTTTATCTAAATATGGTAACTCGCTAAATGTACCTTCCCAATTATTTTTTTCACTAAGAGTTAATTTTTTCCCAGTAGGTGTGCCATTGCCTACTAATTCAATAATCGCCTTATCTTCTCTTACACCGTCACGATTATTTTCATCATCAAAAGTTTTTTTCACGCTTATATTATAGGGCTTCAAACCAACTTTTGTATAATCATTACGAATTAGTAAATTATCAGTAATGTTTCCATTATCTAGTGAAATATGTCTACAAGTCATTACTGCGTTATTATAAGCATGAGCTCCTCCTACAAAGCCTACTTCTTTTTGATCCTTTTCCAAAACTTTATCATAATATCTTTTGTCAGAAACTTTGGGAGCTCTCATATTAATAATTAAGTCTATTGACTGATTTTTATCTAAAATGAAATCATCATTTTTGACTGTTTTTCTCGCATCTATAGCGATAGCTTTTATGCTACTTTTGTCTTTTGGCATCGTTTTTGACCAAATATCAGTATTTGTCAAATCATTGTCTTTTCGGTTGTTTTCATCATCTAGCACTAAATTATCTTTCGTAGAATAGTAAATTACAGCTTCTACTCCTAATTTTTTTAAAGAGTCTGTATTGACATTATCAAATATCCCTCTCCACTGAATATCGCCATAGTCATCACTATCTTTTTGAGGTTTATATTTTTCTAAATTATCATAAAATACTATGTCTTTGCTGGCCTGAATGTCTGAATTTCTTATGCTTATAGAATAAGAATACTTACCATTTTCATAAACATTCTTACTTAAAATATTATCAAGACCGTCATTATATAATCCTTCATCATTAACATCTACCTGTTTTAAAAGAGTAGTTACATAACTTGTTGGAACATCAACATCAGAATAATCTCTTGCATAGACATAGTTACCCTCTCCTAAGGAGTTAAAGATGTTTTTTTCTTCTTCTGTTTCAAATGCTTCTTTTGTAAATTTATTTTTATTTGAAAAAACATTAGTTTCACTCTCTAAACCTTCAGTATTGCCTACTTTTTCAGTACTTTTATAAGCCATTATACAGGATAATATAGGACTATAAATTCTATGATTCATCCAAGTATACTGTGCCTTAAATCTTACTGCAGGTCGGTCGTAGTATCCTTTCATACCTAGAATACTCTTTTCATTTCTATACTCGTATTTGTAATCTGGAGTTTCTTTTAAATGTATTTCAAGCATTATTCTGCCTGAATTTTGATAGTTTTCATATGCTTTGACCGATGTTATACTATCTCCTTTTCTTACGGGTTTTATAGAGTCTGTTATTGGATTTACTCCTTTGGGCAGAAGTTCGTAAAATACTCCTTCTTTTTGGTCTTTAATATAACCTTTTTCTTTAACGGTTTTCAATGCCTTTTTAGAAGTTATATTTGTTTGAATTTTACTTGCTATTTCATATTCTAAATCTATTCTTTTATGTTTTTGATCATTTGAATAATTAATCAATTTTTTTTCAGGCTTAATTCCATATGAAAAATCAGTCAAAATGTTATTTGCAGTATATTCATTTACAAATCCGCTTCCTTGTTCCTCTGACTCGACTCTTAATTTTATTTTATTTGTAAAACGAGTCATAGAAAGTTTGTTATTTCCATACTTGCTATTAACTTCTTTTAAAATATTTTCACTTGGTTTTATAGTGAAAATTGCTTTTATATCGTGAACATAATGTACTATCTTAGTATCTACTTCAGTTTTAAAGTCTGTAATATTTTCAGGAAAAACCAATTTCGTTCCATCGACAGTTGATCCATTTTCTGGATTTATTATAGCTATACCATTTGTATAATCAACACTACCAAGTTTTATCCACGTATCAGAATTATTTATCTTTCCAAAAATATTTGTAATAGGTATATCCCTATCATCTGCTAGAGAAAAATTAAATATTTTTCTTATTTTTTTTGATGTAGTAAATTCAATCCCTGTTAATTTGTTTGTAAATGTATTTCCATCTGAAAAAGATGAAACATTTTCAGCTAAAGGTTTTTTTGCTAAATCTAGTGCTTTTATACTAAAATCATCACTTGTCAACTCTCTATCTTTATAATTAAATGTTGTTTTAAAATCTTCTGTAATTAATTTATAGGTTGACTGTCCATAATCACTTATTTTTCTAAAGTCACCATCTTTTTTCAGCGTATGCAAAGGAGCCCAAGCACGAGTTTCTATATCAAAACTTGTATCAACGCTTTTCCCATCTCTTAATTCATTTAGGGCTATATCATAAATACCTTCTAAATCATATTTATTAAAAGAAGTTGTTATTTCATCTCCTGTACCTTGTTTTTCAACGTAAAATTGCCCCTCAGGATGATCAATATATGCTGGTTTAAATAAAACTAAATCTTCTGTTTTTGCTTTTGTTACTTTTCCGTCGTCTACCCCTCTCATTGTAAACTGAACTGAAGAGCCTAAATTATATTCTCTATTATAGGTAAAATCTTGTATTGGATAAGCTACATAAATTTCTCCTGCAAAGTTACTTCCATCATCTACATAATTATTTTTTTCAATATTTACACTAAGATTACCTGACCCATCTCCTTTTGTAACTTTACCATTTTTATTATTTCTATATCCTAAAATTATTGCATTTCTACTATCTTCACTGTTTCTTACATTAATATCAAGGTCAACATCAAAATACTGATTCGCCTTACTATTAGCATAAGTATTGTACTTTACATAATAATAATTATCTGGATTTTCTGGTTTAAGAGATGAATCCCAAGAATTAGGAAATTTGCTTTTTACTGTTTCATAATTATCATGTGTAAGATGTGCTTCATATATTTTAGTATCGGTATCTATAGTAGATCTTAAAGAATTACTTTTTTTCCCTATTGTTCCTTTAGTAGTTTCTATTTCTAAATTTGCAAATATTGGTTCACTTATATACGAAGTAGCAATATCCTTAATTTCTGACGGTGTTAAATTATAAATTGTACATTCTATACCACCACTAGCAGCTGCAGATATTTTTTTTGTGTTTGTTATTATGTAGGAGTCTTCTGTTTCTTGATATGCAAAATTATCATTTCTATCTGGTAATTTAGGAATACCAAATTTAATATCGCCTATTTTTTCTCCATTTCTATTTTTAAAAATAGTTTTAGGTAAAACTATATTTAATTTTCCTATATCATAATTTCCTTTACCTGATAGTGCATAAATAATACCAAAAGAAATACTTTTAGTTTTATTATCTTTATAGACATTATTAAGACAGTTTTCATCACTATCATTATCTTTAGTTATCCATTGTAGCGAGAAACGTTCTATTTTATTTTCTCCTATCGTATCTGGTAAAGAACTATCACTTGATATATTTTTATCTGTTTCTAAAGCTATTTTTGGTAAAGTCGTTATGCCATTACTTGTTTCTGCTTCACTATTAATTTCACTATCTTCATAACTATTTTCATTATTATTTAAATTATTTTGTGTGACCTCTTTAGCTTTTGAATTCGCCTTGTCGCTAGCAAAAGCATAAGTAGGAGTTAAAATTTGAGTTAAAATAATAACTAAAATCATGGAGAAAGTCAAAATTTTACTAATTTTATTTTTAAACACAACTGCTTCCCTTCTTTCTTTTTAAATTATCCAGAATTTCTCATAATATTTTTTAAAAAATAATAAATATAATAATATTAATATAGTAATTTTTTTATTATATTAATGTTAAATTCATTAAACACTATTAACCTTAATTATATATATATATATAATTGTCAACCTTTTAAATGACAATAAATATAAATGAGGAATAATAAATTATATAGTTTAATTATATAATATTTTTTTATTTTTTATAAAAGTCAACACTTTATAGACTATATTTTATAAAAAATCATCAAAAAAAATATAGTCTTGCCTTAAAAAAATTATAAAAAAAAATTTAAAACTATACTGTTTAATTTTGTAATTCATAAAAAAAAAAAAATACCAACTACAAAAACAAGTTTTTTGTCTTTGTGTTGATATTTCTTTTTTGGTTTTTTTAGTTGTCTGTGCTTAAAAATAATTTATCAACGTTTTTTTTATAACATTTTTAAATTATCCAGAATTTCTAAGTCCTGTCGCCACTCCGTTAATTGTTATATGAATCAATTTTTGATTTGTTGATAAAATTTTATTAATTCTATCTCTTTTTATTAATTCTATTTGAATAAAGTTTAGAGCATTAAAATATGGAATTCTGTTTTTTAAACTAAATTTTAAATATTCGTTATCTTCTAATAGCTCGTTATGCCCTTGAATAGCTAAAACTATTTTTTTAGTAAGTAACCATTCTTTGTATATTATATCAAAAACTTCTTTTGTTTCATTTTCTTTACATAACTGAGCATATTCTTTTGCAATTTCCATATCTGTTTTTGATAATACCATATTTACATTTGATAAAAGGGATCTGAAAAATGGCCATCTTTTATACATTTTTTTAAGTGTTTGTAAATTTTCACTGCTATTATTTATATATTTACTAAATGCCGTTCCTACTCCATACCATCCAGGAAGCATAACTCTATTTTGTGACCATGAAAATACCCATGGTATAGCTCTAAGTCCTGATATCTCTGTTATTGTTTTTCTTGCAGCTGGTCTTGACCCTATATTTAAACTTGATATTTCTTTTATTGGAGTTGCTTCAAAGAAATAGTTATAGAAGTTTTTATTTTTGAAAACTAATTCTCTATATGCATGATAACTGTATTCTACCACTGTATCCATTATTTTTTCATAATAGGCTTTTTCTTCTTCTATATTTTCTTTACCTATAATTCTGTCTATACTTGCTGAAATCAACATTTCTAAATTATAATATGCTGAATCCTTGTTACCATACTTAGTACCGATAACTTCACCTTGTTCAGTTAATCTTATCTTATTGTTTAAACTTCCTAGTGGTTGTGAAATTATTGCCTCATAACTTGGGCCTCCTCCACGTCCAACTGTTCCTCCTCTTCCATGGAAAAATGTTATATTAATTCCATATTTTTTACCTATAGATGAAAGTTCATTTTGTGCTTTATAAAGTGACCATCCTGAAGATAAATATCCACCATCTTTGTTACTATCAGAATATCCTAGCATTATTTCTTGATAATTATTATTATCACTTATCCATGTTTTTACTACATTAAGATTTAAGTATTGTTTCATTACTTCTACAGAATTTTCTAAATCTTCAATAGTTTCAAATAAAGGAACCATTTGTATTCTTGAAAAATCTTTATCTAAAAGTCCTACTTCTTTTAGCATTACAGCTAGTTCTAACAAATCTGATACGCTCGTTGTATGTGATATTATACTTTGTTTTATTATTCCTTCACCAAACTTGTCTTTTAATAGTCTTGCTTTTTTAAAGATTGACAATTCTTTTAATAATAATTCTGATTTAGGAACATTTGTAGCAGATAGTAGTCTTGGTTCATTTTCTATTTGATTTAATAGTATTTTACATTTTTCTTCTTCACTAAGGTCAGAATAGTTTTTTTCTACATTAGCTGATTTTAATAATTCACTTACACATTTTTCATGTATGCTAGAATCTTGTCGCATATCTATACTTGCTAAAAAGAACCCAAACGTGTCAATTGCTTGTAATAATTCTTCTAAATCTCCAAAGATTAAACTTTGACCTCCATTTTCTTCTAAAGAGTCTTTTAAAATAATTAAATCATCTTTAAATTCGTCAGCTTTTAAGTAGTATTGTTTTTCTATATCTTGTTTTGATGATAATAATTTTTCTTTTGTATTTTTTAATTTGCCTTTTATTTCATATAAAACTTTTCTATATGGTTCTTTTTCTCTAAACTCAGAATTATCAGTAGACATCTCTGACAAAATTTGCAATTTTTTACTTGTTCCCATTAAGTTAGTTGACATTGAATATGCTCTATACAATTTATTTACTTTTTCTATATAATAATTAATTATTACTTCAAATTGTAATTTGGCAGATATTTCTAAGGTTTCACTTGTTACATAAGGATTCCCATCCCTATCTCCTCCTATCCACATTCCCATAGTTATAGGAGTTGCTTTTTTTATAGATATACCTTTTTCTTTAGCTAATTTTTTATATTTTATTGATAAATTAGTTATAGCATTTAATAACGATATATTGTAATATTCCATTACATTGCTGATTTCATTAGTTACTTTTAATTTTTTTTCACGAATAAGGTCAGTTTGTGTAATTATTTCTACATATCTTCTTAATTGCGCGTACCATTTATCTCTATTTATTAAGCCTAATTTTACATCTCTGTGTTTTCTTAATAACTTATGGATTTTATTGTTTATATCAAGCATACTTTTTCGTTGAACTTGTGTTGGATGAGCTGTTAATACTGGTACTATATTTACATTTTCTAATATTGTTTTCGCATTTTTACTGTCAGATATTTTATCTATTGTTTTTGACAATTTTCCTAAATATTCTTCTTCAACATTATTTTTATAATTTATCTCATAAGCTAAATCTACATCTTCTGAAATATTTATTAATAGGGGTAGTAGTGCAAAATATCTTGATACAACTCCTATTTCTTCGTTTGTCAATGTTTTTATTATTTCTTTTAATTGTTTATAGTCTGACTTGTCAGCTAATTGTTTTATTTTTTTTAATTTTTTTATTGTTTCTTCAGTCGAAACTTTTTTTATTGCCTCATCTAATATATTTGTTAAAATTTCTATTTCTTCTTCTATAATACCTTTGTTGTTTGAATTTTCTAATTTTTTAATAGTCAATTCAGTCACCTCTTTGCTATAACATTGATTCTTCTATTCGTCTGTTTCTTCTAATTTTTCTTTTTCTGCTAAAGTTACTGTAGCTACTTTTTGTCCGTCTACTAAGTTTATTAATTTTACTCCTGTAGCTGTCCTACTTAATGTATTTATATTTGATATATCCATTCTTATAATTATGCCTTGATCTGTCATTATCATAAGATCTTCTGTTCCATCTACTGATTTAACCTCTACGATATTACCAGTTTTTTTAGTTATTCTAGCTACTTTTATTCCTTTTCCACCACGATTTGTTATTTTAAACTCACTTGCTTTAGTTATTTTTCCTATACCATTTTCTGTTACTGTTAGAATTTTTTTATCATTATTTATTATCTGCATTGAAACTACATAGTCTCCTGTTGATAATTTTATACCTTTAACTCCTCTTGCTAAACGTCCCATTATTCTAACATTTGATTCTTTTATTCTTATTGCTTGTCCTTTGGCTGTTACTATTATTATATCTTCGCCTTTTGTTACTTTTTGAACATCTATTAATGTATCTTCATCATCTAGTTTTAGTGCTATTTTTCCTTTTTTCATTATTGTTGCATAGTCTTCTAGTTTAGATTTTTTAATAATACCTAATTTTGTTGAAAATACAAGTCCTGTATGTTCCTCATTAAGATTTGAAATAGCTATCATTGAACTTACTTTTTCACCTTTTTCTATGTCAAGTAAATTAATTATTGGAATACCTTTAGACTGTCTACTCATTTGATTTATTTGATAGCCTTTTAGTGTATAAACTTTTCCTTTATCAGTAAAGAATAGTATATGGTCATGAGTTGAACAAGTTAACATATACTGCACATTATCTTCTTCATTTGTTGTCATACCATTTATTCCACGACCTCCTCGTCCTTGAGATCTGTAAGTACTTGTTGATAAACGTTTTATATATTGATTATATGATAACGATATTACTATTTGTTCTTCTTCTATTAAATCTTCATTTTCTATTTCTTCTAGTTTATCTTGAACTATAACACTTCTTCTTTTATCTTTGTATTTTTCTTTTATTTCTAGAAGTTCTTCTTTTATTATTTCTATAACTCTTTCGCCTTTAGATAGTATATCTTTTAAATCTTTTATAAGTTCTATTAATTTATTATACTCATTTTCAATTTTATCTCTTTCAAGCCCTGTCAATCTTTGTAATTTCATTTCTAATATTGCATGAGCTTGTATTTCAGATAAATTAAATTTTTCTATAAGTCCTTCTGTTGCTTCTTTTGTTGTTTGAGATGCTTTTATAAGTTCTATTATTTTGTCAATATTGTCTAAAGCTATTCTTAATCCTTCTAAAATATGTGCCCTATCTTGAGCTTTTTTTAAATCAAATTTTGTTCTTCTGACAATTACTTCTTTTTGGTGTTCTAAATAATAGTATAAAACTTCTTTTAGATTTAATGTTTTTGGCTTACCATTTACTAATGCAACCATATTTACTCCAAATGATGATTGAAGTGGAGTTAATTTGTATAATGTATTTAATACTACTTTACTATTTGTATCTCTTTTGAGTTCTATTACTATTTTTATACCTTCTTTTAGATTACTCTCATCTCGAAGGTCTGTTATTCCTTCTATTTTCTTTTCTCTTGCTAATTCAGCTATTTTTTCTACTAATTTCGATTTATTGACTTGATATGGTATTTCAGAAATTATTATTCTTTCTTTTCCATTTTTTATTTGTTCTATTCTTGTTTTTCCTCTCATTACAATAGAACCACGCCCTGTATTATATGCTTTTAATATTCCACTTTGTCCAAATATTAAAGCTCCTGTAGGAAAATCTGGGCCTTTTATTTTCGTCATCAATTCGGGTATTGATATTTCTGGTTTATCACAAAGGGCGACTACTGCATCAACTACTTCTCCTAAATGATGTGGAGGTATATTTGTTGCCATACCTACTGCTATACCCGAGGCTCCATTTATTAATAAATTAGGTATTCTAGCAGGTAAAACTTTTGGTTCTTTTAGAGAACCGTCATAATTTTCTTGAAAATCTACTGTTTCTTTATTAAGATCTCTAACCATTTCAGAAGCTATTTTACTTAATTTTGCTTCTGTATAACGCATTGCTGCCGCACTATCTCCGTCAATAGAACCGAAATTCCCTTGCCCTGCTACCATGGGGTATCTGCTATTAAAATCTTGTGCCATTCTTACTATAGTACCATATGTAGCAGAATCACCATGAGGGTGATATTTTGCCATAACTTCCCCTACTACAGCTGCACTTTTTCTAAATGGTTTTTCATTTGTTAATCCTAATTCATTAAATGCATATAGTACTCTTCTATGTACTGGCTTTAATCCATCTCTTACGTCTGGTAATGCACGTGATACTATTACACTCATTGAATAGTCTAAAAATGAATTTTCTATTTCAGTTGTAATATTTCTTAATGTTATATTTTTTTCTTCCATTTTTTCCCCTTAATCTGTGTCTAAATATCTAGATTAACTACATTCAATGCATTATCTTCTATGAATTTTCTTCTTGGTTCTACTTTTTCACCCATTAGAGTTTCAAATGCTTTATTTGCTATTTGAGCATCATTTATATTGACTTTATACATTCTTCTATTTTGAGGATCCATTGTTGTTTGCCACAATTCATGAGCATTCATTTCTCCAAGACCTTTATAGCGTTGAACATTATATTTTTTATCACTTGCAAATTCTTTAATATCTTTTTGTAATTCTTCTTCGGTGAATGAATAGTATATTTTTTTACCTACTTTTAAACCATAAAGTGGTGGTCTTGCTATATAAATATGTCCTTCTTCTACAAGTTCTTTCATATATCTAAAGAAAAATGTTAATAATAAAGTTCTTATGTGGCTTCCATCAACATCAGCATCTGTCATTATTACTATTTTTCCGTATCTAAGTTTTTCTAAATTTTTTCCTTCTCCTATTCCTATTCCAGAAGCTGTAATTAGAGAACGAATTTCTTCACTTGATAATACTTTGTCTATTCTTACTTTTTCTACATTTAAGATTTTACCTCTTAATGGTAATATAGCTTGAAATTTACTATCTCTTCCTAATTTGGCACTTCCTCCTGCTGAATCCCCTTCGACTAGAAACAGTTCACATTCTGTTGCGTTTTTACTAGAACAATCTGCCAATTTCCCTGGTAAATTAGTAAATTCTAGTGCGTTTTTCCTTCTAGTTGATTCTCTAGCTTTCTTAGCTGCTATTCTTGCTCTTGACGCTTGCAATCCTTTTTCTATTATTACTTTTGCAGTTTTTGGATTTTCTAATAAAAATTTTTCAAATTCTTCTGAGAACAATTTATTAGTAATTGTGCTCATTTCTGAATTTCCTAATTTAGTTTTTGTCTGTCCTTCAAATTGGGGATTTGGGTGTTTTATTGATATTATCGCTACCAAACCTTCTCGAACATCATCACCCGATAAAGTTTCTTTTTCTTTTATTAAATTGTTTTTTCTTCCATAAGAATTTATTATTCTAGTAAGAGCAGTTTTAAATCCAGATTCGTGTGTCCCTCCCTCGTGAGTATTTATATTGTTTGCATAACTTAGTATATTACTTGAGTAACCAGAGTTATATTGCATAGATATTTCTACTTCTTTTCCATCTAAGGTAGAACTTATATAAATAGGGTCGTGTAGTGGTTTTTTATTTTTGTTAATCATTTGTACATATTCTAAAATACCACCTTCATAATAAAATTGTTCTTCTTTTTTTTCTTCTTTTCTTTCATCGGATAAGATAATAGTTATTGATTTATTCAAAAATGCTAATTCTCTTATTCTTGTTTTTAAGACATCATATTCGTATTCTATTCCATCTTGAAAAATATCTGTATCTGCTTTAAATCTTATAGTTGTTCCAGTTTTTTCTGTTGTTCCTATAGCTTTAATATTCTGAGTTACTTCTCCTCTTTCAAATTTCATAGTATAGATTTTGCCATTTCTATATACATATGCTTCTAGTCTTTCAGATAAGGCGTTAACTACACTTGCTCCAACTCCGTGAAGTCCTCCTGATACTTTATATCCTCCACCGCCAAATTTTCCACCAGCGTGCAATACTGTAAGAATAACTTCTAAAGCTGGTTTCCCTGTTTGCTCTTGGATATCTACTGGTATCCCTCTTCCGTTGTCTTCTACTTTTATCCAATTATCTTTTTCGATGGTTACTTTTATTTTATCGCAGTAACCTGCCAACGCTTCATCTATAGAGTTATCTACTATTTCCCAAACAAGATGATGTAAACCTTTAATAGATGTAGAACCTATATACATACCAGGTCTTACTCTAACAGCCTCTAATCCTTCTAAAACCTGAATCTGATCGGCATTATATTCTTGATTTTTCTTGTTTTTTTTCATCTTTATTCCTCACTAACTAAATTGTTATAGATTTTTCCTTCTTTTATATAAAATATATTAGAATTTTCTAAAAATTCTTTCTTTATATCATTTAATGTTGGGGTTGTTATAAATGTTTGAATTTTACTATCTATTATGTCTAATAATTTTTTTTGTCTTATCTTATCTAACTCACTTAAAACATCATCTAATAGCAAAATAGGGAAAGTTCCAGTTGAATTTTTTAAAAATTCTATTTCTGCTAATTTTAATGCTAGAACTATGGTTTTTTGTTGCCCTTGCGAAGCATATTTTTTAGCTTCTAACCCATTTATTAAAAATATTAAGTCATCATGATGAATTCCTATTTTTGTACTTCCATAAAGTATATCATCTTTAAATTTATCCATCATTGCATTACATACCATTTTCTCATCAATACTATTTATTTTTGAATAGGGCGTCTGTAACGCTTCTAAAATAGATGATTTATATCTTATTTCCAATACTTCATTATTATCTGATATTTTCATAACATTTTCACTTGCTATTTTAGATATTTTTTGTATAAATTCATATCTTTTTTTTGTTATATATAGTGATAACTTAGCAAGTTGTAACGATAATACTTCTAAATATGACTTTAAATTATTATCGTTTTTGTTTTTTCTCATATTTTTTAAAAACGAATTTCTTTGTTTCAAAATATGCTTATAAATTAGTGAATATTTGTGATAAATTTTAGAAAATTGGTAAAATTCTCTATCAATAAAACTTCTTCTTATACTAGGAGATCCTTTTATCAACTGGAGATCATCAGGTGAGAATAAAACTGTGTTAAGTTCCCCCACAAATTCATATATTTTATTTCTCTTTATTCCTGATACTTTAATATTCTTTCCTTTATTGTTTATAGCTAACATTATATCTTTTTGTATATTATCTTTTGTTAAATTGCAAGAAACACAAGTCGCCATTTCTCCTATTTTTATACATTCAACATCACTTTTAGCTCTAAAACTCTTACCTAAAGACATTAAAAATAATGCTTCTATTATGTTAGTTTTCCCATTTGCATTATTTCCCACAAAAATATTAAGAGAAGAATGAAAATTTAAATTAACTCCATCATAATTTCTAAAATAAAGTAACTTCAATGAATTAACTTTCATCTATTATTAAATACTCTTTTTCATCTATTTTAACTATATCCTTGTCATATATTTTTTTTCCTCTTTTTTGCTCAAGCTTATTATTTACAAATATTTTATTATCTGCTAAAAAATATTTCGCTTGTCCTCCAGAAGAAATATAAGACAATACTTTTAAAAGCTGTGCTAAGGTAATATATTCACCATTTATTATAATTCTTTCCATAAAATCTCCTAAGTACATTATATAAAAAAGTTTAAAAGATAAATATAAATATCTATTACATCTAATAATTATACCATTTTATTTGTTTTTTTTCAATTTTATTAATAATTATATAGTATACCTACTATATTTTATTTGATGGTATAATATATTATTATTTTGTTATGTATTTTAATTATTTTTTTATATAAATTTTCTATAAATATAAAATCAAAATATATGTCGTTGTTTGCTAATATATTAAAACATTTAAAATAGCAAGTAGTTTCTTCTACTTGCTATTTTATTAAATAATATTTATTTCACTTCTTTTACAGTTAAAAAATCTGTTGGTGCAAAATTTTTCTCTTTAGAGTCTCCTCCTAAAGTTATTAAGACTGAATCTCCTTTTTTTGCAAATCCTTTGTCTTTTGATAATTTAGGAGCTTTTTCTAGCATTTCTTCCATAGTTAATTTTTTCTCTTCTATACTTGTATAGACACCCCATGTTAAAGAAAGTCTTTTAGCTATCTTATCATTAGGTATTATTGCTAGTATTGCTGATTCTGGTCTATATTTAGCTATAAATCTTGCTGTTTTCCCTGATTTTGTATATGTTACTATATTTTTTACATTAGCTTGTTTTAATAAATATTTTGAAGTTAAACACATAGCATGAGATATTTCCATATCAACGTTTTTATATTCATAATTTTCTGTTTCTTTTTTATAATTTTTGTCAATATAACAAACTATCTTATTAATTGTTTTTAATGCCTCTTCAGGGTAATATCCTGTTGCTGTTTCATCTATTAATAGTATCGCATCAACTCCGTCAATTGTAGCATTTGCTACATCTGATACTTCTGCTCTTGTTGGTCTTGGGTTATAGACCATTGATTGAAGCATTTGAGTTGTAATTATAACTTCTTTTCCTAAATAATTTGCTTTTTTAATTATCTCTTTTTGTATTATCGGTAAGTCTTGCAATGGAAAATCCATTCCCAACTCATCTCTATTTATCATTATGGCATCAGAATTTATAAGAATAGAGTCTATATTTTGATAAGCATTTTTTGAATCTATTTTTACTATTAATGCTATGTCTTTACCACTTTTTTCAATAATACTTTTAACTTCTTTTATTTCTTCTATTCCAGAAATAAAAGGAGTAGCTATAAAATCAACATTTTCCTTTATTGCATATTCTACATTTTCTAAATCTATTTTTATTAATTTATATTTATTTTGTGCGTATATATGGTCTAAATCATATATTATTGATATGCTTTTATTTTTGCTTAGTTCTTTAACCTTTTTTATTCTTTCAGAATTTTCTTCATTAGAACCATAATAATTATCTATCAATACTGCATCAGCTAATTCATTACTTATTATATTTTCTAATTTTTTATCTGTACTCTGTCCTAAAGTAGCTATAATTTTTACTTTTCTTCTCATCTTGTGCTAACCTTTCAATATATTTTAAATACAAATAATACATATATAGTAATTTTATCATAATTTTTAAATTTTTTTGTATTATTTTTATTATTATACTCTATAATATTATTTTTTTATTTTCTTTTTCTAAATATCCCAGCATTAAATCTTCCATTTCTTTGTAACTTTCTAAATAGTTTAATTTTGCTTTTATTCTACTAGCTTTTTTTATACCTTTCATATAATATGAAGCGTGTTTTCTCATTTCGTGAACAGCTACTTTTTCTGGTTTTAATTTCATAAGTCTTTTTAGATGTAATAAGCAAACTTTTATTTTTTCCTCAGGTGTTGGTTCATCTATTAAATCACCTGTTTCTAAATATTTTACTGTTCTATATAGCATCCAAGGATTTCCTAATGCAGCTCTTCCTATCATTATAGCATCACAATTGGTTTCCTCCAATCTTTGTTTTGCCATTTCTGGAGTATTTATATCTCCATTCCCGATAACAGGAATATCCAGTTCTTTTTTAGCTAATTTTACATATTCCCAATCTGCTAGTCCTTTATACATCTGAACTTTAGTTCTTCCATGAATAGCTATAGCACTAGCTCCTGCTTTTTGGCATTTTAGTGCATTTTCTAATAAATATATGTGATTATCATCCCATCCTATCCTCATTTTTACAGTAACTGGTTTTTCTACTGAATCCACCACTTTTGAAACAACATCGTATATTTTATCAGGACTAAGTAAAAATTTGCTACCAGATTCATTTTTTGTTATTTTTGGTACTGGACAACCCATATTTATATCTATAATATCAGCTTCTGTATTCTTATCTACATATTTTGCTGCATTAACCAAACTTTCTGCTTCACTCCCAAATATTTGCAAACTTAATGGTTTTTCTCTTGGATCTATGTACAACATATCTATAGTTTTTTTATTATTAAATAATATACCTTTATCACTTACCATTTCTGCACATACCAAGCCAGCTCCAAACTCTTTTGCTATCAGTCTAAAAGCACTATTGCATACTCCTGCCATTGGTGCTAATACAACCTTATTTTTGATATTTACATTTCCTATATTAAACATTCTTACCCTCTTTATTAATATAAATTTCTATTCCTTCATTTATATCAGATAACCACTGCGATAATTTTTTATCATTAATAATAATATCTTCACAAATATCCAGCATAGGTTTTAAGACAAAATTTCTTTTTGTTATATATGGGTGAGGTATTGTCAAATCTTCAGTGTTAATTTTTATATTATTATATATTAATATATCTATATCAATTGTTCTGTCGTCCCAGTGTTTTTTTCTAACTCTTCCTAATTGTTTTTCTATTTTCTTGATGACTAATAGCAATTCAACTGGCGACAAAGTTGTTTCAATATCTATACACTGATTTAAAAATGTATTTTGTGCAATTCCTCCCCATGCTTTAGTTATATATATGTTACTTATTTTTCTTACAGATATTTTCTCATTAGCTTCTAAATTTTTTATTGCTTCTTTTAAATAATATTCTTTTGGAGCTATACTACTACCAATCCCTAATATTATCATATTATATTTCTTCAAATTCCTTTCTACTTATTTCTAAAAAAGTTCCACATTTTGAAAAAATTTGAGGTATGGGTGCATTAGGTTTATTTATTTTTAATCTTATTTTACTTATTAAATTATATTTTAAAAATATTTTTTTTATTATCTCATAAGATAATTTTTCTAAGAGTTTATATTTTTCCCCCGTAACCACTTCATAAATTTCTTTTACAATATCAGCGTAACTCACACTTTCTTGTAAATTATCATTTATCATTGCTTTTTTATAATCCAATTCACATTCGATATTAAAAATAAATTTTTGCCCCAATTCATTTTCTTCTTTAATAACTCCGTGAAAAGCAAATATTTCTAAATTTTCTATATAAATAATATTTTTCATGATTTCCTCTTTTTTTAAAATATCTTATTAATTTTAACATATATTTATATTTTATTCCATATTTTTTATATTTGATTTATATTATTGTCCCAAAGTGAATACTGCTTCTTCATCTTTTATTTCTTCTCTCTTGTTAGTTTTACTTAAAAAATTAACTTGATTAGCTGTAATAGCTATAGTATGACGATTTATCCCATTTTTATCAGTATAAGAATTATTGCTAAGCGTACCTACTAAATTGATTAAACTACCCTTGTCACAGTAATTTGAAATATTTTGAGCTATTTTCCCAAAAGCAGTAAAGTCTATAAATTCTGTTTCATATATCCCATCT
>NZ_KQ959887.1:0-5473 GCF_001553005.1 Gemelliphila asaccharolytica | reverse complement strand
TGGTTTTTTAGTTAATCTTCCTATTAATATGACTTGATTAAACATGATATTCATCCCCTTTTTTATTTTGTAATTATACCATATTATATTTTTTAAAAATTATCAAATCGTGAAAAAGTTAATTTAAACACAAAAAACTAATGAAAAGTGTTTTTTCATTAGTTTTTTTAATAATTTTTCTCTATTTTTTTTGCTATTTGCTTTTTTTATATTATTTTATATAAACTTAGTTATTTTTTCAGAAGATAGTCTAAAGGTTTCTCTTCCTTCTACTTCTTTTTTTCCTATTGCTATTATTAGAATAGGTAAATATCTATTTTTATCTAATCCTAATTTTTCTGCAATATTTTTAGAATCAAATCCTCCTATTGCATTAGTAGAATAACCTCTTACTTCTGCTACTAACATTAATTGCATTGCTACCAAACTACAATCAATAGTAATAGTATTATGTAAATCTTCTTCTTTTAAATTATTATACATATTTATAAAATTTGGAAGAATTTTATCTTTTATTTCTTGAGGCATATATCCTTTATCTACAGCAGATTGATATATTTCATCTCCAAATTCTTGACATTTTTTATCTCCAAATATTACTATCATAGCCGATGATGTATTGTTTTGTCTAGGATTATATTTTACTAATGGACTTAGTATTTCCTTACCTTTTTCAGAATTTACCACAACAAATCTCCATGGCTGAAAATTAACTGATGATGGAGCACTTACAGCTTCATCTATCATTTCCAAAATTTCTTCATTAGATATTTTAAAATTTTTATCATAAACTTTAATAGATTTTCTATTAAATAATATATTTTTAAAATATTCTTTTGTCATTACTATTATAATTCTCCTTTTTTATTTTAATACTATCAAAAATTAAATGTAAAAACAATTATTTGAATTAATAATTCATTTTTGAAAAATAGTAATTTTTTATATTTATTTCAAAATTATCAAAAAAATTTACTTACTTGTTTTTTTCTATAGTATTTATAGGGATATTTTTTAAAAGCTTTTTATAAACGTAACTAGCAGCTATTAATCCAGCTACTGATGGACAGAAAGCATTAGATGATGGCGGAATTTGTTGTTTTCTTATATTAGAGTTAGTATTCCCTATTTTTTCTAAATATTCTTTTTTTGCTACTAAAGGACTTTCTGTAGAATAAACTACTTTTATTTTATTTTTTACTTTTTTATTTTTGAAATGTAATCTTATTTTTTTAGCCAATGGACATACTGATGTTTTTGAAATATCTGCTATTTCAAACTTAGTTGGATCCATTTTATTTGCGGCTCCCATAACTGATATGAAATCAATTTTATTTTTTAGGCAATATTCAATGAGATGTATTTTATATTTTACTGTGTCACACGCGTCAATAACAAAATCTAATCTTTTAGCATAAAACTTTTCGCAAGTTTCTTCTGTATAAAAATCCTTTATTGCAATAACCTCACAATTAGGATTTATATCTAAAATTCTTTTTTTCATTTCTTCTACTTTACTATTTCCCACTGTTTTTACTGTAGCATGAATTTGCCTATTAACATTGGTTATATCTATGTTATCTTTATCCATTATAACAAATTTACAAATGCCACTTCTAGCTAAAGATTCTACTGCGAAAGTTCCTACACCACCAATTCCTAAAACTCCTACTCTAGCGTTCTTTAATATATCTAACCCTTCTTTTCCTATTATTAGCTCATTTCTTGAAAATTGATGTAACATATTATCCTCAAATTAATTTAATAAATTATTAAAAAAGCTTAGCATATGCTAAGCAATAACCGAGGTAACGTAGTATCTTAATAAGAATGGTCCTGATATATTCAGGTGGGTATAATAGATCTGGTTTCTGAGATCAGTTTGTCAAAAAGAGAAACTGCTTGTCATACTAACAAGATATTCTTATTCCCATAAAAAAAGTGTTAGGCCCAAATATAACTAAGCCACACGTCTACCTAAGTCTCTCTTATTTTATCATAGAATAAAAATATTAACAAGATTTTCATTTTATTATACATTATTTTTACTTTATAAATTTAAAAGTTATATATATTTTACTTGAATTTTGATTTGATACCTAACTAATAAAAAAACATTTAACCGCCACTTAGATTAAATGTTTTTCTATCTTTATTAAACTATAAATTATGATTTTTTGGCTAATTCTTTAGAACCTCTATGACTTAAAATTGCAAATACTATACAAAGAATTGCAGAAGTTAAAAGTACATAAAGACCTCCAGACCATCCTACTCGGTCTACAACAAAACCTATAAACCAAGTTCCAAATGAAGCTCCAACGATATAACTCATAAAACCTCTAAGTCCAACTGCATTACCTACAGCAAATGATGGAACTACTTCCATTGTTTGAACAGATGCTAAAAACTGTGGTACATAAATCAAACATCCTGAAAGACTGGCAAATACTATAACCCATACAAGTGATGAACTTTCCCAATATCCTATTAAACAGAAGAAAATTATAACCATGGCTCCTATTGCTGGAGGCATACGATAACCTTTAAATACTTTATCTGATAAATATCCCGCTAATATAGTAGATGGAATGGCTGCCCATTCAAATAAAGTAAATGCAATCCCCATTTGCCCTTTAGTAAATCCTTTTGTTTCTAATAAATAAATTGGTAACCATGAAATTAGTCCAAAACGAATTAAATAAACAAAAGTATCAACTAAAGACACGTACCATGCATGTTTATTTTTCAATACATAATTAACAAAAATTTCTCTTGCACTTAGATTTAAAGCTTCTTCTGGAACATGCTTAACTGTCACAGTCCCTTCTTCCCCTGTAATTTCTTCCATTGTTGGTAACCCTTCATTTTCAGGTTTACCTTTTACTAAAACAAGGATAATTATAACAAAAATCAAAGCGATAATCGCAGGGAAAACATAATAAGCCAATTTCCAATGTTCTTTACCAAATATAAAGAAACCTAATGTAACTACACTAGCTACAATACCTCCCCCAACATTATGAGAAATATTCCAAAGAGCAGTCATACGTCCTCTTTCTTTTTTAGGGTACCAGCTTGCAAGCGTAATAAAAGCAGGTCCTACACCCATACCTTGAAACAGACCTAATAAAATTACTAAAATAGACACTAAAAATAAATTATGACTAACTCCTAATGCAAAGTTTACAGTAGCACAAAGAAAAAGGCCAAGAGCCATATATTTTTTTGGATCTGCTTTATCTGATAAACTACTCATAAATCCTTTACTTAACCCATAAGCCAATAACATATAACTCATTATTGCTCCCATTTGTGTCTTTGATATTCCTAAAGACGCCTTAAGATCACTACTAGATAAACTTATATTATTTCTAACAATATAAAATGTCATATAACCTAAGAATACCCCAATAAAAGAAAGTAATCTCAATTTTTTATATGTTGGCATAACTTTATCAGCTGGAACTTTATAAGTTTTAGCTTTAGGCTTTAAAAATGATAACATAAAAATTTTCCTCCTAAAATAAATATAAAAATTTTAATAACTTTAAAATATGTTATATAATTATCTTAGTTTATAATAATAAATTAATATTGTCAATAGTTTTTATATATAATATATAATATTATTTCAATATATATTTTATTATCAAATTTTATTATTTTTAATTTCACGTATTTTAAATAACATAATTTTATAGATAAAATAGGTATAAACAATGTTTGAGATTGATTTTTTTCAATAAATCTATTTCTATTTTTTTTTAAGATTAATTTATATTATTGTTCTTTAATATATAGTAAAAATTGTACTATAATAACTAAGATAATTTTAATGAGAATGATTATAAATATACAACAATTATATTAAATATAGATAAATATTAAGGTTAATAAACATTTTTTTACCATAGATAAAAATATAATAAAATATAATAAAATTTAAAGATTAAAATACTATAATTAAATTAGTTAGGTTGATATTCCAAATTTTATAACTCTTCTATTACCTTTATATAAAAATATAATTCACTTTAGATATTAATATTTTTATAATTGATTTTTTAGTTTCTTTTAAATTTTCAAAAATGGGAGTATAATTAAGAAAAAAAATATTTTGGGAGGATTTTATGAATATAGAACTGATTTCTGTAGGAACTGAAATTTTATTGGGTGATATTTTAAATACCAACGTTTCTTTTTTATCAAGGGAACTTGCTAGTATAGGGATAAACGTTTATAGACATACAACAGTTGGAGATAATAAAAAAAGACTTTTAAAATCTTTAGAAAATGCATTTGAAAATTCTGATACTGTTATTATAACAGGAGGATTGGGTCCTACAGATGATGACATAACAAAAGAATGTGCTGGAGAATTTTTCAAAAGAGATTTTTTCTTTGACAAATATTCTTTTGAAAAAATAAAAAATTATGTAGATAATTGTAAAAATGATAATTCACTACCTAAAAATAATAAAAAGCAAGCTATGATCCCAGAAAATTCTATAATTTTAGAAAATCTTTGGGGAACTGCACCCGGTATAATATTAGAAAAAGAAAATAAGAAAATCATTTTACTTCCTGGACCTCCTAAAGAAATGAAAAATATGTTTGAAAAATATGTAAAACCTTTTTTAAAAAAACAAAGTAATAAAAAATTCATTTCTAAATACATTAGACTTTATGGTATATATGAATCTACTCTTGAAGAAAAAATAAAACATATTTTAATTAAACAAACAAACCCTACTGTTGCTCTTTATGCAAAAAGTACAGAAGTTCTTATAAGAGTAACTGCTAGTGGCACAAATAATGTTACCATTAACAACTTAATTGAAAACAAAATAAAAGAAATTAAAGATATTGTAGGTGATTATATTTATCTTATAGGTGATGAAGGTGTTGCAAACACTCAAAGCGAACTTAGTTCAGTAGTTGCAAAAATGTTAATTAACAATTCTTTAACTATATCAACTGCTGAATCAATAACAGGTGGAATGATTGCTTCCTCACTTATCGATAACGAAGGAATTTCTAAATCATTTATCGAAGGAATAGTTTGTTATTCTAATGAATCTAAAATGAATAACTTAGATGTAAAATTATCTACTTTGGATAAATATACAGCTGTAAGCAAGGAAGTTGCACTAGAGATGCTAATAGGAATAAAAAATAAGACAAAAACAGATATTTCTATTATAACAACAGGATACGCTTCACAAATGAAAAATTCAGAAATTAATGTTGGGCTGGTGTATATTGGCATATACTATAAAGATAACAAAATAATAAAAAAATACGAATTAAAAGGCAATAGAAATAAAATTAGAGAAAAAGTTACTAAAGAAGCACTTAATCTAATAAGAAAATTAATTTTAGATGATTATAAAGAATAGAAAAAAGAGAGCTATTTGCTCTCTTTTTTTATCCTACCCACGCACCATTTTCGTCTACATAGTAGCCATCT
>NZ_KQ959886.1 GCF_001553005.1 Gemelliphila asaccharolytica | reverse complement strand
CGAAAATGGCTATATGTTAGCAGACACAACACCAGACGGCTACATGGTAGACAGTAGCGGAGCAATGTTGTAAATACAATAAATAAAAAAGAACTGATTTTTATATTATAAATCAGCTCTTTTTTATTTATATAGATGAGAAAATAAATATTATTTTTACTTATATTTTTATATTTAAAAAACTTTTAAAAAAGAAAAAATAAAAAAACCTAAAATTATTTTTTATTTATTTTTAAAAGGGGAAAAAATATAAAACAAAAAAATTTTTTTATTTTTCATGAGCATTTCTTTTGACATAGCTCAATATAAATTGTATATTTTATTTGTATAAAACAATTGATAATAGATTTTGGAGGGAAAAAGAGTGAAATCATCAAAAGATTTAACAAAAGAACAGCATTTAGATATGTACCGACTAATGCATTTAATAAGAGATTTTGATATGGCATTAAGCAAACTTTTCTCACGTGGATTAGTACATGGTATGACTCACTATTCTGTAGGGGAAGAAGCAGCTAATGTGGGTGGTATTTATCCATTTAAAAAAGAAGACTTAATGTATTCAAATCACAGAGGACACGGACAAACTATAACTAAAGGAATAGACATAGATAGAATGATGGCAGAAATTTTAGGAAAAGAAACAGGCCAATGTAAAGGCCGTGGTGGAAGTATGCACGTCTATGATCTTGAACATGGTAATATGGGATGTAATGGTATAGTTGGTGGAGGACACGGATTAAGTACAGGAGCAGCTCTAACTCAAAAAATGAAAAAAACAGGAAATGTAGTTGTTTGTTGTATGGGTGATGGAGCAACAAATGAAGGAAGTTTCCATGAATGTTTAAACATGGCTTCTAACTGGGATTTACCTTTAATATTTTATGTAATAAACAATAAATATGGTATTTCTATGGCACAAGAAAGATGTATGAGAGTTAAAAAAATCACTGAACGTGCAGCATCATATAGAATAAAAGCAATTCATGTTGAAGATGGTAATGATGTTCTTCAAGTATATGATGCAATGCAAGAAGCGATAGAACACGCAAGAAGCGGAAAAGGGCCAGTATTGATAGAAGCAGTAACATATAGATGGTTTGGTCATTCAGCAAGTGATGCAGGAAAATATCGTAGCAGAGAAGAAGTAGCAGAATGGAAAGCAAAAGATCCAAATCTTAAATATAAAAAATATTTATTAAAAAATAATATTGCAACAGAAGAAGAACTTAATAAAATAGAAGAACACGCAAAAGAAGTTATTGACGGAGCAGTTAAATTTGCAAAAGAGTCTAAAGTAGCAGATGGAGCAGTAGCTTTCCAAGATAACTATGCAGACTAAAAAATTATTAGAATAAAAAATAATTTTAGGAGAGAAAAAAATGACAAAAAAAACAATGACAATGCGTGAGGCTATCAAAGAAGCAATGACAGCTGAAATGCGAGAAGATGAAAATGTATATTTAATGGGAGAAGATGTCGGTATTTTCGGAGGAGACTTTGGAACAACTGTAGGTATGCTTCAAGAATTTGGAGAAGAAAGAATAATAGACACACCTATATCAGAAGCGGCAATTGCAGGAGCAGCAGCAGGGTCAGCATCTACAGGAATGAGACCAATAGTTGACATAACATTTATGGATTTTATAACAATAGCTATGGATGCAATTGTTAATCAGGCGGCACCAATGAGATATATGTTAGGTGGAGAAGTAAAAGTGCCTGTAGTATTTCGTTGTGCCTCAGGAGCAGGTACAGGAGCAGCAGCACAACACTGTAAAGCTTTAGAATCATGGTTTTGCCACATTCCAGGATTAAAAGTAGTAGCACCAGGAACTCCACAAGACATATATTCTGTTTTACGTGCATCAGTAAGAGATAATAATCCAGTAATATATATTGAAGCAAAATCACAATATGGACACAAAGGTGAAGTTGACACAGAAAAAGTTTACGAAATCGGAAAAGGTGAAGTAAAACAAGAAGGAAAACATATTACTTTAGTTTCATGGGGACGTATGTTAGAAAAATCACTACAAGCAGCAAAAGAACTTAAAGAAGAAGGAATAGAAGTAGAAGTAGTAGACCCAATAACATTAGTACCACTAGATACAGAAATAATTGTAAAATCAGTTAAGAAAACAGGTAAATTGGTAATATGTCATGACTCATTCAAAACAGGAGGTTTTGGAGGAGAGATAGCTGCAAGAATAGCAGAAAGTGATGCTTTTGACTTTTTAGATAGTCCAATTTACAGAGTAGCAGGAGCAGACACTCATATTCCATCATCAAAAGAATTGGAAAAATTAGTAACTCCAGATGTAAAAGACATAAAAGAACAAATAAAAAAAGCAGTAAATAAACAGTAAAAATCTCTAACCAAAGGAAGTGAAAAAATATGGCAGTAGAAGTAATTATGCCAAAAGCCGGAAGCGAAATGGAAGAAGGCGAAATCGTACAATGGTTTAAAAAAGAGGGAGACGAAGTCAAGGAAGGAGAAGTGCTACTTGAGATTGTAACAGATAAAGTTAATATGGAAGTAGAAGCTGAAACAAGCGGAACTTTATTAAAAATATTAGCAAAAGCAGGGGATGTTGTACCAGTAGTACAGACTATTGGATGGATAGGAAAACCTGGAGAAAAAATACCATTGTCATCTTCAGATAAAAAAGAAACTGAAACAATTATTGAAAAAAAAGTAGACTATACACCAGTGAAAGAAATAGAAAAAATAGATTATTCTGGACTTAGAGCAACGCCAGCAGCAAGAGCATATGCGAGAGAAAAAAATATAGATTTATCCAAAGTTGTTGGGACAGGAGCAAAGGGAAGAATTCATAAAGACGATGTAGTAAACTACAAAATAAATGAAAAAATCAAAATTTCACCATTAGCTCAAAAAATCGCAGAAGTTGAAGGTATCAATATAAAATCACTTAAAGGAACAGGACCAAATGGAAAAATAATGAAAAAAGATGTCCTTGCACTTATAAATGGTGAAAAAGTAGAAACTAAAAAACCTCAACCAAAAGTAGAAGAAAAAGCTAAAAAAGAAGAAAAAGCACCAAATGAAAACGAATGGGGAGTAGTAGAAACAGTACCTATGACACCAATGCGTAAAGTAATATCTAAACGTATGAGTGAATCATATTTCTCTGCACCAACATTTGTAGTAAATGTAGAAGTAGATATGACAGAACTATTAGCCCTTCGTAAAAAAGTACAAGATACAATCATTGCAGAAACAGGTAAAAAAGCCACAGTAACTGACTTTGTATCATTAGCAGTAATTAAATCACTAATGAAACATCCATATGTAAATGCATCATTATCAAAAGATGAAAAAGAAATGTACTTACATCACTATGTAAATCTTTCTATAGCAGTAGGAATGGACAGTGGATTAGTTGTACCAGTAATAAAAGGTGCAGACAAAATGAGTTTTAAAGAATTAGTGGTAGCTTCAAAAGAAATAACAACAAAAGCACTTGAAGGAAAATTAAAACCTAATGAAATGGCAGACTCAACATTCACTATATCAAACCTTGGAATGTATGGAGTGCAAAGTTTTGTACCAATTATAAATCAACCAAATACAGCCATACTAGGTGTTTCAGCGACAGTTCAAAAACCAGTTGTTGTAGATGGAGAAATAAAAATAAGACCAATCATGATGTTAACTCTAACAGCAGATCACCGAGTAGTAGATGGATTAGAAGGAGCTAAATTCATGAAAACACTTAAAGCAGCAATTGAAAACCCAATATCATTATTAATTTAAACTGAAAAAATAGACAAAGGAAGTGACAAATATGGCAGTAGAAGTAATTATGCCAAAAGCCGGAAGCGAAATGGAAGAAGGCGAAATCGTACAATGGTTTAAAAAAGAAGGAGACGAAGTAAAAGAAGGAGATGTACTACTAGAAATCGTAACAGATAAAGTAAACATGGAAATAGAAGCAGAAGCAAGTGGTACACTATTAAAAATTCTTCACAAAGCAGGGGAAACAGTACCTGTAGTAGAAACTATAGCATGGATAGGAAAACCTGGAGAAGAAATACCAGGAGGAGAAAGCACATCATCAAGTGAAGTAGCAAAAGAAGTTGTTAAAGATATACCTGCACCAGAAAAAACAGAAACACCAGCACCACAAAAAAGACAAAGAAAAGGTGAATTTGACGTTTGTGTAATAGGTGGAGGACCTGCAGGATATGTCGCAGCAATAAAAGCATCACAATTAGGAGGAAAAGTCGCTTTAGTAGAAAATCTACAATTAGGTGGAACTTGTCTTAACAGAGGATGTATTCCAACAAAAACATTTTTGCATAATGCAGAAATAATAAATCACATAAAATCAGCAAGAGAAAGAGGAATAAAATTAGTAAATGACGCCTTCTCTGTTGATATGAAAAAAACTGTTGAAGTTAAAAACAAAGTAGCTAAAACACTATCAGGTGGAGTAGCAGGATTATTAAAATCATATGGTGTTAAAGTATATAAAGGAATAGGAAAACTAACAGTTGATAAAAAAGTTCTTGTAAATGACACTGAAACTATAGACGCTGATAAAGTAATTTTAGCAGGAGGATCAAAAGTAAGTAGAATAAATATTCCAGGAATGGAAAATGAAAAAGTACTTACAAGTGATGAAATTCTAGATATTGAAGAAGTTCCATCAAGATTAGTTGTAATAGGTGGTGGAGTTATAGGATCAGAATTAGGACAAACTTTCCAAACATTCGGATCAAAAGTAACCATAGTAGAAATGGCTGATAGAATAATTGCTAATATGGATAAAGATGCGTCAGCAGTATTAGAAAAACAACTTAAAAAACAAGGAGTAGAAATTTTAACAAGTTCTAAACTTCTTGAAATAAAAGATAATGGAAAAGATTTAACAGTAAAAATAGAAGGTAAAAAAGATATAATTGCAGATCGAGTATTACTTTCAATAGGACGTGTTCCAGATAATACTTGTCTTGGAGAATTAAAAGATAAATTCGAAATGGAAAGAGGCAGAGTAAAAGTTAACGACTATATGGAAACTAACATAGAAGGAATATATGCACCAGGTGACATAAATGGAAGAAAAATGTTAGCACATTCTGCATTCAAAATGGGAGAAGTAGCAGCTGAAAATGCTATGGGACATGTTAAAAAAGTAGATCTTAAAGCAACACCAGCCGCAATTTATACACACCCTGAAATAGCGATGGTTGGACTTACTGAAGAACAAGCTAGAGAAAAATATGATATAAAAGTAGGACGTTTCAACTTTGCGGCCAACGGAAGATCACTTGCATCAAATCAAGGTGAAGGTTTTGTAAAAGTTATAATGGATACTAAATATAGAGAAATATTAGGTATACATATAGCAGGACCTGTAGCAGCAGAATTAATAAATGAAGGCTCAACATTAATTCAAACTGAAATGACAATAGATGATGTAATGGATGTAATTCACGGACACCCAACATATTCAGAAGCATTATACGAAGCTATGGCAGATTGTATAGATATGTGTATACATGCACCTAAGAAAAAAAATAAAAAATAGATAAAATATTAATACCTTAAAATTTCAATTTGTTTTTTGGTTAAATATATTGACAAAAGATTTCATTAAAAAAAGCTTTATAAAATTTCTAAAAAAATTTTTTAAAGCTTTTTTTATATTAATTTATTTTAAATTCTTGAGTTTCTAACTCTTCTCCACCAATTCCTTTTTAACTCCTTTATATTTTTTAAAAAGGAAAAAATCAATGCTAAATCTGTAAAGACAAGAAAAATATTTAATATAAATCAAATTTTTTCAAATTATTATTAAAAAAATCTCTAAAAATTTCCGAAAAAATCTTTAGAGATTACCAATTTAATAGAATTATTTTGAATAGTTAGGAGATTCTTTGGTTATTTGAATATCATGTGGATGAGATTCAACAAGACCAGCTCCAGTCATACGGACAAATGAAGAATTTTCTCTAAGTTCTTTGAGATTTTTACATCCAGTATAACCCATACCTGATTTTAGCCCTCCTATAAGTTGGAATATAGTCTCGCTAAGTGCCCCTTTATATGGAGTACGTCCCTCTATACCTTCAGGAACAAGTTTTTTAGCATCTTCTTGAAAATATCTATCTTTTGAACCTTGTTCCATGGCTGATAAAGAACCCATTCCTCTATAAGTTTTAAATCTTCTACCCCCAAATATTTCTAAATCACTAGGGGATTCATCACATCCTGCTAACATAGATCCAAGCATAACAACATTTCCTCCTGCTGCAAGAGCTTTTACAATATCCCCAGAATATTTGATACCACCATCTGCAATTATTGTTTTGTCATATTTTCTTGCTACAGTTGCACAGTCATAGATTGCTGTGATTTGAGGAACTCCTACTCCTGCAACTACCCTGGTAGTACAAATAGAACCTGGACCAATACCTACTTTAACAACGTCAGCACCAGCTTTAAACAAGTCCTCACAAGCCTCGCTAGTCGCTACATTACCAGCTATTATGTCTATGTTAGAGTAATTAGAACTTAAAGTTTTTACAAGGTCTAAAACATTTTTAGAGTGACCATGAGCTGTATCTACTACGATTGCATCAACTCCGGCTTCTACTAGAGCGTCTACTCTTTCAAAAGTATCTTCTGTTACTCCTACAGAGGCAGCAACTAAAAGACGTCCAAATTTGTCTTTTGCAGAGTGAGGATATTTTGCTAATTTTTCTATATCTTTAATTGTTATCAATCCAGAAAGTTTTCCATTGTCATCAATTAAAGGTAATTTTTCAATTTTGTGACTTCTTAAAATGTCACTAGCTTCTTCAAGTTTTGTATTAGAAGGTGCAGTTATCAAATTATCTTTTGTCATTACTTTGTATATTGGAGTTTCAAAATCAGTTAAAAATCGCAAATCTCTATTTGTTAATATACCTACTAATTTTTTATTTTCTTCATTATCTACTATAGGAACTCCTGAAATTCTATAACGTTGCATTAATTCTTCTGCATCTTCTACTAAGTGGGTTGGAGTAAGGAAGAAAGGATTTGTTATAACTCCATTTTCAGAACGTTTAACTTTTAGTACTTCTTCTGCTTGAGCTTCAATACTCATGTTTTTGTGAATAACACCTAAACCGCCTTCTCTAGCTATTGCTATTGCCATTTTATGTTCAGTAACAGTATCCATGGCAGCAGACATAATAGGTATAGATAATTTTAAATTTCTTGTTAAATTGACTTTTAAATCTACTTTTTTTGGTAGCACCTCGCTATAATTAGGAACTAATAATACATCATCGAAGGTAAGGCCTTCTTTTTGAAATTTATTTTTCCACATAATTTTACTCCTATTTTTTTAATATATCGTCTGCTTTATTAAACTCAACTTTACCGTTTTCTAATGAAGATATTCTGCAAAGAGAGCAGACATCAATATTATTTTTGTCTAGTAGTTTTCTTCCTTCTTGGAAACTTTTTTCAATTAAAATCCCGACTCCTACAACGCTAGCACCAGCTTTTTCAATTAAATCTACAAGTCCCATAGCTGCTCTACCATTAGCTAAAAAGTCATCAATTATAAGTACATTATCTTTACTATGTAAGAAATCTTTTGAAACTATAATGTTGTTAGTTACATTTTTAGTATAGCTATGAACTTTAGTTTCATAGAAAGAGTTTCTTTTTAGAGTAGATGGAACACTTTTTTTTGCAAAAAGCATAGGTACATTAAATAAGTTAGCAACTAATATTGCAGGTGCTATACCACTTGATTCTATGGTAAGAACTTTTGTAATATTCTTATCTTTAAAATATTCATATAATGATTTTGCCATTTCCATCATAAGTTTAGGGTCTATCTGATGATTAATAAAAGAATCTACTTTTAAGACATTATTCGGATAAACTTTACCATCTTGTTTTACCATATTTTCTAATAATTTCATTGTGCAACTCCTAATTTTTTATTATTCCTTAATAATATCAAAATATTGCTGAAAACTCAATATTTTTATGTAATATCTAAATTTTAAGATAATTTTTATAATTTTTCAATTAATTTTTCAATTTCTTCTTTAGTGAAATAATATTTTTCGTTACAAAAAGAACATACCGTTTCAGTAGTTTCATTTTTAGTTAAGTTTAAAAGTTCTTTTTTTCCAAGAGTAATAAGTGCTTTGGAGTATTTTTCTTTTGAACAAGAACATTTGAAAACAATTGGTATTTCTTTTAATATTTTATAATCATTTTCAAATAATATTTTAATTATCTCCTCTAAAGAAAGTTTTTTATTTATAAGTGAAGAGATAGGTTCAATATTTTTAATTTTTTCTTCTAGATGACATATAGTTTTTTCACTAGCATTTGGTAAAACTTGTATAATAAATCCTCCACTTGCTAAAATGCTATTATCTGTATTTACCAACACGCCTAGGCTTACAGCTGACGGAATTTGTTCACTTTTAGCAAAATAGTACGTGAAATCTTCTGCTATTTCTCCTGATATTATAGGTGAAGTTGTAGTATATTTTTCAGTAAGTCCTAAATCTTTAATAATTACTATATCTCCTTTATCGCCTACGCCACCTCTTACGTCTAATTTTCCTTTCTTATTGCTAGGTAAGTGGACTTTCATATTGTTAGCATATGCTCTTACTTCTCCTTTTTCATTACCTGTAGCTAAAATTTGCCCAATAGGACCATTTCCTCTAACTCTTATATCAATTGTATCGCCACTTTTTTGCATAGCTCCCATCATGCTACAAACAGTAGCTACTCTACCAACAGCAGCAATGCTGGTAGGATATGCGTTATGTCTAGTTCTTATTTCTTCTACTAAGTTAGTTGTGACACATGCAAAAAATCGCACCTCGTCATTTAAGGCAAGTCCCCTAATTAAATAATCTTTCAAATTTTTTCTCCTTTAAATTTTTTCTTTATTCATTTTATAAATTTCTATCATACCTTTTAAAGTTAAGTTGTTATCTATTATATCTACATGTTTGCTATATGTTGCGAAAAGTCTAGCTAGGCCCCCTGTTAGCACTACATTAACATTTTCTCCAATTTCTTTTTTTATATTGACTAAGATATTTTCAAATTGTCCTATAAATCCATAAAAAAGACCAGCTTGTATCTGTGATACTGTGTCCATTCCTAATGCAGTAGATGCTGGACTTATTTCTACCCTAGGTAACTGTGATGCTCTAATATAAAGAGCTTCAGAGCTTATATTTATTCCGGGACAAATAATTCCTCCACGATATACCATATCTTTATCCACATAATCAAAAGTTGTTGCAGTACCAAAATCAACTATAATTGCAGGAAGATGATTTGAAACCTTCGCTCCTACAATATCAACAATTCTATCTGCACCTAATTTTCCACTATATGGTTTAGGAACTTTAAGTCCAGTGTTTATTTCATGAGAAACTATAATAGGCTCTTTTTTAAAATATTTTCTACTTAATAGTTTTAATGAATAAATCATTGTAGGTACAACACTTGCAATAATAACTCCGTTGAAATTATCAAACTCTATATTTTTATCTATAAAAAAATTTTTTATAATAACATAAAGTTCATCTTCTGTTTTACTACTATCTGTAGAAATTCTCCAATAATATTTTAATTTATATTCATCACTAAAAACTCCTAATACTATATTGGTATTACCAACATCTAGTGCAAAAATCATAATTTTCTCCTTGAAAAATAATATTTTCTTATATTATATCATAAAAAATATTAGTTTCTAAATCAATATTGTATTTATAAAATTTACTTTGTAATTTATTTTTAAAAATTTTAAATTTTGTAATAAATTTATATAATTAAAATCAATATTAATAAAAAATATAATTTAAAACCTATAAAAAATGTTATATAATAGGAGTATATAAGAAAAAAAGGTGATATTTATGAATAAGATAGTGGTAAAAAATCTTTCAAAAGAATATGGTAATTGTGAAAATAAAGTTATTGCAAATGATAATATAAGTTTTGAGATTGAAGAAGGAGAATTAGTAGTTATATTAGGGGCAAGTGGAGCTGGGAAAAGCACTCTTCTAAATATTTTGGGAGGAATGGATAGTGCAACCAGAGGAGAGGTTAATATTTTTGGAGAAGATATAACAAAATTCAATGAAAAAAAATTAACAAAATATAGAAGATATATGATAGGATTTGTTTTTCAATTTTATAATCTTATACCTAATTTAACTGTTTTAGAAAATGTAGAATTAGCAAGTCAAATTTCAAAAAAACATATAGATGTAAAGCAAATATTAGATAAAGTTGGATTATTAAATAGAAAAGATAATTTTCCATCGCAAATTTCTGGAGGAGAGCAACAACGTGTAGCAATAGCAAGAGCTATAGCAAAAATGCCAAAAATTTTACTTTGTGATGAGCCTACAGGAGCTTTAGACCATAAAACAGGAAAAAATATTTTAAAAATATTAAAAAGTTACGCCAAAGATGAAAATAAAACAGTAATTATAATAACTCACAATAGTTCAATAGCACAAATAGCAGATAGAGTAATAGAAATTTATGATTCAAAAGTTAAAAATATAAAATTAAATGAAAAACCTAAAAAAATAGATGAAGTAGAGTGGTAATTATGAATATTTTAACAAAAGATACCTTAAGGGAAATAATAAAGACAAAAACAAAATTTATATCAATAATGATAATAATGCTTCTTGGTGTTTTTGTTTTTGTGGGGCTTGAAGAAACACCAAAAGCTATAAAAAATACTGCTAATACATATTTAAATAGTATAGATATGTATGATTTAAAAGTAACTAATGCATTTGGAATTACTGAAGAAGATGTAAATGTTGTGAAATCTCTTAATAATATCAAATATGCAGAAACATATTATTCAAAAAAAATAAAAGTAGATAAAATAAATGATGAAATAAATTTAATATCATTACCTCAAAAAATAGCTTTAACTAAACAAATAGAAGGAAGATTACCTAAAGAAGAAAATGAAATAGTAATTACAGAAGCGTTAAAAAATCAGTATAGTTTGGGAGAAACTATTTTAATAAAAGAGCAATATAGACAAGAAGCTAATCAAATAGAACTTAAAAATAAAGAATACAAAATAGTAGGTTTTGTTTATGGTGCAGACTTCCCTGATAATTCATCTAATAATAAAGTAAGTAAAAATTATTTTGCTTATGTAAGTAAAGAAAATTTTATCTCTAATAAATATAGTGGAATAAATATTTTACTGACTGATTTTGATACTAGAGATTTCTCAGATGATAGTTATTATAAAAAACTTTCTTTATATAGAGAAGATTTAGCTGAAAAATTAAAAAAACAACAAGAAGAACATAATAAAAATTTTAAAGAAACAGCAAATGCTAATTTGGAAGAAAATAAATCTAAAATAGAATTATTGAAAACTAGATTAAATGAAAGTAAAAAAAATCTAGAAAGTATAAAATATATATTACCAGAAAAATACGAAAAAGAATCTAAAGAAATAAAAGAAAAAGAAAAAACATTACAAGAACAAGAAGAAAAGCTACAAATATCAGAGAAAAAAATAAATAATAAAAATTATCCTAGATTTAGAATAGAAAGTGTAAAAGAAAATGCAACATATGCTAAATTCATAAATTCAGCAGATAGTCTTAAAGATATAGCAAATATATTTTCTATTTTCTTGTATGCTGTAGCTATATTAGTTACATTGACAACAATAACAAGAATGATAGAAGAAAATAGGATAAATATAGGAACATTAAAATCATTAGGATATAGCGACATAGAAATAAGTAAAAAATATTATGTATATGGAATAACTTCTTCTTTAGTGGGAGGAATGCTTGGGATAATATTAGCTTATAATATATTAGTACCAGCAGTTTATAATTCTTATGCTAAAAGTTTAGTTATGAAAATTCCTATTATACAAAAAGACATAAATATAATTATTATTTCTCTTTTGATTTCAGTTATATGTGTCGTTTTGTCAGTACATATACCTTTAAGAAAACTCTTAAAAGAAAATACTTCATCATTATTAAGACCGAAGGTACCTGAACGAGCCAAAAGAATCTTTTTAGAAAAAATCTCTTTTATTTGGAAAAGACTTAATTTTTTGAGAAAAGTAACTTTTAGAAATATTTTTTGCTATAAAATAAGAATGCTTATGACAATTTTCGGTGTTCTAGGATGCCTATCTTTGATGTTTGTAGGGTTTGGTATAAGAAATAGCATAGAAAATTTAGAGCCAGAACAGTTTGATAAAATAACTAAATATGACATTTTAGCTGTATATAATCCATATATATCAGACTTTGAAAAAAAAGGAATTAAAAAAACAATTAATCAAAATACAGATGTTGAAAAATCACAAGAGATCTCTGTAGGACAAGCAACTATAGAATCAGACAATAGAGTAGTTGATAAAATAACTATGTTTATTTTAGAAAAAGATGAAAAAGATTTTTTCAATTTAAAAAAAGGAATAAAAAAATTATCGCTTGATGATAATGGAGTTATAATTGATGAAAAATTAGCTCATTTGTACAAATTAAAAGTTGGAGATAATTTAAAAATATTTTTTGATGACAAGGAATATACAGTCAAAATAAGCGCTATAAATGAAAATTATATAGAACATAATATGTATTTAAAAAAAGAGTATTTTGAAAAAACTTTTGCTGAGAATTATGAAAAAAATGCATATTTAATAAAAACAAATCATGATAAAGATAAAACAGAAAATATAGTAGAATCACTTGATAAAAATGAGAATATTAGTTTTGTAAAAAATAATATGGCTATTAGAAAAATAATAGAAGATCAAGTAGAAGCAGTAGATATATTAGTAATTGTTATAGTATTATGTTCAACCTCTCTTGCTCTTGTAGTTTTGTATAACTTGATAAATGTAAATGTATCAGAAAGAATAAGAGAACTTTCTACTATAAAAGTTTTAGGATTTTATTCTAAAGAAGTAACACTTTACGTTTTTAGAGAAATATTTTATTTAACATTAATAGGAATTATTATAGGTAACTTTATTGGAGTATTATTATATAGAAAGATAATACTTGATCTTGCAGGAAGAAATATGATGTTTGATTCTAAACCAAGTTATCTTACATACGTAATATCGACAGCATTGACGTTAATTATAGTAATATGCGTGATGGTATTAATGCACTTTAGACTTAAAAAGGTAAACATGGTTGAAGCTTTAAAAGGTGTTGAATAAGAAAAACCTGATTATATTTTAAATTATTTTTAAAGTATAATTAGGTTTTTTTCTATATTATTACATAGATTTAATATATATAAAGCCAAAATAATTTTTAAAAATATTTATATAATTAATTTTTTTTGTAAAGATTTTGTAATAAAAAAGTAATATTGATTATATCTTATTGTAATTTTATTTTGCTATAATAAAAAACTAAGGAGAGGAAAAATGTTATTTGATACACATTCACATTTTAATGATGAAGCATTTAATGAAGATTTACCAGAAGTTATGGACAGAGCAAGAAAAGCTGGAGTTAGATTGTTAAACATAGTAGGGTTTGACATACCTACTATAAAAAGAGCTTTAGAAATTGTAGATCTTTACGATGAAATGTATTTAACAGTAGGTTTTCATCCTGTTGAAGCAATAGATTTTACAGATGAAATATATAATATGATAAAAGATATAGCACTAAATCATAAAAAACTTGTTGCTATCGGAGAAATTGGGTTAGATTATCATTGGGATAAAAGTCCTAAAGAAATTCAGAAAGAAGTTTTTAGAAAACAAATAAGATTAGCAAAAGAAGTAAAAAAACCTATAGTTATTCATACTAGAGATGCAATAAAAGATACAATGGATATTTTAAAAGAAGAGAAAGCAAATGAAGTAGGTGTAATAATGCATTGCTTTTCTGGATCTGTTGAAATTATGGAAATGGTAATTAAAGAAGGATATTATATATCACTTGGAGGAACGGTAACTTTTAAAAATGCAAAAACTCCTAAAGAGGTAGCTAAAAAATGTCCATTAGACAAACTTTTAATAGAAACAGATTGTCCATATTTAGCACCAACACCATATAGAGGAAAAAGAAATGAATCCTCATATGTAAAATATGTAGCAGAACAAATAGCAAACTTAAAAAATTTAACATATGAAGAAGTAGCAACAGCAACTTTCAATAATGCATGTAGAATATTAAAAATAAAAGAAAAAGAGAGGTAAAAATGTTTAATATAAAAAAAGTAGTTTTAGCAATATCAGTCACGGCAGTATTATCAACAGGAATTTATGTAGCAAATGAAGAATATAATTCTGTAGCTCTTGCGATACATACAGATGATACAACAATCGGAGTAAAAGTAAAAAAAGGTACAGTGGCAGACATATTAAAACAACAAGGAATAGTAGTTCATGATGGAGATAGAGTAGAACCATCTTTAGATACTTATGTTAAAAATAACGATACGATAAAAATACATAGAGCTCACGATATAGTTATAAAAGATGGAAACAATGAAGAAACAAGAAAAACTACTTATAAAAAAGTAGAAGACATATTAAAAGAGTTAGATATACAACTTTCAGAATATGATAAAGTATCACCAGAATTAGATAATGAAGTAGCAAGTGTAGATACCATAACAATAACAAGAGTAGAAAAAGAAAATGAAACTCAGATGGAATCTATATCATATTCTACTAAAGAAGAAGAAGATAGCTCACTTAACAAAGGAGAAAGAAAAGTAAAAATATCTGGTGTTAATGGAGAAAAAGAGATAGTAAAAGAAATAGTAAAAGAAAATGGAGAGATAGTTTCGGAAAATACTATCTCAGAAACAGTAATAACAGAGCCAACTGAAGAAGTTGTATTAGTAGGAACAAAAGAAACTTCGTCACAAGGAAATTACAGTGGATATATATCAAATGGAAACACTGCTGGAAGTGATGGAGAATATGCAGCACAAGAAATGGCAGCAAGAACAGGTGTAAGTGCAGAAACTTGGAAACATATAATAGCACGTGAATCTAATGGGCAACCATCGGCAAGAAATGCTTCAGGAGCAAGTGGATTATTTCAAACAATGCCAGGTTGGGGCTCAACAGCAACAGTAGAAGATCAAATAAATGCAGCAACAAGAGCATACAATGCACAAGGACTAAGAGCATGGGGTATGTAAGAAGCAATGTTTTATACATTGCTTTTTTTTTATTAATTTTATAAGAGAATAGAAGTGAATTTTGAATTATTAAGTAAAAGTATATTTAATATAGGTAGTAAAAAAAAGAATTAATTATTAAATAATAAAAAATTTTATATCAATAAATAAAAATTTAATAATAAATTATTTTAGTAGTATTCGTTTTTTGTTGATTATAATGATAAAATTATGTTAAAATAAATATAATATTTATCTAAGAGGTAAAAACATGAGAAGTATATCAATACTTGTATATTTAGATTCTGGTGCAAGAACAGGAAGAAGAGTATTATCCTCTTTAAAAACAAATTGCAATAAAAAAAAAATAAAATTTAAAGTATATAAAACTGAATACAAGAACCATGCAAAAACTCTTATAAAAACTGTTATAGAAGAGAGTAGAAAAAAAGAAAAAGATAGAATAGTTATAATAGGTGGAGATGGAACATTAAATGAATGTATGTCAACTTTATCTAAATTAAAAGAAAAAATACCAATATCATATATTTCAGCAGGTACAGGAAATGATTTTTCAAGAGCGTTAAACCTAACAGAAGACTGTAATAGATTTATTAATAATTTATTTGAAGCGGACAAAAGGGAAATAGAATTTTTAAAAATAAAAGATAAGGAAGAGAATAATTATGTAGCAATGAATGGTGTAGGCATAGGATTTGATGCTATGATTGCTCATATGACAAATGAAAGTAAAAAGAAAAAATTATTAAGTAAATTTAATTTATCATCATTAACATATAAATTAAAAATAATCTCTGCATATATTAATAGGAAATTATTTAGTGCAAAAATTATAGAAGATGATAAAAAAGAAAAATATCATAAAAATATACTTTTTGTTTCATTCATGAAAAATCCTTATTTTGGCGGAGGCATAAAAATAGTTCCTACAGCAAAAAATGATGATGGTAAAATATCTTTAGTAATTGCAAAAAATGTAAATGTTATTGATTTGATAAGGTTAATTCCTCATGTATTAAAGACAGGAAAACATTTTGGAAAAACAGAAAAATTAACTTTAAATACAGCAAAAAAATTTAAAATAGAAATAGAAGGAAGCTCATATATGCAAACAGATGGTGAGATAAATGTTATAGAAAATTCATCACTTGAAATAAATATAAGTAAGTATCCTTTTTATATAGTGGAGAAGTAAATTGAAAGATATAGAAGCAGTAATATTTGATTTAGATAATACCCTATATTCTTTTAGTGATATTTGGCAACAAGCTAATAAGAGTATGTATTATTTATTTAATCTACAAGAAAAATTAAGTTATGAAAGTTTTTTCAATATCTACAAAAAACATAATAAAAATGTATTGAAAGAAATTAAAGAAAAGAAAATATCATCAAAAAATTTAAGAAATGCAAGAATAATTCTAACTATGCAAGATTTAGGAATAGTTTTTACAGACAGTGACGCTAGAAATTATTATAAAAAAATGTTCGTTTTTATTTTAGAAAAGATAAAAAAAGATAATAATTTAATAGATAAATTAAAAAAACTAAAAAAAAATTATAAAATTTATCTTCTAACTAATGGATTTTCCAAAGAACAAAGAAAAAAATTAGAAAAATTAGAAATAACAAATATTTTTGACAATATATATATATCAGCAGAAACAGGAAATAGTAAACCAAATAAAGAGGCGTTTTTGCAGATAATAAAGGGGAACAATCTAGCTATTGAAAAGACATTAATGGTAGGTGATTCATATAATTTTGATATACAACCAGCAAAAAAATTAGGAATGCAAACAGCATTTATCCCTAAAAAGTGGCATTTAGATGAAGTTATGATTTTTGATATTAATGAAAAACAATATAAAAATATAGATGAAGTATTTGCATATTTGGAAAATTAGAGGTATTGAAAAAAATATTGATATAAGGTAGAATATTTTGGTAGATTATAAGTTTTGGAGGAAAGATGTGGAAAAATTTTTTTTAATAGGAATAAAAGGAACCGGGATGAGTGCTTTAGCACAAATATTATATGATTTAGGAAATGAAGTTTATGGATCTGATGTTAGTACTTATTTTTTCACACAAAAAGAATTAGATAAAAGACATATAGAAATATATCCATATGATGAAAATAACATAAAACCCGGACTTACAGTTATTTTAGGAAATGCATTTGACGAAAATCAGATAGAATATAAAAAAGCAAAAGAACTTGGTTTAAAAACATATACTTATAGAGAATATTTAAACATATTAGCTCAAAAAACAACCTCTATAGCAGTGACAGGAACACATGGAAAAACTTCAACAACAAATATGTTGGTACAACTATTTGATAAATATGAATATAAAAATATATCTTGTTTAATAGGAGATGGGACAGGATTTGCTAAAAAGAACCCAGAGTTATTTATTTTTGAAGCTTGTGAATATTATAGACATTTTTTATCTTACAAGCCGGATTATGCTATAGTAACGAACGTAGATTTTGACCATCCTGATTATTATAAAAATGAAGAAGACGTATTAGATGCATTTCAAAGCTTTGTAGATAATGTAAAAAAAGTAGTGGTATATTGTGGAGATGATCAGTACGCTAGAAAATTAAAATCAAAAAGTGCTAAAATGATTTCTTATGGACTAGGGGAAGATAATGATTATGTAGCTAAAGAAATAAAAACACACCCAGAAAAAGGAACAGTATTTACTGTCTATAAATATGGAGAGCATTATTACTCATTCTTTTTCCCAATTTTTGGTCTGCATGAACTGAAAAATATTTTATCAGTTATTGCAATGGCTGATATTCAAGGTATAGAACCTAGTAAAATACAAAAGGCACTAAAATATTATGAAAATGCTAAAAGACGTTTTAGTGAATATGAATTTAAAGGAAATATTATAGTAGATGACTATGCTCATCATCCAAAAGAAATAGAAGCCACTATAGATACAGCCAGAAGAAAATATCCTGATAAAAGGGTAGTAGCAATATTTCAGCCACATACATATACAAGAACTGAAAAATTTTTAGATGCTTTTGCAGAAAGTTTGAAAAAATCAGATAAAGTTTTTCTATATGATATATTTGGTTCTGCTAGAGAAAAATCAGGTCATGTAACAATAGAAGATTTAGCAAAAAAAATATCAAAAGATACACAAGTAATTAAGAAAAATAACGGGAAATTTAAAACTTTTCAAACTTTAAGAGAAGAATTTTACGGTAAAGAAGTTCTTTTATTTATGGGTGCAGGAGATATAAATAAATTAAGAGCAGAATTTATAAAATTCTGTCTAGAAAATTAAAAAAATAAGTAAGGAGTAACATTATGCAAAATTTTGATTGGCTAATTTTAGCCTATGTAGGAGTCTTTTTATCTGGTTTAGGTGTTTTGATAGTATGTTTTAGTGCAGCTAGAACTTTGAGTAGTGTAAAAAACTCAGTAGAAACTGCAAGAGAAAGTATAGAAGATATTACAAAAATTGCAGAAGAAGGACTAGATATAGTTAAAGATTTCAACGGAACAGTACAAAAAGTAGAAAAAAATCTTGAACCAATAATGCTAGAAACAAATATATTGCTACAAAATACAAACCTATTAGCAGAAGATTTACAAGATAAATCTGAAAAATTAAATCCATTATTTAATTCTACAGAAAGCTTTGTAAAATCAGTAAATAACCTTCAAGAATCTGTAGCTAACATGGGAAATAATATGTTATCTTTTAAAAAAAATACAGATAAAAAAATAAATGATGTTGTAGAAAAAAACAAAGAAAATATAGAAAAAGCAAATGGACTTTTAAGTAGATTTTTAAAAAAATAAAATAGTAAAGTGAATCTTATATATAAGTTGTTCTTAAAAAGTTTATATTCAAATTAAACTTTAAAAGAACAAGTTAAAAAAGGTTCACTTTATTATTTTATAATATAGTTTTTCCACTAATTGACAACGAAAAATATATAATATAAAATTGTTTTATTGATATTGAGGAGAATTTAATCATGAAAAAAATATTAGTCACAGGGGGAGCAGGATATATAGGCTCTCACACAGTACTTGAACTTTTAAATGCAGGATATGAAGTAGTAGTTGTTGATAATTTATATAATTCTAGCAAGAAGAGTTTAGAAATTGTAAAAAGAGAAACAAAAAAAGAAATAAAATTTTATCAAGCAGATGTAAGAGATAAAGAGAAATTAGAAGAGATTTTTAAAAATGAAAAAAATATTTTTGCTGTTATACACTTTGCAGGTTTAAAAGCAGTTGGGGAATCATGTGAGATACCTCTAGCTTATTATGATAATAATATAAGTGGAACAATTTGCCTTTGTGAAGTTATGGAGAAATATAATTGTAAAAATATTATATTTTCATCATCGGCAACAGTATATGGAGATCCCAAAGAAGTGCCTATAACAGAAAATTTTGATTTGTCAGTAACAAATCCTTACGGAAGAACAAAACTAATGTTAGAAGAAATATTAAGAGATGTCTATAATGCTGATAATAATTGGAATGTAGTATTACTTAGATATTTTAACCCTATTGGAGCACATATATGTGGAGATATGGGAGAAGATCCAAATGGAATACCAAATAATTTGTTACCATATATAACTCAAGTAGCCGTAGGAAAATTAAAACAAGTAAGTGTTTTTGGAAATGATTATGATACTAAAGATGGAACAGGAGTGAGAGATTATATTCACGTTGTAGATTTAGCGAAGGGACACGTTAAAGCAATAAAAAAACTTGAAAAAAATTCAGGAGTATCTGTATACAATTTAGGAACAGGTAAAGGATATTCTGTATTAGAAGTTATAAAAAATATGGAAAAAGCTGTAGGGGAAAAAATACCATATATAATAACAGAAAGAAGAAAAGGAGACATAGCAGAATGCTATGCAGACAGCAGTAAAGCAGAAAAAGAACTTAACTGGAAAGCGAAACTAGATATATCAAGAATGTGTGAAGATTCTTGGAGATGGCAAAAAAAACACCCTAATGGATATGAAGATTAATAAGAATATATATTAAAATAAGAAGGTAAAAAAATGGAATTTACAGATAAAATAAGTATAGAAAAATATGATGAATTTGTTAAAAATAACAAATATTCTAGTATATTTCAATCATCAGGGTGGGCTAAAATAAAAGACACTTGGGAAGTAAAAAGAGTAGCAGTAAAACAAGAAGGAAAAATACAAGCTACAGCACAAATTTTGATAAGAAAAGGATTATGGTACATAACAAGAGGGCCAATTTTAGATTATGAAAACCAAGATTTATTAGCATATTTTTTAACAAATTTAAAAAAATATGCTAAACAACATAAAGCAAAATTAATAAAAATAGATATACCAAGACCTTTAAAAGTAGCTTTTGAAAAAGAATTCCCGCAAGAAAAAGAGGACCCACAAAAAGAAAAAATATTACAATTATTTAGAAAAGAAAAATTTAAACATTGTGGATTTAGTAAAAATATGTCTAGTACAATACAACCAAGATTTGAGGCAGTAAGTTTTTTAGATGAAGATTTTTTTGATAACTTACCAAAACATACAAAAAGATTAATAAAAGATTGTCAAAAGAGATATGTTGAAGTAAAAAGAATTTATAAAGAAAATTTAGATGATCTGATGTTTGCACTAACGTGTACAGAAGAAAGAAAAAATATAATTTTAAGAAAAAAAAGTTATTTTGAAAATTTAATAGATACTTATAAAGAAGACTGTTTAATATATACAGCATATTTAGATATAGAAAAAGCTTTGGAAAAATACACAGCAGAAAAAAGAGAGATTTTAAAAGAATTAGATAAGATAACAGAAAAAATGTATAAGAAAAAAAGAACGCTAGAAGATAGATTAAGAAGTGTAGAAAAATATATAAAAAATTATTCATCTATTTTAAAAGATACAAACAAAAAAGTTCATATATTGGCATCTGCTATATCTATAAAATATGGAAAATCATCAGAAATGCTTTATGCAGGTATGAATGAAGAATTTAAAAAAATACCTGCACAGTATCAGGTATATGTAGAAACTATGAAAGATTTTTATATAAGTGGTTGTAAAAGAACATCAATGGGAGGCATAGAAGGAACTTTAGATGATAGCTTATTGCTTTTTAAATCACACTTTTCTCCTAAAATAGTAGAACATTATGGAGAATTTGACTACACAATTAGCAAAACATATAAATTACTTTACGATTATGGCTTACCTATAAGAAGAAAAATTTTAAAAATACTTAATAGATAAAGTATTTTATTATAAAGAATATTTCAATGTATATTTAGAAATATTCTTTTTTTTGTTGGCTTTAAAAACATCAGATAAATAAAGTAAAAAAAGATAAATTGGGTAAGCTCATTTAATATAAAAAATTTTACCTAAAATATTAAGAAAAAACTATTTATCAAAAAATTTTTTTAAATTATTACCAAAGAGTAAAAAAAAAACAATATTTTTAAAAAATATTTTATATCCCTATAATAAAAAACTAAAAATTCAATTAAAAGATAATATTTTAATTTTTTTTTTTGCAAATGTAAATTGTTAATTTTATAAGTTTGGTAAATTTACTTTTAATAGATTGATAAAAGTTTTCAAAATTGTTATAATTAATAGAAAAAATGATATTAAAAATAGATAAATAGTAAATTTGTTATTTTTATTAAATAATAATATTTAAAATTTTATTTATTTTGATAATATCAAAAGATTATGGGGTGTTTAGTTGTGTATAATCATACAAAAATTGAAAAAAAATGGCAAGATTATTGGGAAAGAAACAAAACCTTTAAGACCCAAGAAAATAGTGATAAGAAAAAATTTTACGCATTAGATATGTTTCCTTATCCATCTGGGGTAGGACTTCATGTTGGTCATCCAGAGGGATATACAGCTACAGATATAATAAGTAGATACAAGAGAGCAAATGGCTATAATGTGCTTCATCCAATGGGATGGGATGCTTTTGGATTACCTGCAGAACAATATGCACTTGATACAGGAAATGACCCAAGAGAATTTACAAAAAAAAATATAGAAACATTTAAAAGACAAATAAAAGAACTAGGATTTTCATATGATTGGGATAGAGAAGTAAATACTACAGATCCAAATTATTATAAGTGGACACAATGGATATTTATTAAACTTTATGAAAAAGGATTAGCATATGTAGATGAAGTAGCAGTAAACTGGTGTCCAGCTCTTGGAACAGTATTATCAAATGAGGAAGTAATAGACGGAGTTTCAGAAAGAGGGGGACATCCTGTAGAACGTAGACCTATGAAACAATGGGTACTAAAAATAACAGATTATGCAGAAAAATTACTCAAAGATCTTGATGAATTAGACTGGCCAGAAAGCTTGAAATCTATGCAAAGGAATTGGATAGGGAAATCAGAGGGAGCAGAAGTAACATTCAAAGTGCAAGGCCTTGAAAAACACTTTACAGTTTTTACCACTCGTCCCGACACACTTTTTGGAGCAACTTACTGTGTACTATCACCAGAACATAAGCTAGTGAAAGAAATAACTTCAGAAAATAAAAAAGAAGAAGTAGATAATTATTTAGAAGAAGTAAAAAGAAAATCTGATTTAGAAAGAACAGATTTAAATAAAAATAAAACAGGAGTATTTACAGGAGCTTACGCTATAAACCCAATAAATGGTAAAAAATTGCCTATATGGATAGCAGATTATGTGCTCATAACATATGGTACAGGGGCTATAATGGCAGTACCAGCACATGATGAAAGAGATTATGAATTTGCAAAAAAATATAATTTAGAAATAATAGAAGTACTTAAAGGTGGCAATATAGAAAAAGAAGCCTATGTAGAAGATGGACTTCATATAAATTCTGAATTTTTAAATGGACTAAACAAAGAAGAAGCGATTAAAAAATCTATAGAATTTTTAGAAAAAGAAAGCATAGGAAAAAGAAAAACTACATATAAACTTAGAGATTGGTTATTTTCAAGACAAAGATACTGGGGAGAACCTATACCTATTATAACTTGGGAAGATGGGGCAATGACTGCAGTAGACGAAAAAGACTTACCTCTACTTTTACCAATAACAGATGACATAAAACCGTCAGGGACAGGAGAATCACCATTAGCAAATCTTACTGATTGGATAAATGTTGTAGATAAAAAAACAGGCAAAAAAGGGAAAAGAGAAACAAATACAATGCCTCAATGGGCAGGATCATGTTGGTATTATTTAAGATATATAGATCCAAACAACACAGAAAAATTTGCAGATTATGAAAAATTAAAATACTGGCTTCCAGTAGATGTATATATTGGTGGAGCAGAACACGCAGTATTACATTTGTTATATGCTAGATTTTGGCATAAAGTTCTTTATGATTTAGGACTTGTCCCAACAAAAGAACCATTCCAAAAATTATTTAATCAAGGAATGATTTTAGCTGAAAGTAAAAATGGAAAACCAGAAAAAATGTCAAAATCAAAAGGAAATGTAGTAAATCCTGATGATATAGTAAAAAGTCATGGAGCTGATACATTAAGAGTTTATGAAATGTTTATGGGACCTTTAGATGCCTCAATAGCTTGGTCAACAAATGGATTAGATGGATCAAGAAGATTTTTAGATAGAATTTATAGACTTTTAATAGATACAGAAACAAATAAACCAAATGCAAAAGTTGTAGAAAAAGAAAATAATGCTTTAGAAACAAGCTACAATTTAACAGTTAAAAAAGTAACAAATGACATAGAAAATATGCAATTTAATACAGCAATATCACAATTAATGATATTTGTTAATGACTGCAATAAAGCAGAATACATACCTAAAAAATATGCATTAGGATTTATAAAACTTTTAGCACCTTTCGCACCACACATTTCAGAAGAAATGTGGCAAATATATGGTCACGACAAAACATTATCATACGAACCTTGGCCAACTTATGATGAAAATAAACTTATAAATGATACTGTAGAAATAGTAGTTCAAATTTTAGGAAAAGTTAAAGAAAAAATGGTTCTGAAAAAAGATTTATCAAAAGAAGAACTAGAAGAAAAAGTATTATCATCAGAAAAAGTAAAAAAATTAATTAATAATAAAAAAATAGTAAAAATAATAGTAGTACCAAATAGATTAGTAAATTTAGTAATTAAATAGGGAAAAAATATGGAAGAATTAATTTATAATATAATTAGCAACATAGTAGAATATAAAGAAGATATAAAAATAGAAAAATATATAAAGAATGCAAGAGAGCATTATGTATTAACTGTCAATGAAGAAGATTTAGGAAAAGTAATTGGTAAAAAAGGCATGACTATTAATGCAATAAGAACAGTTTTAAATTCAACAAACTTTACTAAAAAAGTTTATTTTAATATTGCAGAATAATAGTTGAATTAAAAGATAAAATAGTATATAATTAGTAAGTCAATAAGAAATTAAAGTAATAGTTATAAAGAAATAAGTTGAGTAGTATTATATTTTATTTATTATCTTATAGCAAAAATTATGTTTAGAAATATTGATAATAAATTTAAAGGAGAATACTATGAAACAAGGTATTGTAAAATGGTTTAACGAAGAAAAAGGATTTGGTTTCATATCTGTAGAAGGAGAAAAAGACGTATTTGTATACTATAAAGCTATACAAAAAGATGGATTTAAAACATTAAAAGAAGGTCAAGAAGTTCAATTCGAAATAGAAGAAGGAAATCGTGGACCACAAGCAAGTAATGTTGTAATTCTATAAAAAATACTTGAATATAGAACTGACCTTTCAAGTTGGATTTTGATCTGATTTGAGGAGGTCAGTTTATTTTATTTTAGAAAAAAGAAAAAAAATTTTAAATGTAGTATAATGAAAAGGAAAAGTTATATAAAAGACTTGTTATAAAAAAATTTAATATTAAGTTTTTTTAAACAAAGGTTTAATTAAAAGGGGTATACTATGAAAATAATTTATTATTCAATGACAGGAAATTGTATAAAATTCTTAAAAATGTGTAAAGTAGATAAAGAAGATATGGTTGATATTTGGGAAATAGGGTCTAAAGTAGATTTTGATTATATTTTACTTACTCCAACTGTAGCTTCAGGTAAAATACCAGAAGATGTTGTAGCATTTTTGGAAAAAAATAATAAACATTTAAAAGGTGTAGTAGGTAGTGGTAATAAAAAATGGGGAAATCAAAGATTTGCTAAAGCAGCGGATAAAATTAGTGAGATGTATAATGTACCCGTTATTATGAAAATTCAATTATATGGAACAACTAAAGAAATAATTAAATTTAGAAAATATTATTTAGAAATGAAAAATAAAAAATAATATTTGAGTAAAAAGTGTTTATGAAATTCTTATAATTTATAAAAAAATAATATTTTGAAATATCAGAATATTAAAATATATTTATTGATAATAATGAAAAATAAAACTAAAAATTTAGAAAATTCATTAAATATTCTTTACAATTTTAGATAATAAGGGTATAATAGTTTCAAATTTTTAAAATGATAGGTGGTATTATGGTAGAAAAAAAAATGAAGCGGAATTTAAAATCCAGACATGTATCAATGATGGCGATAGGAGGCTCTATAGGGACAGGATTATTTATGGCTAGTGGAGCTATAGTAAGCAAGGCTGGTTCATATAAAGCTTTGATAGCTTATATATTAGTAGGAGTATTTATTTATTTTTTAATGTCATCATTAGGAGAATTAGCAAGTTTTTATCCTGTATCGGGTTCTTTCAGTTCATATGCAGAAAGATTTATACATCCATCATTGGGAGTTGCTGTAGGCTGGTTTTATTGGATAATTTGGATATTGGTAGCAGGTATAGATATAATTACCTTATCAAAAGTTTTACAATTTTGGTCATTTTTTAGACAGTTTTCATCTTTTTCATTATGTATATTTTTCTTGTTATTGTTATTTATCATAAATATAGCAAGTGTAAAAATATTTGGAGAAATTGAATATTGGCTAACAATCATTAAAGTAATAACTGTAATAATATTTTTACTATCAGGATTTGCATTAATTTTTGGAATATTTGGAAATTCTACAACACAAGGACTTAGCACATTTGTCGAAAATAGTAAAGTAGATGGAGCACAGGGCTTATTAGGATTTTTTGCTATCTTATCAACAGCTGCCTTTTCATTTGGAGGAACTGAATCAGTAGCAGTAGCTAGTGGAGAAAGTGAAAATCCTGCAAAAACAATGCCAAAAGCAGTAAATCAAGTATTCTTTAGAATATTAATATTTTATGTGGCTACAATATTCATAATATCTGCAGTAATTAAAGCTACTGATAGTAGATTATTAGATACATCTAATATACTAGCTTCACCATTCACATTAGTATTTGAAAATGCAGGAATGACCATTGCTGCAACTGTAATGAACATGGTTATTTGTGCAGCGGTTCTATCAGCAGGTAACTCAGGAATATATTTTTCAAGTAGACAATTATTTTCATTAAGTACAAGGGGATATGCACCAAAAAGATTTTCAAAATTAAGTGTTAACTCAAGTCCGCAGTTAGCAGTTTTTATAAGTGTTATAGCAATTTTTTTAAGTTTTCTCCTAGAAAAATATAACAAAACTGGATATTATATGCTTTTATCATTAGTTGGAGTTTTAATCGTCTGTGTCTGGACAATATCGGTATATGCACAGATTAGACTAAGAAAAGCAATAAGAAAACAAGGCAAAGAAGAAGACACTCTGCTTCCTTATAAAGCAAAATTTGGGCTTTTTGGATCATATTTAGCAATATTAGCATTTGTTTTAGTTGTTATTTTACAAACTATTGCAGACTTTACTCATGGAGGTATTAAAGTAGCCATATACGACATACTTCCACCTTTGTTAATTTTTATAATATTTATGGTGCATAAACTTACTAAAAAAACAAAATTTATCGCTTTAGAAAAAATAGATTTAGAAAGATTTAAATTATAGATTTAAGCTTAGCTTAAATCTATTTTTTATATTACTAAGATATTAGTCTATAAATATTGTAAAGAAAAAATAAAAGAA
>NZ_KQ959885.1 GCF_001553005.1 Gemelliphila asaccharolytica | reverse complement strand
TTTTAGGTCTAACTTTTGGGGGTCAGTTCACGAACTCATAGCTTTTTTTATTACCTTTGTTCTTCATTTTTTGAAGCTAATACAATCCTGCTATTAAAATCCTAATTTCATTTTCTTTTCAATCGAGCTGATAAATGCGTTTTACCGAAGTAACATTCACCACTTCCCCCTGCTTTACACTTTTCCAAGGATATTTCTTCTTTTAAAAAAATAAAAGGAATAAATATTTAAACTTAGAAAATATACTAAAATATCTAAAAAAAAATTCAAGATGTTCCTATAAATATTTTACCTACCTATTTCTAACATTCTAACTAATTAATTACAAAAATTTCAAATTATATAAAACGTTTTAAAAAAAATTAAAAATAAAGACAAAATATTTTACACACTTTATATTTTTATGTTAGTATAAAAATGAAAATGAGATTCGGGGTGCCACTGGCTGAGATTATACCCGTTGAACCTGAACAACAGAAGTTGCGTAGGAAAATCTAATTAAAGAACTTTTAGTAGCTATATTTTTATAATTTTAATAAGAATAATAAAAAATAAACAAGAAAAAGGCTCTTTCCCTTGAATACTCATTCGGAAAGGAGGCTTTTTTATTTTATAAAAAATTTGAGAATGATTAAAAATATTAATTAGGAGGTTTTATCATGAAAAAATCATTGTCAACTAAAGATTATGTATTTGTAGGATTAATATCAGTTATTTTTGGAATTATCTATTTTGGGACAACTCTTAGTGGTACTGCTATAACTGCCCTTTTAACTCCATTTGGATATGGAATGGTGGGTTATGAATTTTGTTATGGAATTTGGTATATGGCGGCAATAGTTGCACTTCATTTAATTAGACGACCTATGGTTGGGATTATAACAGAAGTAATAGCTGCAGTAATAGAAGTTCTTCTTGGTAGTACATTTGGACCTATGGTTTTTGTTACAGGAATTATTCAAGGTGTTTGTGCAGAAGCACCATACGCATTAAAAGGATACAAAGATTATAGCTACAAAACTTCACTAACAGCAGCAGTGCTTTGTGCTATAGTGACTTTCATATGGTCTGGAGTGCGTCACCATTACTGGACAATGGATCTTAAAATTTTAGTTTTACTTTTTGTAATAAGACTTATTAGTGCTTTGATTTTCACAGGTATCGTTGCAAAATTTGTATGTGATAAACTTTTCCGTGCTGGAGTAGTTTATAAAGATGAAGAATAATATACTAACAATCAAAAATCTATCTTTTCAAAGAAGAAAAAAAGATATTTTGAAAAATGTAAACCTGAATTTAAAAAAGGGCGAAATTGTTCTGCTTTGTGGAGCTAGTGGTTGCGGGAAAAGTACTTTAGCTGGAATATTAAGTGGATATTATCCCCTTCATGGAGGAAAATGCAAATATGATAAAATAGCATTTGAAAATGAAAATCTAAACAATTTTAATAAAAAAGAAAGACTCGAAAAAATAGCAGTATCCTTTCAAAATGCTAGACTTTCCTTTTGTATGAACACTTTAAGAGAAGAATTAACTTTTATTCTAGAAAATTTGGAGGAAAATCCGAAATATATTCCTAAAATAATAGAAAGCCATGCCGAAATTCATCACTTAGAAACATTTTTAGACAAACCTTTTGATACAATGTCTGGTGGAGAATTGCAAAAAGCTTCTTTTTGTTCTATCGACATAATAAACCCAAAACTCTATGTTCTAGATGAGCCTTTTGCCAATTTAGATGTTAATAATATTTTAAAATTACAAAATCTAATTAAAAAAAAGCTATCTGAAGGGAAAACCTTTTTAATAATAGACCATAGAATTGACCTTTGGAACTTTGCAGATCGTCTTTGTCTTTTAGGTGAAAATGGAGAAATATTAACAGATAATTTATCAGTAAATGAAAAAAATAATCTTCTTATTGAAGAAGGAATTATTTTAGAAAATATGAAAAAACCTAAAAAATATAAAGGGTCAGATATTATATTAGAAGCTAAAAATTTAACTATAAAAGTAGGAGAAGAAAAAACGGGGCAAAAAACTCTTTTAGAAAATGTTTCTTTCAACTTTAAAAAAGGACAACTCATTGCCCTAACTGGAGAAAGCGGATGTGGGAAAAGTACTTTGTTTTCTGCCATATTAAAACAAATATCTTACACCGGGGAAATTATTTTCAATAACAAAAATATAAAAAAATATAAAAAATTTGAACTTTTTAAAAATTTAGGATTAGTTTTTCAAGATCCTTCTCTTCAGCTTATTACAACAAAAGTTATAGATGAAATTTCTATCGGAAATAAAAATAATAAAAAAAAGGGAGAAATTTTTTTAAAAAATTATAATTTATATAATAAAAAAGATTTTTCCCCTTGGACATTAAGTCAAGGAGAACAACGTAGATTAGCAGTTATCTGTCTTTTAGTACATGGAGAAAAACTTTTACTAATAGATGAACCAACATTTGGTCAGGATTTTAAAAATGCTAATAAGATAATGTGGCAGTTAAAAGACTTATGTAACAAAGGCTTAACCTGTTGTTTTACCAGCCATGACAGTAGACTTGTTGATATATATGCAGATGAGAAATTAAAAATAGAAAATAAGAAAGTGAGGATAATTGATGATAGATCATTTTAATCCCAGTTTAAAAACTTTTTCTTTTATGATAACATCAGTTATTATAGGCTTTTTTGAAAATTGGCACCTTAACTTGATTATGTGTATATTTGGACTGGGCTGTTTAATCACTTCAAAAAGAGTAACAATAAAATCATTAATTTTTCCTCTTATACCTTTGATTATACTAGCACTAAGCTTTTTTGTAGCAGGATACAAATTTTATAATGAAAGCTTAATATCTAACAGAGTAGTTATGATTGGTGGACATTTAACTGGAGCGTTAGAAAATGGATTAATACTAAGTAGTAGGCTTTTTGCATATGGATTGATTGGACTTGCTTATAGTTTAACTAATAACCGTTTAGAATTAATTACAAGTTTTATTCAGCAATGTAAAATGTCCCCTAAACTAGCTTATGGAATCCTTGCGGCATTACACCTTTTGCCAAATTTAAAAAAAGATTATAATAAAATAAGATTAAATTATCAAATAAGAGGATTAAAGGTTTCTTATCTTTCTTCTAAACCGCTGTTTACTTTACTGATTAGAACAATTAATTGGTCAGAATATGTTTCAAGAGCTATGGAAGCAAAGGGACTTAATGAAACAAGAACTAGCTATTTAGTTATGAAAGTTACTCTTTTTGATACTATTTTAGCAATATCTCTACCTTTAATAACTCTTATACTAGGAATAATGAAAATTTGATACTATAATATAAATTAAGATGATATTTTTCAATTTAAGGAGAAACTATGAATAAAGAAGATATAAAAAAAGAAATAATAACCGCAATTAAAAAAGTAAAAAAAGAAAATCCTATGGCACCATCTATTACTAACACAGTTACCATAAATTTTGTTGCAAATACACAACTTGCAGCTGGAGGTTCTGCAGCAATGGTTTACTTGCCTGACGAGGGAGAAACTGTAGCTACTATAGCAAATGCAGTTTATATTAACGTAGGAACACTTTTCCCTATATATGAAAAAACTCTTCCAAGAACTGCTAAAAAACTACAAGAATTAGGAAAAAATTGGGTATTAGATCCTGTTGCTGTAGGTATCGGAGAATTAAGAGGAAAATTATTAAGTGACTTCAAAGAAAATAGACCACCTATTATTAGAGGGAATGCTTCTGAAATTATAGCTTTAGCTAACCTTTGGAATCTTTTAGAAAATCAAGAAAAATCTAAAGTTAGAGGTGTTGACTCAACAGAAACTGTTTCTGAAGCTAAACGTGCTGCGATAGCTATTTGTAAATATACAAAAGGTGCTGTTAGTGTATCTGGTGAGGTGGATTTAATTACTGATGGTAATTATCTTGCTTACTCTCATGGAGGAAGCAAACTATTTAGCAAAATAACTGGAGCAGGGTGTGCTCTTGGAGGTTTAAGTGCTGTTTATGCTTGCTGTGCATCTCCATTTATAGCTGCACTTTCTGCCTGTCAAGCTTTCAATTTTTCTGGAAGTAATGCAGAAAAAATAGCAAAAGGTCCCGCTTCTTTCCAAACTGCATTTTTAGATGTGCTTTACTCAGCTACTGCAGAAGAAATAGCTAATAATAATTTTGATTTTGAAAAAATAGAAAACTAATTTCTTAGTTACAAAGAACATTTTAAAAAACACTTCTTAAATTAAAGTAACCTTGAAGTTAAAAATAATATAACTTTTTGTAGGTAAATTAAAATTTAAGAAGTGTTTCTTTTTTTAAAATATCTTATTTTCCTTTTCTTGATAATTCCATGAGAAATTCCAAAAATAAAGTTCATATTTTGAGCAATTAACAAATATTTCTTTTAGATGGTCTTTTTTTTCTTTAGAACTGTTTTCTGCTAATTTATTTATTATGTTTATAAGTTCTTTATTATTTTGTGAGTATTCATCACTACTATAACCTTCTACCCATTCACAAAATGTCGAGTGTTGCAAAATACTTGGATTATTTTTTAGTATATTTTTCCCAATTTTTTCATAACTTAATGCACAGGCTAAAATAGCAACTAGAATGCTAAGTTCATCTTCTTCATAGGCTATCCTTAACATATAAGAAGTATAAGAAAGGTTGTCTAATTCTCTAGGAGAGGAAAAATCTTTCTTTGTTATGTTCAATTTGTTCATATATGTTCTATGAATTTCTAGTTCTTCTCTATTTATAGCATTTAGATAATTTATAAATATATTATTAGTTATTTTTGACTTTGATTTTCCTACACCTAAAGCAAATACTTTTATATACTCTTCTAAATACAAATAGTCTTGAATTATATAATGACGAAATTTTTCTTTTTTTAAAGTTCCTTTTTCTATTCCTTGTACAAAGGGGTGTTTATAGTATTCTTCCCAGATTTTTTCACTTTCTTTTAAGAGATAGTCTGTTAGTAACATTGTTTACTCTCCTTTTTCCATTTTTCTTTCACATCAAAAGCGTGGTTCATAGGTCCTGCTCCTTGTCCTAAGTCTAGGTTATAGGATAGTGCTCCTTCAATATATTTTTTTGCTCGTTTTATTGAAGTTACTAGATTAAATCCTTTGGCTAAATTAGCTGCTATGGCACTTGATAAGGTACAACCAGTTCCGTGTGTGTTTTTGTTTTCTATTCTTTTCCCATAAAACCAGTAATGCTTTCCGCCACAATATAGCAGGTCATCTGCATCATTTATGCTGTGTCCTCCTTTTACTAAAACTGCACAGTTATATTCTTTTGATATTTTTTCCCCTGCTATAAGCATAGTTTTTTTATCATTAATTTTTATTTTTGATAATACTTCTGCTTCAAAAATATTTGGTGTTATAAGTTTTGCTAATGGAAATAATTTTTCTCTTAAAGTTTTTATCGAATCTTCTTCCAAAAGATTAGATCCTGAGGTTGCTATCATTACTGGATCTACTACTATATTTTTTGCTTTATATTGTTTTAATTTTGTAGCTATTGCTTCTATTATTTCAGAATTTGACACCATTCCTATTTTTATAGAGTCTGGAACAATGTCACAAAATACTGCATCTAGCTGTTTTTCTACAAATTCTTTTGGTACGTTTAAAATTCCTGTCACTCCCATTGTATTTTGAGAAGTGAGTGCCGTTATTACACTCATTGCAAAAACATGATTTAGAGTCATGGTTTTTATGTCTGCTTGAATTCCTGCTCCTCCACTAGAGTCTGACCCTGCAATTGTTAATGATGTATACATATTTGATTCTCCCTTATTTTAAATTTATATTTCCCATGAAATTTTCAAGATAATAATCACTAATCATTTTTAATTCTCTTTTTTTATTTTCGTATTTATCGTAAATTCCACATACTAAAAAGCCTGAATCTTTTGCTGTTTTTGAAGCAAAATATGAATCTTCAAAAATAAGTGTTGTTTCTTTTTTTGTTTTTAATTTTTCCATTGCTTTATAATAAATTAAAGGATTGTCTTTCCCTTTTCCTACTATATTGCAAGTTATTATATCTAAAAAATAGATGTCTAATTTATTTCTTTTTAGTGCTTTTTCTATTAAAAATTTATCTGTGGCTGTTGCTATTATCATCTTTATTTTAAGGTTTTTTAATTTTTCTAAAAATTCTGCTGCCCCTTTTTTAGGTTCTATTTTTTCACTATAAGCTGTTTTTATTTGCTCATTTATTTCATTTATAATTTGCTTCTTTGTTTTGTTTAGATTATATTTTTTATTAAAATATTCTGCTGATTGCTCCAAACTCATGTTTTTTATTTTTCTATTTAAATTTTTTTCTGGATTTTTTCCTTGTGATTTTAAATAAATACTTCCTACTTCTTCCCATATTCCCATAGAGTCATATAAGGTACCATCAAAATCAAAAATTGCTCCTTCTATTTTCATTTGCTTACCACTTTTATACTTAATTCTTTTAATTTTTGACAGTCTTGTTTTATATCTTTAGATGCAAATATAGCTGAAACCAGTGCTACTCCTGCTATTTTGCTTCCCTTTAATTTTAATATGTTTTCTTTTGTTATTCCTCCTATTGCTACTACTGGGATTGTTACTGATTGGCATATTTTTTTTAAAATTTCTATTGATAAATTTTCAGCGTCTTTCTTAGTTCCTGTTGGAAAAACTGCTCCAACTCCTATATAGTCAGCTCCGTCTTTTTCTGCTTTTATAGCTTGTTTTATAGTTTGTGCTGATACTCCTAATATTTTGTTTTTTCCTATTATTTTTCTTACTTCTTTAGCGTCCTTGTCGTCTTGACCTACGTGCACTCCATCTGCGTCCACTTTCATTGCTACATCGACATTGTCATTAATTATAAATGGTACTTTATATTCTTTAGCTAATGCTTTTATTTCTTTAGCTTCTTTTAGAAATTCTTCTTCTGATAAATTTTTTTCTCTAAGTTGTAAGAATGTTACTCCGCCTTTTAGAGATAATTCTATTTGCTCTTTTAAGCTTTGTTTATTAGCCCATCTTCTGTCTGTTACTGCATATAGTAATAAGTTTTCTTTTTTCATATTTATCTCCTTTTTTAAAAAAGCTAAGTTAATAGATAACTTAGCTTTAAAAATATTTTATTTAGTTGCTTTTATTATCTGTATCAGATAAAGAATGTTTGTTTTTTCTTTTTAATTATATCGTTTTCTTTGGTACGAGGCAAGAATTTTGTTTTATAATTTTTTATTGCATTTTTCATCTTTTTTTTCTATCATTTTTGATATTTTTATTGAACCTAAAGTCAATAGTATTACTAAAAGGGCTGAAAATAAAAATTCTTTACTGTAAATATTTGTTACATTTGCTCCAAAATTTAAAAATACTATGGTTCCTGGTATTATCCCAAAAATACTTGCTAACATATATTTTAATAGGCTTATATTAGTTAGTCCAAATCCATAATTTATTAAGTTATAAGGTACAAGTGGTATTAGTCTGAGGACAACTAAACTTATCATTAGTTTGTCATCACTTACATTAAATATTTTCTCTGCTTGTTTTGGTTTTAACTTTTTTTTTAATAGCTTTTTTGCATATTCTCTTCCATATTTTCTTGATATTATAAACATTAAATAACAGTTTATTATAGCTCCTATAAATGTTAGTATGCTTCCATTTACAAATCCAAAAACTACTCCTCCTACAAGGGCTAATATCGGAACTGGAAAGAAGAAAATTGGTAGGATTGCAAACATTAAAATAAAAATTATGGGAGCTAACATTCCAAAACTTTTTATAAATTCTTCCATTTTTATTCCTCTTTGAAATATTTTTGTATATTTTTTAAAAATTCAATATCTAAGTATGATTTTATTTTATTAAATATAAAGTTATCAACTAAGATTTTTTCTTTTTCTTGGTATTCTTTATATGCCATACCGCTCCAACTAATTCCTCTTAAACAGTTGAAAGTGAAGTATTTAAGAAATTTTTGATAATTGTAATTATTGTATTTTTCATATTCTTTTAAAAAGTCTAATATCTCTTTTTTTGTTAAAATTTTTTCTGTTCTAAAAAATGTTGTGGTTGGAACTAGGAAATGTGCAAGGTCTTGTTCACATTCTCCTAATATGGGTTTTTCCCAATCTATTATGTAACTTTTTTCTTTACTTTCTCCTATTATAAAGTTAGTATTATTTAGTTCTGTATTTATTAGACATACTTTTTCTATTTTTTCTTTTTTATTAAGCTGTTTTTTACATTTTTCTAAGAAAAATTTTATATATTCGCTTACTTTTAAATCTCTTTTTTCCCAATTTAGATAGATGTTTGCCATGTTCAAACATTCTTCATACATCATTAGAAAGGGATTTTCTGCTATTATTAAATTATTTTTATCTGGTATTTTTGTTGTATGAATTTTGCCAAGTAAATAGGCTGCTGCTTCCATGTCTTTATTATAGTCTAATACTCTTCCTTCTAGATACTGCATTGTTAAATATCCATAAGGTAGTATTTTATTTTTTTGTGAAAATTCATAGACTTTGGGGGTGACTGTACTTTTTTCTAAAATTTTTAATGCTTCATATTCATATTGTATTTGATTTTTCAAGTTCATTTGGCTTTTTATATTGACTCTTAATACTCTTTTTTCTTTTTTTTCATCTTCATATAAAAAGTTTATATTGTATTCTCCCTTTCCTAGTAGTTTTATTTTATTATAACCTGTTTCATATGCTAAAATATCTTCTTTAGTGTCTATGTCAAGTGCTTTTTCTCCTATAGAATAGGTTAAACCTATTTTCTTTATTTTTTCTATTGTTTTTTCAAAAACATTTTCTTTTCCATATTTTTCTAATTCAAATATTTCTTTTATCGGTTTTTTCATTCCTACTAAATAGTATCCACCATCAAATGTCGGATTTATTACAATATCATTTTTATCTAATTTTTCAAATGCTTCTTTTATTTTATTGTTTATATTTTCTGCTATATCGCTTCCTATTAAAATTATTTTACATGGTTTATTTGTTTGATATACATCTAAAAATGCATTATACATTTTTTCTCCTAAATTATTTCCCTTTTGATAATAAAATGTATTTGTTTTTAAAATTTCTGACATAAATTTATCATCTTTTTTTTCTCCATTATGAAAAATTTTGATGTCTATATTTAAGGAGAGTAAATTTTTATAAATATTTTGTAATAATTTTATTTGTATTTCTGCTGCTTGCTTTCTTGTTACGAAGTCAAATAAGCGTGTTTTTGTCTTTCCACTATAGGGAACTCTTGTAAAGAGAATACATATTTTTTTCACATTTTACTCCTTTTATATAATAAAAAAAGAGGGCAAAGCCCCCTGTTTACTTTAATAATTAAAATTTATATTGATGTTCTTTTGTTCCGTCTAAAACATTTGTTACATTTGTGTATCCAAGTTCTGTTGCTTTTTTAGCTATTACTGCAGAGCGATTTCCACTGTAGCAATATGTATATATTTTAGCGTCTTTTTCTTTTGGTAATACTTCTGCTAATTTATCTAATTCTTTAGCATTTACAAGGACTGCATCTTTTATATGTTTTTCATCGTAATCTTTTTTATCTCTTGCATCAAATAGATAAACTTTTTCTGTTGAGTCAATTACTTTTTGGAAGTCTGCTGCTAAAATGTTGTTATATTTTACTAAATCATATGTAAATTCTTTTACCCCTTTAGCATTGCTTACATTTTTAAATCCTGCTTTGATTAATTGTTCAGCAGCTTTTTGTGATTTTTTACCTGTGTTACAGTATGTAACTACTTCTTTTTCTTTCCATGCAGATATTTTTTCTATATTTTCTGATATTTTTTCTAATGGAATATTTACAGCGTGTTTTACATGACCTTCTTTATATTCTTCAGGTGTACGAACATCAATTACTAAGTATTTTTCTTTTTCTTTATCGTCTTTTTCTATACCTGCTAATTTATCTCCTTCCATTACTTTTACAGCTGGTGCTTTAGATTCTTCTTTTTTTTCTCCTCCTGAACATCCTGCTAATGTGAAAGTAAGTGCTGTTGCACATAGTACTGCATATAATTTTTTAAGTTTCATTTCATTTCTCCTCAATATTATTATATTACAATCTCCTTTTTTATTATATTATATTTAATATTTTATATCAATATAAATTGGTGAAATTGAAATAATTAAAAATTTATTAGTTTTTTTTGAAAAATTTTTATAAATTTTTAAATAATATTTTGTATAAATATATAGCTAAACATACCAAAAAAACTCATACTTTTTTAATTTAGTATGAGTTTTAAAAGTTATTTTACTTTTATTAATTTTTTTTGCTAACTATGGCTATATATGCTATGTCGTTTTTTAATTTCATAAATGTTTTTCTCATAGCTATAAATTGAGGTCTATTTTCTTTTTTTAAACCATTTTTTATTATTCTTAATGTTCCAACAATTCCTTCATCTTTTATCATTCCAGATGGAGTCATTAAGGTTAGTTTATCACTTATACTGTCAATTACGTTTAGTCCGTTGTAAGAAAATATATTAAACCATTTTTCTTTTGTTAGGGGACTTACACTGACATTTATTGCATTTGAAAGTATTTTTATTGCTTTTTCTTCATTATTTATGATACATACATCATGAGTTAGCAATAAGCCATTTGGTTTTAGTACTCTATAATATTCTTTTATTACCTTTTCTTTTACGTTGTTAGGTAACATTGTTAGCATAGCTTCATTTATTATATAATCAAAACTTTCATCTTCAAATGGTAATTTAGCTGCGTTAGCTTTTGTAAATTCTACATTTTTTAATCCCCTTTGGACTGCTTCTTCTATCATCCTAGAATCTAAATCAACACCATAGAATTTTGTACTTGGATATTTTTTAGAAAGTATTTCTAGATTTACTCCGTTGTTACAAGCAACTTCTAGTATTTTTTGATTTTCCCTTATTTGCATGTGGTTTAAAAGAAAATCTGTTGCCTCTTTTCCTCCTGGTCGCAATCTTTTTTTCCCCAATCTTCTCAAAAATACATGTCCCATTACTTTACTCATATTTAAATACCACCGTTAAAATCATTTTAAATTTTTCTTTTGCATATAAACTATGAGCAAGACCTGCTTGCATAACTATGCTTTCTCCTTTTTGTAGTATATGCTCTTTTCCATCTATTGTTATTAAAGCTTTCCCATCTATAATTTGTACTATTGCATCTCCTTTTGATTTATGAGTTGCTATTTCTTGATTTTTGTCAAATGAAAATATTGTTATTGATTTTTGTTTGTCTTGTATTATAGTTTTAGATACTATTTGATTTTCTAAATATTCTACTTCTTTAGTAAAGTCAAAAGCTTTATTCTTTTCTATATTTTTTATTATTTCCATTGTTTACTCCTTTTTTGTATTTATTATCTTTTTATATTATACAACAGAAGATATTAATTTTAAAAAATTATGCCTCACTATTAGGGATTTTTTTTAAAAAATTTTTTGCTAGTTATTAAAAATTATTTCTTGTGTAATAAAAAAGAGTTCTTTTAAGAACTCTTTATATTTCTATTTAACCCATGCTCCGTTAATGTCGACATAGTAGCCGTCTGGTGTGGCCTC
>NZ_KQ959884.1 GCF_001553005.1 Gemelliphila asaccharolytica | reverse complement strand
CCTCCTGCGTGCAAAGCAGGCGCTCTCCCATCTGAGCTAAGGCCCCTTTTTTAATACTTTCAACATGGTCGGGAAGACAGGATTCGAACCTGCGACCCCTTGGTCCCAAACCAAGTGCTCTACCAAGCTGAGCTACTTCCCGTTTGATTATTTAACGCGCCCAAGAGGAGTCGAACCCCTAACCTTTTGATCCGTAGTCAAACGCTCTATCCAATTGAGCTATGGGCGCTAATATAATGGTGCCGAGGACCGGAATCGAACCGGTACGATGAGTTAACATCGCAGGATTTTAAGTCCTGTGCGTCTGCCAGTTCCGCCACCCCGGCATTATATTAGATTATTGGAGCGAAAGACGGGATTTGAACCCGCGACCCTCACCTTGGCAAGGTGATGTTCTACCCCTGAACTACTTTCGCTTTTGATGGTGCGGGTGAAGGGAGTCGAACCCCCACGCCGTTAGGCGCTAGATCCTAAGTCTAGTGCGTCTGCCAATTCCGCCACACCCGCGCGAAAGAATCAAATCAAATGGTGAGCCATGAAGGACTCGAACCTTCGACCC
>NZ_KQ959883.1 GCF_001553005.1 Gemelliphila asaccharolytica | reverse complement strand
AAATAAATAAAAAACAAAAAGTAGATTGAAGATGTCAAGAAAATTTTGGCAAATTAATCTACTTTTTTATTTTTTATAAAATATTAGAAAAAAGATTTTTAAAAAAAGAAACAAAAGCAAATAAAAATCTAAAAAAAAAAGAAAACTTTGGCAGATTTACCTGTCAAGTAAAAAAAATTCCGCCTAAAAAGTTAATAAAAAAAGAAAAAGCTATTTTTTAAAATTTTCTCCTTATACTGTTAACAAAGAGAGCAAAAAATTTCCTAGAAAATAAAGAAAAATAGAAAAAAGATTGACATTTTGTAGTTTAAAAAGCTTTCAATAAATAGTATAATTAAACTGAGATAACAAAAGGAGGAAATAATGGCTGAAAAAAATTTAAACATGATTGTTTGTGGTGGTTGAAATGCCAAAATAGGGCCGGGGTCTCTTTCAAAATTATTAAAAGATTTACCAAAACGAAAAGATGAAAATCTTCTTGTAGGATATGAAAGTAGCGATGATGCAGCAGTCTATAAAATATCAGAGGACAAAGCCATAATACAAACATTAGATTTTTTTACAACTATGGTAAACGATCCTTATCTATATGGACAAATTGCAGCGACAAACGCCTTAAGTGATGTTTGGGCAATGGGGGGAGAAGTAATATCTGCATTGAATATAGTTACATTTCCGGAAAAAGAAGATTATGAAAAATTACATTTAATCCTAAAAGGAGGAGCAGAAAAAGTTCACGAAGCAGGAGGAGTTTTAGCAGGAGGACACTCAATTCATGATACTACAGCAAAATATGGATTATCTGTAACAGGAATAGTACACCCAGACAAAATATTAATGAATAACTCATGCAAAGAAGGAGATTTATTAATATTAACAAAACCACTAGGAGTAAGTATAATAAACACAGCATTTATGATAAAAGAATGCAGTGAAAAAGCATTTGAAAAGTGTATAAAACAAATGACAACTCTAAATAAATATGCAGCAGACATAATGAAAAAATACAAAGTAAATAGCTGTACAGATATAACAGGATTTGGACTACTAGGACATTTAGTAGAAATGCTAGACAATAAATTCTCAGCAAAATTGTATTCAGAAAAGATACCAATACTAGAAGAAGCAAAACAATGTGCAGAAAATTTTGTTATAACAGGAGGAGGTCAAAAAAATAGAAATTATTTAGAGGAAAAAATCGAATTTGAAATAAAAGATTTTGCATTAGAAGAAATACTATTTGACCCGCAAACCTCTGGAGGACTTTTAATAAGTTTAGCAGAAAAAGAAGCAGAAAAAATGCTAAAAGAACTAAACAAATTAGAAATAAAAAGTAGCATAATAGGAAAAGTAATAAAAAGAGAAGAAAAAGACGTAATAGTAAAATAAAAGGAGTAAAATAATGAAAAAAACAAGATTTGACGCTAAGGGAATGGCGTGCCCACTACCAGTAGTAAAAACAAGAAAACTATTAGGGGAATATGATGTAGTAGAAACGGTAGTAGACAATTTCATAGCAACTCAAAACTTAGAAAAATTAGCAAAACAATTAGGATATGAAATAGAGGTAATACCAGTATCAGATGAAGAATATATAACAACAATAACAAACAAACAAGCATTAGAACCAGTAAAAATAAACGCACTAGAAGGAGAATGTCCAGTACCGGTAGCACAAGTACAAAGAACTTTAGAAACAGAAGACAGCGTAGAAATCTTATTAAAAGAAGAAGATTTAGAAGCTTTAAAAAATTTTGCACAAAAACACCACAATGAAATAAAAATAGAAAAAATAAAAGAAGGATATAAAGTTTTAATAACAAAACAAGAGCAAAATAGTGAAGAAAAAAATCAATATGCCCTAAAAGATGATAGCTATATAGTAGTTATAAATAAAAAAATCATGGGACATGGAAGCGAAGAATTAGGAAAAAAACTAATAAAAAGCTACCTTTATGCACTAACAGAACAAGAACTATTACCAAAAAAAATAATATTTTACAATGAAGGAGCTTATCTTGTAGATAGACAAAGAAGTCATGTCTTAGACGAATTAGCAGAATTAGAAGAAGGGGGAGTTGAAATACTTTGTTGCGGGGCATGTATAGACTATCATAAAATAGACTTAGCAGTAGGAAATCCCACAAATATGTACTTCATAGTAGAAGACATGAGAAAAGCAAACAAAATATTACAACCATAGGAGAAAATATGATAGAAGAAGGACTAATTGTATTTTTTTCAACACATGATGCAATAAAATCAGACAACATATGTCAAGAAAAAAACTTTCAAGCAGCATTAATACCAACCCATCCAAGCATAAGTTTAGGGTGTGGATTTACCTTAAAAACAAAATGGGAAAAATTTTGCGACTTAATAAAAATACTAGAAAAAGAAAAAATAAAATACAAAGCACTATATTATTCCCAAAAAAAAGGAATAAAAAGAGAAACGGAATTATTATATAAAGAAAAATAGAGGTTAGAAATGGCAAATATAATAGTAGGAACAGCAGGACACATAGACCACGGAAAAACAACTCTTATAAAAGCACTAAGCGGTATAGAAACAGACACCACAACAGAAGAAAAAGAAAGAGGAATGAGCATAAATCTAGGCTTTGCTTATTTTGATCTTCCAAGTGGAAAAAGATGTGGAGTAGTAGACGTACCAGGACATGAAAAATTTATAAAAAATATGCTTGCAGGAGTTAGCGGGATAAACCTTGTACTCTTACTAATAGACTCAAGAGAAGGAATCATGCCACAAACCAAAGAACACGTAGATATCCTAACACTACTAGGAATAAAAGACTATATAATAGTAATGACAAAAAAAGACTTAGTAGAAAAAGAATATAGAGAAATGATAAAAGAGGACATAATAGAATTTATAAAAGACACCCCTTTAGAAAAAAGTAAAATAATAGAAGTAGACTCTATATCAAAAGAAGGAATAGATACCTTAATAAAAGAAATAGATAGCAAAGTAAAAGACATAAAAGAAAAAGAAATAAAAGAAAAAGCAAGGTTAAACATAGACAGAACTTTTCAAATAAAAGGCTTTGGAACGGTAGTAACAGGAACCCTAACAGAAGGAAAACTAAAAATAGGCGATGAAATAGAAATATATCCTAAAAATATAAAAACAAAAATAAGAAACATTCAAGTACACTCAAAAGACGTAAAAGAAGCAACAGCAGGACAAAGAACAGCAATAAACTTAACAAACGTAAAAAAAGAAGATGTAGAAAGAGGCTGCACCCTAGCTACACCAAACTCTTTAATACAAACATATATGCTAGACGCAGAAATAATGCTAATAAAAGATACAAAATACACATTAGAATTATGGGATAGAGTAAGAATATACATAGGAACAAAAGAAGTAATGGCAAGAGTAGTACCTTTAGGAGTAGAAAAGATAAAAAAAGGAGAAAAACACTTTGCACAGCTACGACTAGAAGAAGAAATATCAATAAAAAATTATGATAAATTTATAATAAGAACATACTCACCAATGGAAACAATAGGAGGAGGAGTAGTAGTAGACCCAGCACCAAAAAAACACAAAAGATATAACGAAACTATCCTAACAAAATTAAAAAATCAAGCAAAAGGAAGCTTAAAAGAAATAATAACAAACTTTTTAATAACAGAAACAAACTATCTACTGCCAAAAGAAAAAATAATAAAAAATCTTGAAGTAGCAAAATGTGAAATAGAAAAAGAATTAGAAAATCTAAAAAAAGAAAACAAAATAATACAAATAAATGAAAACTACATTCACATAAAAAAATACCAAGACATAAAAGAAAAAATCTACTCAGAAATATCATACTATCATCAAAAATACAGATTAAGACTAGGAATCCCAATAGTAGAATTAATATCAAAAATAAAAGTCAATAAAAAAGAAACGCAAGCCATCATAGAAAAATTAATAGAACAAAAAGAACTAAGAAAACAAGGAAACTTCATATCATTCAAAGAATTTAAAATAGTATATGATAACAAAGAACTAAAAGATAAAGAAAAAATAGAAAAAATACTACTCCAATCAGGATTAAAACCACAACCAGTATCACAAATAATAGAAAAAAACAAAATAAATAAAGAATTAGTAGAATCATTAGTAGGAAACACACTAATAAAACTAAACGATGAAATATATATACATATAAACATATACCAAGACGCAGTAAAAAAAGTAAAAGAACACTTCAAAAAAGAAGAAAAACTAACACTAGCTCAGTTTAGAGATATGAGTGGATCAAGTAGAAAATACACAATGGCAATACTAGAATATATGGACAAAAAAGAATTAACAAAAAGAGTAGAAAACTACAGAATAAAAGGAAAAAATATGGAATAAAAAAGAAAGGAGAAAAAATGTCATATTATTTTGATTATGGAGCAACATCCCTAAAAAAACCCAAGCAAGTAGCAGAAAAAGTATACGAAATACTATCATCATCAAAATACGCAAACCCCTCAAGAGGAAGCTATAAAGAAGCCAACAACGCATTTTTAGAAATATATCAAGCAAGAAAAGAAATAGCTGACTTCTTTTCACTAGAAGATGAAAGATACCTAATATTTACAAAGAACTCAACAGAAAGCTTAAATATAGCAATAACAGGGATATTAAAAGCAAACGACCATGTAATAACCACAAAAATGGAACACAACTCCGCTCTTCGCCCAATATACAAAATGGCAAAAGAAAAAAATGTAAGCTACACAATAATAGACAGCGACAAAAATGGCATAATAAAATATGACGAAATAGAAAAAAATATAACTCCAGAAACAAAATTAATGGTAGTAAATCACGCCTCAAATGTAACAGGAAATATAGTAGATATAAAAAAAATAGTGAAAATATGTAAAAAACACGGCATTCTAGTAATAGTAGACATATCACAGACAGCTGGAGTATTAGAAATAAATGTCAAAGACATAGGAGCAGATATATATTGCTTCACAGGACACAAGAGCCTCTTTGGACCTCAAGGAACAGGAGGAATGATAATAAACAATAAAAACATAGAAATAAATAGATACAACGTTGGAGGAAGTGGGATAAAAACATTTGAACATGAACATCCGGCTGAATACCCAACAAGACTAGAAGCAGGAACACAAAACACCCCATCCATAGCAGGACTAAAAGAAGGAATAAAATATATAAAACAAAAAGGAATAAAAAACTTATATAAAAAACAAATACACTATGCAAACAAATTCTATAATGAACTAAAAAAATACAAATGTCTAGAATTTTATGGAAACTTTCAAGCAGAAAGAGTAGCAGTAGTATCATTTAATATAAAAAACATCTCATCAGCAGACGTAGCAGAAACACTAGCAGAAGAATATAACATAGCAGTAAGAGCGGGAACACACTGTGCACCGTTAATACACAAACACTTCAAAACAGAAAAGCAAGGAATGGTAAGATTTTCATTTTCAAGCATGAATGAAGAAGAAGAAATAGACTACGCAATAGAAAAAATAAAAGAAATAATAAAAGAAATATAGGAGAAAAAATGAAAGAAAAATTATCAAAAATTCCTGCAATAAATAAAATTTTATTAACAAAACAAATAGAAAAAATAACAAAAAAATACCCAGAAACATTTGTAAAAGAAATAATAAAAAAAGAAATAGCAAAAATAAAAGAAAAAATAATAAAAAAAGAACAGCAAGAAATACCAAGCCTAAAAGAAATAGTAGAAATAATAGAAACAAAAGTAAAAGAAGAAGATAAAAACTCTCTAAGAAGGGTAATAAACGCAACAGGAACAATACTACACACAAATCTAGGAAGAAGTTTACTAAGTGAAAGTGTAAAAGAAAATCTAATAAACGTAGCATTTAACTACTCAAATTTAGAATTTAACATAGATGAAAAGAAAAGAGGAAGTAGATACACACACTTAAAAGACATAATAAAACGTCTAACAGGAGCAGAAGATGTTCTTGTGGTAAATAACAACGCAGCAGCAGTAATGTTAGCACTAAACACAATAGCAAAAGAAAAAGAAATCATAGTATCAAGAGGAGAATTAGTAGAAATAGGAGGAGCTTTCAGAATACCAGAAATAATAAAATTATCAGGAGGGGTCCCTGTAGAAGTAGGAACAACTAACAAAACTCACTTAAAAGACTATGAAAAAGAAATAAACGAACAAACAGGAGCACTATTAAAAGTACATACAAGTAATTACAAAATATTAGGATTTACAGAAAGTGTAACTAATGAACAAATAGCAAAATTAGCAAAAGAAAAAAAATTAATCTCAATGAATGACTTAGGAAGTGGGCAATTTGTAGATTTCAAAGAATATGGCTTACCAAAAGAATCTACAGTAAAAGAAATAGTAGAAAGTGGAATAGACATAGTAACATTTAGTGGAGATAAATTACTAGGAGGTCCACAAGCAGGGATAATAGTAGGAAAAAAAGAATACATAGAAAAAATGAAAAAAAATCAATTAACAAGAGCATTAAGAGTAGACAAAATGACAATATCTGCCCTAGAAGCAACCCTAAAACTATATCTAGATGAAAAAAAAGCACTGAAAGAAATTCCTACACTACACATGATAAGCATATCAAAAGAAAAACTACAAGAAAAAGCAAAAACCTTTGCAAATCTTCTGGATAAAAATAAATATGATATAGAAATAAACAAAGATAAAGCAGAAGTAGGAGGAGGGAGCTTTCCAGCAAGTTATTTAGAGAGTGTTGTAGTAAAATTAGAACATAAAACAAAAAAAGCAGAAGAAATAGAAAAAGAATTACTAGAATTAGAAATTCCGGTAATAACAAGAATAAAAGATAATAAAACAATTTTAGATATGAGAACACTTAGAAGTAAAGAATTTAATTTAGTAGCAGAAGAACTTAATAAACTTTAACATAGATTATAAATAAAAAGAAAAAACTTTATAGTAGTGAAAATCTAACTATAAAGTTTATTTATTTATTCTTTCATCTAAGATATTTTTAATAAAATTTAATTAAATTATTTTGTAATCAAATGCTAAAAGATAGAAAATAAAAAATTTTTATTAACTTTTTGATTTGATTAAATTTTTTAAAAATGTTTTAAAAATTAGTACATAAAACAAAATAAAGTATTGACAAAATAAATAATTATATATATATATATATTATGAAGAAATATAAAAATAAAAAATAGGAGTGAAATTAAAATGAAAAGGATAATGAGATTTTTCCTTGCTCTAGTAATGTTTATGTCTTATCTGCCTTTAAACCCAATAACTAGCTATGCAAATGACGATGTTGCAAATGGCAATGTAAATGATGGTGTAAAGATAGATGATGTCTTTTCAGATGAAAATTTTAAAAAATATGTAAGTGATAATTTTGATAAAAATAAAAATGGCTATTTAAGTGATGACGAGGTAGCTGATGTTACAGAGCTTTCGATAGGAAAGCAAGGAATTTCTTCTTTAAATGGAATTGGATTTTTTAAAAATCTTACTAAATTGGATTGTTCTGAAAACGAGATAGAGAGTTTAGATTTAAGTAACAACACAAAGCTTTTTTTCTTGGATTGCTCTATTAACAAGCTAAATAGATTGGATGTAAGTAACAACAGAGATCTTACTACATTATATTGTCATACTAACCAACTAACAAACTTGGATGTAAGTGAAAACACAAATCTTACTAAATTGATTTGTAATGGAAACAATCTAACGAATTTGTTTGTAGGTTACAACATAGATCTTACTGAATTGAATTGTAATAACAACAAGCTAAAGAATTTGTATGTAGGTAGAAACGAAAATCTTACTAACTTGTGGTGTGCTTACAATGAGCTAGAGAGTTTGTATCTAGGTTACAACAAAAATCTTACTAAATTGGGTTGTGATAACAACAAGCTAGAGAGTTTGGATGTAAGTGAAATCCCAAATCTTACTAGCTTGTATTGTTCTGGAAACAAGCTAACAAGTTTAGATTTAAGTAAAAACAAAAATCTTACTAAATTGGAGTGTAGTAATCAACAATACAATATATCAATAAATAAGGACACAAGAGAATTTAAATATAGCAAGTTCCCAGGAAAATTTAATAAAGATAAAGTTACTTCACCAGCTGGAGCAAGTTTTGGCAATGATGCTCTTACAGTTGATAGTAATAATCCAAGTGAAGTAACTTACAATTATAAAGTTGCCGAAGGTAAAGAGATGAATGTCAAATTAAATGTTACCTACAAAGACGTAGTAAAAACAAGCACAGATCCTAAAGTACAAGTTACAGAAGGCTACACAAGAGTAACCTTTGACGC
>NZ_KQ959882.1 GCF_001553005.1 Gemelliphila asaccharolytica | reverse complement strand
TCAGTGGTTCGAATCCACTTCTTCCCACCATTAATTATAGGGGCATAGTTTAAAGGTAGAACGAAGGTCTCCAAAACCTTTGGTGTGGGTTCAATTCCTACTGCCCCTGTTGAAGATATAAATGGAAGATAAGAATTGTCTACTTATCTTTCATTTTTTTTGGTTGTACAATATTATCGTTGATAATATTATAAATAGAGAAAATCAGCTTTAAAATCAAAAAAAAAATAAAAAAAGCAATATCAACATAAAAATAAAAAAATACTTATTTTTGTAGTTGGTATTTTTTTATAAGATGCTCACTGAGTTATTTTACTTTCAAGTAGGCATTATTTACGAAAAAAAAGCAAATAATTGAGAAATTTAAAGTTTTTTAGAGTGTTTTATTTTTAAGTTATAATATTTTATAAAGAAATTAGATTTTAAATTTTTATTAATAAAGTATAAATTATTAAACTGTAAATATTTTTTCATAAATATATCAATGAATTTCAAAAATAAAAAAAGCAAATAATTTAATACATTAAATTTTAAAATATTTTTTATTCTTATTATAAAATAATATTTAAAATATTCAAATAGAAAATAAATATCATTATTCTTTGTATTAAAGGCAATTATAATTATTACAAATGTTACAAAAATATTATATTTTGTAAAAATATTTAAAAAAATAAAAAGTTAATCTTGTTTTTATTTTCTAAAAATGATAAAATAAGGAGCACAAAAAATTATATTATTTTAGGGATTAGCAAATATAATTAATAAACTTTTTATAAAGGAGAAAGAGATGAATAATACAAAGAAGATATTAACAGTAGGTGTAACAGGAGCGTTATTATTAAGCATTAGTGGAGCAGTTTCGCCATTAAATAGCTCTTTAGCATCAAATCAAGAACTTACATCAGGTAATGTAAATGCTGATTTAGAAAAAGAAAAAGAACAAGCTATTAAGAAATTAGAAGAGTATCCAGAAGCATTTGATAAATCTTTAAATAGTTTGGCAGAAGAATTAAAAAAAGCAAAAATAGAACAAATTAAAAAAGCAAATAAAAAAGAAGAAATTCAAAAAATTTTAGATGAAGTAAAAAATGCTCATAACCTTAATAAAGCCAAAAAAGAAGGTAAAAACTTTGTTGATGGTCTAAAACATGTAAATGAACAGCAAAAGGTAGAACTTAGAAATATGATTGGAAATATGAAAAAGTTAGAAGAGTTAATGCCTTTTTTAAAAGATGAAGCAGTAAAAGAATTAGATGATTTCACAAGTGCCTTTAATGAAAAATTATATGGAAAAGCCCTTGCCGATGCTATGAAAAGCAATATTGAAGCAGAAATAAATCAAGCGAAAGATATAGATTCATTAAAAGCTATATTAGACAAGGTTGATAAAGCTAATGAAATAGGAAAAGCTAAAGAAGAAGGAAGAAAGAAAGTAGATGAAATGAAAAATCTTTCTCCAGAAGAAAAAGTTAAGGCATACAACTCTATAGGAAGTGGAGAAACTGTAGAAAAGGTAAAAGAAGAGGTTCAAAAAGCTCAAACACAAGAAAAAGCTAAAGAGAAGCCACAAACTCCTGATCAATCAGATAATACTGAAAAGTTAGCAAATGAAAAAACTCAAGCCATAAAAGATTTAGATAAATTTACTAATGCCTTTAATGAAAAATTATATGGAAAAGTCCTTGCTAATGCAATGAAAGAAAATTATAAAAAACAAATTAACGAGGCAGATTCAGTAGAAAAAATTAATTCTATCATAAATACAGTAAAAACTGCTGATGAAATAGGAAAAGCAAAAGAAGAAGGAAGAAAGAAAGTAGACGAAATGAAAAATCTTTCTCCAGAACAAAAAAGAGAAGCTTATAACTCTATAGGAAGTGGAGCAACTGTAGAAAAGGTAAAAGAGTCACTAAATAGTGCAATGGAATTAGATAAAAAACAAGGTGGTAATTCTAATGTCTTGCCACCTATGCCAAACAACCCAAGTCAAACTCCAGCTCCAGACGTAACGCCAACACCG
>NZ_KQ959881.1 GCF_001553005.1 Gemelliphila asaccharolytica | reverse complement strand
GATTGTCTAAGTAGCCTATTTTGTTTATTATATTTTCTTTTGCTTCTTCCAAAGATTTTTCATTGTTATCTCTATATAAAATTACTGTATCGTATATTGATAAAGTTTTAGTATCTATATCAACAATATTTTTATTTTGTTTAAATTTAAGTTCTGTTAAAGTTTTATCTTTATTAACTTGATATACTTTTTCTACTATTTTATTATCTTTTATTTTTCTATGAATAGCAAAATTACCATCAGCCATTTTTGTAACTTCGCATCTTTTTGGATTTATTAATTTAAATCTATACAAATCAAAGTCTTTATTTTTTAATTTAGCTATGTTAGCTACTTCACTTTTATCTGGATGAATTGTTCTTAATTTTAAATCTTTAAAATTCATTCCTGTAATTGTAGTATTTCCAGTTGAACACACAATTTCTGTATTATGATCATTTTCTGTGCCTTTTTTCACTAAAGTAAGAAATGTTGCATTGCCACAATAAGAATGATTAAACACATATTTACCATCTCCCCACCCTAATGGATGATGTGGTCCTCTTTCTGATTTATCTACAAGTACTAATGGAAAGTTTTCAATTGCATATTTTCCTTCTGGATCTTCTACTCTTACAGAATATTGCACATTTTCTAATAATTCTATTCCAGTTAATGGAACTCCCCACTGATCTTCCTGTAAAGTGGTAGCTGTTACAGTATCATATTCACTTGTAAAAATAAATTTAACTTTGCTATAATCTTGTGGATTATTTTCATCTTGTTTTATTCTAATATAGTCAATATAATATTTTTTATGTATTTGTTCATCTTTTCCCAAATGTCTTACTTCTAAATAGTCTATATTTAATTTAGCGCCTTCAGCATAAGGATTTTTTGTTTTATGTCTTATCGGTAACTTACCTGTCCCATTAGATATAAAATATAATTCACTTACCTCTTTTTTAAAAGGAGTGTCAGCCATTATGAATTTTTTGTTTTTTTCACTTGTAAAAAGTATATAGTCGTCTTTTTCGTAAACTTCAAGTGATGGAATTTTTCCATTAACTGTTTTTACTTCTCCTACTGGTTCAGATTTACTTGTATCATATAAGTCAAAAATCATTTCTTCATCAGCTTTTAAATCCCTTAACAAACCATTTTCATTTACTTTAACTGGTATTTCAGCCATTTTTATTTTCTTATCTGAAAAGCTACAAAGTGTTTCAACACATTCCGTATTAGATATTTTTGTCATAATAAAATCTTTAAAAATTTTATTATCAGAATATACTTTTAATTCCCCTTCAATATTTTTTACTTCTATATTAACAATATCCATTGAATAATCAGAGTCCTTTTGTAAAGAAACTTGATATTTACTTCCTTCTAGTAAGTTGAATTTTACTATGCCTTGATTTGATTTATATATTTTTTTATTTCCCAAATTATCTTCAACTTTAAAATTCATTTCTTTTGCTATAGAAATTTTACCACAGCTTCCGCACAAAACGTTAAAGGTGAACTCTTGTTCTTGTTTTACTTTTTGCTTTTTAGTTAAATTTATTGATGATATTTCTTTATTATCCTTTCCTATAAGCTTATAAATAGGAGTTCCAAAATCAGAGGTCCCTTTTACACATTTAAATGAAATATCTTGCATTTCATATTTTTCTTTTGATAATAATTTTAATATATAACTTTTATTTTCTTTTATTTTAAGGTTTAACGCTCCGTTATTATCTACTACTACTTTTTCCTTATTTTTACCATCTGAAATTTCAAACTCTAGTCCCGATAAATTTGAAATATTATCTCCTTGAACTAATAGTACTTTTTCTATTTCTTCTTCATTTGGTTTTGGAGATGGTATTTCTACTCCTTCTTTTTTTTCCACAGTTAAAATATTATCTCCATCTTCACCCTCAAAAGTCCATGTTCCATTCTCTACAGTTACAGGTGTATCACTCATTTGATAATAATTGTTTTCTTCTAATGTTACATTATAAAAACCATCTTTTAATTGTGGCATTTCGGCAACGCCATCAATTGATTGGAATTTTGTAACTTCTTTTAATGGGAAACCATTTTTTACAACAAAATTTAATTCTCCTACTGTTTTAGTACTTTTTTTAGTAACTTTGTCATAAGTTACTGTTGATATTTTAGTTGTTTGTTGTTCTTTTGCTAAAATATTACTTGCTAATGCTGTTGAAAAAATAAGCATTATCGCTAAAAAACTTGCTATAAGTTTTTTTATTTTCATTTTAACTACTCCTTTTCTTTTTTTTCATCTCCCTAATGCTACATTTTTATTATAACAAATGTTTTTTGAAAATGTTAACATTTTTTTATATATTTAAGTCTTTAAACTTTCTTTTTCTAAAGGTAGTATTATGTGTATTAATAGCATACTATAACTTTTACAATATTTTTTTGAAAATTTATTTTTGTAATGTTTTTTTACTTTAATTTTTCAAAAGTATAATTTTATATTAAAGTTAAAATTTTAAATATATTATTTTTGTTAAATGGTTATATTATTTGTTTTTCATATAAAAAATATCAGCTATTAAATTTAATATAGCTGATATTTTAATATTATTATTATTGTTTAAACTTTCATAAAATGTTTTTTCATATTTTTAAACTAAATTAATATTTTATCTTTTATCTACTCTTTTAACAAAAAAATCTCCTAAATATTGAATTACAAATACTATTATTAATATTACTATTGTAGATACAATTGTAACAGTATTATTATTTCTTTGAAATCCATCTAAATACGCTAAATTACCAAGTCCACCTGCTCCTATAACTCCTGCCATTGCAGTAGAACCTACAAGTGCTATAGCTGTTACTGTTAATCCAGATATTAGTGCAGGTTTACTTTCTGGTATTAAAACTTTTGTTATTATAGTTAAATTTTTTGCTCCCATAGCTTTCACAGCTTCTATTACCCCTTTATCTACTTCTCTAAGTGCTATTTCTACTAAACGAGCATAAAATGGAGCTGCTGAAATTATTAACGCGGGAATCGCTGCTTGAACACCTAATATAGTTCCTATTATAGCTTTTGTAAATGGTATTAATAATACTATTAAAATAATAAATGGTATTGCTCTAAAAATATTTACAACTGCTGCTATAATAGCATAAATAGAAATAATTATTTTATTTTTACTATTTGATGTTAAATATAATAATAAACCTAAAATTATTCCTAATATAAATACTGCAATTAGTGATTCAAATGTCATTACTAGGGTTTCTATAGTTTTTTCTGTTATTTTGTCCCAATTTATTCTTGTAAAATCCATATTATAATACCTCCACAGAAATGTTAAATTCTTCTAATTTTTTTATTGATTTTTCTATATTTTCATTTTCACCTATAATTTGTATATATAAAGTTCCTATATTCCCTGTTTTTACTTTATCTATTTTTCCTTGAATTATATTTATAGTTACCGAATTTTCTTTTGCTAAACTACTTACTATAGGTTCATTAAAGTGCTTATCATCAAATGATAATTTTATTATTTTTCCATTAACAAAAGTTTCTTTCCAATTTTTTATACTGCTATCTGCTGATTTTTCTGAAATAAACTCTGTTTGTTTTAAGAATTTTTTTGTTACTTCTTTCTTAGGTTTGTAGAATACATCAAGAACATCGCCTGATTCCACAATTTTTCCTCCATCAATTACTGCAACTTTAGAACAAAGTGTTTTTACAACATTCATTTCGTGTGTAATTAATACTACTGTAATATTTGTTTTATTATGTATCTCATTTATTAACTCCAACACATCGGCTGTAGTTTCTGGGTCTAGTGCACTGGTTGCTTCATCACATAATAATATCTTAGGCTTACCTGCTAATGCTCTAGCTATTCCTACTCTTTGCTTTTGCCCTCCTGAAAGCTGTGAAGGATAATTATTTTTTCTATCTTCTAATCCTACTAATTTTATTAACTCTTCAACTCTTTCTTTCCTTTTATTTTTTTCAATTCCTAATATTTCTAAAGGAAATTCTATGTTTTCTGCTACTGTTCTACTCCAAAGTAAGTTAAAATGTTGAAATACCATTCCTATATTTTGTCTTTTTATTCTTCTTTTTTCTCTACTAATTTTAGAAAAATCATCCCCGTCAATTACTACCTCTCCCTCTGTAGCTAATTCTAATCCGTTTAATAACCTTATCAACGTAGATTTTCCCGCTCCAGAATATCCTATTATTCCATATATGTCGCCTTCTTTAATTTCTAAATTAATTTCTTTTAATGCTTCAACTTTATTATTATATGTTTTTTTTACTTTTTTTAATTCTATTATATTTTTATTTATCTCACCCATAATTTTTTCTCCTTTAAAAATAAAAAATACCCTTATTCTCCAAATGAGAATAAGGGCGTTATATTAAACGCGGTACCACCTTAAATTTTACTTCACTACTAACATAGCTTTACCTATAACGTGGTACTTACGAATAAAGTTTGACCTGCTCACTTTATTAGCATACAAAGACCATATTCATAAACTTCATATTGTGTACTTTCACCTAACTACACTCTCTTTAAATAATTCATTTATTACTCATCAATGTTTTTGCTTTATTTATTGTGATAAAGTATATCATTAGAAAATAAAATTGTCAAGATATTTTTTATTTATTACCACAAATATTATGTTAAATCTTTTCTATATTCTTTTGTAAAAAATAATAAAATTCCTAAAACAAATAATATAATAATTCCATATCCCACATTTGTTTGTTCAAATAAAAAATATTTATTAAAAATTTCTATATTTTTCACTTCAGAAGAACAAAAGTTATTTATGCTATGAAATAAGGTACATAGCCAAATATTCCTTGTTTTCATGTATACATATCCATAAAATATTGCAATAGTTACTACACTAATATATCTAAAAATATTACCATAAATATCTACATTATAATATGAATTCCAAAGAGGAAAATGCCATGTTTCCCATAAAATTCCTAATAATATTATACCTATTCTCTTACCAAATTTATTTTGAAATATATCTTGAAGATACCCCCTCCAAGCATATTCTTCCCCTATGAAAAATATTGACATTACTATAATAACAACAAATATAGAATAGAAAAAATTTTTTATTATATCAAAAGCATTAATGCTTGCGAAAATTTTCATAATAGATACTTCTATTAACATATAAATAAAAATATATTTTAAACAACTTTTATAATTTTTAAAAATATATAGTTCATCTTTTTTGTTTTCACTTGTTATTAAAGCATATAAAAAAGTTCCAACACTAAATATCATTCCTATAGGAACGATCAAACCTTCTGCAAAATTAATAATTATAATATTAAAGAAACTAAATATAATTTTTAAAAAAATATACGATAATATTAATAAAATATAGGCACAAAAACATAATAATAAGGCATAATTTAAGTAATTTAACTTATTTTTTTCATACATATACATCCCTAAAGAAACTCCTGCTCCTGGTAAAACCATCATATAAGATGCTACTTCGTGAGCAGACATAATATTATTATAAGATAATAGATATGCAAATAAATCTGTTAGTATTAAAAATATAAAAAATGTTTTTAATTTTTTTCTTTCTGTTTTCATATACATCCCCTAATTATATATATGCAAAGTGAAAATATTAAACAAATATTTCCACTTTGCTTTTTTAATTTATAAAATATTTACTACTGACATCTTACTTTTATATCTTTATCCATCTCTATATTTCTATTACAGCAAGCTTGAGTCATTCCTGTTGTTGGTTGCACAGTCGATTTACATTTATTTAGCAATGAAAATGTTATTAAAGTAGGTGTTCTTCTTGCTTCTCCTTCTTGTTTTTCTACACTGACCTTTCTTAAATCAAGGTCAAAATCTTCATGTTTCATGATTTAGTCCTCCTTTTTTTTATTAAAATTTTAAATTAATAGCATATCCTTAAATAACATTTCTTCTGTAAAAACTCCTAATAGTGTAAGTATCACTCCTCCTTGTCCTTCTATTAAACCTATATCTTCTTGATAATCCTCCTTCCCTATAAAATTTTTTAATATAGATTTTTTCTATACTCTTTTGTAAAAACAAATGTAAAAAATACTAATGATAAAATTATAGGAAAATATCCAATATTTGTGTTTGTAAATAACACTTCTTTATTTAACTTAGAAATACCTATTGATACAAAATAAATATTTACTAAAAATTGTATAAAAGAACATATCCAAACATTTCTTGTTTTCATATATACATATCCTAAAAATATTCCCATTCCCATAATTATCATTTCATTTAATATTATTCCAAATGTATCCATTTTTAAATATGTATACATTATAGGAAAATGTATTAATTCTATAAGTATACTTAGTAATAATATTCCCAGTATATTTCCATATTTATCTTGAAAGATATCTTGAAGATATCCTCGCCAAGCATATTCTTGCCCTATGTAATAAAGTATCATTGTTAAAATAGAAAATATAGAAATAATTAAGTTAAATATTACATCTTGATAATTTATTGATAAAAATAATGATATTATCAACATAAATAATATTGTAATTCCAATATACCTAATTCCTTTTTTAAAATTCTTAAAGATATTCAATTTATTATTTTTATCATAACTTGTTATTAATAAATATATTATTATACTAATACTAGATATAGAAACTACTATTTGAAATAAATTAATTAAAAAGTTATTAATTTCAATACCTAAATATCCAAACAATATATAAGTTACCATTATCAAACTCAAAATAATAAATGTTCCTATTAATATATAATTCAAATAATTTAATTTGTTTTTTTCATACCTGTATATAGCCATTGATACACAAGCTCCTGGTATAACCATTATATAGCTAACTATTAAATTTTCTGAAACTAATCCACTAATCATTGATAAATATGCAAATAAATTTATTAATATTAAAAATATAAAAAATATTTTTAATTTTTTTCTATGTATATTCATAATTTTACCTCTCTGCATATAAAATAATAAAAAATATTTACTACTGACATCTTACTTTTATATCTTTATCCATCTCTATATTTCTATTACAGCAAGCTTGAGTCATTCCTGTTGTTGGTTGTACTATAGATTCACGACATTTAATTGTAGATATAGGAATAAAAGGAATTGTTCTTCTTGCTTCTATTTCTTGTTTTTCTACACTGACCTTTCTTAAATCAAGGTCAAAATCTTCATGTTTCATGATTTAGTCCTCCTTTTTTTTATTAAAATTTTAAATTAATAGCATATCCTTAAATAACATTTCTTCTGTAAAAACTCCTAATAGTGTAAGTATCACTCCTCCTTGTCCTTCTATTAAACCTATATCTTCTTGATAATCCTCCTTCCCTATAAAATTTTCTTTTTCTAATTTAAATATTGCTTCTATATTTTGATTTAATTTATTTAAAAACCTTTTATCTTTTGTTTCTTTATATGATACTAATTGTATTGCTATAACACCTGCATATCCATGACATATATATGGACACTCTAATTTATAGTCATCTATAGGTCTACTTATTATTTTTATTAATTCTTCCTTGTACTTATTATATTTTAATTTATCTTGAATATTTTTATAAACAATCATTAACCCTCTAACTATGCCAATATTACCATAGCACCAACTACAAATATCTTTCCCTTTATAAGTTTCGCTAACATAATCTTCATATGAAAGTTGCATAGGATATGATAAAACATCATTATTATTTTCTACTTTTTCATAAAGTTTAATTAATTTATCTATTACATGTTTTATTTTTTTATTACCATTTTTTTTAAATACTTCCGATAATACAATTATTGAAGATATTATTCCATGAGCCAATCCAAAATTTACATGACCGTAAGGTTGTGTTATTTTTTCAATTTTTTGGAACTGGTTTTTACCTTCTATATGAAAATTTATTATATTTTTACCTCTATATTTTTTTTCATCTGCCAAACTAATTAAATATTCACTTATACTATCTATTAAAATTAAATTTTTAGATTGTACATTTAATAAATATCTTAAAAAACCAGAACAGCCCGATATTAAATCATAATATGAAAAAACTAAACTCCTTTTTTTTACCTCTTCTAAAAAATATGTTATTTCTCTTTCGCTTTGTATTTGAAAATATTTTAGAAAATTTTTTATCTTCATATTTGCAATATCTTTTAATTTATATAATGAATAACTAAATAATAATACTCCATCTAGTATTCCCCTTAAATTTTCGCTTGTTCCTTGATATATCAGAGTCTTTTTATACTCCAATATCTTAATAATATTTTCTTTGATTTTTTCTTCTATATCCTTAAAATTTTCACTATCTAATAAATTTACCAAAAAATAGAAATATGATTCAATATTTAAGTCATCAAAATTAGAATTCTCAAAAATATTTAAAAAATTTTCTACACTTTCATTTAGATATAAAATAATTTCTTTTTTTGTTTTGTCTGATAAAACATTTAGAATTTCATTGTTTTTCATAATCAATTAATCCTCTTCTAATAAGCTCATTAATGTTTTTTATACTATATTTTATTAAAAATAAATATTTTTCTTCTAAATTATTTTTTCCTTTTAGTCTGTTGCAGAACATATGAACTAGCGAAAAAATTATTTGTTCTTTATTATTTTTATTTTTAATCTTAGAAAAAATTTTTTCTAGTATATATTTTTCAGTTTGTAATAATAATTTTAAATTTTTTGAATAATTATTTTTTTCAAAAATTATATTTAAAATCTTATTATTAATTTCTTTTTCTCTTCTGAAAAAATATTTTTTTAAATCTTTATCCTCTGAAACTCTATAATTTAACAAATTTTCTAATTCTTTTAAATCACGTGAAAATACATTTAATATTTGTATAATACCTAAAAAATACGCATCTTCCTCGTTAAAATCTATATTATTTTGATTTAATAAATCACTAACTATAGATGAATTTACAAAAAATTGTTTTTCACACATTCCTATTATACTTTTTCCACCATATCTAATAACTTCCCTTCTATAAGTATCAAAAACTATTTTTTTTATTAGTTTTTTCTCTTTTAAATCATCAGCCCACAAAAGAATATTATTTAATGAATGCAAAGCTCTTTTCTCATCAGAAAATTTAAACCTTATTCTTAAATGTCCTCCTATTTCATCACTATATCTAATAAAAAAACAATTTTTTTCTTTTAATTTATCTTTTAATTTTTCTAAATAACTAGTTATTATCTCATCTTCTCTAGAGTTACACCCATATAATTTAAAGTACACCCATCCATTTTTTAGTAGCCTGTATTCTATATTTTCTTCATCTTCTAATATTTGATGCAATTTATCTGAAATATCTTTATTTTCTCTTTTTTTATAAAAACTAATATTATACTCTGATATATTTTTATTATTTTCTTTTAAATAACATTTTTCGAGTTCTTCAAAAATTAAAGAATCTACTTTTAAATATTCTTTATATACTAAATTAAGATAATAATCTTTACTTAAATTTACTCTTAGTCTATTGTCAAATCTTACTAAATAAATTTCATTAGGCATACCGTATATTTTTTTGTTTTTTACAATATCTTCCTTAAATTTATCAAAAGATATTTTTCTTATATCATTTGAATTAAATACCCATTTTTTATTAGCTACTATGATATCATTTATATTAATTCTTGGAATATATTTATATTTTTCATATTTTCTAAACTCTCCTATTCTTAATTCTGGAAAATATTCACTATCATCACTGAGTGCTTTCAATAATCTTAATAAAGGAGAACATAATTCTATATTTAAAGCATTATCACATACAAATTTTATTTTTTTATTATATTTAAAAGATTTAACATAAGTATTATTATTACTGTCAATTCCTACATATAAGTCATCTATAGTTATCTCTTTGAAATTATTATTTAAAGTAGTCCCTATTACTAAAGAATATTCATAATTTCCAGTTTTATTAATAATATTATTAGTTTTTAAATTTTTTCCTTGTTCTCTTAACTCTACAAGTAAAAAATCTCTATATACTTCTTTTTCTTCAATATATATATCATTATATTTTGCTATCATTTTTTCATCTAAACAACTACTAAATCTTTGTATAGTTGCACCACATTTAGATGAACCTATTGCAGATCCTATATATATTTTTGGTAAACTTTTTTTACTTTCTGAAATAATAGTTATTAAATCTAACGTTTTACTATAATCTACTTTTTTAATTACATTTCTAAAATCTTCATTTTTAAAGTTAACTTCTTCTTTACCACTAATAATAGCTTTAAAAATTTTAGAATCAATTATAGAATTAATTTCGTTTTCATAATCTAAATCTATTTTATAATCTTCATTAACATACTCTAAGCCATTAAATAAATTTTTATCTATTATTTTTATAAATGAAACTTCTTCTAAATCTCCATACTCATCCAAAAATTTTTCTTTAAATTTGTTTAATTTACTACCTTTTATAGAGATTTTATTGATTAACTCTAGAAAATCACATAATCTTTCTCCTATTTTTTTATCTAATGTATTTTCATAACAACTAATTCCATTATTTATAGATATATACCCATTAGAAAATGATAATTTCTTCATTTCACTCTCAATTTCTTCTAATAAAATTAAAGAGTTTTCTTTTTTTAAATCATTTATAAAATTATTTATCTTTGTTAAAACAACATATTCTTCTTTTAAGTACTCTATATTTTCTAATTCATTAATTAGGTATTCTATTTCATTTGTACAATATGTAGGTATTTTTATATTAGAATATATAATTTCCTGTTCTAATAAAAATATTATTAGATTCTTTATATCTATTTCTTCAATATTTGGATATTCCTTTTCTAAAATAATTTTTATTTTAGAATAAGATAAAAAAACACTTACTTCTTTTTCTAATAATTTTATTAAGTTTGTATATTTTATACTTATTTCTTGTACACTTTTATCCTTAACGTTTTTATCATCTTTTGATACAAAAGGTATTTTGTATCTATTCCCACTTTGATATGCTATAGAATTTAACTTAAATTTCAACTTATAAAATATCTTTTTTTCTAAACTATAAGTAACATTCTCAATCCACTCTCTATCAATAATTACATCAATAATATCACTATTAAAAATTAACTTATTTTGGCTTGAAAAATTACCTATAGATACTTTTGAAAAATACCCATAAGGTGTAGACCTAGTTGTAGCTCTTATGAAATATTTTAATAAAGAAGAAATAAATGATTTATATTTTTTATTAGATTTTGGTTTATTCTTATAACTATAATACATAGTTGGACTTGATATAAACAAAGCTTTTTGAAAAAACATATCAAGATATTTATTACTTTGTATATACTCATAAATATCTAAAGAATCTTGTTTTTCAAAATCAAATAAATATTTTATAGGTACTGATGTAGTTCTATTCATGAAATAATTATAATACTTATATTTACCCATAATTTTACTCTCCTTTATTTTTGAAGGTTATATAACATTGAATACAATCCATTTTTTATAACTAAATCTTTATGTGTACCTTCTTCTTCAATAGTTCCATTATTTAATACTAAAATTCTATCCATATCATTCACTATATTTTTAAATTTATGAATAACTATAATCCCTATTTTGTTTTTTAAAATATCTTTATACATTAAATTTAATCTATAGTCTGAAATACTATCTAGTGCAGAATTAGGTTCATCTAATATTATTACATTAGATTTTTTTAAAAAAGCTCTCGAAATCGCTATCTTTTGCCACTCTCCCAAAGAAATTTGTTTCCCATTATCAAACCAATATCCTATTTGACTATCTAATTTTTTTTCTGTTCTATTTACTAATGATAATAGATCAAATTTTTCTAATACATTATACAATTTCAAATCATTAGTTTTATTTTCTAAATCACCATATGATATATTTTCTCTAAATGTTCCCTCATATTTTATAAAATCTTGAAATAAACTAGAAACATATTTCATATAAGAACTTTTTTTTATATTTTTAAGTTCTATTCCATCAATATATACATGTCCTTCATAATCATCATATAACCCTAATAAAATTTTAATTAAAGTAGTTTTTCCACTACCATTTCTCCCAACTACAAGAATATTCTTATTTTTTTCTACTTTTATGTTTATATTTTTTAAAGTATATTCTTTATTTTTTTTGTATTTATAACTTAAATTTATACATTCAATTTTTTCTATTTTTTCTATTTCTAATAATTCTTCTTCATTTACCTCTTCTAAATCAAAAAAGTAAATCAATTGTCCCATAAAAAGACTTTCCTTATTTAAAAAAGCAAATGATTGTAAAATTTCCGTTAATTTCATCTTACTCTTAGTTACAGAATTCATATACATTAATACATTTCCTATTAAAATTAAACCTAAAAATCCATAACTGATTATTTTGTAAAAAATAAATCCGTCTATAATAACTTCTATCAAAGTTATCCCTCCAAAAAATAACATTTTTTTTCTGGCAATTGAAACATCTTGTAAATTAAACTCTTCATTATATTTTTTATATTTTTTTATAAAATATGGAAATAAATTATATAATTTTATTTCTTTGAAAAAATCTCCATATGTTAAAAGATATTGAAAATACCAAGCTTTTCTCTCTTTATTTGTTCTTTCTGTTATTATATTAAAACTTAATATATTTAATTTTTTAGTAATGATATATTTCACACAAGGAATTATTAATATTATTATCACTATCCAAAATTTAAAGAAAAGAATAATGCTAACAAATGAAATAAAAGAAATAATATTAGATATAATTATTCCAAAATTTTCTATATAACTTATTATTTTACCTTCAGATTCATTTTTTGCTCTATTTATAACGTCATATATTTCACTATTTTCAAAATCTTTCAATTTTAAATTTGAAATTTTTTCTACCACTTTTTCTTTTATCATTAAATTAAACGATAAATTAAATTTCATTTTATAATACTCTATAAAATTATTAAAAAAACTTTCAAAAAACTCAAGCAAAACATATAGTAATAGATAGAAAAAAATTATTTTATTACTTAACTGTAAATTATTGATTATCTTTTGTGTTAATATTGTATATATTGCAGGAGAAACCCCTCCAATAACCATTGTAAAAATAGCTATTATAATATATTTTACATCAAAAGATACTATATTTTTTATTGCCCATAATAAATTTTTAAAAACTTTTATTTCCATATTTTTATAACAAATTCATCTCTAAAATTTTAATGTTTTTTATATACTAATACGCTTATATACATTATATATTGCCTCTTGTTATATGTCAAGTTTTTTTATATTTCTTATATATTATATTTTATTTTTAATGCTTAAAATCTATTTTGATATGCTTTTTTGATTATTTATTTCGTGTGCGTATATAAATATATTCCGTTTTTTAATTTTATAATTAATATCTTTTATTTTTATTATAATACAAAATAATTTTATTAAAAACGCTTCAAAATACCTTTTGAAAAGCAATTTTAAAGCGTTTTTTTTTGATTTCTTTTTTTATTTTAATAAATATTTTATAAATTAATTTGATCTTCACATGCTAATAGTGTATTATGCATTAACATTGTTATAGTCATAGGCCCTACTCCACCAGGTACAGGCGATATATATTTTACTTTTTCTTTTACATTTAAAAAATCTACATCTCCTACTAGTTTCCCATCTTTGTAATTATTTCCAACATCTATAATTGTTGCATTATTTTTATAGACATAGTCAGTAGTTAAAAAGTGTGCTTTCCCTACACAACTTACTATTATATCTGCTTCAGCTACTAGTTCTTTTAAATTCGTTGTTTTTGAATGTGCTATTGTTACCGTAGCATTTTTGTTAAGAAGTAAGCTTGCTACTGGTTTTCCTACAATATTACTTCTTCCTATTACTAATGCATTTTTCCCTTCTATATCTTCTTTTGTACTTTCTATTAATTTTATTATGCCTAAAGGTGTGCAAGGTATCAATGTAGCTATTCCTAAATTTAATTTTCCTACATTTATTGGATTAAATCCATCTACATCTTTTTCAGGAGATATTTTTTCTAGTACTTTCATTGCATTAATATGTTTTGGAAGTGGTAATTGAACTAGAATACCATGAATATTTTTATCATTATTTAATTTATCTATTTCTTCTAGTAATATTTCTCCTTTTATATTTTCTTCAAATTCTCTTATAATTGAATTTATTTCGTTTTGCATGCAAGCTTTGTGTTTTGAATTTACATAGCTTCTTGATGCTTTATTATCTCCTACTATAATTACGCATATGGTTGGTATTATGCTTTTTTGTCTCAGTAATAGTGCTTTTTCTTTTATATTTTCTCTAATTTTTTTTGCTATCTTTTTTCCATCAATTATATTAATCATTTTCCTACCTTAAATTTATTTTTTTATTTTTAATTTGGATATATTTTCGGTTCCATTTAAAATTCTTATTATATTTGTTCTATGCATATATATAACTAATATACACATTATTACCATTATATATCTATCAAAACCTGTTTCAAACACAAATATATATATTCCACCCAACAAAGCTATCATAATACTTGATAGAGAAACATAGCCTGTTATTAATATGTTTAAACAAAATATTATAAATAAAATGATAGATAAAAATGGATAAAAATATATAAATATTGAAGTTGCTGTTGCTACAGCTTTTCCCCCTTTAAAATTTGCAAAGATAGGAAATATATGCCCTATCATTGCAAAAGCTCCAAAGAGTGTTAAATAACTTATATCTCCTAATACTTTATTTGCTATTAGAAGTGAAACGAAACCTTTAAAACAGTCTAATAAAAATACTAAAATTCCTGCCTTCTTTCCTAAACATCTTATAGTATTAGTCGCTCCTAAATTTCCGCTTCCCATTTGTCTTATATCTTTTTTATAAAATATTTTTCCTATTATTAGTGCAAAAGGTATTGAACCTAATAAATAGGATATAATTATTAATATTACTACTTTCATATAATTACCTTACCTAATTGTTACACCATATTCTATCAGTGAGTTTAATACTTTATCATGAATTTTTAATATTTCTTCTTCTGTTAATGTTTTTTCACTATTATTATAAGATACTGTAATAGCTATAGATTTTTTATTATCAGGTAAACCTTTTCCTTCATATACATCAAATAATGAAACTTCTTTTATTAGATTACTATTTATATTTTTTATTATATCTTTTATATTTTGATAAGTATCATCTTTAGAAATTAGCATTGCTATATCTCTAGTAACTGTAGGATATTTTGAAACTTCTTTATAAATAAATTTATTTTTTACATTTTCTAATATTAAATCTAAATCTATTTCAAAAATATAAGTTTTTTCTATGCCTAATTCTCTCTCATGTGTAGGATGAATTTCTCCTATTATTCCTATTTCTATATCTTTATAAAATATTTTTGCACTTCTTCCAGGATGTAGTAAATCCATATTTATTTTTTTATAAGATATGTCTTTTAAAATATCTAATTTTTTAAATATTAATTCTAAATAACCTTTAGCTGTGAAAAAATCAATCGATTGCTCTTCTTTTAACCATTTTGTTTCTTTTTCTTTTCCTGTTAAGACGGCTGAAATATACATTTTTTCGTCTGGTTGTATATTTTCATTATTTTTCGCAAAAAATACTTTTCCTATTTCCAATAATTTTAAATTTTCATTTTTTCTTGCATAATTATATTGTAATGATTTTAATAATCCTGGTATCAAACTTTGTCTTAAATGAGAATGTCTATTTGACATAGGTAATAATAATTTAACTGTATTATGTCTATTAGCTGTAAATTGCGTTGCTTCTTTTTCAGATAATAGTGAATAATTTATAGTGTCATAGAAACCTAAATTTATATATAAATTTCTCAAATTTTTTATTAATTTTTGTTTATATGTTAATCCTCCTTTTGTAGATTTTGAAAATTTAGGAAGAGTTGAAACTATATTGTCATATCCATAAAGTCTTGCTACTTCTTCAGCAAGATCTTGTTTTATTTTTATGTCACTTCTTCTAGTTGGTACTTCTACAATAAGTTTATCGTCATTTTCTTCTACTTTGAAATTTAATGATAATAATATTTTTCTAATTTCTTCTGTTGTTATATTTATTCCTATATAATTATTTAAATAATTTGAAGTTACTTCTATTTTTTCTTCTTTTAAGTGACTACCTATAGACACTTCTTCTTCTACTATAATATTAGGACAAATTTCTTTTAATAATTCTACCGCTCTGTTTAAAGCTTTTTTCTGTAAATTAGGGTCTATCCCTTTTTCAAATCTTTGTGATGATTCACTTCTAAGATTATGCTGTGATGAGGTTTTTCTTATTGAATCTGCTGAAAAATATGCAGATTCAAACACTATGTTTTTTGTGTTATTAGTAACTTCTGTATTTTCCCCTCCCATAACTCCTGCTATCGCTACTGGTATTTGTGTATCAGTTATTACTAATTCATTATTTTTTAATTCTCTTTCTTTTCCATCAAGTGTTATTATTTTTTCTCCATCGAAAGCTTCTCTTATAAGAATTTTATCTCCCAATTTATCTTTATCAAAAGCATGCATTGGTTGACCATACTCTAACATTACATAATTAGTTATGTCTACAACACTGTTTATTGGTCTTACCCCTGATTTTATAAGTTTCATTTGCAACCAAAGTGGTGAAGGTTCTATTGTTACATTTTTTATAACTTGTCCAAAATATTTTTTACATGAATCACTTTCTGAATTGATTTTTAAATCTGTTTTTTCATATTCTTTTTCTTCAAAAATTTCTTTAAACTTATCTTTTTTATCATATATTGCACATACTTCGTAAAAAATTCCTCTCATACTTAAAGCATCTGCTCTATTAGGAGTTATAGCTATATCTATAATTTTATCGTCTAATCCTAAAAGTTTAACTACGTCCGCTCCTAACTCTTGTTTTTTGTTAAATACAAAAATTCCATTTTGATATTCTTTTGGAACTTGTGAACTATTTATTCCCAATTCTTCTAATGAGCAAAGCATTCCTTGTGATTCTACAGAACGAAGTTTTGCTTTTTTTATCTTAATTTTATTTAACTTGGCTCCTATTTTTGCTACAATTACATATTGTCCTTTTTCTACATTAGGTGCTCCGCATACTATTTGTAACTCTTCTTCACCTACATCTACAGTGCATATACTTAATTTTTCTGCATTAGGATGTTTTTGTTTTTCTTTTACATATCCTACTACTATATTTGATAAATTTTTTGACAAATCTAATACTTCTTCTACTTCTAATCCACTTCTTGTTATTTTTTCTGCTAAATTATATGCATTATCTTCTATATTTATTAATTCTTTTAACCAATTATAGCTTAGTAACATTTTTTTCTCCTTTATTTTTCTTCTACTTCTTTTGAAAATTGTTTTATAAATCTTATATCATTTTCATAAAAAATTCTTATATCTGTTATTCCATATTTTAACATAGCTATTCTTTCAGGCCCTATTCCAAAGGCAAAACCACTATATTTTTCAGAATCTATTCCTGCCATTTTTAAAACATTAGGATGAACCATCCCTGCTCCTAAGACTTCTAACCATTTTTCTTCACCATTATTATCTTCGGTTTCCCATGCTATATCTACTTCTACAGATGGTTCTGTAAATGGGAAAAAGCTTGGTCTTAATCTTATTTTTCTATCTTTTCCAAATAAAGTTTTTATTAAATGTTCTAGAGTCCCTTTTAAATCTGAAAATTTAATATTTTCATCTACTACAAGCCCTTCTATTTGTGTAAATTGATGCGAATGAGTAGAATCATCATTATCTCTTCTATAAACTTTTCCTGGGCATATTATTTTAATAGGGCATTTCCCTTCTGCTTTCAACATTTCTCTAGCTTGAACAGGAGATGTTTGTGTTCTCATCAAAAGTTCTTTGGTTATATAAAAAGAGTCTTGCATATCCCTAGCTGGATGATTTTTAGGTAGATTAAGCATCTCAAAATTAAATTTATCTGTCTCTACTTCTGGACCTTCTGCTACAGAATATCCCATAGATACAAATAATTCTTCTACATCTTCTATGATTTTATTCAGTGGATTTATTCCTCCAAAATCTATATTCCTGCTTGGCAAAGTTATATCTATTTCTTCTTTTTTTAGCTTTTCTTCTACTGATTTTTTTATTAAACTTTCTTTTTTATTTTCTAATTTTTGGTTTATATATTCTTTTATTTCATTAACATTTTTACCAAATGCTGGTCTTTCAGTAGGTTCTAAGGTTTTAGCTTTTTTCATTATTTCTGTAAGCATTCCTTTTTTTCCTAAAAATTTAACTTTTAATTCATATAATTTTTTTTCATCTTTTATTTCTATTATTAATTTTTCAAATTCATTTTTTATTTCTTTTAAGTTCATTTTTTTCTCCTTATATAATAAAATAAATTCGCCTCTACATTATGTAGGGACGAATTATCGTGGTACCACCCAATTTTAAAAGAATAATTTCTTTCCTCAATGATTTATAACGTAAATCTATACGGCTACACTCGCCTAAAACTCATGTAGCTACTCATAAGCTGAAAAATATATATCTTCTTTTATAACCATCTCAAAAAAAGGTTATTCTCTGTGAAAATTATAATATATATGGTCTTAATCAATGCTTTTTTCTATTAAATTTTATATTTGATCACCGCTAAATATATATTCTAAAAAATATTCCTTCTGAACTTTTATAAAAGTTCCTTTCATTCCTAGAGATCTAGATTCTATTATTCCTGCACTTTCTAATTTTCTAAGTGCATTTACTATTACAGATCTAGTTATTCCTACCCTATCTGCTATCTTACTTGCTATTAGTAAACCTTCTGTTCCATTAAGTTCTCTAAAAATATGCTCTATTGCTTCCTTTTCAGAATAAGATAATGAGTTAATGGCCATGACTACTAAATCTCTATCTCTCATAATATTTTTTTCTCTGTCTTGCTTTTCATGCAATATCTCTATACCAACAACTGTTGAAGCATATTCTGCTAATACTAAATCATCATCATTAAAGCTTTCATCTAACTTGCCTATTACTAATGTTCCAAGTCTTTCTCCTGCTCCTCTAACTGGTAAGAGTACCGTGAAACTTTTACCATCAAATCTTTCTTCTTCTTCAATTGGAAATATTGATAATTCATGTCTAAATGGTATGTCTACTTTTGTAGAATAAACCTTTAATGCTGCACTTATGTAATTATTTGTGACACGTCCCGTTTTTATCATGTCATCTAGTCGTTCATTAGAATAATCTATACTAGAATCATATCCGAGTATATTCCCCTCATTATCTAATATAAATACAACAGAGTCAAGGATTGCACTTAAACGCATAGCCATGGTTTCAAAATCTGCTTTTGAGTGTCTTCCTTCTTGCAAAATAGCACTAATTTTTCTTGTTTTTTGTAATAAACCTGCCATTTTGACCTCCTATTTATTGTTACTGCACATTTATTATACATTTATTTATATAAATTGTAAACAATTTCTAAAAAATACACTAAATTTTATCTGTAAATTTAGATAAAATTTCTAACGATCTTTTTGCATATTCAGAATATTTCTCTTTTTTGTCTTTTATTTTTCTCTCTAATGGTTTTATTATTCCAAAGTTGGCATTCATAGGTTGAAAATTTTTATTTGTTTTATCTACTATATAAGATGCCATTGCTCCTATCATGGTTTCTTTAGGGAATATTATTTCTTTACCCTTTTTATTATATATTGCATTTAAAGATGCAACAATTGCAGATGCTGCACTCTCTACATATCCTTCTACTCCAGTCATTTGTCCTGCAAAATATATATTATCATATGCTTTTAATTTATAAGTTTCTTTTAATAAATTAGGTGAATTTAAATAAGTATTCCTATGCATTACTCCATATCTTACTATGTTTGCCTTTTCTAATCCTGGTATCATATTAATTATTCTTTTTTGTTCTCCCCATTTTAAATGTGTTTGAAACCCTACAATATTATAAAGAGTCGCTTCTTCATTATCTTGACGAAGTTGGACTACTGCATAAGGTCTTTTGTTGGTTTTTGGATCTTCCAATCCTACAGGTTTCATGGGACCGAATAATAATGTTTTTTTCCCTCTTTTTGCCATTTCTTCAAATGGCATACATCCTTCAAAATATATTTCCTTCTCGAATTCTTTAAGAGGAGATACTTCTGCTGTAATTAAATTTTGATAAAAATTTTCAAATTCTTCTTTTGTCATAGGACAATTTAAATAGGCAGCTTCTCCTTTGTCATATCTAGATTTTAAATATATTTTATCAAAATTTAAAGTTTCTTTTTCAACAATTGGAGCTGCAGCATCATAAAAATACAAGTCTTCATGTTTTGTATAATTTTTTATATCTTCACTTAACTTATCACTTGTTAATGGACCTGTAGCTATAATGACTGGAATAGTAGTTTTAGGAACTGTTAAAATTTCTTTTTCTATCACTTTTATATTAGGATTTTTTTTTATTTCATCTGTTACCATATTGGAAAATTTTTCTCTATCAACAGCTAGTGCTCCTCCAGCTTTTACTCTAGTTTTATCTGCACATTTCATTATTAAGGAATCTAGCCTTCTCATTTCTTCTTTTAATAAGCCTACACCATTAGTAATAGAATCTGCTCTTAAAGAATTGGAACAAACCAACTCTGCAAAATTTGCAGTTTTATGAGCTGGCGTCATCTTTTTAGGTCTCATTTCATAAAGGTCTACTTTTATTCCTCTTTTTGCTATCTGATATGCCGCTTCACTACCTGCTAATCCAGCTCCTATAACAATTATTTTATCCATTATGCCTCCTTATTCAATTAAAATTATAATAATTCTTTAAAATCATCTTCTTCTATTGTTTCTTTTTTATCTTCTAATAAATTAATACTATCCTTATTTATTAAATATGTTTTTTTAGTTTCTAAACATTCATCTACTAATGAATTAAAAATATTTTCTTGCTCTTTTTCATATTTTAAAATTTTCTCTAATTTAGGTTTAGTTTTTGGTGCTTTAGGCGTAAAAATTGTACAACAATCTTCAAATGGCAAATTAGAAATTTTATAAGTTCCTATACTTTCTGCTATTTTAATTATGTCTATTTTATCCATAGTTAAAAGTGGTCTTAATATTGGCATGTTTGTTACTTCATTTATGCATTGCATAGACTCCAATGTTTGACTTGCTACTTGACCTAAAGATTCTCCTGTTGCTATGGCATAAATATTTTCGTTTTTCGATAACTTATCTGCTATTTTTAGCATATGTCTTCTTGTGGATGTCATCGTATAATTAGATTTTATATTTTTTACTATCTCTGTTTGTAACTTTGTAAAATTTATAACATGTAATTTAATAGTTCCTACAATTTCACTCAATTTTTGTGATAATGTAAATATTTTTTCTAAAGCTTCTTTTGACGTAAACGGTGGAGATTGAAAATGTATCATCTCTACTTCTACGCCTTTATTTTGTAATAATCTACACGCTACAGGGGAGTCAATACCTCCAGATAAAAGAAGCAAAACTTTTGAAGAAGTATTAACAGGGAATCCTCCCACTCCTTTTATTATATCTGTAAAAATAAAAATTCCTTCACTTCTAACCTCAACATTAATAATAAAATCTGGATTTTTTACATCAACCTTTAAATTTTTATAATTATTGAGAACGTAACTTCCAAATATATTATTTAACTCATTAGTATTTTTTTCAAAATTTTTATTTGCTCTTTTTGTTTGTATTTTAAATTTATAATTTTGTTTTGTTTTTTCTGAAAGAAGTTTATCTATATTCATTTTAGCTTCTTCTATATTAAGTTTTCCTTTTAAAACGGGAGAAAAACTATGAATACCTGGAATTATTTTTAATTTGTTTAATATTTCTTTAATATATAAATTATTATCTAAAAAAATATACATTCTATCTCTTTTAGTTTGAATATGATAATTTTTAAAATTCTTAAAATTTAATTTTATATTTTTAGTTAATTTTTTTAAAAAATCATTTCTATTTCCAGATTTTAATGTAAGTTCACCATATCTTACTATAATATGACTATATTCCACTTTCTATTACCTCTTCAAATTGTTTATATTTTTCTTTAAATATTTTAATAAATTCTTCTAATTCATCTTTTCTTGTAAAACATGAAAAACTTATTCGTATACTTCCTTTAATATCATCATCAGATATTCCTCTTGAAAGTAAGGCTTCATTTATGTTGTTTTTTTTAGAAGAACAAGCACTTTTGGTAGATACCATTATATTTTCTGCATTCAATGAGTTTATTATAGCTTCTCCTTTTATTTTTTCTATACTTATATTTATTATTGAATTGACATAATCTTTTTTTAAAGGAGAATTTACTTTTACATGTTTTAGCTTGTTGAATTCTTCTAATAAGTATTTTTTAAATTCATAATGCTTTTTATTCATTTCACTTACTTTTTCACTATATATTCTTAAAGCTTTAGCTGTTGATACTGCATTAGCCAAATTTACAGTCCCACTTTTTAAATTATCTTCTTGTCCACCACCAAGGCTTATATTTTTTATATTTCTTCTTTCTTTAATATAAAGTAATCCGCTTCCTTTTAATCCATGAAATTTATGTGCAGACAAACTATAACTATCTACTTTATTTATGTCTAAATCGGTTTTTAAAACTCCTTGTACTCCATCTACATGAAAATGAACCTTAGGATAATCTTTTAATATTTCTATAATCTTATCTATAGGTTGGATAGCTCCAAAAATATTATTTACTTCCATAACACTCAATAACACAGTATCTTTAGATATTAATTTTTTTAGATGTTCAATATCTATATGTCCACTTGGAAGAACATTTATATAATCTACTTTAAATCCAAAATTTTCTAAAAATTTAAATACTTCTAATACAGATGGGTGTTCTAACTTTGAAGTGATTATATGTTTTCCAAAATCTTTTTTATGCATAGCAGCCCCTATAAGTGCTATATTATTGCTTTCTGTTGCACAAGAAGTAAAATATAAATTTTCTTTATTTACTTTTAATATGTCTGCTATCTGCTTTCTACTTAATTCTAATAATTTTTTACATTTTTTTCCATACTCATTTATACTAGCAGTATTACCATAATATTTTTTATTTACTAATAAAAAAGATTCTAATACTTCATTAAATGGTTTAGTGGTTGCTGCATTATCAAGATAAATCAATTTTTTTCTCCTTAAAATCAAACATAAGTATTAAAAAAGCTAATATCTTTTTTAATACTTTTATAATTCATTATTCACTACATCTTTTAATATCAAATCCCATTTTGGTAAATATCTATCCATCCTTACTGGACGCACATTATCAAAGCGTAAAACACTATGTGAGGTTGTTGCTTTTATAACAATATCTCCATCTATAAAAAATTCATAGTTAAAAACTGTTTTTATGCCACTATGCTTTGATAAAATGGTTTTAATAAATAAATCTTTTACTCTATATTTTATATTCTTTACTACTGAAATTTTTATCTCATTGTCAGAATAATAAAAACCATAATTAGAAAGTGAATCTATATCTATACCAAGACTTTCTAAAAAATTTTTTCTAGCTAATGTAAGCCATTCATAAATGTACTTATTTTCTAAGTAATCTTCATTATTAAAAAATTTTTTCTCTAACTTGAATTTTATTGTTTTTTCGTACATTTTAACGCTCCTTATCTATAATATTTTGAATTGAATGCATTATTTTTTCTGTTATTTCTTTATGTTTATAACCTTCTTCTTTTAATTTAGGAGTATCTATAATATCTCCTATTACTATTTTTATTTCAGAGAATATTCTAAAATTTTTTTTAGGAACTATTGCAAATGTTAAAACTTTAGCATTTGCTCTAGTTGATATTAATGATACCCCTTGATGAGAAGCTCCAAGTTTTAAATCTTTTGAATGACTTCTGGTTCCTTCTGGAAAAATCCCTATATTTTCATTATTTTTTAAAGCTTTTATTGCTTCATTTATACAAGCTTTGTCAAAAGTTCCTCTTTTTACTGGTATTGACCTCATAGATTTAAGGCAAGATGAAATAAAAGGGATTTTAAAAAGTTCTTCTTTTGCTATAAACCTTATATCATTTTTAAAAAATGGAACAAATAATAGAGGGTCATGATTACTTAAATGATTTCCTGATATTACCATTCCTTTTGCATTTTCTAAAATATTTTTATTTTTTATAGTTACTTTGAAAAAAATTTTATAATAAATCGTTAATAAAAATTTGACAAGACTTCTCACTATTTTACCTCTTTTGCTTTTAAAATTATATTTTTTATTTTATCTACCACTTCTTTAATTGTAAGAAAAGTTGAATCTATTTCTATCGCATCATCTGTTTTTTTTAAAGGAGCTATCTGCCTATTTTTATCTTGAAAATCTCTTTTTTTTATTTCTTCTTTTATCTCTTCTAATGATAAGCTTTTTTCTTTTAATTCATTAAAACGTCTTTTAGCTCTTTCGTCTACACTAGCTGTTAAGAATATTTTAACATCTGCATTAGGTAATACAACGGACCCTATATCCCTGCCATCCATTATTACATTTTCTTTTTTTGCTAAATTTCTTTGGATTGTTATTAAATAATCTCTTACATTTTTACTCTTAGCAAATAACGAAGCATATTTAGAAATTTCTTTCGTTCTTATTTTTTCTGTTACGTCCTCACCATTTATTAATTGTCTTTGAATAGAACCGTCAAATAAAACTTTTATCTTTGTCTTTTCTAAAATGTTTTTGATCTTTTCTTCTTCTAATTTTTTTAAATTATTTTGTAAAAAATTATATGTTAAAGAGCGATATAATGCTCCTGTATCAACATAGTTGAATTTTAAATCTTCTGCTACTTTTTTTGTTATTGTACTTTTTCCTGAACCAGCTGGTCCATCAATTGCAACTGAAAAACTCATAATATTCTCCTAAATAATATAAATCTATTTTATTATACTATAAAATAAAACTAATTTCTAATTAAAAAATATTTTTTTAGATTATTTAAAATTTACAATTTTATTATGATTTTTTTTTGATATATCTATTAAAAACACTATAAAATTATCTCTTTTTTTAAATTGATTTTTTATTTTATAATTTCTTAAAATATTTTTTACAATGTATAATCCTAGTCCATTACTATTTTTTTTGTTTAAATCAAAATTAGAATTTAGTATTGAATCAATATCTAACTGTTCTTCATTGTTGAATGTATTTTCTATATATAGGCTATTTTTATATATACCTATGTTTATCTTACCATTTTCGTTAGTATACTTAACTGCATTACTTATTATATTTGATAATACTATTTTTAAAGCATTTTTCCCTATATATATTTTTTCTGTTGTTAAGTAATTATTAATAAATATATTTTTCCTTATTGCTAAAAATTCATATTTTTTGATTACTTCTTTTATTACATCATTTATAATTATAATTTCTTCATCATTTCTAAAATTTTCTGTTGCAGACAACATTAAAATTTGTGAAATATTTTTTGTTAATTCATCAACTATATCTATACAATTGTCTATATATTTTTCTTTGTTTTTATAATCCCCTATATTATACTTCATATTTTCTAATATTATTCTTAAACTAGCTATAGGAGTTTTTAATTCATGAGAAGCTCCTCTAAAGAAATCATATTTTATTTTTTCTAATTTCAATATTTCTTTATTTTTAACTTCTAAATTATCAATAAGTTCTAATAGATTTGAGTATAAATTATTTATTTGATTTTTTAATTCCCCTACTTCATTTGTAGAATTTACCTTTAATATAGCACTTCTATCTAATTGCATCATTTTGTAAGTAACATTCTTTATTTCTTTTATATTCTTAGTTATTGCCTTTGCATAAATCAATGAAATTATTAAAGATAAGATTAATGATACTGAAAGTGAATAAGGTAAAAATTTTAAACTAAGTTGCTTGGCGTCCTTTTGCATATCTGCTGTAGATATAAACTGTATAATCAACTCTTTTCCGTCATTTAAAGTTACCTCTCTTTCTTCTATTATAAGAGAATTATTTTTACTTTCCGAATCAAAATTTACATTTTTATCAATTTTTACCTCTCTACTTTCACCTTTTGATTTTATAATTAATTTTATTTCATTATTTTTAGAATAAAAATCTACTAAATTATTTACAAAATTTATGTCTTTTCCATTTATATTATTAGATATTTCATTAGCTTTTATATTAATTTCTTGTTTTCTGGTTTCTAAATATGTTTTTGGAAATATAAAAAATACTAATGAATGAACAATAATTATTATAATAATTAATATACTAAATATTTGTAAAAACATTTTAGGAAATATTTTTAAATTTCTCATTTTTTCTCCAATTTATATCCTACATTTCTTATAGTTATAATACAATCTAATTTTAATTTTTTCCTTAATTCTTTTATATATACATCAATTACTCTATCAAAAGGAATTTCTTCAGTGTTTCTCCATACATTACTAATTATATTTTCCCTTGTTAATGCTCTTCCTTCATTATTCAAAAGATATTTTAATATTTCTATTTCCTTAGCATTAACAATTATTTCTTTGTTATCTACTGTAGCTTTATAACTTGAAAAATTAACTTCTGTATTTTTATATTGGAATTTTTCTATATTTTTTGAATGTCTTTTTAATAAAGATTCTATCCTTACTTTTAAAACCGGAAGAGATAATGGTTTTTCTATATACCCATCAGCTAGTGAACTAAAAGCTTCTATCTTGTATTCTTCGTTTCCAAAAGCCGTTAAAATTAATATAGGTATCTTACTTTTTTTTCTAATTTCTTTTAATACTTCTAATCCATTTAAAAATGGTAGTTGAATGTCTAAAATTGTTAAGTCTATCGTGCTATCAAATTTTTCTATGGCTTTTATTCCATTATCAGCTTCTATAGTTTCATATCCAAATTCTTTTAAATAACCACATATACCTTCTCTTATTACTTTGTTATCCTCAACAATTAGTATCTTCATAATACCTCCAGATAAATTTTAATTCACTTTCTTAATATACTTTAAAATATATTTTACTTAATGTCTATTAATAATTCTTTTGGATTTTTTCTTAGGGTATTGAATGAGGATAATAATAATGATATTAATAATATTATTGACATAAATATTAAAACATAAATTATAGCTGTTGAAGTAATATTTATATCTAAACTAGTAAGAGTTTTATTAAATCCATCTACTTCAGCTCCTCCTCCTAATCCTGCTCCTCTTGATTCTTTTGCAATTTTTTTACTTATATCTCCTGTTACTTTTTTCAGTATATTATTTCCTAATGTAACAGAGGTATATTTTGCTAAGAAATACGCTCCTATATACGCTGGTACTGTTATAATTATTAATTCAAACATAAGTTGGACTAATATTTTGGTTTTCGATATTCCTAATGATAAAAATACTGCTATTTCTTTTTTTCTTGCATTCATCCATAAAAATAGTAATAAAGAAACTACTACTCCTGCAAATACTACAGAACCTATAAATAATTTATTTGCTATACCATAAATTCCTGAAATAGATTGTTGTAATGCTGGAAAATTAGAAGAACTTTTTATTAAAGTGTATTTTTGCCAATTTATGTTTAATTTACCTAATTCTTTTATTACTTGATCTAAATTTTTATTTCCTTTTACAAAGAATGTCGCATCCTGATATACTGCTGTATCTTCTGTATTTCCATATACTTTAGCTGCTGTATGTAAATCTGTTATTAGAGTATTTTCATAAAGTTCTTGTGCTGCACTCACTCCTCCTTTATTATGACCATCAAATAGACCCTTTATTTCTACTTCTACAGTCTCATCTGCTTTTTTTTCATTATCTGCATCATATATATTAGATTTTAACTCTATTTTATCTCCTATTTTTAAGTTATTTTTTTCTGCTAAATCTTTATGAATCAGTATTTTATTTTTATCATTACTATTTAGATGTTCTCCTTGAATTAACTTATATGCTCCAGAGATAAATTTATTTTCTTTTACGGATTCATTTACTCCTGTTAACATTACAGCTCTTTTGAATCTTTCTTCTACTTCTGGCGAGCGTCTATTTTTATTACCCTTTAACTCAACAATATCATAACCATCTAAGTTAGCAACACTTCCTATTCTTTTTACAAAACTATCTATGTTCCCTGATTCTGCTATTTTTTTTATATCCTCTCCTCTTATATTACCGCTTCCTCTTGCAGTACCTTGATTTACTCTTCTATTTATCTCCATAGTAAAACTATTATTTATATTGCTAAAAGTAGATTCCGCTGCTTTATTAGTAGCTTCTTTTATTGATATTCCTATCAAGCTTAAAGTAGTCATAGATAAAATAATTAGTAATATTACCACAGATTTAAAAGTTTTTCTTGTTACATATGCTAATGCATTTCTTACCATTTTTTTCTCCTTACATATTTTTTTTAGAAACAATTAATTTTTTATTACTTAATTCCAAAGTCATATCAGCCATAGTGGCAACTTCTTTACTATGAGTTACTACAATTACACATTTATTTCTTTCTTTTGCTAATTTGATTAATATATCTATTATTTCTTTAGCTGTTGAGTCATCTAAATTTCCTGTTGGCTCGTCTGCTAGAATTATAGGTGCGTGTGATACTAATGCTCTAGCTATTGCTACTCTTTGTTGTTGTCCTCCTGATAATTTCATTACATTTCTTCTAGTTTGACTTTTATCTAATCCTAAATCTAATAATATTTTTTCATCAGCTTTTTTATTTACTAATCTTATATTTTCTAATGGAGTTAAATAATCTATAAGATTATAATTCTGAAAAACTAATGATATATTATTTTTTCTATGATTTGTGTATCCATTTTTTTCTATATTATTGTTTTTAAATAATATTTGCCCACTTTTAGGTTTGTCTAACCCTGCTAGTAAAGACAATAATGTGGATTTTCCTGTTCCACTTTTTCCGATTATTGCATAAAACTTTCCTTCTTCAAACACCTGATTTACTGATGTTAAAATTTTTTCTTTTGAATTAGCATAACTATATGATAAATTTTTTATTTCTAATATACCCATTTTTCCCTCCTAACTTAATTTTGATAATATTTCTTTGGGTTTTTTAATTAAAATTGTTCCTGTAGTAAAAATTACAGATATTAAAATAATAATTATTAATATTAAATAACTTTCTAAAAAAGTTATTAAATTTTCAGTATTGTATCCTAAATTTACAATATTTGATGATATTTTTTGAAAGTCATCCAAAGTTATAATGCTAGATATCGTTTGTTTTACAACTATATTTCCTATTAATGCTGACAGAACTAAAGCCGGTATAGATACTAATATTAATTCTAGTATAAATTGTGTTATAATTTTCGCCTTATTAATCCCTAAAGATAGAAAAATTCCTATTTCATATATTCTCTCTCTTAGCCATAATATTAATAATAGACAAAGTACTATACAGCCACCTAACATAATAGAATATGTCATTGTTTTTATAATACTTTTTATTCCACTTATTGATTCCAAAACTTTTTTAAAAATATCTGAATTTTCTTCTATTTGGTATTTTTGCCAATCTACATCAATTTCTTTTTTCACTTGCTGCAACATTTGTTTTGTTTTTTGAGGATCATTAAAGTATAAAAATAACTTATCAACCAGCATTTCTTCTTCTTGCAAATTTAATGATTGCTGAGATGAAAGATAGTCAGTAAAAACACTATTTTCAGTTAAATCTGAAGATAACCCTGTATAAGATTCTTGTTTCTTACCAGAAAAGATACCTACAATCTCATATTCTATTTCCTTTGTATTTAATCCTCCCTTCTCAATAGATGTCATTTTTAATTTAACTCTATCATTTAGCTTTAAATTATTTTTCATAGCAAGATCTTTATGAATTACTATTTTATTTTTATCATTTTTATCTATATTTCTTCCTTCTTCTATATTAAACATTCCACTACTGAAAAAAATATTTCTTTTTGTATTAGTAGTAGCTATTACAGATAAAATATTTTTCATATTATCTGATAATTCTTCTCTCTCTACTTTTTGCTCTCCATCTACTACATTATAATTTAAGAGTTTTGCCACTCCCTCATATTGATAAACAAATTCTCCAATTCCATCTATATTTTTCAATTTTTCAAATTTTTTACTTTTAAAATAATTTGTTGAATTATTTTCATTTTTATTTTTTGTTAATATAAGTGATGAATTTGAATTTTTATATATTGTTTTTTCTAAATGTGTAGTTGTTTTTACTATATTCAAACATGAATATAGACAAGAAAGAACTAAAGTTAAAATTATTAAAAAAATTAAAGACCTGTTTTTTTTTCTTAAAATATACAATAATGCAATTTTTGCCAATTTATATTATTTACCTCCTTTTAATTATCCTTTTCTTATATATTAATAAAAAAATATGAAATGTTTATGAAATTCAATCATTTTTGATTAAATTATTTTTTGAAAAAGAAAATAAAATAGCGTTTTATTTTCTTTTAAACTGTGCTATAATAACTTTTGGTAACAGGGGAATTTTTAAAAGGAGTTTATAAAATGAAACAAGTTACACTAAAAGTTTTTGTGGCAAGTAGCTTAATTTTAACTACTGTTATGCCTACATTTTTATTAAATAAAGCTTTAGCTTATAATTCAGAGCAACATAAAATAAATATAGTTGAAAATTCAACTAAAAAAGAAGCTCCAGTTCTTGAAAATATGCCAAAGAACAGCAAAAATATAAACCTTACAGGTGACAAAGTGTTAGAAGCTCAACAAAATGGAGCATTATTAATAGATGTTAGAGATGAAATAGAATATAAATCTGGTCACATAAAAGGAGCTATAAACCTACCTTTAAGTAACATTGAAAACAAAATTTCTAACTATGTTAAGGATAAAAATAAAAAGATAGTTCTTTACTGCAACACTGGAAATAAAAGTAAAAAAGCTTTAGATAAATTAATTAAACTTGGTTACAATGATGTTTGGAACGGTCAAGGAGTTAAAGAATATTCTTATAATTTAATAAAAGAAGAACTTAATAAATTACAAGTTAAATTAGTTGATAAAAATGGAAATAAAATAAGTAAAACTATTAAAGCTACTGTCTACGATAGCTTTGGAAGTGAAGATGAAGGATACAATATAACATCAAAAGATGGAATTTTAGATTTTAATGATGTTTTAAATAAACCTAGCTTTGACGATCAAGCATTTTATATTATAAAAATAAAAACACCAAAAAACACAAAAATTTTAAATCTAAATGATAATAGCGAATATCCAGATAATATAGTCTTTAAACAAAACAAAGATAAAGAATATACTGTAAACAAATTTTTAGCTAACTCTTCTTCTGCTCCTATAGATAAACTTGTCTTAGATATAACAAATAATACAGAAGAAAAATATGAAAAAGGAGAAGAAGTAACAATCTCTGATATTGACGTTGTTGATAAAAATAACAAACCTTTAGCTGATAATACTTTATTTGAAACATTTAACAAAGAAAACAAAGATATGGTTGAATATAAAGTTAAAAATGGAAAACTTAGTGGAATTAAAGCTAAAGTAGGAGATAGAATGAAACTAGGGCTTCAAGACGAAAGCAAAAAAGACTATACATTAATGGATAAAAATAAAAAAACTACATATTTTAATTATGTATGGTTCAAAGTAAATGAAAAAGGACAAGCTATTCGTTTTAATGATATGACTAACGAAGATATCTCACAACTTACTAATATTCAGGCTATTAATAAAAATACTTTAATTGGCACAAAACCAGAAGGTGAAAAAATAAAATATAATGTCAATATATTTGATATAACTGCCAATAAACCTGTAACAGATGATGAAGTTAAATTCTCTATTACAGGAGATGGAGAAACTAAAGAAATTATTAGTAAAAATGGTATTATTTCATTAGACTTATATAAAAATACTAAATACACAATAAACTTAGTAAGAACAATGAAAAATTCTTATAAAATGAATGGATTTTCATTTATCCTAGATAAAGATGGAGTTTTAAAAACAGAAGATAACCAAAAATTAAGCTCATTAAATGTTTATCAAGGTTCATATTTAGTAAGAGTATATGTTTTATATAAAGGAAAATTTGCTAAACAAGGTCTAGAATTTGACATTACTGAAGATAATACAAAAAATACTCAAACAAGAAAAGTAGAAGGGAAATTTCTAAACTTTGATACAGAAATAAATAAATCATATACTATATCAATAAAAGATAATTCCGAAGGATATAAAATGGAACCTGTTCATATAACAATGAAAAAATATGACGGAGATGGTTTATACTGGGCAATGCTTGATAATGATAAAACTCCTAAAGGTGATGATGGTAAAATAAAAGCATTATTCCTTAAAAAAGACGGAGAAAATTTAGATACTTCTGTACCTAACGGAGGATGTGGAAATAGTAATTGTAATATTAGTAAAGAACTAATAACTCCTAAATCTCTTACTGTTGAAACAGATGATAACTCTAATATAGATGGAATGGTATTTAAATTATTTAACTCTACTACTCAAAACTATGAAAAAGACGTAAAAGTTGAAAATGGAAAAATAAACTTAAATCTATATTCTGGAAACAAATACTTCTTACAACTGGTAAATAATAAATACTATGCACACAATACATACATAGTAGCAACCAATAATAATGATACTCTAATAAATCCAAAAACTAATAATGAAATAACTAAAATAAAAGTAAATAAAAAATCAAAAGAACAAGAAGGAACAAATAGATATAATCAAACTCTACAAGTGATAAATAATGGAAAACCCGTGGATGATGTAACATTAGAATTTATAAGTGAAAATGATACTTTTAAAGCTACAGCAAAAAATGGAGTAGTTAATTTTAGTTTATTAGAAGATGTTACTTATATTGTAAAATCTCTTGATGACAGATATGAAACACTTATTTTCCCATTAGTTCTAAAAGATAAAATGGAATGGGGAAATCTTGATGATAAAAGGCTATTCGACCATACAAGTTGTAACAGTGTTCAATCAATAATATTATATGATAAAGGAAAAGCAGATAATAATGGAAAAATAACTTCTCCTCTTGGAACTATTACCATAAATGGAATGCATTTCAATAATCTAGAATTAAATGTGGAAACTTTAAATAAAGAAAACTTTACTACACTTAAAGATAAAGATGTTGAAATAGTTGATTTAATGCTTATAAATCCTTTTAGATGTGAAAAAACTAAAATACAAAGTGGTGAATTTAAAATTCAAAAAACATTGATGACAAATAAAGAAGTAAAAAAAGTTTATTACATTGATGAAAATGAAAAACAAATACCATTAAAATTTGATCAAAAAGGACAATTTTTAGACATTACTAATGTAACTGAACTTGGCAGTAAAAAACTTGTAATAGAATATAAAAATAATGAATTAGAATTCAAAGAAAATATAATAAACAAAATAGGTTACTTAGATAATCTAACAAAAGAACAAAAA
>NZ_KQ959880.1 GCF_001553005.1 Gemelliphila asaccharolytica | reverse complement strand
AGCTAAATTAAAACAAGCAGTTAATGATATAGTTTTATCTAAAGCATTTGATAATGGTATGATATGTGCTTCTGAACAAGCAGCTATAGTTGACAAAGAATTATATGATGAATTTATTACTACAATGAAAAGTCATAGAGTTTATTTTGTAAGCAAAAAAGAAAAAGCAATGCTTGAAAAATTATTATTTGGAGTGGAAGCTAAATCTGAAAATTGTGCAGGAGCAAAATTAAATTCTAAAATAGTAGGTAAACCTGCTACTTTAATAGCAGAATGGGCAGGATTTAAAGTGCCAGATGGTACAGTTATTTTAGCAGCTGAATGTAATGAAGTTGGAATAAATGAACCATTAACAAGAGAAAAATTGTCTCCAGTATTGGCTGTAATAAAATCAAAAGATACAAAAGATGGATTAGAAAAATCTCGTCAAATGGTAGAATTTAATGGGCTTGGGCATACAGCAGCTATACACACTCAAAATGAAGATGTAGCAGAACAATTTGGAAAAATAGTAAGAGCTTGTCGTATAGTATGGAATTCTCCATCAACATTTGGAGGTATAGGAGATGTTTATAACGCATTCATACCATCTTTAACTTTAGGATGTGGAAGCTATGGAAGAAACTCTGTTTCAGGAAATATCTCTGCTATAAATTTAATAAATACAAAACTTATAGGTAGAAGAAATAATAATATGCAATGGTTTAAAGTGCCACCAAAAGTATATTTTGAACCAAATGCAATTAAATATTTAAGAGAAATGGAGGGTTTAGAAAGAGTGATGATCGTAACTGACGAATCTATGGTTAAATTAGGATTCGCTCAAAAAGTTATAGATCAACTTCACAAACGTAAAAATAAAGTACAAGTTCAAGTATTTGACGGAGTAGAACCAAACCCTGATATAAAAACAGTAGAAGCTGGAGTTCAATTAATTAATAGATTTAAACCAAACGCAATAGTGGCGTTAGGTGGTGGATCAGCTATGGATGCTGGAAAAATTATGTGGTTATTCTATGAAAGACCAGATGCAGACTTTAATGAATTGGTTCAAAAATTTGCAGATATAAGAAAACGTACAGTAAAATTCCCTCATTTAGGAGAAAAAGCTAAATTTATAGCTATAGCAACAACATCAGGAACAGGGTCAGAAGTAACACCTTTTGCAGTAATTTCAGACAAAGCAATTAATAAAAAATATCCTTTAGCAGACTATGCACTAACACCAAATGTAGCAATAGTTGACCCTAATTTAGTTTTAACAGTACCAGCGAAACCAACAGCTTCAACAGGTATGGATGTACTTACTCACGCTACAGAAGCTTATGTTGCAACCCTTGCAAACGACTATACTGACGGTCTTGCATTAAAAGCAATAAGACTTGTGGCTGACTATTTAGAAAAATCAGTAAAATATGCTGATAGAGAAGCTAGAGAAAAAATGCACAACGCTTCATGTATGGCAGGAATGGCATTCTCAAATGCGTTTTTAGGAATTTGTCACTCAATGTCTCATAAAATGGGAGGAAGATTCCACACAATACACGGAGAAACAAATGCGACTCTTTTACCATATGTAATTAAATACAATGGTACACGTCCAGGAAAAGTTTCTTTATGGCCAAAATATGAACACTATCAAGCAGCTGAAAGATATCAAGATATAGCTAAAATGTTAGGATTAAAAGCCTCAACACCAGAAGAAGGTGTAGAATCATATGCTCAATGGGTATATGAATTAGGAAGAAAAGTAGGTACACCTATGGCATTTAAAGAACATGCTTCATTTACAAAATTTGGACACACACATGAAGAATTTTTATCAGCCCTATCTCAAGTAGCATTTGATTCATTTGAAGACCAATGTACTCCAGCAAATCCACGTCTAGCAATGATAACTGACATGAAAGGAATGTTAGAAGCGGCTTGGTATGGGTATGGAGAAAAAAAATATAACGAAAAAATATAGTTAAAATTACTAAAAACTCCTTTCTCCATCAATCCTGCGATGGAGAAGGGAACATATATAAACTTATCTTAAAAATATATTCACCCATAAAATAAGATAAGAAAAAAATAATTAATCACTTAAAATTTAATGAAAAGCAAGAAAATGTAACTTAAAATTCCCTCATAATAAGTATAAAAATTCATTAAATTATAAAGAAAAACAAAAACTTTTCTTATTAGAATCAACCCACAGTTTTAATAAGAAAAACAATAAAAAATTTCCCAAATCTTTAATTTATAATGAATCTTTCGTTATAAAAAACATAAACTAAAAATCACCCATAATTTAGAAAAGTGTTTTAAAAAAAGATTTTAATAACAGAAAATTTATAATTTACATTAAAAAATCCCCATAAATCCTATTGTGAATATAAATTTAAAATTCTGTATATTGAAGGAAGAGGAAAAAAAGAAAATAAATAAAGGTCAGAATATCTTTATAAAAGAAAGGTATTTTGACTTTTTTATATAAATAAAAAAAATTATATGATATAGTTGATATAGTAAAGTAAATATTAAATGAAAGAATACAAAAAAATGAAAGTTTTTGAACCAACCTTGTCAGCCTCTAAAATAGCTTATCAGATAGAGGCTATGAAGATACTAAATAGCAATAAAAAAGTTATTTTAAAATATGTAAATACACTAAAAAAAATGAATTCTTTTCCTAAAGAATTAGATTATATAACAAGTTTTTATGATAAAAAAACAGGAAGTAGTGGCTGTTTTTTTGAAAATAAAAAAAATAATCAATATATATTAGCATATTCTGGGACAAATCCTTATGCAGACTTATTAAAAGATATGGAAACTAATATTTATGATATAGCTCTAGGGCAAGGAGCACACTATAATGTATGTTTTAAATTTTATAGTAGATTAAGAAAAAAATATGGGGAAAATATAGTTTTAACAGGGCATTCTTTAGGGGGTAATATAGTTCAAAGAGTAGCGATAGAGTACAATGTAAAAAAATCAGTAATTTATAATTCAGCTCCTTTATATATAGAAAATGGAGTAGAAATATTTATGAAAAAAAATGAAGAAAATTTTCCTTTATATAAAAAAAGAATAAAAAGATACAAAAAAAACAAACAAAATATAGAAAATAAAATATCATCTTTCACAGGGGTGATTATTCACATATCTTCAGAAGAAGATATACTGAATAAAATGTTATCTAAACTAAATACTAATGCAGTTTTTTGCCATAAAAGATACATAATAAAAAATGCTGGGAAACACACTATAAAGGCATTATCTAAAAATAATAGTGATATTATAAAAAAGATAGTTGACGGTAAATTAGAAAATGACAAGAGAATAGAGAAAAATTACAAATGTGATGCTGAACATATAGATAGAAAAAAAGAAGAATTGAAAAAAGGTTCGATAAATGAAAAGGCCTCTTTAGAATATTTCACTTCTTTATTTTTAGAAAAACCTGCTGTTTTAGATTTTATGGACGGTATTTTTTCTGATATAGAAATAAGTCAGTTTATAAAAAAGATGCTAAAATGATAAAACAAAATGAAACCATTACGATTTGTTAACGTAAGATACCTTTCGTCCAAAATGAAACCATTACGATTTAATAAAAATCAAAAACGCAGTATTTAAAACAAATTAACCGTACAAAACAAAGCAAATCGTAATCATTTCTTTCGACAAAATCATATTGACATAATAGATAAATCGTAATAGAATAAAAATATAAGAAAGAAGGACAAAAAAGGAGGAAAAGAAAATGGTAGAATGTAAATGTGGTTGTGAAAAATGTAA
>NZ_KQ959879.1:2557-15301 GCF_001553005.1 Gemelliphila asaccharolytica | reverse complement strand
CTATGTCGACGCAAATGGTGCATGGATTGGGTAAAATGCAAAATAAAAGAGCATAAAAGAGAGTGTTTTTGCAAAAACATCAAAAAATTTAAAATAATAGGATTAAAAAACAAGAGAAAAAATATTAATAACTAATTTTTTCAAAAAAAAGGATAATCTTCAAAAAAGAGAAAAATAAAAATCATATCAACAAAAAAAGTTGGATATGATTTTTTATTTTTTTAATTAGAATATAAAAAAATATGACAGCAAAAAAAGAAGCTATATAATATAGCTTCTTTAAAATTAATAAATTTACAATTATTTACGTAGTTCTTTAATTCTAGCAGCTTTACCACTAAGGTTACGTAAGTAATAAAGTTTAGCACGTCTAACTTTACCTTTTCTAACTACTTCGATTTTATCTACTTTAGGTGTGTGAACAGGGAATGTTCTTTCAACTCCAACTCCGTTAGAAATTTTACGTACAGTATAAGTAGCAGAAATTCCACCACCACGACGTTTAACAACAAGTCCTTCAAATTGTTGGATACGTTCACGGTCACCTTCAACTATACGAACGTGTACTCTTACAGTATCTCCTGCTCTAAATTCAGGAATATTAGTTTTAAGCTGTGCTTTAGTAATCGATTCGATTAATTTGCTCATAATTTTCTCCTTTTTTTACAAAATGCTCTTTATTAAATCTAGTTAACAGAGGAACATCGTAATTAATGCAATCTGCATCTCTACAATTTTAGCATTTTTTATAATAATAATCAAGAAAAATCTAAATAAAAAATAATATAGTTATTAAAATGGTTATATCTGAGCTTATTGATTATTTTTAAAAAATTTTATTTTTTAATAGTAAAGAATAATAACTAAAAATTATTTTTTTAAAAAAATGAGCAAGTAGTTATAAAAAATATAATTAATTTAAAAATAATATAATAATTTCCTTGATTTTAAATTTTTTAAATGATATAATCTAGCTGTAAGAAAAGTGTTTACAATATTTTTTTGACAACTATTGGACTTTTTGCGTCCCTATGTGGACATAAATGAAAACCATCAGATATTTTTTCAGTTTGTTTTAAAAAAAATTAAAACAAAGATTACTGAAATTATTTATTAAAAATTTTTATAAACACTTTCAATATTATACCATAAAAGCGAGGGAAAATGGATATTTCTAAACTTCTTCATTTACAAAATAGAATAGTTCCTGAAATGTTAGAAAAGCTTAACAAGAGATATGAGCTTCTTTCTTCAATAAAATTACGCCAACCAATAGGTAGAAAATCTCTTTGCGAAGAGGTCGGTTTATCTGAAAGAAAATTAAGAACAGAGTGTGAAATTCTTTCTAATTTAGGGTTAATTTCTAAAAATAGTGCAGGAATGAGCATTACTTTTGAGGGAGAAGGAGTATTAAAAGAGCTAGGACAAATCTTTGTAGAAGATCCATTTTTACATATTAGAAAAAAAATTAAAGAATATTTTGGTATAAAAGACATTTATGTTGTTAAGGGAGATTTTAATAAAAGTGAAATAACTAGGAAATTGATGGTAAGATTACTTTTAGATAAAGTCAATAATCTTTTAACAAAAGAATGTGTAATAGGAGTTAGTGGTGGAACGACAATGCACTATCTAGCAAAAAATGTTGACAAAACTTTTGGTTATGGAAAAGATGTTATGATAACTCCCATAAGAGGAGGTTTTTCAGCTAGTAAAAATAGCTGGCAATCAAATTATATTGCAACAAGATTTGGCATAAATTCTAATCACAAATATCAACTATTACACGCACCTGACAATCTTAAAGAAACAACATTAGATGAGCTAAAAAAAGAGCCAATAATGAAACAATCTTTAAGCATAATTAACAAATCATCTATCATTATTCATAGTATAGGTGGAGCTTTCGAAATGGCTGAAAGAAGAAAACTACCTACTGAAACAATGGAAATTTTAAAAGAAAAAAAAGCAATAAGTGAAACTTTTGGAAGTTTTTATAACAAAGAAGGGAAAATTGTTTATAGTATTTGTACTGTAGGAATGGATATTGAAGATGTACAAAAAGTGGCAGATATTTTCACGATAGTAGGAGGAGCAGAAAAAGGGGACGCTGTACTAAGTTACTTAAATAGTAAGCCTAAAAATGCTACATTTATTATTGATGAATCAATTTGTAAAAAAATTTTAACAAAAATATAAAGCATTTTATAAACAAAAATAAAATGAAAAATAAACCGTCGGGCATCGGGGTTAGCTTTAAATTACCGCTTTTAATGATTAAAAGAAAGGTAGTTTCAAAAAAGAAATGTCTATAATTGTCATAAAATAATTAAAAATTCTTAGGAGGACTTAAAAATGACAGTAAAAGTTGCAATTAATGGTTTTGGACGTATAGGAAGACTTGTTTTTCGTAGAATACAACAAGTAGAAGGAATTGAAGTTATTGCTATCAACGGGCAATCAGCACCTAACCAACACGCTCATTTATTAAAATATGATACAATGCAAGGACGTTATAAAGGTGAAGTTCAAGCTTTAGAAGATGCTATTCTTGTAGACGGAAAAGAAGTAAAAGTATATAACACAAAAAATCCTGAAGAATTACCATGGAAAGAACTAGGAATTGATATAGTTTTAGAATGTACAGGAAAATTCAACTCAAAAGAAAAAGCAGAAGCACATATCAAAGCAGGAGCTAAAAAAGTAGTATTATCAGCCCCAGGAGGAAGCGATATAAAATCTGTAGTTTACAATGTAAACCATGAAATTCTTGACGGAAGCGAAACAGTTATTTCAGGAGCATCATGTACAACAAACTGTCTAGCACCTATGGCAAAAGTTTTAAATGACAACTTCAAAATCGTTCAAGGTTTAATGACAACAATTCACGCATATACAAGAGATCAAAACACACTAGATGCAACACATAGAAAAGGTAATTTACGTCGTGCTCGTGCAGCAGCAGAAAATATTATTCCAGCATCAACAGGAGCTGCTAAATCAATAGGATTAGTAATACCAGAACTAAAAGGAAAATTAGACGGATCAGCTCAACGTGTGCCAGTAGCAGACGGCTCAATAACAGAATTAGTAGCAACATTAGAGAAAAAAGTAACAGTAGAAGAAATCAACGAAGCTATGAAAAAAGCAGCAAACGAAAGCTTTGGTTACAACACTGACGAAATAGTATCATCAGATATTTTAGGAAGTGAATTTGGATCAATCTTTGATGCTACATTAACAAAAGTTCTTACAGTAGGAGATAAACAACTTGTAAAAGTAGTAGCATGGTACGATAACGAAATGTCTTATACATGTCAATTAGTAAGAACATTAAAATATTTTGCAAACTTAATAAAATAAGAAAAATAAAAGATATTAAGATATAGGTCTTTGGCTTATATCTTAATATCTTGTTAAAGTACATAGCCGAAAGGAGTATTTCATGAAAAAATCTATCAAAGATTTAAAAAATCTAGAAGGAAAAACAGTCTTAATGCGTGCAGACTTCAATGTCCCTTTAAAAAATGGAGTTATTACTAACGACAATAGAATAGTAGCTGCACTTGAAACAATAAAATATATCTTAGGAAAAAAAGCAAAATTAGTAATATTTTCACACCTTGGAAGAATAAAAGAAGAAAAAGATAAAAAAGATAAAACACTCTTACCAGTAGCAAAAAGATTATCAGAATTATTAAATAAAGAAGTAAAATTCATAAACAAAACTAGAGGAAAAGAGTTAGAAGAAGAAGTAAAATCATTAAAAAATTCTGAAATACTAATGTTTGAAAACACCAGATTTGAAGACTTAGATGGAAAAAAAGAATCAAAAAATGACCCAGAATTAGGAAAATACTGGGCAAGTCTTGGAGATATATTTGTTAATGACGCATTTGGTACTGCACACAGAGCTCATGCTTCAAATAAAGGAATAGCTTCTAACATAAAAAAAGGCAATGCAGTATATGGTTTCTTAATAGAAAAAGAAATCAAATACATTGGAGGGGCAGTAGATAATCCTAAACGACCTCTAATAGCAATAATAGGAGGAGCAAAAGTATCAGACAAAATAGCAGTTATAGAAAACCTATTAGAAAAAGCTGATAAAATAATAATAGGAGGAGCAATGGCATATACATTCTTCAAAGCACAAGGGAAAAATATAGGGAAATCTCTATGCGAAGAAGAAAAAGTAGAATATGCTAAAAACCTATTAGAAAAAGCCAAAGAAAAAATTGTCCTACCAGTAGACACAGTAGTAGCAAAAGAATTTAAAAACGATGCTAAATCGGCAGTAACAACAGACATCAAAGACGATGAAATGGGACTAGATATAGGAGAAAAATCCGTAGAAAAATTTGCAGAAATATTAAAAAATGCAAAAACTGTAATCTGGAATGGACCTATGGGAGTTTTTGAAATGGAAAACTTTGCCAAAGGAACAATTGGCGTATGTAAAATATTGTCTAACTTAAAAGATGCAATAACAATAATAGGTGGAGGAGATAGTGCCACTGCAGCAATAAACTTAGGATATAAAGACAAATTCACTCACATATCTACAGGAGGAGGAGCATCGCTAGAATATCTAGAAGGCAAAACTCTACCAGGAATAGAATCACTATCAGATAAAGAATAATTACTATAAGAAAAAAAGTAGCTAGATACTAACCAAAAATATATAATTAATATCAAAAAAATTAATATAATTAGGAAAATTAACAACAAGCTACTTTCAAATAAAAAACTAATTTTTAAAACATAAAAGCAAAAGCTAAAAATACTGCAAAATATATAAAAAAGATTTATTTTATTTTATAATTAGTATATAATATTTACTTTAAGGCTAAAATTTTAATAAATCTTTAAAATAATTTTAATGTAAAAATTATAAAAAAGGAGAAAGAAGATGACAAGAATACCTTTTATCGCAGGAAACTGGAAAATGAATTTAACAGTAAACCAAGCAAGGGAATTTGCAAAAGAAGTAGCAGGGAAAATTCCAGCTAAAGAAAAAGTAGAAAGTGCAATATGTGCCCCAGCAACACACTTAGAAGCACTTGTTTCTCTTACAGAAGCAGCAGATTTAAAAATAGGAGCAGAAAATTGCCACTTTGAACAAAAAGGAGCATTCACAGGCGAAATCTCTCCACTTACCCTAAAAGATTTAGGTGTAAAATATGTAATATTAGGACATTCAGAAAGAAGAGGATACTTCTTTGAAACTGATGAACTTATAAACAAAAAAGTACACGCAGCATTTGCAAACAATCTAACTCCGATTGTATGTTGCGGAGAAACTCTAGAAGAATACGAAGCAGGAAAAGCACTAGACAAAATTAAATCTCAAATAAAAGAAGATATAAAAGGCTTAAAAGAAGAGCAAGCTGAAAAACTAATAATAGCATACGAACCAATATGGGCAATAGGAACAGGGAAATCTGCTGGAAGAGAAGACGCACAAAAAATGTGTAAAGCCGTAAGAGAAATTGTAAAAGAAATGTACGGAGAAAAAATAAGTCAAAAAGTAAGAATCCAATATGGAGGATCTGTAAAACCAGAAAATATCAAAGAATATATGGCTTGTGAAGATGTAGACGGAGCCCTTGTAGGGGGAGCTTCATTAAAACCAGATTCATTTATTAAACTGCTTGAAGGCGGAAAACTAGCCTAATAAAAATAAATATTTAATTTAAACAAAATATAAAGTTAAAGATTTTATGTTTTTATCCGAAAGGTATAATATTTTAGCTAAAAAAGAAAAATTAAAAATTATATTTTTAAAAAAAATGTATAAAAATTTTTCTTAATTTTAAAAAACAAATTGGAGGAAAAAAATGTTACAAAGAAATTTTGATTTTATTCAAGAAGTATATGCAAGAGAAGTTTTAGACTCAAGAGGAAATCCAACTGTAGAAGTAGAAGTAGTTACAGAATCAGGAGCTTTAGGACGAGCATTAGTACCATCAGGAGCGTCAACAGGAGAATATGAAGCAGTTGAACTAAGAGATGGAGATAAAAGTAGATATTCAGGAAAAGGTGTAGAAAAAGCAGTAAAAAATGTAAACGAAGAAATAGCACCACTACTAGAAAATAACTATGATGTTTTTGAACAAGTAGCAATAGATAAAGCTATGATAAAACTAGACGGAACAGAAAACAAAGGACGTCTAGGAGCAAACGCAATTTTAGGAGTTTCATTAGCAGTAGCACAAGCAGCAGCAGACTCATTAGGACTTCCTTTATATAGATATTTAGGAGGAGTAAACTCAAAAGAACTTCCTGTGCCAATGATGAACATAGTAAATGGAGGTTCACACTCTGACGCACCAATAGCATTCCAAGAATTTATGATTTTACCAGTAGGAGCAGAATCATTCAAAGAAGGATTACGCTGGGGAGCAGAAATATTCCACAATCTAAAAAAATTACTTAAAAACCGTTCTCTATCTACAGCAGTAGGAGATGAAGGAGGATTCGCTCCAACATTCAAAGGAACAGAAGATGCAGTAGAAACAATCCTAGAAGCTATCAAAGGAGTAGGACTAGAACCAGGAAAAGATGTATTTTTAGGATTTGACTGTGCAGCATCAGAATTCTACATCAACGGAGTTTATGACTACAGTAAATTTGAAGGAGAAAAAGGAGTAAAACGCTCATCAAGTGAACAAGTAGACTACTTAGAAGAGTTAGTACACAAATACCCAATCATAACAATAGAAGACGGAATGGACGAAAATGACTGGGAAGGTTGGCGACTACTAACAGAAAGATTAGGAAAAAAAGTTCAACTTGTAGGAGATGATCTTTTTGTAACTAACACAAAACGTCTTTATGACGGAATAAAACAAGGAGTAGCAAACTCTATCTTAATCAAAGTAAACCAAATAGGAACTTTAACAGAAACATTAGACGCTATAGAAATGGCAAAAAGAGCAGGATACACAGCAGTAATATCTCACCGTTCAGGAGAAACAGAAGATTCAACTATTGCAGACATAGCAGTAGCAACAAATGCAGGACAAATCAAAACAGGTTCATTAAGCAGAACAGACAGAATAGCAAAATACAACCAATTGCTAAGAATAGCTGATGAACTAGACGAAGTAAAAGTGTATGCAGGAGAAAAAGTTTTTTATAATATAGGAAAATAAGTTTTTTAAAATATTTATACAGTGAAAATTAAAAAAACCCCCTAAATTAGATAAAAAAAGGCAGGATATAAGTTCTGCCTTTTTTGTTTCATTATATTTAACAAACTTGCAAAAAAACTTTAAAATAATTAAGGATAAAAAAATACTAATTTACAAAATGCTTTTAATTAAGTATAATTTTATTAAGGTATTGAAAGGAGGAAAAAATGTCGGCAGAAAACAAACATCATATAAACATTTTTATAAGTACAATAATAATAGTAACCATAATATATTTTTTATATAGATATAATGACCTTAGATTAATACTTTTATCACTACCTTTTTTTGCTTCAGTTACCTTTAGTTCAGCAAGAGTAGAAATAATAAAAGTGAATAATATAACAAAGGAACTAAAATTTATCATATATGTAGAAAAAATTCTTTTAGCAATATGTCTACTTATACTACTTACAGCACAAAATAGTGACAGATTTGGAAATATCATCTATGACAATTACATTTCATTTTTAGTTGTCTTTTCAATAATCGTAATTTCCATAACTCATAAAAAATCAAAAGAAAAAGCAAAATTAATGAGATTAAAATAATGAAAAAATTACCAAAGAGAATAGATACCAAAAAAATAATATTAAAATATAAAAAGTTTTTATTAAAACTAAATATTAAATTTTTAATAATTTTATTAATATATATAATTTTTATATTATTAAAATGTTATATCAATTTTTCTAATAAAATACTTTTAGCAATTACAATATTATTTATCTTTTTTTTGGTTTATACCCTGTCATTAAATATATATATAAATATAAGTATTTATTTAATAAAAAGAAATAAAAAATAATTTATGACAAGAGAAAAATAACCCATTAATTCTCTTGTTTTTTTTACGTTTTTTTTAAAAATATTTGTTAAAAATGCTTTCAAAATAGAGCTATTTATAGTATAATTGCATTGATAATCATTATCAGAAAAAAAGGAGGGTAACATGAAAGGAAAACTTTTATCCAAAATATTATTATCAGCACTTTTAATTTTTAATTTTACATATTTATCAGATTTTAAAACAACAAAAGCAGCCCCCAAAGTATATGAAGTTCCCGTGCAACTTTGGCACGCTGAAAACACAGGTAGACTATCTATGGGGAATAATGCAGTAACTCAAACTGCACTTGTAGAAGAAACTGACGCAGGATATAAATACATTATGGAATTTGTTCCTATGGTATTTATGGAAATGAGAGGACATCTTTTAGAAATGAAAGTGTACTCTGGAGAACTTAATACAGGAGATTTAAAAACTGCAGATGTAGTTCAAACTTATCAAGATCCAAATCTTGACAATGAAGAAGATACTTTCCCAGGACTTTTAACATTTACAAGACCTACTAAAGAAGAAAAAGTAGGTATAAAAGTAACGGTAGACGCAATGAATCAAATAATGGGTGGCGATGCTTCACAAAATGCTATCTTGCGATTTGATTGGGACAATGCAAAAGAAGTTTCAAAAGACTCTAATATTTTTTCAAAAAAAATAGCCGAAGGATATGTAGACGCAAGTAAAAAAGACATTAATGGAAATGATCTTCCAGACGGGACACCAAAAGACTTTAGACTAAAAACAATTAAAGACTATTTCGGGAAAGATGATTCTAAAACATTAAAACCAGGAATTTACAATATAGATGTAACAGCAGAATATTTAAATCCACTTACTGGTATTACAGCTGACGGAGGAACAAAAAATGTTTCAATAGGTCAAGGAATGTGCCAAGGAGTTATAGCACCCGTAGTAACAAACAATACTGGAAGCCTAAATGAAGCCTTAAAAAATCAAAAATCTTCTGGAGAAAGAAGATGGGCTAAAGGTCAACTTCAAAGAATGAGTGACGGAAAACTTTATGCAACAGTAAGAATTCATCTTATCAACTGGGTAAAAAGAGATGACACACAAGGGCCATTTTTCAAAGTTTTACATGAAAATGGAGAATATGAATTAGTAAAATCAAAAATGACTAGCGAACATATTGATAAAGTAAAAGATTCATACGCTGACTATACATTTGAAGTACCTAGAGAAAAATATTCAGTAATGATTCAAATGTTTGTAGAACCAATGAATAGACCTGTTAGATACTTTGTAGAAGTAAATCCTGAAACTATAGAACAAGGGGCGGTAGATACAATGGTACCATTAAAAGATACAAGAAAAATGATACGCTATGGAGTAGGAGCAGCCGTAATAATAGTAGTAATAGGAGGAGTTGCATTATATCTTAGAAAGAAAAAAAATTGTAACAAATCTTGCAGTGAAAAAGGAGTAGAATAATGAAGAAAAAGAATATTCTTATTTCTTGTTTATTAGCACTATCAATGACAATTACAGGATGTGGACACGAAGATGGACCTAATATGAAAGCAGCTAAAGACGCAGCAGATAAAGCTTTCGAAGAAACTTTGGATTTAACAGGAATAAATCAAGGCAAAGTTTCAGAAGAAGAACAAGGAAAAAGAGCCGTTATGGATTCTGTAGCATTATCAAACGTAGCAGCGGCATTAGACATCAAACTTGCAGGAGTGCCAACATCTCACTTAGGTAAAATGCCACATCGTTATGACAATATTATACAAATAGGATTACCAATGAATCCAAATATGGAAGTAACCAAAAGTATAAATCCTACAATGGTCTATGTACCAGATAGTCTAGTTGACTGGATAGATGAAGGACTTAACAAACACGAAATACCACATAAATACTGTAACCTGCGAAGTGTAGAAAGCTTATATGAAGTAACAAAAGACTTAGCAGAAGAATATGGAAAAATGGACAAATATAAAGAACTGGAAGCAGAAAGAGATAAATTTTTCAGTGAATATAATGCAAGAATAAAAGACAAGAAAAAACCTCGTGTTCTAGTTCTTATGGGACTACCGGGAAGCTACTTAGTAGCTACAAAAAATTCTTTTGCAGGGAATTTAGTAGCTCACTCTGGAGCAATAAACATAGTAGACAGTGACAATGAATTTGAACAACCAAATCTTGAATACTTATTAAGCCAAAAACCAGATTATATTTTAAGAACAGTTCATGCAATGCCAGATGTAGTAAATAAAATGTTTGAAGAAGAATTTAGAACAAATCCTGCTTGGCAACATTTTGACGCTGTAAAAAATAATAAAGTAATAGATTTAGACTCAAGTGTCTTTGGTATGACAGGAGCATTTGATTATACAAAAGGACTTTTAGACCTTGAAGAATTATTCTATAAAGAAGGATAGAAAAAGATGACTAAAAAAAGAATTTTAGCTTATACAGTAGTGATAATATTACTATTAGCAACAATATTTATCGCTATGGCAACAGGAAGTATAAAAGCTTCCCCAAGTGAAATATTTAGCCTTATTATAGGCCATAAAAATCCCAATGCTTTAGCAATTTTAGATCTTAGATTTCCTAGAATAATAATAGCCATATTAGTAGGAGGGGCATTTAGTGTTAGTGGATTACTCTTGCAAACAACACTAAAAAACCCTCTTATAGACCCTAGTCTTATAGGAGTTTCTGGAGGAGCAAGCTTAATGCTCTATTTAGGACTTTTTATATCGTCATCAGCAGTAATATATAAATCATTTCTTGCGATAATTGGTGGAATAATAGGTTATTTAATTATTTATCTTTTAAGTAAGAATATAAAAAACAATATAACAATAATTCTAATAGGTATAGCAATAAGCTCATTTTTTACAGGAATATTAACAGCAATAAATTATGTGCAAAATTCAAATCCTAGTATGAACAGAGCAAGTTTAGGGATGAAAAGCTGGCAAGATGTTAATTTACTTTTGATATGGGTTCCAGTAATGCTTATAATATCAATAATACTAGCAAAAGCTTGTAATATATTTTTCCTTGATGATGAAGTAGTAAACTCTTTAGGAGTGAATATTTCCTTATTAAGAGCAATAATATCTCTAGTTGCAGTTATTTTAGCATCAGTCGCTACAAGTATAGTAGGGGTAGTTGCATTTTTATCATTAATAGCACCACACATTGCAAAAATAATAGTAGGGAAAAACCATTTTTACTCTATTCCATTTTGTGCATTAGTAGGAAGTTTTATCTTTTTAGCGTTTGATACAATAGGAAGAACAATAGTCAGTCCTATAGAAATACCAGCCGATATACTAATGCTTATTGTGGGAGGACCATTCTTTTTATTCTTAATAAAAAGGGGGGTAGCATATGAGTAATATAATAGAGTTGAAAAATGTAAGTTTTTCATATGAAAAAAATAAAAAAATAATAGACAATGTAAATATTGATATAAAATCTGGAGAAATAACAACAATAATAGGAAAAAATGGTTGTGGAAAAACAACACTTTTGCATCTTATAGCTAATAACAAAAAAAATTTTAGTGGAGATATTTTAATAAAGGGTAACAAAATAAAAAGTTATTCAAGGAAAGATTTAGCAAAACTAATATCTGTAGTTTATCAAAAAAATACGATACCACAAGAATTAACAGTTGAAGAAGTTGTAGCATATGGTCGTTTAGCACATCAAAAAAATATTTTTAGCAAGAAAACACTAGAAGACAAAGAAAAAATAAAAAATGCACTTTTAGTAACAGACCTTTTCGACATGAAAGAAGAAAGAGTGGAAAATCTTTCAGGAGGACAAATGCAAAGAGTATTTATAGCTATGGCTGTAGCTCAAGATACTGATATCTTATTATTAGACGAACCAACAAGTTATTTAGATATAAAATATCAAAAAGAAGTCATGCAGTTAGTCAAAAAACTAAATGAAGAACATAAAAAAACTGTAGTAATGGTACTACATGATATTAATCAAGCATTGAAATATAGTCATAATATAATAGCTATGCAAAAAGGAAAAATTTTACGTTATGACAAAAAAGAAAAATTTTATGATAAAGAGTTATTATCAAATATGTACGAAATGGATATAAAAATACTTGATGATAACAAAACAATTTTAACTTGGTAATTAAATAAGTAGAAAAAGGAGATTTTTATGAAATTAAAAAATAAATTTTTAGCTGTTTCACTGGCATTAGTAACAACTCTAGGTTACAGTAGTTATACTGGTCTGTTAGACAAAAGTGAAAAGATTGTCCATGTAGCAAAAGCAGAAGATTTTAAAAATCTTAAAGACGGTACATATAGTATTGATGTAGATATGATGCACGCACATACAGCTGGTCAAAAAAGTATGTCAGACGGAGCAGTAGAAAAATCAGAAACAAAACTTATAGTAGAAAATGGAGAGTATAAAGTAAGACTTACATTCAAACCATTAACTCGTCAATTTGCTAATGATACATTTACAGGATACTTAGGAAATTTAAGCTATTATGATAAAGACGGAAGTGTCAAAGATTGTAAAGTAGTTGAATGGTATAGTGAAAATGAAAAAGACGACTTTATGGACGTATATAAACAAAAATATCCAGACAGAACAGTCTATCCAAAAGTTTTAGAATTTCCATTAGATAAAGAAAAAATAGATGCAAACAATGATTTAGAAACAAGAGTAAAAGTATTTGTTCCAGTA
>NZ_KQ959879.1:0-2457 GCF_001553005.1 Gemelliphila asaccharolytica | reverse complement strand
ATGGGAACACAAGACGCAAAACCAGTTTTTCATTTCTCTAGTGTAAAAGCTTTAGAAACAGAGAAAAAAGAAGAAGCTAAAGAACAAAAAGAAACTACTCCAGCAGAAAATGCACCTACTGAACAAAAAGCAGAAAAAAAAGATAAAAAATCTTATGTAATAGTAGGAATCATTGTACTATTAGTAATAATAATTGGAGCTATTGTATCAGTAAGACGTAAAAAAAATAAAAAATAATAAAAATAAAGAATATACTATATAAAATATTTAAGTATTTTGTTAAAATAAAATTAGGTTTAAAAATAAAGAAAAATATTTAAAGGAGAATTTTTATGAACTTAAAGAAAAAATTTTTAGCTGTTTCACTAGCATTAGCAACTGCATTAAGTTTTAATGTTTTTGTAGAAACCCCTAATTCACAAGTAAAAGCAGAAGAAAAATTAAATGTAAAAAATTTAAAAGATGGAACTTATGATATAGATGTAGACATTATGCACGCACACACAGCCGGTCAAAAAAGTATGGCTGATGGAGCGGTAGAAAAATCAGCTACAAAACTTATAGTAGAAAATGGGCAGTATAAAGTAAGACTTACATTCAAACCACTAACTCGCGACTTTGGTGGAGATACATTTACAGGATATTTAGGAAATTTAAGTTACTATGACGCAGACGGAAGTGTTAAAGACTGTAAAGTAGTAGAATGGTATGGCGAAAATGACAAAGACGACTTTATGGACGTGTACACACAAAAATATCCAGACAGAACAGTCTATCCAAAAGTTTTAGAGTATCCTATAGATAAAAACCAAATAGATGACAATAATAACACTCTTGAAACAAGAGTAAAAGTATTTGTTCCAGTAATGGAAAGTATTGGTGGAAGCGGAAGCGGAATGGGAACACAAGACGCAAAACCAGTTTTTGACTTCTCAAAAATATTAGGAGTTGACAGAACAGCACCATCATCAGATTCTAATGATACAAGCTCTAATGACGCAAATTCAGGAAGCGGAGATAGTGGAAGTGGTGAAGTACCATCAGTAGGAACAGGAGATGCTGGAGATTTAGGTGCAAGTTTAAGTCCACAAGAAGTAGCATATAAATGGACAGTTCCAACAAAATTATGGCACGCAACTGAAAATAGACCATCAATGGGGAACCCTGCATTAGTAGGAACAACAGTAATAGAAAAAGGTGGAAAATTCTATTACACAGTAAAATTCCAAGATTTAATATTTGGTAAATTCCAAGATGGTATAACAAGGTTTTGGGTAAATGGTAATGAAGTTCCAGTTAAAAAAATAAATGAACCAGGATTAAGAAACCCTGTAACAGTAAGTTTTGTATTGGACAGTAAAGTAAACAAACTAAGTGTAGAAGTATTTGTTCCAACAATGGAAGCATTAATGCCGGGAGCAGGAAGAAAACCAGCATTCTTGATATTTGACTGGGCACACGCAACAAAAGAAGAATATCATGGAGAAATACCAAGTGAACTAGCAGGAGCAACACAACTTCCAAGTACAGGATTAAAAACAACATCAACAGCTTTATTAGGAGCTATAACACTATTAGGAGCGTTATATTTAAGAAGAAGATTAAATAAATAAAAGAAAAAAAGGGGAAAAATTATGAAATTAAATAAATTATTAGCAGTAGGAGTAGCAGGAGCAGTAGCACTAGGAGTAGGAGGACAAGTAAATTTAGACCACACAGCATATGCATCTCAAACTCAATCTAATACAGATTTAACTCATCTACAAGATGGTGTATATCATGTAGGATTAAATATGATGCACGCCTATACTCCAGGCAAAAAAAGTATGTCAGACGGAGCAGTAGTCAAATCAGAAACAAAACTTATAGTAGAAAATGGAGAGTACAAAGTAAGAATTACATTCAAACCACTAACACGTGACTTTGGAGGTAAAACTTTTACAGGTTATTTAGGAAATTTAAAATATTATTCAGGGGGAGCACCAATAAACTGTAGAGTAGTTGAATGGTACAGTGAAAGTGATAAAGATAATTTTATGGATGTTTATTTTAAAAAATATCCAAATAGAAAAGCTTATCCAAAAGTTTTAGAATATCCTGTAGATAAAAATGCTATAGTAGGAACAAAACTTGAAACAAGAGTGCAAGTTTTTGTGCCAGTAATGGAATCACTTATGGCTGGAGTAGGAACACAAGACGCAAAACCTATTTTTGATTTAAGTGGAATAAGAACAACTTCTGTAGCAACAGATTTATCAAAAGACAAAGCAACAGCTTTAAAACAACTAAAAAGTTTAAACAAATTAACTCAAGAACAAATAAATGCATACACAACAAAAATAAATTCAGCAAAAAGTGTAAAAGAAATTAATGCAATATTAGAACAAGCAAAAAAAGATAATGCAAATTCTAACAATCCGGCTGTAACACCATCACAAGAAGGAAGCTGGCAACAAA
>NZ_KQ959878.1 GCF_001553005.1 Gemelliphila asaccharolytica | reverse complement strand
CTGCAAGATTAGAACGTTGCCAGGCATTTTGAATAGTTCCCTTTCGGGAGCTTTTTTTTATTGTTTAAGAAATAATTAGAAAATATAAATTTAATACTAAAAAAGAGGTTGTGCAAAATAATAGTTCATAGGAGTTTTAGAGAGGAAACCAGCTTTAAAATCAAAAAAAGAAATATCAACATAAAAGACAAAAAAAATACTTTTTTTATAGTTGGTATTTTTTGTTTATATAAAATAATCGCTCATATAGAGAGCTTTTTTTATTTATAATTTATTTTTTTAAATATAAGAAAAGGTAAAATAAAAAAATCAATCTTATATTTATAGATTAATTGTATTTAGTAATTAAAAGAAAAATGGTAATAAAAAATTTTTAAAATCTTTTATATTAATTTATGTATAAAAAAAGAAATAAAAAAGTAATTAAAATCATCTACAAAGATTAAAAAAATAATGCTAGAATAGAGTTGATTAGGGAAGTAACGATAAAAAAGGAGAAAATATGAATAATAGAAAAATATTATCAAGTTTTTTAATATTTTCATTGTTAACAAGTTTAACAAATCCAAATATTTTAGCAAAAGAAAAAATTAGTAATGAAAAAATTACAGATAGAGATTATAATACAATTAATGAAAATAAATTTACTTTTGATAAAAAATCAGGAACAATTACAAAATACATAGGTGAAGATAAAAATATAGTGATACCTAATAAAATAAAGGGAGAAGCTGTAAAAAAAATAGGAAAAAAAGCCTTTTTTAAAACAAAAGTAGAAAAAGTAACAATAAGTGAAGGGATAGAAACTATTGAAAGTGGAGCGTTTTTGGGAGTAAACAGTTTAAAAGAGATAAACTTTCCTAATTCTTTAAAAAAAATAGGAGAAATGTCTTTTTTTAAGACTTCATTAAGTGAGATTAAATTAGATGAAGGACTTTTAGAAATAGGAAAAAGAGCTTTTTCAAATTGTAGCAATCTAGCTAAGATTAATTTTCCCAACACTCTTACAAAGGTAGAAGATAGTGCTTTTGAAAAATGTAAAATAAATTCAAATATAAATTTAGGAGAAAATTTTACTCATTTAGGAAATAGAGTTTTTTATCAGAATAAAGGTAATATAGAAATAAATATAAGTGAAAAGGGAAAAAAAATTTATCTTCATGATGAGATATTTAATATTAAAGAATTAAAAATTCCACAAAATAGAGAAATCATGCTTTTTGCTAGGGCATTTTGTGATAAAAATTGTTATCTTAATAAAAAAATAACTTTAGATTTAGGAAAAATAGAAGTTAATAAAAATAAATCAAATGAAGAAATTTTAAAGATTCTTAATGAAAAAATAAAATTAAAAACAGGGTTTGTAAAAGTAGGGAAAAAAGTTGATGGAAGTGACGATACTTATTTAGAAACTGGAATAGATTGGGAAATAAAAAGAGATAATGAAAAAGTAAATGTAGTAGGAAAATTCAAAAAATTCCCAAAAAATATTTATACTGAAGCAAAACAAAACAAAGAACTTATAGAAAAAGTATTAGATAATTATAATTTGAGCCTAAAAATAAAAGAAAACGAGGAAAAAGAGGTTAATAATAACTTTACTAAAGAAGATTTTACTTATAAAATTATAGAAAATAAATTGATATCAAAAAGGAATTATTTAGCGATAACAGGTTTAAATGAAAGTGGAAAAGAAAAAATAAAAAAAAATAAAAAATTAGTAATCCCTGAAACTATTTTTGTAGAAGAACAAGGGAAAAAAATAGAAAAAAAAGTAGAAGGAATAGCCCCTAATAGTTTTAAAGACTTAGATATAACTTCTTTAGATATAAAAATAAATGAAGGGTATAAAGAGTATATTATAGATACAGGAGCTTTTAAAAATAACAAAATAAAAGAATTTAAAATACCTTTAGGAACAAAATTTATAGAATCTTATGCCTTTAAAAATAATCAAATAAAAAATCTTTTCATTCCTGAAAGTGTTGTAAAAGTGGGCAATGAAAGTTTTGCTAATAATGAAATGACTAATTTAAAAATAAGTGATGATGTTAAAAATTTTCAATTTGACTCTTATAGTTTTGCGTATAATAAAATAAAAGAACTAGACCTACCTTTTAGTATTTTTAAACTTTTACAAAATGTTTTTTTTGAACAAGAAGGATATAAAGAAAAAAAAGTAAAACTTTATACTAGAAACAAAAGACATTTAGAAGTTTCGACATATATAAATCCTTATAGTGATTATCATGAATTTAAATTAGTAGGAGAAAAAGTTAATAGGATAAATTTAAGAAGAAGTATAGAATATGCCTCTTCATTATTAAAAGAAGATTATAAAGAAGAAAGTTTTTTAGTTTTAGAAGAGATAAAATTAAAAGCAAAAGAGATTATGAAAAAGCACTCCTCTAATCAAAAAGAAATAGATGACGCTACAAAAAAACTAAATGATGCTATAAAAAAACTTATTCCCAACGGAGTTAATAAAAAAGAGTTGATAAAAAATATAAGCAGACTTGAAAATTTAAGTGACAGATTATATGAACAAATTTCTTATAATAATTTATTAAAAACAATAGAAGAAGCTAAAACTATTTATAACAAAAAAGATGCAAGTCAAGAAGCAATAGACAAAATTAATAAAAAATTAAAAAAAGCAGAAAAAAATTTAGTTTTTAGTGAAGAAGCTAAATATAAAAAAGAAGATTTTTTATATAAAGGTAGTAGTATTTTAGGGTTTAGTGATAAGGGAAAAGAAAAATTTGAATATAATAAATATTTAGTTATTCCTGAAAAAACACCTGATAATAATGAAGTATTAGAAATAAGTGATAATGCCTTTTTATATGATGGAAAATATGACTATACAACCGATACAGGAGAAAGCAAAAATGGTTTAATAAGTGTAATTTTACCTAAAAATATAAAAAGAATAGGAAAAAAAGCTTTTCAAAAAAATAGACTTAAAAATGTTAAATTACCTGAAAGTTTACAGGAAATAGACTCTTTAGCGTTTAATGGAAATAACCTACAAGACATAATTATTCCCGATAATGTGGTAAAAATGGGAGATGGTGTTTTTTCTTTAAATGATATAAAAAAAGCAAAATTAAGCAAAAATTTTAAAAAAGTTCCTAATGGAATTTTTTCGAGAAATATTCATTTAGAAAACATTGAGATACCTTATGGAGTTACTTCAATAGGACAAGGAGCTTTCACAGGGTGTCCATTAAAACAATTAAAAATTCCAAGCAGTGTGAAAGTTATAGAGAAATATGCTTTCTTATCTCATAGATTAGAAACTTTAGAAATTCCAAGCTCAGTAGAGGAAATAAAAGGACAAGCCTTTGCATCAAATAAAAAATTTAGATATTTGAAAAATTTAATTTTGCACGAAGGAATAAAAAAAATAGAAAAAGATGCTTTCAAAAGTTCTTTAATAGAGGAAGTAGAAATACCATCAAGTTTAGAAAAATTAGATAAAAATGCCTTTAATGACAATATGGATAGCAATAAAAATATAATTAAAGTTAAGGTATATACTTATAATAAAAATCATCTAAATATTTTAGAAAAAGGGATAAATCATGAAATAATTTTTAAAAATTTAGATGTTTCCAAATTGAAAGATGAGAAAAAAAAAGCTTTAGAACTAAAAGAAGATAAATATTATAAAGATATAGATAAAAAAGAAAAAGAAGAATTTGAATATTTATTAAAAGAATCTTTTGAAATAATAAAAAATCCTACAAGCAAAGAAAAATATAATAATATTATAAAAGAATTGGTAAATAAAAATAAAAATATTAAAGAAAAATTGGAAGAATTAAAAAAAGAAACAACTGAAAATCTAACAAACTCAGAGGAAAAACCTAATGTAATAGAAGGCTGGAAGCAAAATGACTATGGCTGGTGGT
>NZ_KQ959877.1 GCF_001553005.1 Gemelliphila asaccharolytica | reverse complement strand
ATATCATTAACTGCTTGTTTTAATTTAGCTTCTTTATGCACATAAGCTGGAACATTTCCTGCACCTACTCCAAGTGCTGGTTTCCCACATGAATAAGCAGCTCTAACCATAGCATTACCACCTGTAGCTAGGATAGTTGCTACACCAGGATGATTCATCAATGCGTTAGTACCTTCCATTGAAGGTTTTTCTATAAATTGAATACAATTTTCTGGTGCTCCTGCTTTTATAGCCGCATCTCTTACTATTCTAGCTGCTTGTTTTGAACATTCATTTGCAGATGGGTGAAAACTGAATATAATAGGGTTTCTTGTTTTTAAACATATTAATGATTTAAATACTGTTGTAGATGTTGGGTTTGTTGTTGGAACAATACCACAAACAACCCCTACTGGTTCTGCTATAGTTTTAATTCCATCAACATCATCGTAGTCGATTACACCTACAGTTTTTGCTCCACGCATATTGTTTACTATATATTCAGATGCGTATAAATTTTTAGTAGCTTTATCTTCTACAACACCTCTACCTGTTTCCTCAACTGCCGCTAATGCTAAAGGTCCGTGTGCATTAAGTGCTGCTACTGCTGCTGCTTGAACTATTTTATCTACCTTTTCTTGATCCTCTATTTTTAAAAATTCTTTCTAAAGAAACTAAGGCTTTTTCTACCAAACCATTAACTTCTTCGACTGGATCAGTTTTTAATACTTTTTCTTCTGCCATGATCCTTATTCTCCTTTTAAAAAAATATTGTTTATGGTAGACAAATTTAAGAATACAATTT
>NZ_KQ959876.1 GCF_001553005.1 Gemelliphila asaccharolytica | reverse complement strand
TCTTCAAATCCTAGTTTTTCATTTTTTTCTGCTTCGTTTATATATGCTGTTTGTCCTTTTTCTATTTCATATGATTTTGGTAGTAGATTTGTTACTTCTTCTGGTAAGTTTTTACCGTCTGCTGATTTAAATTTATAGCTTACTTTATATGGAAGAATTACTGTGTATTGAATTGTTTTATTATCTTTTTGATCTTTAATTAAAAAGTCTTTTCCATCTTCAATTTGTTCTGCAGTCCAAAGATAATTATAACTTTCTTTTTTACCAGTCTTAGTAGTTGCTATTCCTTTAAATACCCCATTTACATTTCCAATAACTGTTAATTGTTCCCCAGATTTAACATCGTCTTTTACCTTAATATTTTTAACTTTTAAATCTAATGTATCTGGAACACTTGTTACGTCTGTATATAAATCAGAAAATTTAGTATAGTCTTTTTTAAGTGTCATTTTTACAATGATTTTATTTCCATCAAGCTTAACATCTCCAGCTTTAACTTCAAAAAGTTTATTTTCTGTTAATGTCGCTTTTAAATCAGCTGGTATTTCTAAACCTTCAGGAATTGTAAGCTCTGCTATAAATTCACTTTTTATATCTTTTGTTGTTATAGTGTCAGAATCCCCTTTATAATTATCTTTTAAAAGTTTTATTTGGTTTTTAATACTGCTTACATCAAGTCTGCCAGTATATTCAAGGTTTTCTCCTCGTTTTACTCCATGAAGAGCATTATGTTCAGTATCATCACCTATTAAAATATCTCCACCTAAAGTAAGTTCTTGCGGAAGATTAACTGTAAGATTAATTGAGTCATTATCATCTTCACTTTGAGTGAAGTCTTTTCCGTCTGGTGTTTGTTTTCCAGTCCACTTATAATTAAATACTTTTGTTTTTAAATCTTTTGTTGTTGCGGCTCCTATAAATGTACCTGTTACTTCTCCTTTTACTGTTAAATTACCTTTAGCTGTATCTTTTACTTTAATGTTTGAAATTTCTAAATCTAATTTGTCATTTACATTTGTTACATCTGTGTATAAATCAGTAAATTTAGTATAGCCTTTTTTAAGTGTCATTTTAACAGTGATTTTATTTCCATTAGCTTCTGTGCTTTCAACTTTAAAAAGATTATTTTCAGTTAAAGTAGCTTTTAAATCTTTTGGTAATTCTAATCCTTCTGGAACTGTAAGCTCTGCTATAAATTCACTTTTAACATCTTTAGTTGTTATTTCATTTGAAGTATTATTGTTGTTTTTATCAAAATCATCTTTTAAAGATTTTATTTGATTTTTAATTGAAGAAACATCAAGTTTTCCGTCAAATGTTAAAAGGTCTTCCTTGTTTACTGGATAAACCATGTCATGTTCTGTGTTATATGCTTCTTCTACTTTTTTAACAAGCAAATCGCCACCAAGGGTTAATTGAACGGGTTTTGAAACCATTATTGTATATTGGATAGCAGAATCATTTTTTGCTTCAACATCTTTTCCTTCTTGTGATTGGTTACCAGTCCACTTAAAGTCAAATTTTTTAATTGTATCTTCTTCTTTTGCTACTGAAGAAAATTCTCCTTTAACTTCTCCTTTAATCGTGAATTTTTCGCCGTCTTTTATTTTATCAAAATCTTTTAATTTTAACCCACTAACTGTTACTGAAAGTGTATTATCTTCATCACCTGTAGATAAGACTGCTTCTTTTAATTTTTTATAATCTGTCATTCCATCTTTAAGTTTAAATGTTACAGTTATTTTTTTTCCGTTTACTTTTGTATCACTAACTTCAAAACAATCTCCAAGTCCTTTAGCTTCTACTTGTAACTTTTTAGGAGCTTCTACTTCTTTAGGTAAAGTTAAAGTAGCAGTAAAAGTTGATTTTGCTCCAGTTAGGGAAATTTTATCAAAATCTTTTTCTCCTTTTTTAAACATTCCCTCAATTGCTTTCATTTTGTCTTTTATAGAAGAAACATTTACTTCACCTGTTAAAGCAAATTCTTTATTTTCAGAAATGATTTTTATATCTTTACTTGTTTGTTTACTGTCTGACCAAATGTCAGAGTCAATTGTTTCTTGTGAAGAAATTTTATTTTCATTAGGAATATTCGGATCATCTTTCCAAGTTAAATAATAAGTTGTATCTTTAGTTATTTGTGGATTTTTACCTTTCACATCAAGAAAACCAAATAATTTATAATCATCAAATCTTATTCCACTGCCTCCAGCTTCTGCAATATCTGAAAAATAATCTGAATTTGAAATTACAAAACCTGTTTTTGTTGCATCTTTATCTGGTTTTAAATTATTATGGTCAAATGTTCCCAGTAAATCAAATAACTTATCATTGTATTTTGCAGTTTTTTTAAGTACTGCAACATCACCACCATTTTTGTCTTTTTCTATAGTAAAGACATCTTTTTGAGTTTTAAAAATTGAATTTTCACTAAAAGTTCCCCCATTTGCTGAAAAAGAAACTTTATATTCATCATCAGTATATTTTGCGTAAAGGTCTATTTGACTTTGTCCTTCAGTAAAGTCAATTTTTTCTTTTTTGTTATAAACTTTTCCACTTCCATCAGAAGCCATTGTCCAGCCTATAAATTTTTTACCTTCTACTTTAAAATCATCTTTTTCTTTTAAGATATCATCAAAAGATAAAACTTCTATATTTTTTGCATCTTTACTTACAGAAGATATATAGTCTTTACCATCTCCATTGTGATAAATAACTGTTTTTCTTTCCCATTTTGCGTAAACTTCTGTATCAGTCGTTAGTTTTTCATTCCAATCAAATGCTTTTTCTTCGCCTTTAGCTGTTTTGTAGTACCATCCTAAAAATTTAACCCCATTTTTGTCTGTTGGGTCGCCAGGATTTTCGTTTCCTACAACATCGTCAAGTTTATAACCTCTTATTGTCTTAAACTCTTTATCTTCATTAGTCTTATCAGCAAAACTTGCGTCATTATTATTTAATTTAAAAGTAGCTTTAGCTCCTGGTACAAAAACGTGTTTTTTATTATCCTTTGATGGTTTAGCTACTGGATAACTATATTCTTGACCATTTTTATTTATTGGTTTTAATTCATTTATATTACTGTCTTTAAGAGTAAAATAAGATAAATATTCATCTCCATTTTCTTTACCATTTGTTGGAGTTGTGACATTATAGTTATTATTTGGATCATATGCTACTAAATATGAGCCACCTGTTACTACATAACTACTTCCAGTATTACGATTTGCTCCACCATTATCAACAGTTTTATCTTTGTTATCTGTATTTACTACAGAATTTCCTTTAAAAGTTAAATAACAAGGTCCATCTGTTCTTCCTGTTCCATAAGAAGGTGTCCATTGCATATTTGTGGTTTCAAAAGTTGAATTTTCAAAAATTACTTCTCCTGGTTTGTAGTTAATATTAAGTCCACCATCAGTACTGTTTTTTATTATAAATTTTGAATCTTTAACGATTAATTTTTGAGAAACCGTAACTCTTGAGCCATCTGCTGTTACTGTCGAATTATTTTTTATTTCTGATGGTCCAAAGAGTCCAAATGTATTAGCATACCCTGAAACCCCTTTTGCCTTATATACATAAAATTCAGAATTATCTAAATGAAGTCCCCCTTTTAATGTTCCATCGTTTTGTTTACATGGATCAAAATAATACCAAACATCTTTAGTTGTAAGTGAAGCGTCTTTCATATAAAGCCCTGAATATTGTTCGCTTGAACCAAGTTTACCTTCAACATAAACTGTACACCCAATAAACCAAGAATCAGAAGAGTAAGAAAATCCACTGCCTGTTTGTTCTTTTGCAGAAATTTTTAACTTATCTTTAGATGTACCATTAATTTTAGCTCCGTCAGCCAAACTAAAAGCAGTTCCATTTTTATCTAATACATAATTCCCGTCATTTATCTCTGCACCTTTTTTTACATTAATAGCAGTAGTATAGCCTGACATTGTTAATGTTTTTCCATTAGCTACAGTTAAATGACTACCATCTGAAAGGTCAATACCAGTTCCAGTCCCCTTCATAGTTACATCAGAGATAAATTTTAATGTTATTTTTTTATTAACTGTTATATTTTTTTCAGAAAGGCTTATAACATTAAGCGTATCACCGTCTTTAGTCTTTTCAAGTGCTTTAGCAAAAGTTTTAACTGGCTTGTCTTTGCTACCGTCACTATTATCATCACCCTTAGCACTATCAAGATAAATTTCACTTGTCTTTACTTCAGCATTAGCATTAGAAATATAATGCAGAGGAAGTAACCCTACTATCATAATAAATGCTATAAAGAATGATAAAAATCTTTTTTTAAAATTATTTTCTCTCACTTCTCTATCCCCTTTACAAAATATTTAAATATTTTTATATATATTATTTCTTATTAATTATACAGTATTCCTAGAACTTTGTACACTATTTTATGAAAATTTTTTAATTTATAAATCTTTAAAAATCTTGATAAATATTCAATTATTCTAAAGAAATATTTTTTAAATTGATATTTTTATTTATTATATTCTAAGTATAATTTATTTGCCCTCCTTTAAGGGCAAAATTGTACACTCAAAAAAATATTAAAAATTTTAATTTTTAATGTAAGTTGATTTAAAAACAAATATAAAATATGTTATAATAGATTTGAAAATTTTATAAATATATATTTAATATATAAAAAGGAGAAAAAATGAAAAAAAAATATTTATCAACCTTTCTTATTTTAGCTCTTTTTTCTTCTCAAAGTTATTTTGGGGGAAATAATGTTTTAGCAAATAATAAAGAAAATAAAGCAGATGAAAATAATAAAAACATTTTAACAGAAAATAAAGCAGATAAAGATAAAAATTCATCTGAAGAAATCACTTGGGAAATGGACGACTTTTTCACAACAAATAATGGGAAAACTATAGGCGGAAGAGTTGACATACAAACTCCTCAAGGAACAAATAATACTCCTATGAGCGGATTTACAGCTAAAGGAAAAGAAAAACTTAAAAAAAATCATCATGTAGTTATTCCTGAAGGAATAGAAATTATAGATGAAGTCGCTTTTGTTAGAACTAAACAAACGCCAGATGATGAATATATCGAGAGCGTAACTTTTCCAAGTACTCTTAAAAAAATAGGATATGGAGCTTTTCACTCTCAAAAAATAAAAGGAACTTTAGAAATCCCAGAAGGAGTTACTGAAATTTCTCCTGGAGCTTTTATAAGTAATCAAATAGAAAAAGTAATACTTCCTTCTACTTTAGTTAATAATAATTTGTATGCTATTTCTAATAGAGCCTTTCAAGATAATAAAATTAGAGAAGTTGTTTTAAAAGGAAACTTTAAAAATGTAAAATTTCAAATAGATGGAAATGATCCAAAATATGGGTCTGCAGGGCCTTTTGATAATCAAAATTTTGGAGAAATAACTGCTTCTGTTGGAAGTGAATTTAAAATGCCTTTTGTTATAAACCAAATTGGAGAAAGTGATATTCAAAGCATGGGTGGATTTATGGTAAATAATGTGCCAACACGAATTGAAAATTGTAATTTTCTAACTAAAAAAGATGGAAAATATATAATTACAAAAGCTGGGAAATATCCTGCACAATTTTTATTTTATGATTCACATGGTATGATAAATCACCCACAATTTGGAAGAACACGCCCCTTTGCATCTATATATTTTACTTATAACATAGTGCAAAATAACACAGTAACATTTATGGATGATGACAAAGTTATTAAAAAAGTAGAAGTTGAAAATGGAAAAAATATAGATAGTGACAATATAACAGAAGAAAAAGGTCAAATGCCAAAAAATCCAGCTAAACAAGGATATACTTTTAAAGGCTGGAATACAAAAAAAGACGGAACAGGACAAGATTTTACAAAAACAACAAAAGTAACAGAAGATATTATAGTATATGCAATTTATGATGAAAATACTTATAAAGTAAACTATAATTTCAAATCAGAAGATGGCAAAAACTTACCAGTGGAAGTAACAAACTTACTACCAAAAGATGAAAAAACATATAAAAAAGGAGAAAAAGTAACTCCAGAAGAACCAAAACAAAAAGAAATATCAGTAGACGGAGGAAAATGGACATTCCTAGGATATGATAAAAAA
>NZ_KQ959875.1 GCF_001553005.1 Gemelliphila asaccharolytica | reverse complement strand
TGATGTGTACCCATAAAACTGGACACAATATTTAATTAACTAATTGTAGTGGATGCTAACCTATACTTTGTAGGTGGCATCCATTTTGTTTTTGATTGAATTCTTTCGTTGTTGTAATAGTCAATATATTCCTCTATTGCTCTCGAAAATTCTTCAAAAGAGCTATAGCTCTTTTCATAACCATAATAAATTTCATTTTTTAATCTTCCAAAAAATGTCTCCATAATTGAGTTGTCATAGCAATTACCCTTCCTTGACATTGATTGGATTATACCATGTTTTTTAAGCTCATTTACATAATATTTATGTTGGTATTGCCAGCCTTGATCTGAATGTAGTATTAGATTATTTAGTTTTGGAAACTTGTTAAATGCTTTTTCTAACATATTGGATATTTGTTTTAAATTAGGGTGTAAGGATAAGTCATAAGAGATTATCTCATTTGTATACATATCAAGTATTGGAGAGACGTAGCATTTACCCCAAGAAAATTTAAATTCTGATACATCGGTGGTCCATTTTTGTAGAGGTATATATGCCTTAAAATCTCTATTTATTATGTTATCGGCCACTTTACCTATTTTCCCCTTATATGAGTGATATTTTTCCTTAGATCTTTTTCCAAATAGTTTTAGTTCGTGCATTATCCTTTGAACTCTTTTATGATTTATGACATAGCCTTGATTTACTAACTCCATATATATTCTTCTTACGCCATATCTTCCTTTGTGTAGGTTAAATATTTGAGTTATTTTATCTGCGATATGACTATTCTTAATTTTTATCTTATCAACTTTATTTATTTCAAAATAGTATGTTGACCTTGGCATATCAATAGCTATTAAAAGGTATTTTAGTCTGTATCCTTCTTCTTTAAGTTCTTTGATAATCGCTGCTTTTTCGCCTTGAGTTGCGCAGCGTAACGTTCTTCTCTCAAGGCGATCTCTTTTTTTATTATTTCGTTTTCTGCCTTTATATATTCATTTTCTGCTCTAAGTCTTATTAGCTCTTCTCTTTCAGATTCATTAAGTTCTTTTGCTTTATGGTTATATTTACTTTTCATGCTTGTATTTTTAGATTTACTACCTTTCTTTTTATTAACAAGACCATTATATCCATAATTTTTATACTTGTTAACCCATGAATAGAGCTGTCCATCATTAATTCCATATTCAATTGCTATAGACTTTATTGAATTTCCAGCTAACACTTTAGATACCATTTCTAATTTCTCATCAGGTGTCCAATTGATATTATTTCCATGTTTTAAAATTTCTGGTCCATGAAGTTCTTCTAACTTAAACCATATTCTAATTGAATCATGAAAGTTTTTTTCACTAGTTCCTTCAGGTGTGTTGGCCCATATACCTTCTCTATACAACTGTACACATTCTTTTTTAAATTCATAGCTATATTTCATAAAAATACCCTCCTTACTGGTTTGTCCAGTAAAGAGGGTACATATCA
>NZ_KQ959874.1:31199-113818 GCF_001553005.1 Gemelliphila asaccharolytica | reverse complement strand
GCTACTACCAACTGAGCTACTGTGGATTATTAATGTTCAACAGAACAAGTTATATTATACATATTATATAGACAATTGTCAATAGTTATTTTAACTAATATAATTTAATATCTAGAGATTAAGTCTAAATCTTTTTCTCTTTTTATATATGTTTCATAGCCATGACCTGGATAAACTATTTTATTTCCATCTAATTTAAATAAAACATTATTTAATGAATTTTTTAAATCAAAATAATTAGATCCTTCAAAATCAAATCTTCCTATACCACTTCTAAATAATGTATCACCTACCATTATAAAATCTCCAAAATCTAATGATACACCTCCTGGCGAATGCCCTGGTGTTGGCAATACCTTGAATTTAATTCCATGAATATCATAATCTTTATAATATTCATATTCTTTTTCTGGAAGATATGTAGAAATTCCTTTTTTTATACCAAAAAAATCAGATAAATTCAATTTTGGAGAAGTTAACCAGTTTTTTTCTTCCTTAGAAGCATAAACATCTACCTTAAAGTATTCTCTACATTCTTCTAAAGATGCTATATGATCGAAATGTGCATGTGTTAGCATAATAGCTACTATCTTTAAATTTAATTTTTCTACTTCTTTTTTTATTTTTTTAAATCCATATCCAGGATCTATTATTATTCCATTAATTTCATTATGAACTATATAACAATTTTCATCAACCATATCCATAACTATTTTTTCAACTTTTAATTTATTCATATTTTTCCATTCTCCATTTTCTATATACAATAATATTAATACAGTTTTATTAAATATTTTTCAAATAACATATTTTAATTGTTAAAAAATATAACTTTAATAGAAAATTTTAAAAAAATCTTTATTGATACTTAATGTTAGCTTTTTTATTTTAATATTTAAACAAAATCATTTATTATAAATTTTTTTTCATTCTTTAATATAAAATTAATAATATTTTTTTATGCAATCTTTTAAAGAAGTTACTAAATATTCTATATTTTTAATGCTTAGACAAGAAAATGCAATTCTTATATGTCTATCATCCATAGCATATACCCCAATTTTATAATTCTCTAAAAGTTTAATTCTAAAACTATTTGCATTTATATTTTTTGGTAATAAAATAGTAAAAAAATATCCTGAATTAAATGGTAAAATTTTTAAATATTTTTTAAGATTTTCTTTTTCTATTTGTTCTTTTAAATATATATATCTATTATTTAAAATAGAATAATTATTTTCTATTTCTTGTGATATTTTTTCATTTTTTAACGCTTTAATTATAGCGTTTTGAGAAAGAGCAGAACCAGAAGAATTTACACTTCTAATAAATCCTTGAGTTTTTTCTAAAATTAAATCTCTAATATTATCATTTTTTAAATAATAACTAATGAATCCTAATCTTAACCCCCATGCATAAAATTCTTTAGTTACACCATCAACCTTAACTATCAAACAATTATCAAATTCTGCTAATTCAGAAAATTTATTAAATGATGAACAATTATTATTTTTTTCATAAAATAAACTAAAATATGCATCATCACAAATAAAAATTAATTTTTTAGCTGGATTTCTTTTAAGAAATTTTTTGAAAATTTCCTTTAATTTATCAAACTCATACTCAGAAGGTGTATATCCAGTAGGGTTATTAGGAAAGTTTAATAATATAATAATTTTTTCTTCTTTTATTTCGTTCAATACTTTATCTATGTTATCATAATAAAATTTTTCTTCTTTAAATTGGCTATATGTATATATAGTAGATTGTCTTTTAATTGAAAAAATCAATTTATAATTTTGCCAATATAGATTAGGTAAAATTACTGCAGTATTCTTCTCTGCAAAAAGACTTGCTACTATATCAATACCTTGTGTAATACCTGTAGTAGCTATAGGCAAGGAAAGATAATCATGATTTATATTATTATTTTGATTTATTATTTTTTCTTTCCATAATTTTCTTAACTCTGCATATCCTGTTGTAGGAGCGTAAGGTAAATATTCTTCAACACTTAATTTTTTTATTATATTTGATAAAGTAGGCAAAAACATTGTATTTCCAGCCTCCATAGCCATTCCTATTGTGGCATTTATGGAATTTTTAACTTTTTTTGTTTCCTGTGATTGAATAAGAACATCTTTTGGTAAAATCAAATCATTTCCTAATTTTGAAAAAAAATTCATATAAACCTCCTAAAATTACTATATTGTTTTTAAGTTTTTTTACTAACTATTTCTTTTTAATAAAATTTCTGATAATTGATATAAAAAATTATTATTTAATTTTTTTGATATTCTTTTTGCTTCGTTAGTATGCTCAATTAACATTTTTTGACAATTTTCTATTCCGTAAAAACTTAAATATGTTATTTTTTTTTCATCACTTGGTAATTTTCCTATTTTTTTAAATTCTCCATAGTAATCTAAAATGTCATCTTTTATTTGATATGCTATTCCTAACTCTTCACCAAATCTTTTAAGTAATTTTAAATCGCATAAATTATCAGATACTATTGCAGAAAATAAAAAAGGTAACGTTATAAGTCTACCTGTTTTCAATTTATGCATATTTTTTAGATAATCAGAAGATATTTTATAGTTAGATTCCTTTATATCATATATCTGTCCAGCTACCATGCCTTCCGAACCAGAATACCTTGCTAATAAATCTACCAATTGTAATTTATTAGAACACATAACATAGTCATTATTTACTATTAATTCATAAGCTAGAGGTTGCATTGCATCACCTGATAATATTGCTACATCTTCTCCAAATTTTTTATGATTTGTTAATTTTCCCCATCTATAATTATCATTATCCATAGCAGGTAAATCGTCATGTATCAATGAATAAACATGAATCAATTCTAATGATAGTGCAATATCATAATATTTTTTATATTCAATTTTATAATAATCTAACATCATTAAAAAAATAAGTGGTCTTATTTTTTTTCCATTACTTATTAATGAATATAAAATAGATTCTTTTAATTCGGTAGGAATATTCATTTTATTTATTTTAGATTTTGCATAATAATTAAATTGTTCTTTATTTTCTTCTATAAATTTATCAATGTAACTCATTATCTTCCAGTTCCTTTTTTAAATTTTCTACTTGTTCTTCTGCATTTTTAATTATTTTATTACATTTTTTAATTATATTAACTCCTTCTTTATACTGATTTATTGCATCATTTAAAGAAATATTGTCGTTCTCTAAGTTAGCAACTATATCTTCTAATTTTGATAAAAAATCTTCAAAACTTTCTTTAGACATCTTTTCCTCTTTTTCTTATTATTTTTTTTACATTAACTTGAATTTCACCATCACTTAGATATAATTTAATATTATCATCTATAAAAACGTTATCTATCGAAATTATTTTTTCATTTTTAATATTTTCTGCTATTATATATCCTTTTTTCAATATGTTAATTGGATAATTATTTTCCAAAAATTTATTTAATATTACAAGTTTATTTTTTTTATTGCTTAATATGTTTTTGTTTACTAATAAAAATTTATTATTATCTACTAGAGCCTTTCTACTGTATATTAAAGTATCCATTACTAAATTTAATTTATCTTTTCTATTATTTAATTTTACATCATAATTAAATAAAATATTATCTAATGTTTTTATTTTATAAATATTTAATAAATTATTAACACATTTTTTCTTATTTGAAAAAAATTTAATTATATTAGACGTCATTTGTTCATACTTATAATCAATAATTCTTATAAGCTCTTCTAAAGTTATAGGCGTGACTATTTCTGCTGCTGCAGTAGGCGTAGATGCTCTAATATCTGCTACATAATCAGATAATGTAATATCATTTTCATGCCCTATTCCTGTTACAACTGGAATTTTACAATTGAAAATCTCTTTCACTACAATTTCTTCATTAAAACTCCATAAATCCTCTATACTGCCTCCACCTCTAGCTATTATTATCACATCATTTTTATCATTTGAGGCTTCTTTTATTTTTTTTACAATATCAATAGAAGAATTATTTCCTTGTACCAAACAAGAATACAACTTAATATTTGCCATAGGAAATCTCCTATATATAGTCCTTTTTATATCTTGTAGTGCGGCACCCGTTGATGATGATATAATTCCTATATTATTATTTATCTTTTTTAATTTTTTTTTGTTTTCGATAGAAAATAAGCCTTCATTTTCTAATTTATTTTTTAATTTTATAAATTTTTTATATAGTTCTCCTATATTATCTTTTTTTATTTCATAAACAATAAAAGTATGTTCTCCTTTTGGAAAATAGAAATTTATTTCTCCTTTTACAAGTACACTATCTCCATCTTTAAAATCATTTTTATCGTAATCAAATTTAATCGCATCAATTTTGGAGTTACCATCTTTTATAGTAAAATATAATATTCCACTAGAATGTAATTTAAAATTAGAAACTTCCCCTTTTAAATATATCTCTTTCAAATATGGATCATTAACATATTTTCTTTGTAAATATTTATTTAATGATGAAACCGTTAAATAAACTTTTTTTTCATCTAACATATTATGTATTTTGTAACACTCCTCTTAGAACTCCATTTATAAATTTATAACTATCATCTTTTTCACTATATTTTTTAGAAATCTCCAATGCTTCATTTATTGATACTTTATATGGTATATCTGTAAATAATATTTCATACGTAGCTATCCTTAAAATTTGTCTATCCATTTTTGACAACCTACTCAATGTCCATTCTCTCAAATTTTTATTAATTATTAAATCTACTTCTTTTAAATTATTTTTAATATCTTTTAAAGTTTCTATAATGATATCATCAGAAAAAATATCATTATCTAATTCAGATAGATCATTTAAATATAAATCTTTATTCTCTAACTGAAATAATATTTTAAAAACTTTTTCTCTTATCTCACTTTTATTTTTCATTTATAAAACTCCTAGTAATCTATTCCTATAATATTTACATTTATAGATTTTACTACAATATCTGTCATATTATAAATTGAATTTCTTACATTAGATTGTATTTTTGTTGCTATTTTAGAAATTGTATATCCACTTTTAACAGTACATGAAATTTCAACATATAATTCATCATCTTCTAAAAACAGTTTTATTCCCTTTGTATATTCTTTTTTGCCTATTTTTTCCAAAGTAGAATTTTTTAAATTTCCTACCAATTTAGAAACACCCTCTATTTCTTTAGTAGCAATGCTTACAATAACAGCTAATGCTTCTGGTTTTATTTCTACATTTCCTAATTTATTTTTTTCCATAAAATACCTCATATAAAGATTTAAAAACTTTACTTAATTATACTATAAAATCCCTAAAAATCACAATAATTTATAAAACCATATTAAATCTATTTGAATCACCTTTATAAAGATTTTTTTTGAAAATAGATTTTAATTAATTATATAAGTTGCTATTTTCTATGATATTTATTTTTTATTTTTAAACTAGTTACCTTTCTAAGACGTTATCGGAGATTTAATTGTCCCCTTTATATTATAAAACAAAAAAACTACCTAAAAAATAATTTTTCATTAGATAGTTTTTTTAATTTTTTTTTCAATTTAGGAGATTTATTAAAATTTATTTACCATTATTTATTATTAATTTTAGATAATTTGTGAAAATTTTACTGTGAGATAAAATTAAATTAGCAAAACAAAATATATAACAAAAATATTATGATAAATTAAATTTACTATAAACCCTTTAATGTTAAAATATTTTTAATCTCTATTATTTGACATATTTATAATTATTAATATAAATCTAACAAGTTCCATTAAAGCAACTACTGCTGCTGCCAGATATGTAAATGCTGCTGCTGTTAAGACCTTTTTACAATGTCTTTTTTCTTGCTCATTAACTATATTTAAATCTTTAATTTGGTTTAAAGCCCTATTTGATGCATCTATTTCAACAGGTAAAGTTACTATTTGAAATAACACAGCAAAAAACATAAGAAATACACCTGCCCATGCCAATGATATTCCTATACCTAAAGACATAAAATATGTAAGCATCATACCTACCATTATCAATACTACAGATAAGTTCCCTCCTAAGTTAGCCAATGGTACTAAAGAATGTCTAATCCTCATTGGTTTATAATCTGCAATCTTATCTTGTATTACATGACCTATTTCGTGTGCCGCAATAGCTACTGAAGCAATTGTAGATTGAGAATATACTACCGGAGATAAAACTACAACATTATCTTTTGGATTATAATGATCAGATAGTTCGACATCTCCTTTAACAATTTTTATATTTTCTATACCATTTGCTTTCAAAATTAATTCTGCTACTTCTTTTCCTGTCATTCCCGAATTATTTTTAATTTTTTTATATCTACTATATGTTCCTTTAACCTTGTATTGTGCATATAGTGGAATTATCATAAGAATAATAAAATATATCAAATAATTAAATGAAAAACCATAACCTAATCCATACATTATTACACCTCTTGTTCTACGTTATTTTATTCTTCTGAATATTTAGCTTTTCTTGCATTTTTTTCTCTTATTGATTTGTCTAATTCTTTTTTTCTAAGTCTTATAGAATTAGGAGTTACTTCTAAGTATTCATCATCATTTAAGTATTCTAGACTTTCTTCTAAAGTCATTATTCTTGGTTTTTTCAATGTTACTGTTTGATCTTTAGTTGAAGAACGAACGTTTGTTTGAGCTTTTGCTTTTGTTATATTAACTGTAATATCGTTTTCTCTATTATTTTCTCCTACAATCATTCCACCATAAACATCAGTACCAGGCTCAACAAATATCGTACCTCTTTCTTCTATACTAGATATAGAATAAGCTGTAGCTTGTCCATTTTCAAGTGCTACCAGTACTCCATTCCTTCTTCCTCCTATTTTTCCTTTTTGAAGAGGTTTATATGAATCAAAAGTATGATTTAAAATTCCATAACCTTTTGTTATAGACATGAATTCTGTTCTATATCCTATTAGTCCCCTTGCTGGAACGTTAAATGTAAGTCTAGTTTGTCCATTCCCATTAGCTTGCATATCTATCATGTCACCTTTTCTCTGACCTATAGATTCTATAACGGCTCCTACTGTGTTATCTGGAGTATCAATTTGTACTAATTCTATTGGCTCACATAAATTACCTTCTATTTGTTTTACAATAACTTGTGGTTTTGATACTTGGAGCTCAAATCCTTCCCTTCTCATGTTTTCTATTAATATTGATAAATGTAACTCTCCTCTACCACTAACTATCCATGAATCTGCAGATGATTGTTCAACCTTAAGAGAAACATCTGTTTCTAATTGTTGCATTAGTCTATCTTCTATTTTACTTGCAGTTACCCATTTTCCTTCTTTACCAGCGAATGGAGAATTGTTTACTAAAAATGTCATCTGTAATGTAGGTTCATCAATGTGAAGTACTGGTAATGGATCAATATTGTCAGAAGGACAGACAGTTTCACCTACATTTATATCATCCATTCCACTAACAGCGACAATATCTCCAGAATAAGCTGTTTGTATCTCTTCTCTTTTCAAACCAAAGAAGCCGAAAATTTTTGTTACTCTAAAAGTTTTTATTTCTCCATTAAGCTTAGTTAAAGAAACGGAATCTCCAACTGACATTTTCCCTCTAAAAATTCTTCCTATACCTATTCTTCCAACATATTCATTATAATCTAATAAAGCAACTTGAAATTGTAGTGGTTCGTTAGAATTATCTATTGGTGCTGGAACATAATCCAATATTGTATCATACAAACACTTCATATTTTCTTCTTGACATTTTGGGTCACTTTCTAATGATGCTGTTCCATTAACTGCTGAAGTATATACTACAGGAAATTCTAACTGTTCGTCATTAGCGCCTAATTCAATAAATAAATCTATAACTTCATCAACTACTTGTTTTGGACGTGCAGAATCTTTATCAATTTTATTAACTACAACTATTGGATTTAGATTCTGTTCCAAAGCTTTTTTCAAAACAAATCTAGTCTGTGGCATAGTTCCTTCATATGCATCAACAACCAATAAAACTCCATCCACCATCTTCATTATTCTTTCAACTTCTCCTCCAAAATCTGCATGCCCCGGAGTGTCAAGTATATTTATTCTTTTACCTTTATAATTTATAGCCGTATTTTTAGCCAATATAGTTATTCCACGTTCTCTTTCTAAATCATTTGAGTCCATTGCTCTTTCTTCAATATGTTCATTTGAACGGAATATTCCTGACTGTTTTAATAATTCATCTACCAACGTTGTTTTACCATGATCGACATGGGCAATTATTGCAATATTTCTAATATTTTCTCTATATTTAATAGACATTAAAATTCTCCTTGTTTTTTTTATTTATTGTGTGTTTTATATACAAAACAATAAATTTATATTTATAACTACTTATCACTTATTTTAATTATTTCAACTATTATATCAGATACCTTCTTCATATGTTCCAAACAACAAAATTCATATTGTCCATGAAAATTTTCACCACCTACAAATATATTAGGTGTGGGTATTCCCATATAAGAAATTTTTGAACCATCTGTCCCGCCTCTAATTGGTATAATCTTCGGTGTAATTCCTACATTTTTCATAGCTATTTTCGCCTGTTCAACACATCTTTTATCTTTTTGTATTATTTCTTTCATATTATAATATTGATCAAAAATATTATATTCGACTACATCACCATATTTTTTATTTATTATTTTAGCTAAATTTATACAAAATAATTTTCTTTTTTCAAAATTTTCTTTATCAAAATCTCTTATAATATAAGTTAAATTAGCCTCTTCTATTCTGGAATCTATATTTACCAAAAAATAAAATCCTTCGTATCCTGAAGTATGTTCTGGAACTTCTTTTTTTGGAAATAATGATGCTAATTCTACAGCTATCATATTGGCATTTTTCATTTGATTTTTTGCTGTTCCAGGATGAACACTTATTCCAGTTATTTTATAAGTTATCTGAGCAGCGTTAAAACTTTCATACTGTAATTCTCCTAATGCACCACCATCTATTGTGTATGCATAATCTGTATTGAAAGTTTTAGCGTCAAAATTATCTGCACCTCTTCCTATTTCTTCATCTGGACCAAAGGCTATTTTTACCTCTCCATGTTCTATTTCCGGATTATCTATCAAGTATTTTATTGCTTCTATAATCTCGCATATCCCTGCTTTATCATCTGCTCCTAAAAGTGTAGTACCATCAGTAGTTATTAATGTTAAATTTTCATATTTTTTTAAATTAGGAAATTTATCTACAGTCATTTTTATATTTTTTTCTTCATTTAAAATAATATCTTCACATTTATAGTTTTTTATTACTTTTGGTGAAACACCTTTAGCATTAAAATCTGCAGTATCTACATGTGATATAAAGCCTATTTTGTCAAATTTTTTATTTGAATTAGAAGGTAAAGTAGCTGTCAAAAAACAGTTTTTATCATTTAAGTAAACATCTTTTAAGCCTATCTCTTCTAAATCAAGTTTTAACATTTTTAAAAAATCTTTTTGCTGCATTGTAGAAGGTATAGTAAATTGAGTTTCGTCAGATCTTGTCTCAAATTTTACATATTTTATAAATCTATCTAACATTTTTTCATATTTCATTTTTTATGCTCCATAATATTGATTATATTTTTTTAAATATTCTTTAGAAAATTCTCTATTTGTTATTTTATAATTTTTTCTTTCTTCGTGTGAAAAATGAACAAATTTTTCAATTTCTGTATTATACTCAATTTCTTCTAATTTATGTTTTAATACTTGATCCTTTCTTAAAGAAAAAGTAGAAAATGCTGTCCCTACAAGTCTTTCATGTCTTGTTTCTCCATTATAAGCTGTTACTTCTGCAAAAATCTCTATACTTTTTTTACCAACACTTGATACATATGATTTTATTTTTAAAAATTCATTTTCACAAACCTTGTCAATAAATTGGTAAGTATCAATACTTGCCGTTACAAAAAATAATTCAGAATATTTTCTTGCAGTCATACCCATTATTTCATCTAACCAAAATAAAATATATCCACCAAATAATGTATTATGTCTATTCATATTTTTTTTATAAATTGTGTAATTACCTATTACTTTTGTTTTATCTACATTCATAATACCCTCATTTTTTTCCTTTTATATATACTTATTAAATGTCTTTAAATATACTCATTATTTCTTTTTCTACTAAACATATTTTTTCTAAAGTTTCTTCTTTATTTTCACCTTTTGTATATATATATAATTTTATCTTAGGTTCTGTTCCACTTGGTCTAAGTGTATACCAAGTTTCATCTGAATAAGTAAATCTTATAGCATTTGTTTTTTCAATATCTATATTTTTCTCTTTTTTTGAATCGATATAAATTTCTTTTGATTCCAAGTAATCTGTTATCATTTTGATTTTAGATTTACCTATTTTTTTAGGGTAAACGTCTCTAATTTTTTCCATTATTCTAGATATTTTTTTTGCACCTTCTATCCCTTCATATGTTATTGAAATAGTTTTATCAGAATAATATCCATATTTTTTGTAAAAATCTTCTAGTACATCTATTAAAGTTTTACCCATATTTTTGTAATAAGCTACTATCTCAACCAAAAGCATAGATATTGTTACTCCATCTTTATCTCTTAAAAATGTTCCTACATTATATCCTATACTTTCTTCATATCCCATTACATAATATTTCTCTTTAGTTTTTTCATATTTATTTACTACTTCAGCTATATTTTTAAACCCTGTAAGCACATCAATTACTTCTATTCCATATTCTTTACATAGAGGCTCAATCATTTTTGATGTGACTATTGATTTAACAATATATGGTTTAGTAATTTTTTCTTCTGATTTAGATAAATTATCAAGAATGTATTTTACTAATATTGCTCCTGTTTGATTACCATTTATAGGAACTATTTTATTTTCATGAATTACTTCTACAGCTAATCTATCACAATCAGGATCAGTAGCTAAAATAACATCAGCATCTACTTTTTTTGCTAATTTTTCACTATATTCAAATGCAGCAATATTTTCAGGATTTGGATATTCTAAAGTAGGAAATGTACCATCTGGTTCTTTTTGTTCTTCTACTATATATACATTTTTAAATCCTCTTCTGTCTAATATTGTTGTAACTGGTATATACCCAGCACCATTTAAAGGAGTGTATACAATATTAATATTTTTATCTATATTAGAATCATTTATAGTTCTTAACAATACTTCTTTATAAAATGCTTCATCTACATTTTTCCCTATAAATTCTAACAAACCTTTACTAATAGCTTCTTCTTCCGTAATTGTAATATAATTTGAAAATACATCCATATCTTTTACATATGATAAAACTTTATCACTTATATTAGATTTTATTTGAGAGCCTTCTTCCCAATAAACTTTATATCCATTATATTCTTTTGGATTATGACTAGCTGTTATATTTATACCACTTATTGTATTTAAATATCTCACAGCGAAAGATAATTCTGGAGTAGGTCTTAAGCTTTCAAACAAATAAGTTTTTATACCATTACTTGCCATAACAAGTGCTGCTATTTTAGCAAATTCTTTTGAATGAATTCTAGAATCATATGCAATAACAATTCCTTTTTCTTTTTTTCCACTTTCAATTATTGTTTTAGCTAATGCATTAGAAACCCTTGAAATCACAAATCTATTCATTCTATTGGTTCCCATTCCCATTTTTCCTCTAAGTCCAGCAGTCCCAAATTCCAATTCTCTATAAAATCTATCTTCAATTTCTTTTTTATTGTCTTTTATTAATGTTAATTCTTCAAGTTCTCCTTTTTTTAAAAGTTTACTTGTTAACCATTTTTCATAATTTTCTTCAAATTTCATTTTTATACCTTTCTAACTGATATTAATTTATACTTATGCTAGCTCCATTGCTATCTCTACCATTTTTGTAAATGCAGTTTGTCTTTCCTCAGGTGTAGTTTCTTCTCCAGTAATTAGTGAATCACTAACTGTTAATATAGTCAAAGCATTTGCTCCTAATGCAATAGCATTAGCATATAATGCTACACTTTCCATTTCTACAGCTAATATTCCCATTTTTTTCCAATTATCTATTGATTTTTTATCTGCACTATAAAATATATCTGTGCTTAGTATATTACCTACGTGAACATTTATATTTTTCTCTTTTGCTATTTCATGTGATTTTGATAATAAATCATATGAAGCATGTAAACTTAACTGACCAGGCAAATTATATTGATGCATGTAATTTGTATCAGTAGATGAAGCCATCGCTAATATTACATCATAAATATTAACATCTCTTTGAAGCGATCCACATGTTCCAATGCGTATAAGATTCTTAACACCAAAAAATTTTATTAATTCATATGAATATATACCTATACTTCCTGGGCCCATACCTGTACCCATAACTGATATTTTTTTACCTTTAAATGTACCAGTATATCCTAGCATTCCCCTTACTTTGTTAAAACAAACAGAATTTTCTAAGAAATTATCAGCAATAAATTTTGCTCTAAGAGGATCTCCAGGTAATAATATAGTTTCTGCTATTTCTACTCCTTCTGGTTTTATATGAGGTGTTTGTATATTTTTCATCTTAACTCCTAATTTTATTATTTTTTACATTAATTTATTATACATTTTTTTTTATTTTCTAACAAGTAAAACTATATTTTTATAAATTCGATAATAAAATAAAGGTAAACTTTTAGCATGTTTACCTTTATTAAATATAAAATATCTAGATATCTATTTTAACATCATATTTTAAATTATCTTGAATCAAATCAACCATTGCTATAACTCCATTTTCTTTCAAATGAACATTATCATTACTAAAGTATTCTGGATGATCTTTTGCAAGAGAGTACCAATCAATAACAGTTATATTACTGTATTTTTCTTTAGAATTTTCCAATAACTTATTATTATTAGTTTCCCAAACTCTTGGAACTTTAACATTTACAAAATATATATCTGCATTTTGAAATGGTTCTATCAAATTTTTTATATTTTCTTCTGTTAGTACTCCGTTTGTTCCTAAAACATAAATTATAGCCGAATTTTTTGTATTATAATTTTCATAATTCCCTAATAAATCAACAGCTTCATATGCTTGTCGACTCACCTTACCATCTACTGTAATACCATTAAATCTATTTGTCATCTCTTCTCCAATATTAATGGCCAAAGAATCTCCAATTAAAAGCATTTTATTGTATTCATTAACATTAGAATCATCATTAGATATTTCTTTATTTTCTTTATTATTATCTGTCTTATATTCATTTGCTAATTCTATTTTATAATTATTAACTAATGATGTAGATAATATCGGTATAGATTTCCCGAAAATTCCCATCAAAAACAAAAAACTTAAAATAGTTGTAGATACTATTATTATTTTTTTTCTTTTTGGTGATAGATTTTTCAATTTTAAAAAAGCATCTTTAATATAAAAAATAAAACTTTTATCTCTTATGGGTTTTTCTATAAAATAATAACTAAAACAAGACATGGCTATTATTAAAATTAATGTAATGATTATATGTAAATTATCAAGTGAATTATATTCAGTTAATGATGTTACTAAAATAATTATAGGAAAATGCCACAAGTACATACTATAAGAAATTTTTCCTATATATACTAATGGTTTAAAAGAAAATAATCTTGAAATTATAGTATTTTGATGAGATACAAAAATAAACAATAAAGAAGATAAAACTGAAAATAAAACAAATCCATAAGGATAGAGTAATCTGCTATATTCATTAACAAATATCATTATAGACAATAACGAAATCAGCAATAATAATGACATTATAGTGAATTTTAAGCTTTTTCTTCTATTTATCTTTTCATATAATTTTTTTATTGGAATAGAAACTGCAAATAAAGCCCCTATTAATATTGAAAATATTCTTGTATCAGTACCAAAATATACTCTATTAACATTTTTGAAATCTAACAGATATATATGTAAAAATATTGATAATAAAATTAGTATTAAAATAAAATATTTTAATATATTATTTTTTTTAAAAAAAGTAGAAATTTTATTGAATAATAAAAATATTATAGGAAATAATAAATAATATTGTTCTTCTATCGCCAATGACCATAAATGTTTAAAAGGAGTTGACAATGAAAACTTATCAAAATAATTTATTTTATGAAAAATATACCACCAATTACTTAAGTAAAAATAACCAAATAAAGAGTCTAAATAAGTTTTTTCTAATAAAAATTTATTAAAGATAACCATAAATATTAAAACAAATGTTATCATAAAATATAACGCTGGTAAAAGTCTTCTAGCTCTTCTTATATAAAATTTTATTAAATTAATTTTACCTGTTTTTTCATATTCATTTATTAATAATGATGTAATCAAATAACCAGATATTACAAAAAATAAATCTACCCCCAAAAAACCACCAGGTAATATCAGTGGATTTATATGATATATAATTACCGATATAACAGCTAATGCCCTTAATGCATCAATGCTCGGTAAATATTTTATATTTCTTTTATTTTTCATAATTTTCTCCTTATTATCTAATAATGATAATATAATAACCCCAAATTTCTAAAAATATTTATAACATAAACAACAATAATTTTTACAATTTATTTAATCTAACAAAAATATCATAATGATAATTATATATAACAATTATACCTTTTAAAAAATATAATTTAAATAGTATATTATATTTTTATGTAAATTTATATTATTAAATAAAAATAATTTAATTAAAATTTTACTTCTTTATCATTTATAAAATACTTTCTTGGCACTCTAGATCCTATAATACATAATATTTCATATGATATAGTATTTTGAAATTCTGCAAAATCAAACATATTAATTTTTTGATCACCATACTCACCAAAAAATAATACTTTATCTCCTACTTTTACATCTTTGTCACATTTTATCATTAGTTGATCCATACAAATATTACCTATAATTTTATAAAATTTATTATTAATCGAAACACTAAATCCTGATGCTCTTCTCAATACACCATCTCTGTAACCAATCGGAACTGTGGCTATATATTCATTATCATCAGTCTTATATTTACAGCCATATCCAACATAGGTATTATTAGGAACTTTTTTTACATGAACTACTTCACTTACTAAAGATGAAACATTTTTTAATACTACATCAGTTTTTTCTTTAACTATATTACTAGGATATTGTCCGAATATTGCTATCCCAGCTCTACAAATATTTATTTCTTTATTGTTTATTGTTCTTTTTAATATAGCTGCTGAATTTTCAATATGTGTATATTCAGGGATTTTTTTTATAAAAGATTTAATATTTAAAAATTTTTTATATTGATAGTTATCATAAAAGCTATCTATACCATCAGCATTTGATAAATGTGTAAATATACCCTCTAAATATATATTGTTATTCTTACAAATTAAATCATTGATAACTTTTGCTTCTCTTTCATTTATTATGCCTATTCTAGACATTCCAGAGTCAATTTTTAAATGAATTTTTAAGGTTCCATTTGAATTTTTCACTTCGCTTATTGCACTAACTAGCCAATTTACAGATGGACAAGTTATAGATATATTATTAACAATAGCATGATTTATGTTTTTAATATTTATTATTCCTAATACCAAAATTAAAGATTTTGGAACAACAGTTCTTAATTCAATTGCTTCTTCTAATGTAGCAACTGCAAAATAATTAACTCCATTTTCATACAAATATTCTGCAATTATTTTTGCACCTAATCCATAAGCATCTGACTTTACTACAGCTAAAACCTTTTTATTCCCACTTTTTTTCTGTATATTTTTGTAATTTTCTAATATATTGTCTAAATCTATTCTTATGTATGTAGGTCTATCACTTATCAATTTTTTCACCTTTTCTATTATAATTTTCTACTACAATAAATACTGTTACTATTTCCTTTGTATGACTTATACTTATATGAACATTAAAATTTTTATATTTTACTTCAGGCTTTCCTAATATATTTTTTACTACCTCAATATCTTTAAAAGAAAATTCATTAGAAATACCTACACCCAATGCTTTACTCATTGCTTCTTTCGCTGCATATCTACTAGCTAAAAACTCTGCTTTTCTTCTTTTATTTTTTATTTTATTTAACTCATTTATCTCATATTTTGTATAAATTTTTTTTATATAATTTTCTTTATTTAGAAAGTCATAAAATTTTTTAATATTTTCTATATCTACTCCGATTCCATAAATCATATATACCTCTAAATTACTTAAATTCTAAATATTTATAATTTTATCAAGTATAAAATTTTTATTTTTTTTAGAAATTATTGAATAAGAAATAATTCCTAAATTAAATGATAAATCTAATAAATTCTCTATTTTTTTTTGATTTTTAGACAATTCATTTTTTGATATTTTATCTGTTTTAGTTAATATTACATAAAAAGGAATCTTATAATAATTTAAAAATTCGTTCATCATAATATCTTCTTCAGAAGGCTTATGTCTTGAATCTAAAAGATGAAATACACAAGCTAAATTTTTACTATTAATAAAATATTCTACAATCATATCATATAGTTTTTCTCTAATATTTTTAGAAACTTTAGCATATCCATATCCTGGAATATCTACTAAAACTTTTTTATTATCAATATTAAAAAAATTGATAGTTTTTGTTTTTCCTGGTTTAGAAGATACTCTTGCTATATTATTTCTACTTAAAATAGAATTAATAAATGAAGATTTTCCTACATTTGATCTTCCACACATAGCAATCTCTTTTAAATCATGAACAGGATATTGCTCTTTTGCAACCGCACTTATAATTAAATCTACATTATTTATATTTATATTTTCCATATTTATTCCTTAAAAATTATATTTAAAACTTCTTTTACATCACTTACAAAATCAAGTTTTAAATTTTTTAATACATCTTTTGAAATTTCATTAATATCAATCTTATTTTTATAAGGTAAAATTACCTCTTTAATGCCCATTTTTTCAGCACTATATAGCTTTTCTTTAACTCCACCTATAGGAATAATTTTACCATGTAGGGTTATTTCTCCTGTCATAGCTATATTAGAATCAACAGCTTTATTTTTTAATGTTGACAAAATAGATATTAATATTGTGATACCAGCAGAAGGACCATCTTTTGGAATAGCACCTTCAGGAACATGAAGATGAATATCTATTTTGTTAAAATCATAATTATCTACTTTTAAAATTTTAGAATTAGACCTTATATATGATAATGAAGCTTGTGCTGACTCCTTCATTACATCTCCCAATTTCCCTGTTAATATTAATTTCCCACTTCCTGCAGAAATAACGGTTTCTATTTCTAAAATATCTCCTCCTAAAGAAGTATATGCTAATCCATTCACAACACCTATCTGTGATTTTTTATTTTTTGTTTTCAAATCAAATTTAGAATTTCCTAATAATTCCGTTATATTAGATAAAGTTACTTTTATCTTTTTTTCACCTTTTAAAATTTTAATAGCAACTTTTCTACATATCGTTGCAATTTTTCTTTCTAAGTCGCGAACTCCTGCTTCATATGTATATCCTGTTATTATTTTTAATATTGCATTACTTGTAAATGAAATTTGTTCCTTATTTAAACCATTTTCTTCAATTTGTTTTTTTATCAAATATTCTTTTGCAATATTTTCTTTTTCTTTAATTGTATAAGAAGACAATCTTATAATTTCCATTCTATCTCTTAATGGAGCCGGTATATCTGCTAAATTATTTGCAGTAGCTATAAATAATATTTTAGATAAATCAAAAGGAATATCTAAATAATGATCCACAAACTCTTTGTTTTGTTCTGGATCCGTTATTTCTAACATAGCAGAAGCGGGATCTCCCCTATATCCTGATTCCATTTTATCTATCTCATCAAGTAAAATTAATGGGTTTTTTACTTTTACTTTTTTTAATGACTGAATAAATTTACCGGGCATTGCACCTACATATGTTCTTCTGTGGCCTCTAATCTCTGATTCATCTTTTACTCCTCCTAATGATATTCTAATAAACTTTCTATTAATTGAAGTAGCTATAGATTTAGCAAGTGAACTTTTCCCAACTCCAGGAGGACCTACCAAACAAATAATAGGAGATTTTATAGCCGGATTTAATTTTTTTACAGCAAGAAATTCTATAATTCTTTCTTTAACATCTTCTAATCCATAATGAGTTTTTCTAAAATTTTTTTCAAAGATATCAAATGATACATCATCTGTTGTTTCTTTTTCCCATGGTAGTGCTATAATTGTTTCTAAATAAGTTCTTATTATAGAATATTCTGGAGACATTACTGGTGTACTTTGTAATCTTTTAATTTCATTAAATACTATTTTTTTATCATCATCAGAAATTTTTATTTTTTTTATGATATTTTCCAGTTTTTTTATTTCACTGGTTTCGGGATTAATTTCATCGAGTTCTTCTTGAATTACTTTAATTTCTTCTCTTAAAAAATATTCTTTTTGCTGATTATCCAAATTAATTTTTACCTTATTTCTTATTTTTTCGCCATATTTTTTCATGTTTATTAAAGTTTCCAATGTCATAATAGTATATTCTGCTTTTTCTTTTAAATCAGAAAAGTAAAGAATTTTTTTTATTACTAATGGATTTAAAAATAATATTTCTAAATTATAATTTATAAAACTATTTAAATCATTTTTACTTTCTAAGTTAATATTTATATTTTCTAATCTAATATACTCATCCAACAATCCTTTTATTTTAGTAAATATTTTTTGTTGATTAAAATTTTTATTGTGCATCTGCATCTCTACTATATGCACATTTATATCATTATTTTCTACGTAAAGTATATTAATTATTTCTGCAATACCTTTACAACTAAAATAATATGATTTTGTTTTTTCATCTATTTTTAACTCACCATAAAAACCAAATAATTTATTAAAACCATTCTTATCATAAATATTTTCTTTCGAAATATCTTTATCATCAAAATCTTCAATTTGATTTCTATCACTAGTTATAAAAATTTCTAACTTATCAAATTTTACTTTATTAAAATTTTTTAAAAATACACTATCTTTTATGTTTATAGAATATGTTTTGCCTGGAACATATACCCCTTTATCTTCCAGTAAGTAATATTTTTTCAAAATAATTCTCCTTAATACAATTTAGGTTTAGTTTTATTCAAGATGTTTTCTTTAGTAATTTCACATTTTTTTACTTTAGAATTGCTAGGAATTTCAAACATAACATCTTGTAAAAGTTCTTCTATTATTGATCGTAAACCTCTTGCTCCTGTACCTCTTTTAATAGATTCTTTTGATATTTCTACCAATGCATCTGGTTTGATTTCTAAATCTACATTATCTAAACTAAATAAATATTTATACTGTTTTACAATAGAATTTTTTGGTTCTGTTAAGATTTTAACTAAATCTTTCTCTTTAAGTTCGTTAAGAGAACATATTATCGGAACTCTTCCTATAAATTCAGGAATAATACCATATTTTATTAAATCCTCTTGTCTTACTTGAGAAATAATATTTTCATTATTATCACTACTTCCTGCTATATCTGTTTCTGCTTGAGAAAATCCTATAATTTTGCTTCCCAATCTTCTTTTAATTATTTCTTCTATACCAGAAAATGCTCCTCCTACTATAAATAAAATATTTTTAGTATTTATTTTTATTGTTTCTTCATTTGGATGTTTCCTTCCTCCTTTAGGAGGAACACTAGCTACTGTACCTTCTAGAATTTTCAATAATGCTTGTTGAACTCCTTCTCCAGATACATCTCTAGTTATAGAAACATTTTCTCCTTTTTTTGCTATTTTGTCTATCTCATCTATATAAATTATTCCTTTTTCCGCTCTTTTAATATCATAATTTGCATTTTGTATGAGTCTTAAAAGTATATTCTCTACATCTTCACCTACATACCCTGCTTCTGTAAGAGTAGTAGCATCGGATATAGCAAATGGAACATCTAGTATTTTAGCAAGAGTTTGAGCTATTAATGTTTTCCCTGATCCTGTACTTCCTATTAAAGCTATGTTACTCTTTTGTATTTCCAATTCATCATTTTGTTTACCAAACATTATTCTTTTGTAATGGTTATAAACCGCAACAGATACAGCTCTCTTAGCGTGTTTTTGACTAATTACATATTCATCTAATTTATCTGAAATTTGCTGTGGTGTTAGTAAATTAAAATTTTTAACTTCTTTTTCTTCATCTAAATGTTTTTGTTCATCTATCATCTCTTTGCAAAATTCTACACATTCATCACATATATATACATTATTTCCTGCTATTATCTTAAAAACTTCACTAGAGTCTTTTCCGCAAAATGAACAATAAATTTTTTTACTTTCTGTCATTTTCTCTCCTCTAAAAAATTTATCATTTTATTTAATATCTTATAAATATAAAATAATGAGCATCATAAATTAAATGTAAATTTCATCATTTATAACACTCATAAGTTATTAATCTAATTTGGGTATTTTAATGATTTCTCCTGCATGTAAATTATCATTTTCTAATTCATTTGATTTTTTTATTAAATCTATACCTTTCTGAATATTATCATTTCCATAGTGTTCTTGAGATATAGAATATAAAGTATCTCCTGATTTTATAGTATATTGTATTTCTTTATCTTTTTCCAATTTTCCATTATCTTGCTTTTTAACTTCTTCATTTACATCATTTTTAACTTCATTTTTATTTTCTACCTTTTCTTTGCTTTCATCAGGTGATGGAAGATTAGAATTTTTTTTACTTTCTTTTGGTATTTCTTGGTAAATTTCTTTTTTATTTTCTGTCACATTTTTATTATTTTTATTTGCCACAATATTCCCAATATTAGTAAATAGGAATAAAAATATTGGTGAAATTACTATTAATATTATCCAAACAAATATTTCTTTAAATTTTTTATTCATAATTCCTCCTAATTATTTTACTTCTTCAAAATAATTTTTATAAAATCCTCCTATCTTACCTGAATTATCTCTTATAAAAATATAATCATCTGTTTCATTTATAACATCATACACTTTTCCTATTGTTAAAACACTATTAACTTTAAATTTTTTTGAATTTACATTTGTTACTTTAACTTTTTTCATTTTATTCTCCTTGTTTGTTTTTTATATATAATACTTGACACTAATACAAAAATAATAAGTGAAATTAAAAGTGATATTACAACAGGCTCTATATATGTTATTTTAGATATTTTTTTAAAATAAATATAAGATATTAAACCTGATATAATTGATAAAAACGCACCATTTTTTTCTGCTTTACTCCAAAATAATCCTAAAAGTATAGGCCACAAGAAAGTAGCTTCTAATCCCCCAAATGCAAATAAATTAATTTCTACTATTAATGATGTTGGTCTTAAACTAATCATTATTGCTAATAAAATAATAATTAAATTTGATATATATATTACATAACGAATTTTATTATCTTTAATTTTTTGTTTAAAATAATTTATACTTTGTATTATATCCTTAGTAAAACTTGACGAAATAAGTAAAAATTGTGCATTTACAGTAGTAACTATTGCAGCCATCGGTGCTGATAATACAATTGCTGCTAGATACCACGGAAGAATTCTAAGAGAAATAATAGGTATTACAGAATCAAAATCTTTTATATCTGAAAATATGCCTCTTGCTAAAACCCCTATAAAATGAACTCCGAACATAACAATAAATATTACTACAGTACCTATCAAAATAGACTGTTTTAAACTTTTTTTATTTTTATACAACATAGAATTTATAGCGACATGAGGTATTCCTATTAATCCTACACCTACCAAAACCCAAAATGATGATACATATGTTGCCGTAAGGCTTCCATTAGATCCATATGGGGTTAATAAATTTTCATTTTGTTGGTATAAACTATCCATTATATTATTGATACCACCACCAAAATTTAAAATAAAAATTAATAGTATAATAGTAGAAAAAATCATTATAAGTCCTTGTATCATGTCAGTAATTAAAATGTTTTTTAAACCACCAAAAAATACACATAAGAATATTAAAACAGAAAATATTAATATACAAAATTTATAATCAATATTTAATAATGATGATAAAAGTTTTCCTGCTCCTATCCATTGCCCAGACATAGATGTTATTAAAAATAAAAGCATTGAAAATGTGGAAACATAAGCTAACTTTTTTGAATTATATCTATATTTTAAATAATCTGTAATAGTTATTGCATTTATTTTTTTTGCCTCTTTTTTAAATTTTTTGGCTAAAACTAACAAAACAAAATATCCAGCCGTAACTTGAATTACTGCTAATAAAACCCATCCTAATCCCAATCTATAAGCCATTCCAGGCCCAGAAAGAAATGTCGATGCTGACCCATAAGTTGACATTAATGTTATAGCCAAAACTAATCCTGAAATATTCCTATCAGCTAAATAATATTTTTCCAAAAATGAACTTTTTATTTTAGTTTTATTTAAAAGATTAAAAATTAAAGGGCAAAAAACTATTGTTAAAAAAATAATCATTAATAATAGTAAAATTTTTATATTTATATGATTAATCACAGTCTTCTCCTTCTTCATCTTTCACATTATCATTTTTAAAAATAATATGACAAAATATAATAAGTAACAAAATTACAAAAATACTTGTTACTATAGTGCTGTAAAAAAACCATTCTGGCAAACCTAATATATATTTATAATCTTTTACACTTTGATTTGCAAATTTTACATACGCAAAATAGTACCAGAGAATAAAATGAATTATAACTAAAAAAATTGCATATATATAATCTTTATTTACTTTCATAAAATTTTCCTTTTAATTTGGTAACAAATTTATATAATTTTAAATAATATATTTTTCCAATATCTATTGAAATAAGTCCTAATAATACTCCTCCTATAACATCAGTAGGATAATGAGCACCTAAAATAACTCTTGATAGAGGTATCAAAAAAATAAATACGTATCCTATTCTCTTAAATAAGTAATTTTTATTTATCAACAAAGACATCGATAAAAAAAATAAAACAATTACAACTGAATGACCACTTGGAAAACTCCCTCCCGAAAATATATCTGGCAAGGGTCTTACTCTCATAACAATTTTTTTAATCAACAATGTTATAACTGTGCCAAATGCTAATACAAAAAAAATAAATGATGCCTTTTTATATTCTTTTATTTTAACTAATAAAATAAAAATAATTAGCATTAATAAAATTAAAAATTTATCATAGAATATTGTAGATAAAATTTTTGCTAATATACTCACAAAATTATTATTAAAAGTTGTTATCATTATGTTTGATATAAATTCATCAAAAAAATTATTAGGATAAATTTTTATAACAAACAATATAACAATAAATGCTAGTATTTTTAAATACATTTTAAAATTATTTTTTTCCATAGTCTTCCTCTAAAATAGAAATAATAATATTATAAAAATTTTCTGGATTATTTATTATATTATTATTCTCTTTATAAATTTTAATTGAATTTCTTATATTATCTATATTCTCATAAAATTTTTGTAAATAAGGTAAAGTTAGTTCATGAATTTTTTCTTCATTTATTACTTTTGAAAAATTATTATTTTTAAAATAGTTTGCATTTTGTATTTGATCTCCCCTACTTTGATTTGTTCCCAAAGGAATCAATATTGTAGGAATATCTAATGCTAAAAATTCATAAATAGAATTTGCACCGGCTCTTGTTATAGCAAAATCTGTAATTTTAAAAATATCAAATAAATCTTCTTTCAAAAATTCAAATTGATAATATCCTTTTTCTTCTATTGAGTAATTATAAAAATTTTTCCCAACAACATGAATTATTTGAAAATACTCAGTAAATTTTTTTACATTATTCCAAATATATTCATTTATTACCTTAGAACCTAACGATCCTCCAATAACCAAAATAGTAGGTTTATTTGATTTCGATTTCAATAAACAATATGCTTTTTCTTTATTCCCAGAATAAATTTTCTCCCTTACTATAACTCCTATTTGTTTTGATTTATTTGGAGGTAGAAATTTAAGCGTTTCTTTAAAGGTAGTAAAAATAAACTTTGAAAATTTTATATTTATTTTATTTGCTAACCCTGGTGTTAAATCTGATTCATGTAATATAGTAGGTATTTTCAAAATTTTTGCTGCTATACATACTGGAACACTAACAAAACCGCCTTTAGAAAATATAAAATCTGGTTTTATTTTTTTTAATATAAATATTGAATCTACTATACCTTTTATAACTTTAAATATGTCTATAAAATTTTCTAATGAAAAATACCTTCTAAGCTTTCCTGTACTTATTTCAAAATAATCCACACCATCTATAGTTCGAATCATTTCTTTCTCTATTCCTTTTTTACTTCCTATATAAGAAATTTTATAATTATTTTTTTTGAATACTGGTATTAGTGCTATATTGACAGAAACATGTCCTACAGAACCTCCACCTGTAAATAAAACTTTTTTCAATGACTAACCTCTCTTATTTTTTTTTCTAAACATTCAGCTACAATTCTGGGGACAAATTTTGTAAGATCAGCACCAAAGCCCGAAACTCCTTTAACTGCACTAGAACTTATAAAAGAATATTTTGTTGTTGTCATCATATAGAACGTTTCTATATTCTTATCTAATGCTTTATTCATAGATGTTAATTGCATTTCATATTCAAAATCCGTTACTGCTCTTAGTCCTCTTACTATTATATTTGATTTTACTTTTTTAGCATAATGTACTAAAAGTCCAGAAAAACTATCAACTTTTACATTTTTTAAATTAGGCATATCGTCTAAAATTTTTTCAATCATTTTTTTTCTTTCATCTGTTGTAAACAAGTATTTTTTCTCTGGATTTACAAGTATTGCTATTATAACTTCATCAAATATTTTGCTACTTCTCTTTATAATATCTAAATGACCATTTGTTATCGGATCAAAGCTCCCCGGTACTATAGCTATTTTTTTCAATTTTTATCTCCTATAAACATAAATACTTACAGTAATTTTACCATATTTTTTCTCTTTATATGTATGTAATTTTTCATTTTTATAATTTATTTTTTCATCACTTGAATATTCGCAAATAATTTTGCAATTTTCATTACAAATATCATATTTTATTAAATTCTCTAATGAAATATTTAAAAGATTTTTATTATAAGGAGGATCTAGAAATATTAAATCAAATTTTTCACTTTTTTTAGAAAATATTTTAATTGAACGTAAAAAATCATTTCTATATAGTGAATATTTTTTATCTTCTATATTACATTTTTTTAAATTATTTCTTATAACTTTAATGGCAGCTGAACTACCATCAATAAATACAACATATTTCGCACCTCTACTTAAGGCCTCTATTCCTAATGCTCCACTACCAGAAAAAAGATCTAAAATATTATCATTATCGCATGATATCATATTAAAAATACTTTCTTTTACTTTATCTGTTGTTGGTCTAGTAGTCATACCAGCTAAACTATTCAATTTTATAGATTTATATTTTCCAGATATTACCCTCATATACCCTCATAAAATTATTTATCAAAACTTGAATATAATTCTGCTAACTCAGATTTTATTAATTTATTTATGTATCTTTTATTACTAAGTTCATAAATTACATCATCTATTTTATCCTCATCTGTATACATATATAAATACCTATTTTTTGCTGAACAAACAATTATATTTCCATATTTTTTTAATTTATTTATATCTTTCGTATGCTTAAAATATATGTACAACCCTTTTCTTTTTTTTAAGAATAAATTCATTCATATTCCTTCCTAATCTTCAAAAACTACTGCTGCATCAACTCTTCCTTTTTCATCTATTTTTATAACTTTAACTTTTATACTATCTCCTAATTTAACAACATCCTCTACTTTATCTATTCGTTTTTTAGATAATTTTGATATTCTAACTAATGCATCTGTACCAGGGAATAATTCTACAAATGCTCCAAATTTTTCAATTCTTCTCACTGTAGCTAAATATTTTTCTCCTATTTCAGCTTCCCTAACAATTTCATTAATTATTTTAATTGCATTTTCTATTTCTTCTATATTTAGAGAACTTATAAATACATCACCATTTTGTTCTATATCTATTTTCACACCTGTTTTTTCTATAATTTCGTTAATGGTTTTTCCACCTGATCCTATAACATCTTTTATTTTAGCAGGTTTTATTTTTATTGTTTTTATTTTAGGAGCGTATTTTGATACATTTTTTCTTGGTTCAGAAATTATCTTATTCATATGCTCCAATATTTGAAATCTTCCTTCTTTTGCTTGTTCTAAAGATTCTTTCAGTATGTCTCTGTTTATACCATCTATTTTTATATCCATCTGTAGAGCTGTTATCCCATCTTTAGTCCCAGCAACTTTAAAATCCATGTCTCCTAAATGATCTTCCATTCCTTGAATATCTGTAAGAATAGTATAATTTTCTTCTTGTTTTACTAATCCCATAGCTATTCCTGCTACCTGTTTTTTTATTGGCACTCCTGCTGCCATTAATGCCATAGAAGAAGAACATATTGTTGCTTGAGAACTAGAACCATTAGATTCTAGTATTTCAGAAACCACTCTTATTGTATACGGAAATTCTTCTTTAGACGGAATAACTTGGCTTAAAGCTCTTTCTCCTAGTGCACCATGTCCTATTTCTCTTCTTCCTGGAGCTCTACTAAAACCTATCTCTCCCACTGAAAAAGATGGAAAATTATAATGTAACATAAATCTCTTATTTTCTTCTAAAGTAAGATCGTCTATTATCTGCTCATCTGATATATTTCCTAATGTTACTACCCCCAAAGATTGAGTTTGACCTCTTGTAAATAGAGCCGACCCATGTGCTCGTGGAAGGATATCAATTCTTGATTCTAATGGTCTTATCTCTCTAATACCCCTACCATCTGGTCGTCTTTTATTTTCTATAATCTCTCTTCTAACTTCATTTTTTACAATTTTATCAAATGCTTTCTGTACTTCATTTATAACTATATCAAAATCTTCTTCTTTATTTTCATATAATGATATAATTTCATTTTTTATGCTAGATATCTGTTCATCTCTTGATTTTTTATCTTTAATCATTATTGCTTTTTGTATTTTATTAATATAATTTAAATATATATTATCATATATTTGATTATCTATTTCTTTTATAAGCACTTCGATTTTATTCTTACCTATTTCTTCAATTATTTTTTCTTGAAATTTTATTAATTTTTTTATTTCTTCATGGCCAAACATTATTGCTTCTAGCATAATATCTTCTGAAACTTCTTTTGAACCTGCTTCTACCATATTTATAGCATCTTTTGTTCCAGCTACTTTCAAATCTATAAGTGAATTTTCTAATAATTCAACATTAGGGTTAATTACAAATTTATTATTTACATAACCTACAGTAACACCAGCAATAGGCCCTTTAAAGGGAATATCTGAAATAGATAAAGACAACGAACTTCCTAGCATGGCAGCCATTACAGGATCGCAATCGTATTCAACAGATAAAACTGTAGAGGTTACTTGGATTTCATTTCTAAATCCATCTTCGAAAAGTGGTCTTATAGGTCTATCTATTAATCTAGCAGCTAAGGTTGCTTCATAACCTGCCCTACCTTCTCTTCTCAAAAAACCACCAGGGATTTTCCCAACTGAATACATTTTTTCTTCATAATTGACTGTAAGTGGGAAAAAATCGACATCTTTAGGTTCTTTTGAAGATACTGCAGTTGTTAAAACAACAGTTTCTCCATATCTAATTAAAACTGCAGCATTTGCTTGTCGAGCCATTTCTCCTATTTCTGCTACTAAAGGTTTTCCACACCATTCAGTTTTATATACTTTTTTATCTTCAAACATAGTTCTTCCTTCCATATTTTAAGTTTGTTATTATACAAAATCACCATTTTATTATACTATTTATAAAAACAAAATACAATAAAACTAAAAATATTATTAATTATAAAATAAGCTAAAGAATGATAAAATCAGAAAAAACATCATTACCATTAAACAATCCCTTATATTCAAATTTTAATATAGAATCTTTCAAAACTAAATTTCCATTTGATAGATGTTTAAAAATTGTTTCATTATAAATTTTTCTGCAATCAATATGATATTTTTCATCTATGTTATCAAGATTAACACCTTTTAATAATCTTAAACCTAGAAAAAATTCTTCTTCTACCTTTTCTTTTAATGTTAGTTTATTTTTTTCAATTATAGCATTATTCTTTTTATTTATTTCATCAATATAAAATTTAACAGATGCTATATTTCTGTATCTTACGCCATTTATATAGCCATGTGCTCCAGCTCCTACTCCATAATATTCCATATTTCTCCAATAATTTGTGTTATGTATACTCTCAAATCCTTTTTTAGAAAAATTACTTATTTCATATTGATTAAATCCATTTTCAGAGAGAGTCTTTATAACATATTTATACATATTTAATTCTACTTCGTTGTCAGGTAAAATTATTTTATTTTTTTTTACTTGATTGTATAATTTTGTTCTTTGTTCTAAAATTAATGAATAGCAAGATATATGTGAAATATCATATGACAGTATTTCTATTATACTTTTCTTTAAATCTAGCATAGTCTGATTAGGTAATGAAAACATTAAATCAATATTAATGTTATTTATACCTACTTTTTTTAAATTTTTCACTGCATTATCTACATCTTTTTTACTATGTCCTCTCCCTATGGACTTTAGAATATCTTCATTTAATGTCTGAACACCAATACTTACTCTATTAACTCCATATTTTTTTAGTATTTTAATTTTTTCAATAGTTAAATCTTCAGGATTAGCTTCAAACGTATATTCTTTTATATTATCTATATTAATATTTTTTTTTATTATTTCTAATAATTTTATAATTTGAGAAAATGATAAAGAGCTAGGTGTTCCCCCTCCAATATATATTGTTATAATATCATCATAATTACCTATATTATCTATCTCTTTTACCAAACAGTCTATATATTCATCTACAGGTTGATTTTGTATATAAAACTTGTTGAAATTACAATACGTGCATATATATTTACAAAAAGGTATATGTATGTATATACCTTTTAAATTTCTCATTATATTATTCATTATCCATTTTTAAAACTGCCATAAACGCATCTTGTGGCACTTCTACACTTCCTACAGATTTCATTCGTTCTTTACCTTTTTTTTGTTTTTCTAATAATTTTCTTTTTCTACTTATATCTCCACCATAACATTTCGCCAATACATTTTTTCTAACAGCTTTTATTGTTTCTCTCGAGACAATTTTATTCCCAATAGCTGCTTGAACTGGTATTTCAAATTGTTGTTTAGGAATTAATTTTTTTAATTTTTCAACTATTACTTTTCCTCTTTGATAAGCAAACTCTTTATGAACAATAAAGCTTAAAGCATCTACTTGCTCTCCATTTAACAATATATCCATTTTTACTAAATTACTATTTTGGTATCCACTCATTTCATAGTCAAAAGATGCATATCCTTTTGTACTAGATTTTAATTGATCAAAAAAATCAAAAACTATTTCCGATAATGGCATATTATAAATTATATTAACTCTAGTGTCATCGATATAATCCATATTTTTAAAAGTACCACGTTTTTTCTGGCAAAGTTCCATAACAGAACCTACATATTCATTAGGAACCATTATACTTGATTTAACTATAGGCTCTTTTATTTGATTTATTTTTTGAGGATCTGGCATTTCTGAAGGGTTAGAAACATCTATTTTTGTTCCATCAGTCAATTCAATTTTATAAATAACAGAAGGAGCTGTTGCAATAATATCAATATTGAATTCTCTTTCTATTCTCTCTTGAATTATCTCCATATGCAACATTCCTAAAAAGCCACATCTAAAACCAAATCCTAAAGCTTGAGATGTTTCAGGATCATACTGAAGCGATGAATCGTTTAATTCCAATTTTTCTAATGCCTCTCTGAGATCATTATATTTAGAAGAATCTATAGGGTATAATCCACAATATACCATAGGATTTAATTTTCTATATCCTGGTAAAGGTTTTGATGCTGGATTATCTGCAAGTGTTATAGTATCTCCTACTCTAGTTTCACTAACATTCTTTATTGATGCACATATGTATCCTACATCACCAACTGTCAATTCTGGCACTTCTTGTTCTTTAGGATTATGTATTCCTACTTCTGTTACTTCAAAAATCCCTCCAGTTGACATCATCAATATTTTATCTCCAGATTTAATACTACCATTTTTTATTCTAACTGAGATAATGACTCCTCTATATGGATCATAAACAGAATCAAATATTAATGCCTGTAATGGTTCATCAGATTTTCCATTTGGAGATGGTATTTTTTCTACAATCTGTTCTAAAATATCGTCAATTCCAATCCCAGCTTTTGCTGAACAAAGAACTATATCATCAGTAGGCAATCCTATGACATCTTCTATCTCCTTTTTAACGCGTTCTGGATCTGCTGCTGGCAAATCTATCTTATTAATTATAGGTATGATTTCCAAATCATTATCTAAAGCTAAATAAACATTAGCTAATGTTTGTGCTTCTATTCCTTGAGCTGCATCTACAACCAGAATTGCCCCTTCGCAAGCTGCTAACGATCTTGATACTTCATAAGTGAAATCAACATGTCCTGGTGTATCTATTAAGTGAAATATAAAATTTTCTCCATTTTTTGCAGTATATTTTAATTGAACTGCATTCAATTTGATTGTTATTCCTCTTTCTCGTTCTATATCCATAGAATCAAGAAGCTGATCTTTCATTTCTCTACTTGTTACAGATTTAGTTTTTTCTAATATTCTATCTGCTAAAGTTGACTTTCCATGATCTATATGTGCTATTATAGAAAAATTTCTGATTTTCTTTTGTCTTATATCTCTTTTATTATCCATATATATTTTCCTTTAAACTTGTATATTTAAAAAATAATCTTGTATTTCTCCATATGAGAACCCATCTCTCAAAAGTTTCTCAACCAATTTTTGTTTTAAAATTCTTTTATCATGATATTTATTACAAAATTTATTATATGCTTTGTTATAATATTTTTCAATTATATATTTATCGCAGTTTAAATTTTCCAATTCGTTTTCTATTGAATTAAATGCATAATTTATTTTATCAAATGAATAGCCGTCTAAATAAAGTTTATGTTTTATTTTTTGAATTTTTTTATTATTTGGTATTTCTTTATTTCTATAATTTTTTTCTATTTGTTCTATAATATTTTTTATTTGTTTTTCATAAGTACATATTTCATCAATAAAATCATCTACATATTCTTTAAAAACACCTTTATTTTTGAGCTTCATCTTTATGTAATTAGGACCTTTCTTTCTAAAACAAAAATATTCTTCTATAAAGGTTTTTGAATAGTTACTGTCATTTATATATCCACTATCTTTTAACCTTTTTATAGAATAAGAAATATTATCTTCAGATATATTTTTTTTTCTTAAATATTTAATCATTTCTAATTCTGTTCGCATACCATAACTAAGATAATTTAATCCACTCTTGAATGCTTGTTCTTTTGATTCATCTAATAATATATCTGAAATTTTTTTTTCATCGATATTAATTTTTTTAATTATATTATTTTTTAATAATGTATCCTCTGATATAAAAATAGGTTCACTATCCTCAAATTCTATTTTATACTTACTTTTTAATTTCTTAATATTTTTTATTTTCATTATTTTCCCTCTAAAAAACATCTTATATCATTAAAAATTGTTTCAATATTTAGATTATTTGCGACATCATACCAATTAGTATTAAACATCTTATTTTTGTACCATGTTATTTGCCTTTTTGCATAATTTCTTGTATTCTTTGATATTAATCCTTTTATTGTTTCAATATCTACATTTTCAGATAATATATAAGATATCAATTCTTTATACCCTATGGAATTCATAGGTTGTATTTTATATCCATAATTATTTATTATTTCTTGTACTTCTTCTATTAATCCCATTTCAAACATTTTTTCAACTCTTAAATTAATTCTTTCATATAGTTTTTTTCTATCCATATTTAAAACTATAATATAAGGATTAAATTGATTATATATTCTACATGATCCCATATTTTCAGTTGTATTTTCTTTTTTGTTGAGAACATAATTATAAGCATTAATAATTCTTCTATGATTATTTTTATCTATTTTTTCATAGGTTTCCAGATAATTTTCTTTTAGATATTCTAACATTTTATATATACTTATATCATCTTCTTTATTATGCTTATCATAATTAGCAAATTTATAATCATATAATATTGCACTCATGTAATATCCAGATCCCCCAATTAATAATGGAATTTTCTCTCTAAAATAAATATCTTTAATCTTATTTCTAACTAATTTTTGAAATTCAAATACTGAAAATTTATCTTTAGGGTCTAAATAATCTATAAAATGATGTTTTATTCCAGACATTTCTTCTTTTGATATCTTTGCAGATCCTATATCAAATTTTTTATAAATTTGTACACTATCAATAGAAATAATTTCACAATTATATTTTTTTGCTATTTTTATGCTTAATTCTGTTTTCCCTACTGCAGTAGGTCCTACTATAGCTATTATTGGTATTTTCATTTTTTCCTAAACTATCCTTTTGAACATCTTTTCTAAATCTTTTTTTCTGATTTTTGAAATAACAGGGCGTCCATGTGGACAAGTAAAAGGATTTTCACAACTATATAAGTCATTTACTACCTTTTGCATTTCTTCCACTGTAAGAAATTGATTTGCTTTTATAGACGATTTGCAACTAATCATTGCTATAGCATCATTCCTTAATTCTGATATTCCTATATTTTTATTAAAAGACAATTTTTCTATTATATTTTTTACCGTGAATTCTTCATCTACTTCGATCCAAATAGGAACTTCTCGTAAAATATAGTTATTTTCCCCAAACTCTTCCAAATTAATTCCTAATTCTTCTAATTTAAATAAAATCTCTTTAATTTTTGGAATTTCTTGAATTTCAAAATTAATTATTATCGGTATCAATAATTGTTTTACTTGCTTTTTAAGTTTCAAAAAATTTTTTTGATTTTTTTCAAAATTATACCTTTCTTGTGCTGCGTGTTGATCTATTAAAAAAAGGTCTTCATCTGCTTGTGCTAATATATATGTTTTAAAAATTTGTGCAAGGATAACTAAATTAGGTAATGATTTATTAACATCTTTTTTTATAAATTCAGGTGTTTTTTCTTTGTTTTCATATGCGAACACATCTTTTTCTTTTTTTTCTACATATTCTTTTTCACATTCTTTTTTATCTAAAGTTGAAAATCCATTAGTTTTATTTATAATAAAATTAAAATTATCTCGACTTAATTTTTCATTATTATCCTTATTATTTTCATCATAATATTCTTTATCTTCATTTATATAAAAAGATTTATTAAAGTCCTCATCAAAATCTGTCTGAAAATAATTATATTCATTTTTTTTTCTTACCAAATTATTCAATCCATTTGGTATATATATATTACTTTTTAATCTCTCTTTTATTTTATTTTCTATTAAAAAAATTAAATCTTTTTCCTTTGATAATCTTACTTCTTGTTTTGTAGGATGTACATTTACATCTACTAATGATGAGTTCATATTAATATTTATAACTACTATGGGATATCTATTTTTCATAAGAAAAGTTCCATATGCAGAAATAACAGCATTTTGTATTAAATAATTTTTTATATATCTACCATTCACGAATATATTTATATAATTTTTATTTGCTCTAGTCTGTTCTGGATTAGAAATATATCCTATTATTTCATAATCATCATTTCTTGTCTTAAATTCCAGCATACTTTTTGCTATATTGTAATTATATACCGAAGATATGATTTTACTTATATTTCCATCTCCAAATGTCCTAAACATAACTTTATCATCTATAATGACTTCAAAAGATATATTTATATACGATAACGCTAATTTGTTTATTATATTTAATATATTAGCTTGTTCTGTATATTTACTTCTTAAATATTTTAATCTTGCAGGAGTATTATAAAATAAATTTTTTACTTTTATATCTGTACCATTTATGGGCGGACAATAAGTATTTTTTACTATTTCTCCTCCCTTTATTAGCAAACTTTTTCCTTGCTTTTCATGTTTAGTGCTACTATTAATTTCTATTTCACTAACAGATGAAATACTTGCTAATGCTTCTCCCCTAAAACCTAAAGTATTTATATGGAATAAATCATAATCATCTATTATTTTACTTGTTGCATGTCTAGTAAATGCCTTTTCTATATCTTCATTCAAAATACCTTCTCCATCATCTACTACTCTTATTTCTTTAACACCAAATTCTTTTATAATTATTTTAATATTTTTACTACCTGCATCAATAGAATTTTCTAAAAGTTCTTTTACTACTGAAGCGGGTCTTTCTACTACTTCCCCAGCAGCAATTTTATTTGAAAGTTCTTTTGACAATATATTTATTTTTCCCATTTATCTCCTAACTATTTTATAAACTTTTTTTTAATTCATCTATTATTTTTATTGCTTGCAATGGTGTTGTATTCATTATATCTACTGATTGCAATTTTTTAGCTAAATTTCTATATTTGTCTTGTGATGAATTATTTTGACACATACCTAATTCACTTTTTTTATTATAATTAAATTTTTTTGAATCATTCTCCAATTTTTTTAATATTTTGTTAGCATTAGAGATTATTTCGTCAGGAATATTAGCAAGTTTTGCGACATGAATACCATAGCTTTTTTCTATTGCTCCTTTTGCTACTTTATAAAGAAAAATTAATTCTCCATTTTCTTCTTTTGCAGTCACATGAATATTTTTAATTCCATTGTTTTTTCCCAGTTTAGTTAATTCATGGTAATGTGTAGAAAATAATGTCTTGCATTTTATTTTAGTATTTATATATTCTAAGATAGCTCTTGCTAATGCAATACCATCATATGTCGAAGTTCCCCTACCTATTTCATCAAATATTAATAATGAATTTTCTGTTGATTCTACCAAAGCGTTTTTTGCTTCAATCATTTCTACCATAAAAGTAGATTTGCCACCAGCTAAATCATCAGAAGCTCCTATTCTTGTAAAAATTTTATCAAATATAGGTAAATTTGCTTTACTACATGGTACATAAGAACCCATTTGTGCCAGAATAACTATAAGTGCTAATTGTCTCATATACGTTGACTTCCCTGACATATTAGGACCAGTTATAAGTAATATATTATCATCAGACTGCATTTTAAAATCATTTTTTATATACACATTATTTTCTATCATTCTTTCTACTATTGGATGTCTTGCTTCGTTTATATCTAGTTTTTTATTAGAATTAAAAGTAGGTTTAGTATATCCATATTCCTCAGCTACTGACGATAAGGATATATATACATCTAATTCACTAATAAAATTAGCTAATATTTGTATTTTTTTTACATATTTTTTTACTTTTTCTTTAACACTATTAAATATATTTGTTTCGAGTTCTTCTATTTTTTGATTTGAATTAATAATATACTCTTCCAGTTTTTTTAAATCTTCAAAAATGTATCTTTCACAATTTGAAAGAGTTTGTTTTCTTATATATCCAAAATTTTCGATATTTACATTTTTTAAACTTGTTTTTGATATCTCTACGTAGTATCCAAAAACTTTATTAAAACCTATTTTTAAATTTTTTATACCTGTTTTTTCTTTTTGCTCTTTTTCTACATTTAGCAACATTATATCAGCATTTTTTTTTGCATCTTTATATTTATCTAGTTCCTCATTATATCCATATTTTATTATATTACCATTTTTTAATACTTGTCCTGCTTTATCATCAATTGCATTATCTAAAAGTAATAAAAGCTCTTCAGGTAATATAATTTTTTCATTTAATATATTTATTTCTTTTTTATTAATTATTTTTAAATTATTTTTTATTTCAGGTATTTTTTTTAAGCTATTCTTTAAATTTATCAATTCCTTTGGCGTTATTAATCCATAAGATATTTTAGAGGATAATCTTTCAATATCACAAATATCATTTAATTTTTTTTGCAATTCATATCTAATAAAAAATTCATCTAAAAATATAGAAACAATTTCTTGTCTATTTTTTATTTTATATATATCAATTAAAGGGCTTTCTATCCATTGCTTTAATTTTCTTGATCCATGTGATGTCTTGGTCTTATCTATAACTGATAATAAAGAACCTTTTTTAGAATTAGTGTTAATATTTTGTATTACTTCCAAATTTTTTAGAGAATAGCTAGTCATGTATAAATATTCATTTTTGTTATATATTTTTACATTTTTAAAATTTTCCACACCTATAGATTGTGTTTTTTCTACATAATTATATAAATTATTAATTAAAGTTTTTATTACTTCATCTGTTATATTTTCTGTATTTTTATATCTTAAATTTTTTTCTATTTCCTTATTTGTTACATATTTATCTGTAAAATTTATACCTTTTATATTTATATTAATTAACTCTTTTATGTTATTCTTATTGATTTCGTCCAATAATGACATTAAAGATTTTAATATTATTGCTTTTACATCCGCTGTCATTATATCTATACAAATAAGATAATATTTTTGATATTCATAATATATTAAACCTATATAATTATTTTCATTTAAATTCTTATAATCCATATAGGTACCAGGAGTTATAACTTGAATAACTTTTCTTTCAACTATTTTACCTACTCCTGGAGGCGATACTTGCTCACATATAGCAATTTTATATCCTTTGTTTATTAATATATCTATATAACTATTTGCAGAATGATATGGTACTCCACACATTGGAATCTTATTTTTATTCCCTGCATCTCTACTTGTTAACGTTATCTGCAATATCTTGGATGCATCTATTGCGTCATTAAAAAACATCTCATAAAAATCGCCTAATCTATAAAACAAAAAACAATCCTGATAGTTTTTTTTAATTTCCAAATATTGTTCTACCATTGGTGTATATTTCAAAATATTACCTCTTTTTCATATAAGTATTCATTATAAACATTTTTAATTTAATATTAGCCAAATGCTACTTTTATTATAAATAATATAAAGTCAAAAATCTAGTAAAATAAAATATCCTTGTTAAAATTAATTAATTTTATATAATTTAATATTTCCTTGACAAACAAGTTGTTTTTTCGTATTATTTCTTTATAAAACCAACAAGATATATTAAAGTATTATTTTTTTAGTAAAAGGAGCTAAATATGAAACAATTTATCTTTTCAAAAGGAAATTTTTCTTTTTTAATATTTTATTTTTTATTTTCAATTATAAGTATTATTTCTATATTTTTAGCTGAATATAATAATAACAAAATTTCCATGCTTTTTGTAAAACAGTTATTCTTTTATATATTAGGTTTTTTTATACTATATATAATTCAAAAAATTAATATTCATACTTATAAAAAAATAAGTATACCTTTTTTTATATTAACAATAATAATTTTAGTTATACTATTGTTTTCATCTAACACTATAGCTCCTGAAGTAAATGGTTCTAAAAGTTGGTTTAATTTTAGTTTTTTTAGTATTCAGCCTTCTGAAATTGTAAAAACTTCTACTGTTTTAATGATGAGCTATCTTATTTCTCAAAAACATTTTAAATTAACATCTGATATAATAAAATTATTTGAAATTATTCTTATCATTATGGTGCCATTTATACTAATAACAAAACAAAATGATATAGGGAATGCATTATTTTTTTTATTTTTATTTTTAATCTTAACATTTATTGTTTGTGAAAAAAATAAAATTTCTTTAATTATTTATTCTATAATTTCTTTTATTGTTTCTCTATTTATTTTCCTTTCCATCTACTTTCCTAAGTATTTAACAATTTTTGGATTCAAAAATTACCAAATTAAAAGAGTAAATTCTTGGATTTTTCCTGAAAAATTCACTCAAAATTTTTCTTATCAAATAACCCAAATAATAAATGAAATGTCAAAAGGTAAGCTTTACGGTACATTTAGTAAAAATATTAACTATATAGACGAACAATATAACGACTTTATTTTGTCAATTATTGCAAAAAATTTTGGATTTATAGGTGCTACATTTTTTATTTTTATTTTTTTCGTTTTTATTTATAAAATATTACGTATTTCTAAAAAATGTGAAAATGGAACTTTTTATTATTATTTTCTATTTTTATCTTCTTTTTCCTTTTTATTTGGTTTCATTTTTAATACATATTCTACTACTTCACTAATTCCTGTAATAGGAGTTAGTATCCCCTTTATCAGCTACGGAGGAAGTTCTTTAATTAGCAATACTATATTACTAGGAATAATTATTAAAATAAATAATACAATATACAAAGAATTAAGTAATGATAACTAATTCTTTGTACATTGTACAACTTCAATTTAGTATTTTAATTTTTATTTGTTTTTTTTATATAAACTATACTATTTTTAAATTTATTAAAAATAACTTCATAATTCATATTTTCATAATCGGAAAATCCAAATTCTAGATATGTATTTTTTGGTACATTATAACTCCAACTATCTTTTATCTTATATCCTTTTTGAAGAATTTGTTTTTTACATTCATTTATTGAATTATCAAAATCATTTAATACTTTTGTTTTTTTATATACTAAATATCCAGTAACAATTAAAACAAATAAAATGCACACTCTATTTTTATTTTTCACTTCTTCTCCTATCTAAAACAATCACACATTTTTTCAATAATATCATTTTTTACGCTTATATCCATTTTTGAAATGGGTAAATTTTCACTAAATCCTGGTATTTTTTTTTCAAAAATTTCTTTTTTTTCATTTTTATATATTACTCCAGTTATTAAATTATTATATTCATCTATTACCTTATATGCATTATATTTATCACTAATATCATAATCAGTCAAATTATCTAAATTAGTTAAATGTTGTTTAAACCAAAGAGGAGTATTTTTATAATTATATGTATGACAAGGACTAAATACATTAACAATAGAAAAACCTTCATGCGATATGGCTTGCTCAAATATATTTACCATTTGTTTCATATTTCCTGTAAAAGCCTGTGCTACAAAAGTTGCTCCCATAGATAATGCTAATCTAGTAGGAAATATTGGCTCATCTGTAGCACCCTCAAGAGAAGTAGAAGTAATAAATCCTAAATCAGATCTAGGAGATGCTTGTGCTTTAGTCAATGCATATAATTGATTATCCATTACTATATATGTTATGTTAATATTTCTTCTCATAGCATGAATAAAATGTCCTACTCCTATTGCATAGCCATCTCCATCGCCTCCCATTGCTATTACTGTTAAATTCTTATTAGCTAATTTTATCCCTTGAGCTACTGGTAATGCTCTACCATGCAACCCTTGAAATCCGTACGCTCTTGTATAACCGCTAATTTTACCTGAACATCCAATCCCTGCAGAAATAACTAAATTATGAGGTTCTATTCCTAAAGACACCACAGCTTTATTTAGTCCAGCTAATACCGAATAATCTCCACAACCAGGACACCAATCAGGTTTTTCTCCATTTCTATATTCTTTTAAAGTAACCATTATAATTTTATTATCCCCTTTTTCAATTCATCTATTATTTCATGTGTATAAAATATTTCGCCACTATATTTTCTTATACTATTTAATTCAAAATCTAGTTTTAAGTCATTTTGTAAAACAGTTTTTAATTGTGCATTATGATTATGTTCTACTATATATACTTTTTTATACATACTCATAATTTTTTTTATATTTTTATCTACTGGAAATATTTGTCTTATATGTAGCGTATCACAAAAAATATTTTCTTTTTTTAAAATTCTACACACCTCGTCAATGGTACTACATACAGAGTTTATCCCTACTAATAAAATATATTTTTCTTCATTATGTTTATTATAAAAATAAGTATTGTCTATTTTTACAGATAAAATTTTTTCCATTCTTTTAGATGTTTGTAACTTTCTCATTGTCGGATTTTCTGAAGGAAGTCCATACTCTGAATGCTCAGAACTATTTGCATTATGTATTCCTCCTATTTGTCCTGGTATTGCTCTATTAGATACTAAACTATCTAAGCCATATCTTTTAAAATAAATATTTTCTTTTTCATTCAAAACTTCCTTATCAGAAAGTAATTTTCCTCTATTTATCTTTATATTTGAAAAATTAAAATTAGATATAGTTTCTTTATTCATAGATAATTGCTGATCAGTAAGAACTATTACTGGAGTTTGATACATTTCTGATATATTAAAGGCATCACACATGATATAAAAACTATCTTTTACTGATGTTGGAGCTAAAACTATTCTTGAAGAATCTCCCATACCTCCATATGTTGCAAATAAAATATCTGATTGCTCCATTTTTGTAGGCATCCCTGTGGCTGGCCCCCCTCTTTGTGCATCATATATTACAGCTGGTTGTTCACTTATAGTAGCTAAGCCTAAAAATTCTGTCATAAGTGCTAATCCAGGACCAGAAGTTGCTGTCATAGACCTTACTCCAGCAAAGTTTGCTCCAATTACAACTCCTAATGCTGATAATTCATCTTCTGTTTGAATATACGCTCCTCCTACTTTGCTTATATTTTCAAACATATATTCCATTACTTCTGTAGCTGGAGTTATTGGATATCCAGCAAATAGCCTACAACCTGCTGCTATTGCTCCTATTGCTGCTGCATGATTTCCCATAATCCACATATTATTTTTTTTGTTTTTTACTAATTTTTTCAAGAAAAATTCGTCATTAATATTGTTTTTTTTCATATAATCAGCCATTAAATCATATCCTACTTCAAATGCTTTTATATTATTATCAACAACTGCTTTACCTTTACTTGAAAATTTATTTTCTATCATTTTTTTAAAAATGTTTATATCAATATTTAATAATTTAGAACATATTCCTAAAGTAAGAACATTTTTTATTATAGTATTATCTATTTCTTTTGCTAGAGCTGTTATTTCAAAAATAGCAATTTTACATTTCATTTCCTCTGGAATTACAGGATTTATTTTTTTATCGACAATTACAATACTTTTTTCATGTAATTCGCTTATATAATTTTCTAACGACTCTTGATCAAAAGCAACCAAGATATCTGTTTTATACTCTATAACGTTTGTTTTATTTTCTGATATACAAATTTTACTATTACTATGTCCTCCCTTAATTCTACTTGAGAAATTTCTTGTAGAACACATATTATACCCTAGAGAGTTTATAACTGTAGAAAAAATTTCTGAAGTACTTTCAAGACCTTCTCCTTGTTCTCCACCTATTTTCCATGAAAGTTTATTAATCATTTAAATCTCCTCTTAAATAGAAATTATTAATATAATATTTTATTGGTTAGAAAAATATCATTTACATTGATACAATAATATGATATTATATTATCATATCATATTTAAAATTTTTTTCACTTAATAAGAAAGGAAATATAATATGAGTCTGATAAATAGTATAAGACCAAAATTAATAAAAGATATTGTAGGGCAAAAACATTTAATAGGGGAAAATAAAATTTTAACTAAAATTGTACAATTTAAAGCCATGTTTTCTTTTATATTATATGGGCCTACAGGTACTGGTAAAACTTCGATAGCTATGTGTTTAGCTAACGAACTAGATTACAAATTTAAAATATTAAACGCAGTAAATTGTACAAAAAAAGATTTAACTGACATAATATATGAATCTAAAAATTTTAAGAAAATTCTATTGCTTATAGATGAATTTCACAGATTGACAAAACCTATGCAAGACGTCTTATTACCAGAAATAGAATTTGAAAATATTTTTATTATAGGATGCACAACACATAATCCCTATCATTCTATATCACCTGCAGTAAGATCAAGATTAAAAATATTTGAATTGAAACCTATTAATTACAATGAAATTTCTGATTATCTAAAAAAAATATTTAATAACAAAGATATTTTCAATAAAGATATAAAAATTTCCGATTCTGTTTTTAATTTAATTTCTAAAAGTTCATCTGGTGATTTAAGATTTGCACTTAATTCCTTAGAAATAATATATAATTTATCAAATAATAATGAAAATATTGATATAGAAACTTTTAAAAATTTCTCATTATGTAACTTTAAAAAATATGATAAAAATGAAGATTATTTTTATAATACAATAAGTGCATTACAAAAATCTATAAGAGGTAGTGATGTTAATGCAGCATTATTTTATCTAGCTTTATTAATAGAAAGTGGAGATCTTGAAATTATATGCCGTAGATTATTAGTTATTTGTTATGAAGATATTGGACTTGCAAATCCTAATATAGGACCTTTTGTGTATAATGCAATAGAATCTGCTAAATCTTTAGGATTCCCTGAAGCAAGAATACCCCTTTCTAATGTAGTAATACAAATGTCGTTATCTAAAAAATCTAATACTGCAATAAAATCAATCGATAAAGCATTAAAAGTCATTAAAAATAATCCAGAGTTTAATATTCCTAATTATTTAAAGGATAATCATTACCTTGGTGCAGAAAATTTAAAAAATGGGGTGGGATATAAATTCCCTCATGACTACAAATATAACTATGTTTATCAAGAATACTTACCTAATAATTTAAAAAATGAAATTTTTTATGAAGTTAATCAAAATAACAAAAATGAAAAAAGTTTATATTTATATAATGAATTTTTAAAAAAATTAAAATAAAAATAAATTAATAATCGATTTTTACAATAGAATATATTAAAAGGTTAGTTTTTATAAATAAAAACTAACCTTTTATAACAACTAAAAATATATAAAATGAATTATCAATAGAATTTATATCTAAAAAATGACTAATCGAATATTATAACCAGAAAATATAATATTATCAAAAATATACTAAAATATTGGCCTTAATATTGCAATTCTATCTAACCCGTTCAAATCCTTTATTACATTTATATTATAATTATATTTTTTTGCTAGATTCTTTATAAATTCCCCTTGTGTACACCCTATTTCCAAAAAAATAACTCCATCATTGTTTAAATAACATTTAGCATCTTCCAATATTTTTCTATAAAAATACATTCCATTTTCTTTTGCAAATAGTGCTATATGTGGATCATAATTCAAAACATTTTTTTTTAATTTATTCTTATCTTCATACGATATATAAGGAGGATTAGATACTAATATATCATATTTATTTTTTATATTATCGAAAATATCAGATTCAATGAAATTTATATCAGCATCTAAATTAATAGCATTTTTTTTTGCTACTTCTAATGCTTTTTTTGAAATATCTGAAGCAAATATATCTGTTTCAACTTCAATTTCTTTTTTTAATGTTATTGCTATTATTCCACTACCTGTACATAAATCTAATATTTTGTAATATTTATTATTACAATCTTTTATATTTTTTAAAATTATATAAACTAATTCTTCAGTTTCCATTCTTGGAGAAAGAACAGAACTATTTACCAAAAATTTTCTTCCATAAAAGTAATCAAATCCTAAAAGATGACTTAAAGGTTTATCTTCTTCAATATGCTCATTTAAAAGTAAAAAAAACTTATTTACTTCTTTTTCATTCAAAAATTTATTGATATTTTTTTTGAATTGCTGAGGATTTTCATCTAACAAATACATGAGTAAAAAATTCGATAAACTTACTTCTTTTCCTGATTTGTACAAAAGAAAATTAGCTTTTTTTAAAGCTTCCTCTCTTTTCATTACAGAGAATTACCTTTATTTAATTCTTTCATTTTTTCTGTTTGTTCTGCTATTCTCAAAGCTTCCATTATCTCATCTAATTTCCCTTCCATTATTTGATCCAATTTTTGAAGTGACAAGCCTATTCTATGATCTGTAACTCTATTTTGTGGATAATTATATGTTCTTATTCTTTCCGATCTATCACCTGTACCTACTTTTGATTTTCTTTCCGCATCAAATTTTTCTTGTTCTTCTTGTTGAAATTTATCATATACTCTAGCTCTTAAAATCTTCATAGCTTTTTCTTTATTTTTAATTTGGGATCTTTCATCTTGCATAGATACCACAATTCCTGTAGGAATATGAGTAAGACGAACAGCTGACATTGTAGTATTGACTGATTGTCCTCCTGCTCCTGATGATGCAAATGTATCAACACGAATGTCATTTTCATTTATATTTACTTCAACTTCTTCAACCTCTGGTAATACAACTACAGTTGCAGTTGAGGTATGTATTCTTCCACTAGATTCAGTCGTAGGAACCCTTTGAACTCTATGTGCCCCACTTTCAAATTTCATTTTAGAATAAACTTCTTCTCCTGACACAGTAAATATTGCTTCTTTTATACCACCTATACCTATTTCAGAATACTCTAAAATTTCTATCTTCCAACCTTGTGATTCTGCATACTTTGTGTACATTCTAAGTAAATCTGATGCGAATAATGCAGCTTCATCACCTCCTGCTGCTCCTCTTATCTCAACAACAACGTTTTTTTCATCATTAGGATCTTTTGGCAACAGTAAGATTTTTAATTTTTCTTCTAAAGGATTTATTTTATTTTCTAATTCTTTAACTTCCTCCTGCATCATTTCTTTCATGTCTTTGTCATTCTCTATATCTAATAACTCTTTTATTTCTTTTATTTGTCTTAATATATCTTTATATTCTCTAAAAACAAATACAGTTTTTTCTATAGATCTTTGTTCTTTTGACAATTCCATTAATTTTTTTGAATCGCCTATTATATCTGGATCACTTAGTAGTTCATTAAGTTTCTCATATCTTTCTTCTACTATTTCTAATTGTGTTAATATTTCCATTATTACTCCTAATCATATTTTATTTCATGGCAATGTCTACATCTAGCTTCATAAGTCTCACTTGCTCCTATAACAACAATTGGATCATTATATTTTGCTGGTAAACCATTTATCAATCTTTGACTTCTACTAGCTTCTCCACCACATTTACTACAAACTGCATGCAACTTTGTTACAATTTCACTAATAGCCATTATTTCAGGCATAGGGTGAAATGCCTCTGCCTTAAAATCCATATCTAAGCCAGCTACTATAACTCTAATACCTATTTCAGCTAAATAATTTATTACTTTTATAATATTATAATCAAAAAATTGTATTTCATCAATTCCTATAATATCATATTTTTTATTTTCAATATAACTATAAATTTCTTCGGAACTAGATATAGCTACAGAATCAAAAGTGTTTCCATTATGCGTAGAAATCTTATCAACATTATACCTATCATCTATCTTAGGCTTAAATAATAATATTTTTTGTTTTGCTATAAGCCCTCTTTTTATCCTTCTAATTAGTTCTTCTGACTTTCCTGAAAACATACTCCCACATATGCATTCTATCCAACCTATTTCTCTTTTTTCAAACATTCATATCTCCAAATAAATTCTTAATATAGAATAAAAACAGACAAAAAATATTGTCTGTTTTAATTTTTGATTCCATATTTTTTATTGAAACGTTCAACTCTTCCATCTGCTTGTGCAAATCTTTGTCGACCTGTGTAAAATGGATGTGTATCAGAACTTATTTCAACTTTAATAAGAGGATACTCATTTCCATCTTCCCACTTAATTGTTTCTTTTGATGGCTTTGTAGAACCACTTAAAAATTTAAATCCACTTGTAGTATCCATAAATACTACCTTTCTATAATTTGGATGTATTCCTTGTTTCATTTTTTCTTCCTCCTGCCCTGAACATTTATAATATGAACAGAGTTATTTTTGTGACTATTCACATACTAGAATATTATAATAAATAATACAATAAAAATCAAGTATTTTATATGTTATTTTTATATATAATCTAATGGTTCATCGTCTATGATTATATATATTTGTTCTTTACCATATAAATCTAAAAAATAATTTTTAATATAATTTAAAAGTGAATGCACTTTTTTATAAGATTCTTCATTATACTTTACAAAAATATTCATGGTATATTCATTATTTATTTTATAAAATGTACTCTTTGTTGGACCCAGTAGCTTATCTTTTTCATAATGTTTATATAAAAAATTATAAACTATTTTTGAAATAATATATGTTTTTTTTTCCACTGATCCCTTTATTTTAATTAAAGAAATTTTGCAAAACGGTGGATAATTTATTAATTTTCTTCTTTTTATTTCATAATCATAAAATTCTTCATAATCATTTAATAATGCATATTTTATTATATTATTATACTCTGTAGTTTGAACGATAACATCACTTTTTTTTCTACTTCTTGCCGTTCTCCCTGCTGTTTGAGTTAATAATTGAAATAATTTTTCATTTGATTTAAAGCTTGGAAATGATATAATGCTATCTACTGAAAGAATTCCCACCAAAGTTATATCTGGAAAATCTAAACCTTTTGATATCATCTGAGTTCCTAAAAGAATATTTCCTTTTTTATTTCTAAAATCTAGCAATAATTTTTCATGCATCCCTTTTCTATTAGTAGTGTCCATATCCATTCTTATTATTTTAGCACTACTAATTTCTTTATATATAAAGTCTTCAATTTTTTGAGTTCCGTAAGAACCAGATACTAAATCTATATTACTACAACATTTTTCTATATCTTTTATTCTTTTTTTATAACCACAAAAATGACATTGTAGAGTTTTATCATATTTATGATAATTTAAACTTATATCACAATTTTTGCACTTATAAACATGACCACAATTAAAACATCTAATGAAATTTGTATACCCTCTTTTATTTATAAATAGTAAAACTTGATTCCCTTCATCAACTACTTTTTTTATTTTACATATTAAATTTTGCGACAAAATTTGTTCTTTATTTCTTATCAATTCTATTTCTACATTAGGTCTTAATCCGCTGTAACTTCTTTCTAACTTTAGTAAATTTTTAGGATTTTTTGTTTTAAAATGATAATAATTTTCTATAGACGGTGTCGCACTAGCGTATACTAAGGTAGCCTTATTATAAATAGCTCTTTTTTTTGCAACATCCTTTGCATTGTATCTAGGATTATCTTGTTGTTTATACGAATCTTCATGCTCTTCATCTATTATTATAAGAGATAAATTATTAAATGGTGCAAAAATAGCCGATCTTGTTCCTATACATATATTAACTTTTCTATCTCTTATTTTTTTCCATTCTATATATCTTTCTTTTTTTGTTAATCTTGAATGTAAAACAGCCAAATTTTCACCAAAAACCTGTCTAAATTTATATTCTGTTTGGGGGGTTAAAATAATTTCAGGAACTAAAATTAAAGATTCCTTACCCAATTTTAAACATTCATTAACCAATTGTATATAAATCTCTGTTTTTCCTGATCCTGTAACACCTTTTATTAAAAATTCCGAGAATTTTTTTTCTTTTATTGTATCTTTTATACTATTAAATATTTTTTTTTGTTCACTATTTAAATTTTTGTCATTATTATAATATCTTTTATTTATATTTTTTTCATCATTAATTTCTATTTCTTGTATTATTTTTTTATCAATTAATTTTTTTATAACACTATATCCGACATTTAAAGTACTCTTTATTATTTTTTTTTCAGCTATATTATATTTCAATAAATAATTAATAACTTCTTTTTGTTTTTTAGTTAATTTTTCATTTAAAGCTTCGTCTTTTAAAATTATATATTTTTTTTTCGATTTTTTTAATTGTTCTTCTACAATACTTATTTGCTTTATTATTTTTTTTGATAAAAGTGTTTCTATTTCTTCTTTTGTAATAATCTTCTCCAAAGTGTCTTTTTTTATGACATTATTTACAAAATAGTTTTTTAAATTAAATATTTCTTTACAATTTATTATTAATTTATAATATTTTTTATACTTATTTTTGAAAATATTAGGTAGCATTGCTTCAATTATCTGAATTTGGCTACAATACAACTTATTTGAAAGTTCTTTTGATAACAATATAAGTTCTTGATTCAAGACATTAAAATCATCTTTAATTCTTTTTATTTTTTTTATTTTTGAAGTATCAAAATCAACATTTTCAACCTGATTAATTACATACCCTTGAATTAATCTTTTTCCAAATTCAACTTCTACTCTATATCCAATTAAATTTTGTCCATCATATTGAATAGGGATTTCATAATAATACATTTTATTTACATTACTATTTTTTATATCAACTATAACTTGGACAAACATAATATCTCCTAATTATTTTTTAATTTTTCCAATAAAATTTTAGCAATTCTTTTTTTAGAAGTTTTTTCTATTTTCATTACATTATAATTTTTATCTATTATAAAAACTTCATTATCATTAGTTCCAAAACCAACATCTTTTTTAGATACATCATTTGCTACTATATAATCTAAATTTTTATTTTTTATTTTCTCTTTTGCATATTCTATAACATTATTTGTTTCAGCTGCAAAACCTACTAAAATTTGATTTTCCTTTTTGTTTTTACCTAAATATTTTAATATATCTTCTGTTCTTTCCAATTCTATTTCTAAATTTTCTAATTGCTTTTTCACTTTTTTATCATACGTTATTACTGGTCTATAATCAGATACTGCTGCACTTTTTACTATAATATCTGCATTATCGCTATATTTTTTTACAGCTTGAAACATTTCATATGCACTTACAATACTAATATGTTTTATATTTTTTAAAACTGGTTTGTAATTCGTAGATGAAATTAAAATTACTTTTGCTCCTTGCATAGCAAATTCTTCTGCTATAGATATCCCCATTTTCCCTGAAGATGGATTTGAAATATATCTAACAGGGTCTATATACTCTTTAGTTGCCCCTGCAGTTACTATAACTGATTTTCCTATAAAATCATTGTTTTTAAATATTTCATCAATAATATCTTCTATATCTGGTAGCTTCCCTTTACCTACATCTCCACAGGCTAACTCTCCTTCTGTAGGTGAAATAAAATTATAACCTAATTGTCGTAATTTATAAATATTACCCTGTGTTATAGGATTTTCATACATATTAGTATTCATTGATGGACAAATATAAATTTTTGAAAAATCATTTATAGCTGATATAAAAGTAGTAGCCAAATCATCAGATATCCCTGAAGCAATCTTTGCTATTATATTTGCTGTTCCAGGTACAACTATTACTTTATCTGCCCATTTATTTAAACTTATATGTTGTATCTCTTTTTTATTTTGTTCTACAAATGTATCTGTATACACATAATTTGATGATAATGTTTGAAATGAAAGCTCTGTTACAAATTTAGTGGCATTTTCTGTCATAATAACCTTAATATTATGCCCATCTTTTTTTAATTTTCTTACTAAATCTAATGATTTATATGCTGCTATTCCTCCAGATACTATCACTATTATATTCATTTTATCTCCTATTACTCGTTATTTTTTCCAAATACTGCTTGTTCTAATCTAGATAATCTTTTTAATATATCAATATTATTAACAGTAGGAACTGCATGATCTATTTCTCTATTAGATGATTTTAAAGCACTTATTTTAATTTTCAAATTTTGGTTTTCTATTTCCAATTCCTTTAGTTTTATTTGCATTTTTTCAATTTGCATATAATCTTCTATTATTAAATCTAAATAATTATTTATATCTTCTATATCATATCCCTTATCTTTACTAATTTTAAATTCTTTTTCATATATTTCTCTTGCTGTTAAATTCATGGTTAAAATCTCCTATTCCTATATTTTTAATTTAATTCTAAAAAGTATACAATACAACTTAAAAAAAGTAACGGAGCTGTTTCAGCTCTTAATATTCTATTGCCTAATCCAATCAATTTGTAATCATTATTTATAAATAAATTTATTTCTTCTTTTGAAAATCCTCCTTCACAACCAAAAACAACTAAAAAATCTTTATTTTTAAAATCATTATTTAATATTTTTGACAATACTCTATTTTTTTCATTATGTGCCTCATTTTCATAAGCTAAAAGCTTATAAGTGATATTTTTATTTTTTTCTATCAAATCAACTTCTGAATTATAATATATTATCTTAGGTATAGTTATTCTTTTAGATTGTTCAGCTGCTTCCTTAGATATCTTTTCGTATCTGCTTATTTTTTTTTGAATCTTATCATTTTTTATCTTAGAAACACTTCTTTGAGAATTATATAAAATTATCTCATCAACTCCTAATTCTGTTGACTTCTGTATTAAATAATCTATTTTATCGTTTTTTAATGGAGGTATAGCAATTTTTATCTTAGATTCTAGTTCTGTTTTTATAATAACTTCTTCAACTGGAAAAACTGTAACTATATTATTTTTACAATATTTTATTTCAGATACATACTTTTTTTTATCGCTAAATACTATAAATATTTTATCTCCAATTTTTTTTCTCATAACCTTTATAATATGAAAACTATCATCTTTTGATAAATCAAAATTTTTAAAAGAAAAATCATCATCTACAAAGTACTGTTGCATAAATACCTCCTATATTTCTATTAATTATATCATAAAATTTTTTTACTATAAAGAACTATCAAAAAAATTAGTTTTACATTATTTATTCGGTAAAAATACTAATTTTTTAAATAATTTTATTAAAAAATAATTTATTTTATTTTAGATTTTCTTGTACAATCTATAATTTTTATAATGAAACTAATAAAGATGGTTTAAATACTTATTTTAAACCATCTTTATTGTAATTATTATATTATTTTTTTCTTTTTTTATTAGATACTAATTTTATTTTATTTTCATCTGAATTATCTTTTTCTTCTTTTGGAATATAAGGTGGATAAAGTTTATGCGCTATAAATGTTTGGACAATTAAGAATATCCCCCCTACTATATAATATAGCCCTACAGCTCCAGCTAAAGTGAAGGATATACTTGCTGTTATGAAAGGAGTTATCCATTGCATAACTTGCATCTGTTTTGCCATTTGTTCTTGACCTGGTTGAACATTTGTTTGTGGCATCAATTTTATATTTAAATGTGTTTGTATTGCATAAACAATAAATGCAATAATAGGTAATATATATGATCTTGTACCTAAATTAAAAATTCCTAAAAATGTCGAATCTACAATACCTTTAGAATGTGCAGGATTTATAAGAGTAAAATATAAACCAGTTAAGAATGGCATTTGTATAAATATTGGCAACATTCCTCCTATACTAATAGGATTAGCATCGTATTTTCTCATTATTGACATTTGTTCTCTTTGAAGATCCATTTGTAACTTTCTTATTCTTATTTTATCTTCTTGTGTTATTGCTCTTACTTGTTCTTTTTTTAACTCTTTAAGTTTTTCTTGAACTACTGATAATTCAGGTCTAGCTTTTTCCATTCCTATTCTAGCTTGTTTTTGTCGTTTATAATTATTCAACATAAATGGCATAATAATTAATCTTAAAATTATAGTTATTATTATTATAGCTAATCCCCAATTTCCAACACAATCATATATAGCCATCAAAAATTTATCCATTGGTTCTACAAATCCATTATAAAACCAGCCTGACCTATCTTGTGCGGAACACCCCGAAAGTGTAACTGCAGAAATAACACTTAGTAACATTAATACTGTCTTTTTCAACATAATTCTCCTTTTACTTTTTTACTTTTAAAATTATAACAAATAAGATTTTACCAGTCAAATTTACTTTAATATATCTCCATTTCTAAAAACAATTTCTTCAAATCTTTATTACTAATATTTTCATATTTATCATCTTTTTTACTTATATTTAAATATTCCCCATTTGCCAAAATAAATAAAATTTCTTCTTGTTCTTCTTCAGATAAATTAAAAAAGTTAAAATTATCTATTTCTTTTATTATATTGACGATATTTTTAAAATTTAATTTTATTAGTTTATCTAGTTCTTTTGATTTATAAGATTTATGAGTATCACTAGAATGAATTTTACCTTTTTTAGTTACTCTTATAAACATTACTTCACTAGAATAATTTTCTAAAAATATTAAATCTTCATTTACTATACCTCTAAGTCTAAATTTTTTATCTGATGAAGTTCCATCAGAAATTTCTCTATAAAAAGACCCGAATACATTACTGCTCTTCAATCCATTTTCTTTCATTATAATGTATAAATATGATATTATCTGAGATATATTTCCTCTTAAAATTTCTTTTAATGAAAAATCTTTTTTACTTCGTTTATAGTCAATCACTAAAAAATTTTTCCCTTTTTTATCAACTCTATCTATCTTTCCAATTATTTTAGCTTTTTTGTAAATATCACCACTTTCTATATTTTTAAAATCATCAGTTAATGTCATAGAAAAAGGCAATTCTGTAACAAAGAATCGATACCCCGTAATTACCATATATTTTATTTCAATTTTTATGGCATTTTCTAATCTTTTTATAATATTATCTAAAAAATAATGATTTGATTTTTGCCCAAATATTATTAACATAAAATTTGATATTGTTGCATTTTCATTTTGATTTATAATGTTATTTAAAAAAGGTTTTATATCTAATGATGATATTTTTTCATCAATTTCTTCCTCATCATATAATTTAGATATCCTATCTGATTCTTTTTCAATAAATTCTTTTACTCTCTTATCATCCATAATTGCATGAAAAAAATTACCTTCATTTGCAACATTCATTTCATTTGTTAGTATATCATTTAATAATAATATTCTTTTTAAGAAAAATAAATATGGATTATTAGAAAAATCTGTGATTTTTGATACACTAAAATTGTAAAAATTTTTTTTATTAAATATATATTTTTTAACCAAATTATTATCTATAGTTTCTTCATTATGTTGATTATAAATATCATAATACATTATGGTAAAATTTTCTTTTTCTTTTAAAAATTTTTCATCATTTAAATTTTTAAATAATTCCAAATTAATACTCATTTTTTTATCAAAATATGTATCCATTATATTATTATATTTTTTTATTAAACTGAACAGATATTTCAATAACTTATTATCTCCATTATCATTGTTAATTAATATTTTGTAACTTTGAATGAATTTCATATATAAAAAAGATACCTCTTTATATATATATAAATTATCTACATTGTTATAATAATTAAGATATTTTAGAGAAAAATTTAATATTTTACTTGTTTTATCAACCAAAACATTAGGTAATATTCTTTTTATATTTTCCAAATATAATGAAGGATACATATCGTTAAAATTTTCAGATAATAAGCTATAGCTAATATATAATTTTTCTCTACATCTGCTTATTGCAATATAACTTACAAATTCTTCATCAATCATCAATGATTTTTTACTCGGAGATAAAATAATATCAGAAAAGAACATTTTTTCTTTGTCTTCTTCATCAAGAAAATCTTTATTTTTTTGATTTTTTGGCAAAATATCTTTATTAAATCCTAAAATAAAAACTATTTTTTTATTTTCAATTTTTGCTAAATCCATTTTTGCCATTATTGCTGAATTATTTAATTCTGGTATATTTCTATATTTTATTTTTTTTATAGACATAAGTAGTAATTCTTTAAAATAGTTATATTCAATTTCTTTATCTTTAAAATTTTCAGATAAATTTTCTAATATTTTTAAAAATTTTGTATATACTTGTCTATCTATTACCTCTTGAAAAAATGAAAAGTAATCTTCAATATCTAAAGAATTTTTATCTAATAACATTTTTATGTCGAAATAATCTAAAATTTTAACTATATTTTTTATGTATATATCAACTTTTCTAGATTTAAAAATATTAATTATTTTTTTGTTTATATCATTTAATATTTCTTGAACTATCTCTAATTCTTCTTTTGTATATTCTTTAGTTTCCAACGTAAAAAATTTAGAATTAATATCATCATAACTATTTATTAATTTTATTTTTAATATATTTTCTACATCTAAAATATCTAATACATCGTATTTAGTAACAACTTTTTTTATTTTATCTTCAAAAATTTTTTCAAAATTAGATAATTGAGTTTTTAATATACTCATTATAGATTCTTTATAATTTTCATTACTATAATTTAGAATATTAAAAATTAGTTTTATAAGTCTATGATTTTCAACATTTACATCTTTATCTAAATGTACATTAATACCGTAATCTGAAAAAATATCTAAATATTTCTCATAACTACTATTTCTATAAATTATAGCAAAATCTTCATCCAAATATTTGCCTGATTTTTTTAATATATTAATTTCTCTTGCGATTTGTTTAACTTCTAATTCTATATTATCTGATTGTATTATTTTTATAGAGGAAACATCATAACTTTTCCCTGATTTTTTTATTTTTGGATATTCTTGAACTAAATAATTCAAATCACTACTTTTATATCTGTTATTTATAAATTTTATTGTATTTATACAATTAATATTACCTTTTTCTATTTTTAAATTAAATAAATAATTATAATTATCATAATTAACTATAGATTTTAATGAAAAAAGTTCTATACTATTTCTTTTTATAATATTATTTATATTAGCTATTACTTCATGTGATTTTCTATATATGTCTAATGAATATTTAAACTCGTTTCTTACTTCGTCTAAAGTAATAAAATTATAACTACCACTTATTTTTTCTTTAGTTAATAAATTATTTATATTAAAATTAATATATCTATTTATATCTGAATTTATTGATAATAAAACTTTTTTAGATTTTAAAATTAATTTTTCTATAATCTCATATTCTAACGGAGAAAAATTATAATAGGAATCTATATAAAATATGTATTCTGAAAAATCTAACAAATCTATCGAATCTAAAATAATTTTAATTAAACTATACTTATCATATTTTTTACATAGTATTAATTCATTTTGATACTCTTTATATATATCGACAATTGCCTTTATTTTATCTATATGCTCATTTGAAATATCTTTTATATTAATACTATCTTTAATATAATTTTCTAATCTTTCAATAGATATATTGTATTCTTTTAATTCTGAAATTATATCATCAATACTGTAAATAAAATTTATATCATGTAATATTCTTTTCGCTAAAAAATTATCTCTATCTTTCAATTTTTTTGATATTTCTAAATAATTAAAGAATTTTATTTCATCAGAGATTTTAATATTTTCTAAATTTAATTTTTTTGATATTTTATCTATAAAAGAATTAAAATTTAAAACATCGATATTAAAAGTTCCTCCAAATTTCTCACACAATTTCTTCTCAAAATTATATCCATTTTGTTCTGGAGTTAAAATAACTATTTTACAATTTTTTCTATTTTCTTCTATATCACTTATTATATTATATGTCTTTCCTAAACCACTTCCAGCTATAAGCAATTCTAATTCCATACGTCATCTCCTAAAAAAAATACCAAATAATTTATAAAAATAAACTATCTAGTATTTAGAATTATTTTTAATGTAGTTATTAACTGTATTAGCAATATCATCTAACAAAAAATCAAATTCTTCAAAATTTTTAACAGTAGCTCCACTGGCTAGAGGATGCCCTCCACCATTGTACCTACCTGCTATATCATTTATACATGGCCCCTTAGATCTAATTCTAACTCTTACTTTATTCCCTTCATCTATTGCAAAACACCATACTTGAAGATTTTTTAAAGATCTTAGTAGATTAATTCCACTTGATACCTCACCAGGAGTAACTCCATACTTATCCATATCATCTTTTGTTATCTTTAGATATGCTGCTCCTTCTGAATATATTTGATAATTTTCAAATATAAACGCTCTAAATCTCATAAGCTTTTCTGAAATAGTTTCCATTCTATCAATTACTTCTGTCATATTAAAATTGTATTTCATTAATTCTGACGCAACTTTTAATGTGTTTTCTGTAGTATTTGAAAAAAGAAATCTTCCTGTATCCCCTACAATCCCTATATACAATAGCATAGCTATATTAGAATTAATTACAAAATTATATCTTTCTCTTAAATATAAATATAAGTCATATATCAATTCACAAGTAGATGAAACTTCAGTGTTTACAAGATTTATATCGCCATAATTATCCAATGGTGGATGATGATCTATTTTTATTAAAAAATTATTTTTAGTAAATAACTTCCCATCTATTCTTGGAAAATTAGCAGTATCTGTAGTTATAACTAATGCATCTTTATAATCGTCAGAAACTACTTCTTCAGTATTAAATAAAAAAGATAAAGAAGGAGATTCTTTTCCAACTAATATAACTTTTTTTTCTGGAAAATTAATTTTTATTAATTCTGCCAATGAACCTTGAGAACCATAAGCATCTGGATCTGGTCTTTCATGCCTATGTAATATTATTTTATTACTTTCTTTAATCTTTTTATAAATTTCCTCATAAAGAGGTATATTGCTTTTTATCATATATTATTTTCTTTCTAGTTCTAATTTCTTTGGAATACCTGACATGTTACTAATGCTTTTGCTACTAAATCATTTTTATCATATACTTCAACATCAAATTTAACATTTTTTCTTCCCATGTACATTATTATAGCTTTTGTTGTTATTATTCTATCTAATGGAACAGTTCTTATAAAGTATATATTTACATTCTGCATAAGTACTTCACATCTGTTGTAATTGTAACATGTTATATGTATTGATTCATCTATTATGCTCAACAAAGCAGAACGAGAAAATGTTCCGAACTGATCAAGCATTTGGGGTATAACCTTAATTTGTAATCCATCCGCTCTAGGAACTATTCCTTTCCTTATTATTTCATCAAAAGTATCACTATTCTGTGAATCATGATATCTGTTATTTGTCAGCATCGAATTAATTACAATTTTTCTTGTAACTATTCCCAACAATGTGTTTTTATCATCAATTACTGGCATTAATTCGAAACCTTCAGAAATCATTATATTTCCCACTGATGAAACAGGGTCATTTAACTTTGTAGTAGTAACCTTTCTCTCCATGACATCTTTTATAGCAGTTTCTTTATCTTGGCAAAAAACATCTCTAGCTGTAACTATCCCTACTAATTTACCATATTCATTTACAACCGGAAATCTAGTATGCCCTATTTTCATTTGAAGATCATACCAGTCTTTTACAGTAGCAGATATATCTATTGAGTATATACTTCCTAAAGGAATGTAGATACTTTCTACAGTAACTATATCTCTTTTTATTATTTGATCATTTGTTACTCTATTAATCAAATGTGCAACAGAAAAAGAATCATGCGGAGTAACGATTAAAGGTAAATTTTTTTCATCTGCTACCTTTTTTATTTCTTCTGTTGGTACATATCCACCAGCAACAAGTATAGCACAATCTTTCTCTAGTGCCATAGAAATAATATTAGGTCTATTCCCTACTATTAAAAGAGTCCCTTTTCGTATATGTTGACTAACTTGCTCAGCAGCCATTGCACCTATGGCAAAATCCTGAACAATTTCATGTATCCCATCTCTTCCTGCTATAAGTTGTCCTCCAACTATATTAACTATTTCAGAGTATGAAAGTTTTTCTATATTATCTCTTTCTTTTTTCTGAATTCTTACTGTCCCTACACGTTCTATCGAAGATACAAAACCTCTATTTTCCGCCTCTTTTATTGCTCTATAAGCGGTTCCTTCACTCACTTTTAAATCTTTAGCTACCTGCCTTACTGATATCTTAGTTCCAATGGGTAAAGTCTTTATATACTCTAAAATTTTTTGATGTTTTGATTTCATTTATATACTCCTAACACTTTTCATCTGTATTATAATATATTATAGAACTTATCAAAAATAAATTCAAGACTTTTTATTTCTGTTATATAATTATATTATTACTTACTTTTTATATTTCTAGCAGACGGGAATCTTTTTGCATATCCTTTTTTATTCTCTTGTTTTACTCTTCCAATAGCTAGTGTATCATCTTCTACATTTTTTGTTACTGTTGTTCCAGCTGCTATTAAAGCTCCATCTCCTATATTTACTGGGGCTAAGAGATTAGAGTTACATCCTACAAAAACATCATTCCCTATTACAGTTTTATGTTTTGTTTTTCCATCATAATTAACTGTTATACTACCGCATCCTATATTTGTATTTTCTCCTATAGTTGCATCTCCTATGTAGCTTAAATGTGCAGTTTTGGTTCCATTTCCATATTTAGAATTTTTTATTTCAACAAAATTTCCAATTCTTATTTTTTCTCCCAATTCTACCCCATCTCTTAGGTGTGAATATGGACCTATTTTTGAATATTTCCCTATTTTTGAATCTATTATAGTTGATTGAATTATTATTACATTATCAGAAACAATTGAATTTTCAATATATGAATTTGGCTTAATTATACAATTACTACCAATAATAGTTTTTGATTTAATTGTAGTATTCGGATATATAGTAGTATCACAGCCTATAATTACATTACTTGCTATATATGTATTTAATGGATCAACTAATGTAACTCCATTAAGCATATGCTTTTTATTTATTCTTTTTCTCATAATATTCTCTGCATAAGATAATGCAACTCTATCATTTACTCCCAATGTTTCATCAAAATCATCACATACATAAGTTTCTATTTTATCTCCATTTTCCCTTATAAATTTCAACACGTCAGGTAAATAGTATTCTCCTTGATTATTATCATTTTTTACTAAAGATATTAGTTTAAAAAGTTCTCTATTATCAAAACAATATATACCTGAATTAACTTCTTTAATTAATTTCTCTTCTTCAGTAGCATCCTTTTCTTCGACTATTTTTAATAAGTTTCCTTTAGAATCTCTAACTATTCTTCCATAAGCAAAAGGATTTGATGTATATGACGTTAATACCGTAGCTTTCGCTGAACTTTTCTCATGATGATTTAACATTTGTTCTAATGTTTCTTTTTTTATCAAAGGAGTATCACCATACATAACAATAGTAGTTCCATCTTTATCATAAAGTTTATCGTATGCCATCTTTACTGCATGTGCTGTACCTAACTGCTCTTCTTGAAAAACAAAACTTGATCTATTAGATATTATTTTTTTTACTTCTTCAGATCCATATCCAACTACAGTAATTATTTCTTTCATTCCCAAATCTTCAATACTGTCAAGAACTAATTCAACCATTGTTCTATCACAAATTTTATGTAGTACTTTATATAATTTAGACTTCATTCTTGAACCTTTACCAGCTGCTAAAACAACAGCATATCTATTTTTCATCATTAAATCCCCTTCAAAATTTTATTTATAGCATTTCCTTCACTTATTTCAAACTCACCTGTGAATTCATTTATTTTTGTTAATTTAGCTAAATATGTATAATTTTCATCATAATCATATCTAGTATCAAAACATTCAGCTAATACAACTTTACCAACTATTTGAGCATCAAATTCATTCATTAATGTTTGCATACCATTCATTACACCACCACCTCTTAAAAAATCGTCAACCAAGAGTACCCTTGAATTTGTATTCAAACTTTTTTTTGAAAGAACCATAGTTTCTATTTTTTTTCTAGAGCCAGATACAAAATTTATTGCTACAGTCGTTCCTTCCGTAACCTTATTATCTTCTCTTATTATCACTATTGGTTTATTTAAAACAGAAGCTATTGCGTATGCTACAGGTATTCCTTTTGATGCAACAGTGACTACTGCATCTATCTGTTTATCTTTATATATATAAGAAATTAATACTCCTAATCTATTCATTAAATTAGTATTTCCTATTATATCTGACATAAAAATATATCCGCCCGCTAAAAGTCTATCTTTTGATCTAAGCAATTCTAAAAACTCATTTATTACATCTTTAGCTGATTCTAGACTAAGAACAGGTCTATACACTACACCTCCATTAACGCCAGAAAGAGTGACAATTTCTCCTATACTTTCTTCTATAAAACTTTGTTTTATTATAAATATATCTTCACTAATAGATGATTTAGCTTGGTTAAACTTTTTAACAAAGTACGTTAAAGGTATAATTTTATTAGGATTTTTTAACAAATATTCTGTCATTATGACTATACGTTCACTTCTTTTTAATTTCATTTTTTTCTCCTAACTCAAATAACTCTAAAGAATATTTATAATATAACACGAACGTTCGTATTAGTAAAGTTTTTAAAAACACTTGTTTCTACTTAAATTAATTTTTTAACCAATTTTTTATTAAAAAAAAATTGATTAATATGTATACTTACGGTATCTTAACACATATTTTATTTAAATTGATATTTCATATAAAATATAGTACAATTTATATAATTAATATTAAACTAATAGATTAGTTGATTAGTCGAAAGGATAAAAAAAACATATAATGGACCTCAATATTATTATTTTAAAATTATTTTTAATTATTATATTATTATTAGGTTCTGCAATCTTTGTTACAGCAGAATTTTCTTTAGTTAAATTAAGACCAACTAGAATTAAAGAATTAGTAAAAAATGGAAATAAAAAAGCCAAATTATTATTAGAAATGGTGGAACATTTAGATAATTTCTTATCTGCTACTCAACTGGGAATAACCATAGTTTCACTAGGATTAGGATGGGTAGGAGAATCTGTTTTTTTCACATTATTTCATCCAATTTTTAATCTTCTAGAGCTTAATTCTGCAATTACCCATAGCATTTCTTATATTTTTTCATTTTCGTTCATGACACTCTTACATGTTGTTTTGGGTGAATTAGTTCCGAAAACTATAGCAATACAAAAAGTAGAACATTCTGCATTTAGAATAGCTATTCCACTTTTTATATTTAATAAAATAATGCACCCTGTAATATGGATATTGAATGAATTAGCAACATTTATAGCAAAAATTTTAGGGTATCACGAATTACAAAATCAAGGAGAAGTTCATAGCGAACAAGAATTGAGAACTATTATGCGTTCTTCTATGGATCATGGAAAAATAAATGATACTGAATATAGGTATGTAGAACGAGTATTTGAATTTGATAATAAAATAGCAAAAGAAATCATGACTCCTAGAACAGAAGTTTTTGCTCTTGATCTTGAAGACTCCATAGCAGTTATAATGAGACAAATAAAACAAGAAGAATACACTAGATATCCAATTATAGTTGGGGGAGATAAAGATGAAATACTAGGAATATTAAATGTTAAAAAATTATTTTTTGCTAATAAAGAAATAGAATCATCAGAAGAACTCAAAGAATTTATGACTCCTATTATAAAAGTGTTTGATCATACCCCCATATCACAAGTATTAAAAATTATAAAACAAAATAGGGAACATATGATAATTGTAACTGATGAATATGGTGGAACAAGTGGAATAGTAACATTAGAAGACATAATAGAACAGCTTACAGGTGAAATAAGAGATGAATTTGATGATGATGAACAAAGTTTAATTAAAAAATTAAAAAATGGACACTATTTAATAGATGGTTGGGTTTCTATCCAAGATGTCAATTCTATCTTTAATATCTCTATACCTCATGAAGAAGTTGATACAATAGGTGTTTATATTTATATGATTAAATATCAAGCAAAAGTTGGAAATACCTATACTATACAAGGAGTTACATTTAAAGTAAGAGCAATTGATGAAGATCAGATAAGACAAATTGAGGTATGGAAAGACAATAATAATAATAATAATAATATTTAAATTTTTTAATAATATAGGTGAAAAATGTTTAGTGAAAAGAAAAAAATGGTAATAAAAACTTTTAAAAATATTTTAGACATATATAAAAAGATTTCTTTTTATTATGTAATTGAAAATCAAAAAAAAAATATTTTTCTTATAGGATATGATTCTATAATCTATTTTTTTAAAAAATATATTTTCAAAAAGATAGACAATAATAAAAAATACATATTAAATTATGTAAATAATTTAGATATAAAATTAATAATTTCTTTTATCTTATCATCAGCTATTGTTCTCGCTTTTTCTTTTTTTATGCTTATATTTTCAATAAAAAAAGATCATTATATTGATAGTAATATTAATCAAAATAATATTAATAATACAGTTGAAAGTAACTCTAAAAAAGATAATAAAGATGAAAAAGAAAAAGCAGAAACTATAAGAATTTCAGAAATAGCACTTGATGAAGAAATAAATGCTCAAAATTCATATAATGCATCTTCATATAGCTTTGATGTTAATAGAAAAATAAAAACTTTAAAAAAAGTTCATATATTTAGTAATGAGGACTGGAACTCTATTAATAATATAATAAATGAAGAAACAGAATTTGTTGTTGATAAAATAGTTTCTCCTGGTGGTTATCTTATGTATAAAATCGCTGAGGGAGAATACAAAGGAAATTATATTACAGCTAATGAAAAATTAGTAGATGTGATTGATAAAAATGATAATTTTTCTTTTGAATTTGTTGATAAACCACTAAAATTAAAAATATTATCTAATATTACTGATTATACAGATAGCACATTAAAAAATGTTAAACAAACAGTTTATAAAGGAACTGAAATAAAAGCTGTAGGCTTTTTAATAAAATCTAACAGATTAGTATATAAAACATATGATAATAATTTTTTACCGATTGATCCTACTAAAATCTCCGAACAAGAATTTGTTCAAGAACAACCTATTAAAAAAGAAAATAAAAATACTAAAAATAATAATAAAATTGTTAAAAGTAAAAAAAATAAAAAATAAAAACTATTCTTTTCAGAATAGTTTTTATTTTTTATTGTGCTTTAGGGTAAACAGAAACTTTTTTCTTGCTACGTCCATATCTTTCAAATTTTACAATACCATTTACTAATGAAAATAGAGTATCATCTCCTCCTTTTTTCACATTAGTTCCTGGATAAATTTTAGTTCCTCTTTGTCTATATAAAATAGATCCCGCAGTAACATATTGTCCATCAGCTCTCTTAGCACCTAATCGTTTTGATTCAGAATCTCTACCATTTTTAGTAGATCCAACCCCTTTTTTAGATGCAAAAAATTGTAAATTTAAATTTAACATCATCAGTACTTCACCTCTTTCATATTAATATTTATATAATCAGAATAATTTTTTTCTATACATTTCAAAGAAATAAGTAATGACCTTAAAAGAAGTTGTTCATTTTCAGTTGATTTAATTGAATTATATTTAATACTACCTTTTTTCTCATCAATTTTCAGTTTAAAAATAGTATCTTCACAAATTTCATCTATGGAATTAATACAACCTATAACAACCGATGAAACTCCAGCGCACACAATATCACTTCCTTTAACCGAATAATTTGCATGACCTTCAATTTCAATTCTTTTAATTAAACAATCTTTCTTTAAAATATTAACATTAATCATATTATAAATTAATTTTTTCTACAACCAATTTAGTGAACGGTTGACGATGTCCTAATTTACGATGATTATTTTTCTTAGGTTTGTATTTAAATACTGTAATTTTTTTACCTTTTCCATGTGATACAACTTTTGCTGTAACTGTTGCTCCTTCAACGAAAGGTTTTCCAAATTTCAACTCTTTTTCTGCCCCTACTAATAATACCTTGTTAAAAGTATACATAGAATCTTCATCAACAGATAATTTTTCAACAAAGATAGTTTGTCCTTCTTCTACTTTTAGTTGTTTCCCACCTGTTTCTATTACTGCATACATTATCTTGCACCTCCTTAATTTTTATACTAAGACTCGCCTTTTGCTGGGTGGTTACTTATAATAACACTTATACCCTTTAAGAGCGGTTGTAGTAGCGGAAGCCACTCCAACATTAAAATGTTAGCATATATTTTATTTATAGTCAAGAATTATTTCTCTAATTCCCATATATTTATAATATCTTTCTCAAAAATTTCTTTACTAAATCCTTTATATGAATTAAGTTTAATTTCATCATCGTTTGGATCATTAAAATAATACTTGTTATCCTCTTTTCCTCTTATTACCTTATAACTTTCCTTGTTTTCAGAAAAGCTACCTTTTTTTAATTTAACAATTACAGGTTTTCCTTCTTTTAATGCTTCATCTATATTTTTAAAAATATCTGATTTTATACTTCTATATTTTATAGAGTTTTTTTTGCAAAAATCTTCTATTATCTTATCTGAATTTCCTTTCCCTTGAACATAATATTTATTTCCACTCCAATTTACTATATCATTTACTGTTATTTTTTTATCAGGATATAAATAATTTTGAATCATAATTAATGAAATTATAACATCTCCATTTGATTTTATATTTTTATCTCCATCTAGGCCATAAGATATATCTTTGTACTCTTCTTGTTTTGTATAGTAAAGTGGTATGTCCATTCCTTTATGAGGAGCATTAATTAGTTTTTCTTTATTATTTTCATTAATCATATTTTGATTTATCAAATCATAAAAATAATCTTCTATACCTCTTGTTATTGATAAAACATATTGATAACTGTATACTTTATTTTTTAATATATCTATATCTATATCTTTTGAAACATTTCCTATATATAAATATAATTTTGGTATTTCTTTACCTAATATTTCTTTTGATGATATTTTTTTTGAATTGTTTACTTTATATATATAATTTTCATCAAAATATTTTTTTACATTATTTGCTAATATTTTAGATTTATCTTCTTCATAACATATTGTTACTCCAGAATTTATACTTTTATCATCATAAACATCAACGTTTATTTCTATATTTATATTATTATCTTGCAATAATTTACTATATTCTTCTTTATTTAAATCATTTTTTTCTATATTTTTTTGAATAACTTTAATTCCATCTTTTTCCAAATTTTCTTTAACTTTAGAAATTATATATATATTAAAGTCATCTTTACTTTCAGAGTTTAATAAAACTGAATAGTTAGATAATTTTTCTTTTAATTTTTCTTTAGGATCCTTTATATTACTCGAAAATATGTTCCACCCTTCTATCCAACCCAAAAAATTGTCTGAAGTTTTTACTTCTATCCAATCATCAACTTCTGCGTATTTTACTAACCTCTCGCTAGATGATAATGATTTTATAGATGGATAATTATTCCCTGGACCTGTTCTTAAATTAGTATTTTTAGATAATACTATTTTATTCCTATTAAGATTATTATCACTACTACTTTTATTATATTTATAATAAAGTAATATAGAAATAATAGATAATATAATAAAAATTAAAAATAAAATATTAATTGAGTTAAAATTAGATTTTCTCTTTATTTTTACCATTTTTTATTCCTATTTTCCTGTCAACTTTTCATATTCTACCGTCATTGGTCCATCATTTACAATATTAACTTCCATATGCTCCTGAAAAATACCTGTCTTTACTGTTAGTGAATTTTCTTCTAAAAATTGGTTGAATTTTATATACAATTCTTTTGCCTTTGATGGCTCTGCTGCATCAGTAAAGCTTGGTCTCTTGCCTTTTTTCGTATTTGCATATAATGTGAACTGTGATATGGATAATATCTCACCAGAAACATCTTTTATCCCTAAATTTATTTTATCATTTTCATCTTCAAATAGCCTTGCTTCAGAAATTTTTTTTGCTAAATACTTTGCGTCCTCTTCAGTAGAATTTTTATGTATACCGACTAAAAGGCAATAGCCTTTTTCTATTTCACCAGTCTTTTTACCATTTACAGTTACATATGCTCTTTTTACTTTTTGTAATAATACTTTCATATCTGATCACTTCACTATCCTTTCAACACTATATATATCTGATATTTGTCTTAATTTTTTCTCTATAAATTTACATTCATCTGTATTTTTAACATTTATATTAACGTTTATAGTACATGTTTTATCTTCTTTAATCTCAGAATTTATTTTTGTAACCATTATTTTACTTTCACTTAGTTTTAAAAGTATGCTATTCAACAATAATTCATTGTTAAATCCATGTATTTGTAGTGTAACTGTATAATTTTTATGTTTTGCACTTTTTACCCATTCAACATCTAGTAATCTTTTTTTATCTTCAAAAGAAATATTAGGACATTCTTTTCTATGGACGGTGACTCCTCTTCCCTTTGTAATAAATCCTACTATTTCGTCACCTGGAATGGCTTTGCAACATTTTGATAATCTCACTAAAATATTATCGACACCTTTGACATATACACCTGTTTCAGTAGTTATTTTTTCATTATCGTCATTTGCTTGAGTTAATTTATCTATTTTCTGTTGTGCCAATTTTTCTTTACGTATTTTTTCAGTTAACTTCATAAATACTTGATTAGCTGTTAATGCTCCATATCCTATTGCTCTATATAATTCCTCTATAGAATTATACTTATATTTGATTAGAACATTTTCTATTGAATCCTCTACTAAAATATCTTCTACATCAAATCCTTGATTTTTAATTTCATCTTTTAAAAGAATTTCACCCTTTATTAAATTTTCCTCTCTAGCTGCTTTTTTAAAAAAAGATTTAATTTTAGATTTTGTTTGAGATGATGTTACCATTTTTAACCAATCTCTACTTGGTCCTGTTGAATTTTTGCTTGTCCTTACATCACAAATTTCACCAGTTGATAATTCATAATCAAATGGAACTATTTTATCATTTATTGTAGCTCCTACCATACTATTTCCTACTTCTGTATGTATTGCATAAGCAAAATCTACTACGCAAGACCCTTTCGGCAACTCTATTATATCGCTATTAGGTGTGAAAACATATATTTTATCACTTAACAAATCAACTTTAAGAGAATCCATAAAACTTTCAGCTGTAGCAGCTGTTTCATCTCCTTCAGCTATTTTTTGAAACCAATTTAATTTCTGATAAAAATCATTATTTTTAGTAACTTTTTTACCTTCTTTATACGCCCAATGTGCTGCTATTCCTTTTTCTGCAATTTCATGCATCTCATACGTTCTTATCTGTACTTCTATTGGTTGACCTGTAGGAGAAATTAATGTTGTATGAAGTGATTGATACATATTTGGTTTAGGCATAGCTATATAATCTTTCATTCTTCCTGGTATAGGTAGCCACATATTATTTACTAGCCCTAACACTGCATAACAATCTGACACAGTATTTACTAAAACTCTAACAGCTAAAAGGTCATATATTTGTTCAAAGCTTTTATGATTTCTTTGCATTTTTTTATATATGCTGTATATATGCTTTGGTCTTCCATTTACTTCTGCTTTAATATTGTTTTCTTCAAGTAATTTAACTATAGATTTACAGGCCTGATTAATACTTTCTACACGAACACTTCTTTTTTGTTTCATCATACCTACAACTGAAAAATATTTTTCTGGATATAAATATCTCAAAGAACTATCTTCTAATTCCCATTTAATAGAACTTATTCCCAATCTATGAGCAAGAGGAGCGTAAATTTCTAATGTTTCTCTAGAAATTTCTTTTTGTTTTTCTTGTGGCATATACTTCAATGTTCTCATATTGTGCAATCTATCTGCTAATTTAACAAAAATAACTCTTATATCACTAGCAATCGCCATAAACAGCTTTCTATGATTTTCTGCTTGTGATTGTTTTTTAGACCTAAATTTTACTTTGTCTAATTTTGTAACACCATCTACTATAATACTTATGTCATCTGTAAACATTTCTTTAATATCTTCATTTGTATAATCTGTATCTTCTACAACATCATGAAGAAATCCTGCACATACTGTTTGGTAATCTAATCTTAATTCTGCAAGTATCCCTGCTACTTGTATAGGGTGTAATATATAATCTTCTCCAGACCTTCTTTTTTGCCCTTTATGTGCCTTATTAGCTAATAAATAAGATTTTTCTATAATTTCCCAATGCTCACTCGGTATATATTCTCTACATATTTTAAATACATCGTCAAATGTATATGGATACTCTAAATTCATCACACACCCCTCTTTTTTTATAAAAGTATTTCATTTTATAATATCATATTAATTTAATAAATACCAGTTTTATCATGTATTAAAGGCTTAATTTATGTTTGTATATATTCTATTAAAATATAAAAACAATAAAAATTAAAAATAAAATATCAAAGCTATATAATGCTTTGATATTTTATTAACTATTTATAATTATATTTTTTTATTTTACTATATCTACCCCTGAACTAGTCCCTAACCTTTCTACTCCTAGTTCTATATATTTTTTTGCTGTCGCCTTATCTTTAATTCCTCCACTAGCTTTTATTTTTATTTTATTCATTACTGTATTTTTTATTAATTTAACATCATCATATGTAGCACCATTTGTTCCAAATCCTGTAGAAGTTTTTACAAAATCAGCATTTGCTTTGATTGATAATTTACATGCAATAACTTTTTCTTCATCTGATAAGTAACAAGTTTCTATAATAACTTTTAAAATTTTATCTCCTATAGCTTCTTTTACTTCTCTAATTTCATTTTCTACATATCCATAGTCTTTATCTTTTAATTTAGATACGTTTATAACCATATCTATCTCATCTGCACCAAGATTTATAGCTTCCTTCGCCTCAAAAACTTTTGTATTTGTAGTTACAGAACCTAATGGAAATCCTACGACTACAGCTATTTTTATATTTGTATTTTTTAAATTCTCCAAACATCTTTTAACATATGATCCATTTACGCATACAGAATAGAAGTCATTCTCTATAGCTTCTTTACATAAGTTGTCAATTTGATCAGAGGTTGCATTTGCTTTTAATAATGTATGGTCAATAAATTTATTTAATTTCATTTTTCTCCTTATTGTATAACTTTTATAATTGTTTTTTTTATACTATTTTTTTTAAAATCTTCTATCAAAAAAGCTTCTTCCACTAAAATTTTAGATTCACTTAACTTAGCATTATCATTATAATATATTTCTGCTAATATTTCTCCCTTTTTCACATAATCTAATACTTTTTTATGTAGTTTAATACCCACAGAATAATCTATTTTATCATCTTTTTTACTTCTTCCAGCTCCTATAATCATAGCAGCTTCTCCGATTTTTTTTGCTGATATTTTATTTATATAACCCTCTTTGTTGCTTATAATTTTTAATTTATTATCAGCTATTTTTATTAAATTTACATTTTCTGTTACATTATCTTCTACTCCACTTAAATTCAAAAATTTTTGTAACAATTTTAATGGTTTTTTACTCTCTATCAATTTATCAATAATATCTTTCGCTTCGCTATACGAAGTTACTTTTTTTCTAAATAATAAAATTTGGTATATTATCTCATATACTACTTCTTTTATATCATCAGAAAAATTACCATTTAATGAATCTATTGATTCTATAATTTCCAATGAATTACCTATATTATAACCTAAAGGTTCGTCCATTTCGCTAATTATTGCTATTGTTTTTCTACCATAATTCTTTCCAATATTAACCATTCTTTTGGATAATTCTTCTGCCTGAGATATATTTTTCATAAAAGCACCATCACCAGCTTTTACATCTAGCACTATTATATCTGATTCTACTGCTAATTTTTTACTCATAATACTACTAGCTATTAAAGGTATACTATCAACTGTTGCAGTTACATCTCTTAATGAATATATTTTTTTATCTAATGGAACTACTTTTTCACTATATCCCATAAGACCTATGCCTGTACTATTTAATATATTAAGTAATTCTTTGTTATTTTGTGAAAATTTAAAATTATTTAATGATTCGAATTTATCAATAGTTCCTCCTGTATGTCCTAATCCTTTCCCAGATAATTTCGCAGTTCCCATACCTAATGATGCTAATATAGGAGATAATATTATTGTTATTTTATCTCCTACCCCTCCTGTAGAATGCTTATCAACTAAAAATTTTTTAGAACTTTTTAATTTTATTATTTCTCCTGAATTTTTCATGTTTATTGTGAAATTTAATAATTCTTCATCACTCATACCATTAAAATAAACAGCCATCAAAAAAGCACTCATCTGATAATCTTCTACTTTTCCTTGGATATATCCATCTAGTAAAAAATCAATTTCTTTTTTTGAAAGATTTCCCCCCCTTTTTTTCTTATCTATTAAGTCTACAGTTCTCATAATATCTCCTTATAATATACATATAATTTTTTTCTAAATATTTTTTATTTTATAAAGCTATATAATATGTCATTTTTTATTTATAAATATCTTTTCAACTCATCTAAAACTCTATTTTCTTCTAACATACTATGAATTTTCTATCTCTATAAGTATTATATCTCAAAGAAATAAAAATTACGATGGAAAAAGAAAAAGAATATAAAAAATTACATAAATTTAATGATACTAATAGAAAAAAGAAGCATATGTAATAAAATTAAATAATTTAATATTTTTAATAATTTTATTAAAATACCTCTTTTCCTATAATTCAATTATTTTCTATTACTTTTTGGCTTACATAATATTTCAGAGAAAATAATTCCTTGTAATAATTTTTTTTCTGTTAAAAAATTTTCACCCAATATTTCATTCTCTCTATCTTTTAAAATTTTTGTTTGTTTTCTTTTTTTATTATTTTTTATTGATTGGTCTAACTGATATTGGTCTACATTTTTATTGATTTTATTTGAATAAGAATCTTTTTTATAGGATACTGGTTGTTTATTTATTTCATTTCTTTTCTTTACCCTTTTATTTTTTAAAAAATTAAATAAAATTATTAACATAACTAAAAGCAAACCTTTTAAAATATCCATAATTAATCTCCTTATTTATCATAATAATTATTTTTTATCTTGCTCACTTGAATGGCTTGACATTCTTTTTATTGAATCTCTCATTCCTGTATCAGCTTCAATGTTTTTATAGTTCATATAATCCATAATCCCTAAATTTCCTTCACTAAAAGCTTGTGCCATAGCTAATGGTAACTTAGCTTCAGCTTCTACCACCTTAGCTCTCATTTCTTGTATACGTGCTTTCATCTCTTGTTCTTGTGCCACTGCCATAGCCCTTCTTTGTTCAGCTTTTGCTTGTGCTATATTTTTATCAGCAATAGCTTGTTCTGTTTGAAGATTCGCCCCAATATTCTCTCCAATATCTACATCTAATATGTCAATAGATAGGATTTCAAAAGCAGTCCCTGCATCCAATCCTTTTTCTAATATTGTTTTTGATATTCTATCAGGATTTTCTAAAACTACTGTGTGAGAATTTGAAGAACCAATTGTAGAAACTATTCCCTCTCCTACTCTAGCTATTACTGTGTCTTCTCCTGCTCCTCCAACAAGTCTTTCTATATTTGCTCTTACTGTTATACGTGCTTTAGCTTTAACTTCTATTCCATTAATGGCTACTCCTGCTATATAAGGTGTCTCAATAACCTTAGGATTAACGCTCATTTGAACTGCTTGAAGAACATCGCGACCTGCTAAATCAATCGCTGCACAACGCTCAAAAGTTAAACTCATTATATTCGCTCTATGTGCAGCTATTAATGCATTAACAACCCTATCTACATTACCACCAGCTAAATAATGACTTTCTAATTGATTAATAGTAGCATTAAGGCCAGCTTTATGAGCTTTTATCATTGGATTTACTACTCTACTTGGAACAACTCTTCTAAGTCTCATTCCCACTAAAGTAAATATATTTATCTTCACCCCTGCTGCAATCGCACTTATCCAAAGTCCCAATGGGAAAAAAGTAAAAAACAAGGATAGAATAATAATAACTGCAACTATTAACATTCCTGTAAATACATATTCTGGCATATATAACCTCCTTAAATTTTTCTAACGACTATTCTCATACCTTCTACCTTCGTTACAATTACATAATTATTTTTTTCTATATACTCTCCTTCTGTTACAACATCATATTTTTGATTTTCTAAAATTGCAATACCTGATGGTCTTAAATCTGTTAACGATAACAATTTTTTATTTAAAATACTTTTATTTGATTCTTTAGCAACATATCCTTTATCTGTAGTAAAATTATATTCTAAAATTAGTCTACACAAAAATAAAGGTTTATTTTTCAAAATATAAATATTAAATAGATACCATGCTACAAATAAAATAATAGAAATTGTTATTATAAAAATAATTCTAGACACTTCTTCATTTAAACTTACTAAAGAATATAAAAGTATAATTGTTCCCAATACTCCCATAATTCCTACTGGTAAAAACATTTCTAATATTATCAAAATAATTGCACAAATAAAAGCAATAAATATAAAAATATTAATTCCAGATTTATAGGTATGAATTGCTATGTATATAGATAATAATAAAATAGAAAAAATACCACAACAATTAAATTTGCTATAAAACAACTGTTGACATGAAAAAATACTCATTAAAAATAAAATGATAATATCTAAATAAAATATAAGTGTATCGTTTAAAACCATAATTATTCCTCCAATATTTTATTATACTCAATCTCTAATTCATTTATCAAATCAGATTTACTATATATATTTCCATGTCCCGGAATAGCATATTTAAAATCAATTTTATATATAAAATCTATATAATCTCTAAGTTTTTTTTTATTAAAGGACATAGGTTGTGTCATATAACATTTTGTATGACTGTCACCTATAAATAATATTTTATCTTTTCTTACATATATCAATAATGAATCATCAGAATGGGAATTATCATTATTATAAAAATCTACAATAATGCCCCCTAAATTCAAACTAAAATCACATTCTTTTACTATATCTGATAATTTTATTTTTATATCATTTTTAGATTTATGATAAACTTTTTTCATCATATCTATATTAAATTGTATATCTATACCTTCATCTACAAGATTCTGTATATTATCTAATTTTAAATCTCTTTCCTTCAAACTTTTTAAGTGATTACTTGTTGCTTTAGATGTTATTAACTTGGTATCCATATAACTTGCTCCAAAACTATGATCCCAATGATAATGAGTTAATATTGTGAAACTAGGAGCTGACAAATTATTATCTTTTAAATCTTTATAAAATTTTTCTACCTGCTCCTCGCAGTTTCCAGAATCTATAGTTATAGAATAATTTTTTCCCTTTATATATCCTATACTTGGTTCTAAATACATATATCTATGTTTTGAATAATATAGATTATCTGAAATTTTATATAACATATATTCTCCTTTCTAAAAAATAATATATCATATAAATAATATCTTGTAAAAATTTATAATTCTATTGTATTTTATTTTTTACTAATTACCCAAAGAGAATTTATTTCAGTAGATAATTCTTTATATTTCCATTTTTTTATACTTCTATATAATGAATTTGGGTCATTTAATAAATATTCACCATCATCATTAATTCCTACTATTAATATTATATGCCCTATAGTTGTAAATTTACCAGGTTTAACTGATGCAATTATAGGATGATTTTCAATTAATTCCTTATCTATATTTTCCTTATCAACTGATATTTTTTTACAATTAAGGTTATAATATTTTGCAATGTATTCGAAAAAATTCCATTTCGTTCCATATTGAGAGAAATATCCACCTTCTTCTTCTATTTTTGACACCACATTTGGAGTTATTGAATCATCATTTAATTCTCCTGATATTAACATTGCACAAGATGTCGGACCACATCCTACTATAGCAATATTTGTTTCCCCAATTTTATCATATCCCCATCTTCTATCCCATTGAGCATAATATGGATATTTTCTTTTTAATAAATATGTTTCTCCCAATTCAAAATCAACTTTTTTATTAGTTAAATAACCATATATATAATCTGTAGTATCTTTATTATTTGCTAACATTTTTCTGTGTATAGCTGAAAGTTTATCATAATTATCAAAAATATATTTAGCTTTTATGCTACTAACAGAATATTTTTTTAAATCATTATAAATTTCTTTTTCATCTTTTAAAAATGGAAAAGGCTGGTCAACTCCACTAATATTATCTCTGTTCAACTGAACTGTTTTTGCATCATCATATATAGAATTTTTAGAAAATATTAAAAAAAGTAATACAACTATTAAAATTATAAATTTTTTCTTGTAATCTATTTTTTTTATAATTCCTATTGTTTCATCAAAAATAGTAGCTATAAATTTTTTAAATGAAAAGTGTATAGGTAAGATAATTTTTTTTAAATATTTTTTAATTTCCATTATAACCTACTTCCTTATAAAATTAATGAAAAAACCTGATAAAACTATTAAAAAATATCCTATTAAACTATAGATATCTGGGATTTCATTAAAAATAAAAAATCCCAAAATTCCTGCAAAAATAATTTGACTATAATCAAAAATAGATATACTTCTAGCTGCTGCATATCTATATGCATAAGTTACTCCAAACTGTCCTACTGCTCCTGTTATCCCAACTAATATCAGTATTAATACTTGGTATAATGACATGGGCACATAATGATAAATTACAAAGGGAGCAACAGAAACACAAGAAAATATTGAAAAAAAAGAAACAATAAATTCTGGAGAAACTTTTCTCATTCCCAAATATCTAACACATGTGTATGCAACTCCTGAAAAAAATGCCGTTCCTAGACCTGCTAAAGCTCCAATACTCATAAATGTTACAAAATTGGGTTTTATTACCAAAACTACCCCAAAAAATGCCAAAAAAATAAACAAAATTTGTTTTTTTGTTACTTTTTCTTTAAAAATAAAATATGACAATATTATTATAACAAATGGAGATAATCTTTGTATTATAGAAGCATCCGCTAAATTTATATGACTTACAGCAAAAAAATTACAAATTAAACCTATAGTCCCAAAAATAGATCTGAAAAATAATATTATCCAATCTTTTTTTTCTCTAGGATATCTTACTAAATTATTGGTTTTTATTACTGGAATAAGTGCTATAGAACCTGCAATTAAATTTCTAAAAAATGCTTTTTGTAAAACTGGTAAATCTCCAGATAATTTTACAAAAAATGACATTAATGCAAATCCAAAAGCCGATATTAAAATACAAAATATTCCTTTAGTTAAATTATTATTTTTTATCATAAATTTTAAATTCCTTATTTTAATTCTTCAAATTTTTTTTTCATAGTTTCATTTTTCTTTGTTAATTTTTTTATTGTAACATCTTCTAGCTTATTATTTGCAAGCCTTAACTGATTTTCACTAGTAGTTAAAAATCTTTTAACTTCTTCCATTTTTTTGATTGATTTATCAATTTCGTCAATAGCTTTCTTAAAATTATTACTAGCAGAATTATAATTTTTCAAAAATGCTGTTTTAAATGAATTTAAATCTTTTTCAAAATTAGTAATATCTATATTTTGTTCTTTAATAATTTCAACTTCTTTTTTATATTTTAATGAGTTTAGTGCTGCATTTCTCAATATGGTTATTATAGGTATAAAAAATTGTGGACGTATCACATACATTTTTTCATATTGGTAAGATACATCTACTATACCATTATTATAGAATTCATTGTCTCCTTCTAACATACTTACTAAAATAGCATATTCACATTTTTTTTCTATTCTATCCTTATTTAATTCTTTAAAAAAATGTTCATTTTTTTTCTTGCTTTGAGTTTCATCATTTTCATTTTTCATTTCAAACATTATAGAAACAATTTCTACACCATCAGTATCATATTCTCTGTAAATATAATCTCCTTTTGATCCTGTTTTAATATCATTATCTTTTCCAAAAACAGAATTAGGAAAGGCTGTCATTCTGATTTTATTAAATTCATTTTCACAATGTTTTTCTAATGATTCTCCTATCATCTTTGTTGATTGCTTTAACTTAAAATCTTTGTAAAAAGCTATAGTTTCATCTTTTTGTTTAATTGTAAGAGAAAATTTTTCTTTTAAAGATTTTTCGGATAATTCCTTTTCAGCATTTTTTATTTTTAGTAAATTTTTTAAATCAGATAATTCTCCATTCTTTTTTAATATTTCTTCTTCAAAATATTTTTTTACATTTAATATATCTAATTCTTTATCTTTCGAAAAATTTTTTGCTTGTTCCGATAAAATATTTATTTCATTATCTTTTTCAATTATTTTTTTATCAAAATTATGTTTAATTTTTTGTTTTTCTAATTCTAAATCTTTATTATAACTTTTCTTTATCTCTTGTAATCTTATCTCTAATTCTTTTTTAAATTCTTCATTCCTTATATTAGATAATATTTTTTCATATTGATTTTCTTCTAATGAAAATTTATTTTTACATTTTGGGCATATTATTTGATTCATCTATTCTCCCTTCAAACCTTAAATCAATTATATTTTCTTTTTTTACAAATTATACCATAGTTAGTACCCAACAACAATTCAAATAAAGATCATAGCTTTTAAAAAGCTTATATACCAAGGTTTTTAACTTTTAAAAAAGCCATAAAAAACTAGTAAATAAAAAATAACGTTGCATAAACGTTACATAAAATTAAAAACAATTAAAAAAATTTTAAAAAAAGAAAAAACAAATTAATCTAACAAGTATTAAAAAAGATATAAAACTTTATCCCAGAATAAAGTTATTTTTTTTGTAAAAAATATGAAAAAACTCTTTACATACTGCCGACAGTATGATGTAATATTAATTCAAAGAAGAAAAAAGGAAAAAGATGAGTAAAAGAAAAAAAGATAAGAACCATTTTATAGTGCTAATAACCTTGATAATAAGTTTAATAACACAAATAATGGAACTTATCAAAATAATAATAAATCTGATACAAGCTTTTAAATAAGCCCTGCCTACTCATCAATATTATACATGAAAAAAGACAATGACACAACAGACAAATTACTAAAAGCAATAATAGTAGTTAATATAATTTCAATCATCTTAACTATAATCAATATGTTATGTAGGTAACATGGAAAAAAGACGAGCATATAAGACCCAACAAGCACAAAACGAAGCAAATAAAAGATATTTAGAAAACAATCCTGAAAAAAGAATAAAATTTAAAATATCTAATTATAAATCAACGTGTAAATCATTTATTAGAAAATATTCAACACAAGAAGATTTAGAAGAAATAAAAAAAACAATAGCAAAACGAGAAATAGAGCTTAAAGGGGAGTAATCCCCTTTTTATTTTTAACCAATTTTAACCAATAAAAAAGTGAGTAATTAACTCTCATCTTCTTTATGTATATATTCATATAATTTCAATGCAGTTTTTAAGGTCATATTTTCTACTTTCCTTTTTCCATTTCTATAATTTTGTATCATACTATTAGCTACTCCACTTCCTGTTGCTATTTTATAGCTTGTTAATTCGCTATTTAATAAATCTTCTATCTCTTTTATTATTTTTTTCATATTACCACCTATTTAGAAAAATAATATATAACTGTTCCTAAAATATAACATTAGATAAATCAACTGTACCAGTTAGTCTACTCTTAAGACCTTTTACATCAGCTTTTAAATTATTTTTCACCTTATATTCCATAGCATTAGCACTTGTAAAGACTACTGTAGTAGATATAAAAGCAAAAATCGTTAATATTGTTATTAATTTTTTAAAAATATTTCTCATATTATTTACCTCCTTTTTTGTTTTTTAAAAAATATTTTAATATATATATCATTTATTAATATTTTTTTCAATATATTTTAATATTATTATATTTTTATAAATGTTAATTTTATTATTTTTTTAATATAATTACTTAATTATTTTGAAAAAAATTATAAAAGACACTTATTTTTATAACAAGTGTCTAGTTTTTATTATTTATTTTATAGTAATAGTATAGTTTATATATATGATATTAAAAAATATAATCATAAAAATTTTCTCTTATTATATTATTAAATTTAATATCCTCTGGCTATATTTATCTTAAATTCTAAAAAAAGATCGTTTTGTAACTGAACAATTTTTTGTGACTGTGCATCATATACTTCTAAATTGTGCATCGTTTCTTCATTGGGATAAAACTGTTCGTCTGTTACTATTTCTTTCCCTAAAATATCATAAGCATTTTTTACAGGTGTTGCATATCCTATGAATTTTGCATTTTTTGCAGCGTTTTTTGGTTCTAACATAAAATTTATAAATTTATGTGCAGCTTCTACATTTTTTGCATTTTTGGGAATTGCCATATTGTCAAACCAAATATTACTTCCCTCTTTAGGAACTGAATATACTAATTTATCATTTTCATCAATCATTTTAGCTGCACTTCCTGAAAATGTTACAGCAACCTTTGCATCCGAATTTACCATAATCATAGTTTTTTCATCATTATTAATTGCTTTTATATTGGACCCCATAAGTTCTAATTTTTTTTCTGCTAATCTTAATTTAATTTCATCAGTTTCATTAACAGAATAACCTTCAGATTGAAGTGCTATACCAAGCATTTCCCTCGCACCGTCTACTAAAATCACTTCATTTTTTAATCTCTCATCCCAAAGATCATCCCATTTTTCAAATTTCAAGTCTTTATCTACTAATTCTTTATTATAAACAATTCCTAATGTTCCCCAAAAATAAGGTATAGAATATTTGTTATCTACGTCAAAACTTTTATTTAATAATTCTTCATTTAAATTACTATAATTTGTAATTTTAGTCTTATCTATTTTTTGTAACAGATCAAAATTTATCATTTTTTCTATCATATAGTCTGAAGGAATGACAATATCATAAGAAACATGACCTGATTTCATTTTTGTAAGTAAAGCTTCATTTGAATCAAATGTTTCATAAATAACTTTAATTCCTGTTTGATTTGTAAATTCTTCAAGTAATTCTGGATCAATATACTCTCCCCAATTAAATATGGTAAGAGTGTTATTGCTACCGTGCTCTGTCGCATCAATAAACTGTCTTGATTCTAGTAATAAAATAGAAAATAATATAATAGCTAAAGCTGAGTACACTAATTTTTTCATTTAATTTACTCCTTTTTTTAATTTTGTAACGTTTATTACATAGTAAATTATTACTGCTATTACAATAAACAGTGTTAATAATGTTGAAATTGCATTAATTTGTAAATTAATTCCCTGTCTTGCCATTGAATATATTTCAACTGATAATGTTTGAAAGCCATTTCCTGTCACAAAAAAAGTAACTGCAAAATCATCTAATGAGTATGTAAATCCCATGAAAAATCCTGATAAAATTCCTGGTGTTATATAAGGTATTATTATTTTTGTTATAACCTTATAATAATTTGCACCAAGATCAACAGCTGCATCAATCATAGATATTGGCATTTCATACAATTTAGGTAAAACCATTAGAACTACAATGGGTACACTAAAAGCTATATGCGAAATAAGAACTGAGAAAAATCCCTGAAATGATTCTATACCTAATTTTTCTGCAATAAATGAAAAAACAAGTAAAAATGAACATCCTATTATTACATCAGGACTTACTATAAGTATATTGTTTGCTACTAGAAATTTATTTTTTAATTTTTTCCTTTTTAATGAATATATACTTATAGCTCCAAAAGTTCCTAAAATTGATGAAAAAACTCCACATAAAAGTGCAACAACAATTGTATTTATTATAATTACTATCATTCTAGTATTTTCTAACAATTCTTTATAATGAATAAGTGAAAATTCTTCAAAAGAAAGCATAGTTCTACCTGAGCTAAATGAGAAATAAGATAGATACAATATAGGAATATATAAAATAATAAAAATAATAGCTAAATATATCTTTGAATATAATTTTTTCATTATTTTACCCCCATGGATTTTTTATTTGATGTCAATACCATTATTATAGCCATAATTAAAATTAAAAATACTGCTATTGTAGAACCTAAACCGATATTTTGTGTAACTAAAAAATGTTCTTCTATTGACGTTCCTAAATTTATAATTTTATTTCCAGCTATAAGTCTTGTTATCATAAATATAGATAATGATGGAATAAAAGTTACTTGAACTCCTGTTTTTATTCCTTCTTTTGTAAGAGGGAATATTATCTTCAATAAAGTAGTTTTAAAATCTGCTCCTAAATCATATGATGCTTCTATTAAATTTTTATTTATACTTGATACTGAATTGTAAATAGGAAGAAGCATAAATGGCAAAAATATATAGCTAGCTACAAAAACAAAAGAAAAAGAATTAAAAAGTAATTCTTGACTTCCTATTCCTATAAACTCTAAAAATTGATTTACTCCTCCATGTTTCGAAAAAAGCCCTATAAAAGCATATGTTTTTAAAAGAATATTTATCCATGTAGGCAAAATTATAAGTAATAAAAGTAATTCTTTATGTTTACTTTTACTTATAATAAAAGCCAAGGGATAACTTATTATTAAACAAAATAGAGTTATTAAAAATGCATAAAAAAAACTATAAAAAGTCATCCATATATAAGTTTTTCCAAAAAATTCATAATAATTGTTTAATGTGAATTCACCATTAACATTTTTAAAAGAATTGTAAAAAATAAGACCAATTGGTAATATAACAAAAAATATCATCCAAAGAAGATAAGGTAATAAAAAGATTATCCTAGTTTTTTTATTAAACATTTTCTTCCTCCTCATCACCTTCATATGATTCTAAACGTGCATCAAATTCTTCTTCTGTTTCACCTGGTAACATAATATGAATAGACTCTGGATCAAAATCTAATGATACTCTATCTCCTGTTACAGCGGGTTTTGTAGAATGAATAATCCATTCATTGTTTTGATCATCTAGACAACAAATTTCATAATGTACTCCTCTAAATAATTGATTATCTACAATAACCTTTATCTTTCCTTTATTTAAGTCCGTTATTGTTATATCCTCTGGGCGAATTACTACATCCACTTTTTTGTTTTTTGGCATTCCAGCATCCACACATTCATATTCTTTTCCATATATTTCAACTAAATAATCGTCAAGCATTATTGCATTAACAATATTTGATTCTCCAATAAAATCTGCTACAAATCTATTTATTGGCTCATCATATATATCAAGTGGTGTCCCACTTTGCTCTATTTTCCCATTATTCATAACAAATATGTAATCACTCATTGCTAACGCTTCTTCTTGATCATGAGTAACATAAATAAATGTTATTCCTGTTTGTTGCTGTAATTCTCTAAGTTCATATTGCATTTCTTGTCTTAATTTTAGATCTAATGCAGATAATGATTCATCCAATAAAATTATTTCTGGCTCGTTTATAATAGCCCTTGCTATAGCCACACGTTGTTTTTGCCCACCACTCATTTCTGATATTTCTCTTTTTTCAAAACCAGAAAGATTAACTAATTTTAACGTTTTTTTTACCTTTTTTCTTATTATATCTTCTTTATAATTTTTTATTCTTAAGCCAAAAGCAATATTTTCATAAACATTCATATGAGGAAATAATGCATAATCTTGAAAAACAGTATTAACCTGTCTATGATTTGCAGGAATATCATTTACTTTTTTAGAATTTATAAAAATTTCTCCCGATTTTGGTTCTAAAAATCCTCCTATAAGCTTTAATACAGTACTTTTACCGCATCCACTTGGACCCAGTATTGTATAAAATTTTCCTTTTTCTATTTCAATATCAATATTTTTTAAAACTTTAAGACTTCCAAATGACATAGAAACATCTTTAAATTCAACAATATTTATCATTTTTTTCTCCTATAAAAATAAAATATATCTACAAATATGAATTTGTTACTACTAATAAAACAACACATTCTTTATCAAAAGAATTAGTCAAAGTATGTTCTTTTGTTGCTCCATAATAAAAACTTTCTCCTTTTTTTGCTATGTACTCTTTTTTACCAAATATCAATTTACATTTGCCTTCTATTACATAACATAAAGTTTCTGACTCTGACGGCAAAAAAGTTTTATAACTTGAATATTTTTTTAACGTCAGTATAACAGATTCCATTTCTTTTTCATTAGATTCTGCAACTAACCATTTTAATTTATATCCTAAATCTTCTTCTTCATAAGTTGTCTGATCTTCTTCCTTATACAATATTTTTTGCTCTTCTTTATCTTCATCAAAAAAATCTTTAGGGTTACATCCTAACACTTCTAATATTGCAAAAAATGTTTCCATTGATGGAGAAGATAAATCTCTTTCTACCTGAGAAATATATCCCTTAGAAAGATCCGTTCTTTCTCCTAATTCTTCCTGAGTTAATCCCTTTTGTATACGAATTCTCCTTATTTTATTACCTATTGATATCATTATTTCTCCCATTATAATTAAAATATTTAGTAAAAATAAACTTATTGTTTGAAAGTTTAGTTAAATAAAACTTGATGTTTACCTTTTGTATTTTACATTATTTTTCTGATTAAATCAATTATTTTTTAAAAATTAATGCTTATTTTACTCTTATTAAATTTATTTATAATAAAATATATCCAACAAGTATCTTAAAATTATTTAGTATTAGGAACTTTTTTTATTCTTATTTTTATTTTTTGAGTTTTAATATTTATTTTTTCTTATCCCTTTTTGTAGTACTAAATTATATAATTTTTCTAATCTCCTTTTTTTGCATTTTTTCCTCTTTCATTACTAATTTTGTAAAAAAAAAAAAA
>NZ_KQ959874.1:23809-31099 GCF_001553005.1 Gemelliphila asaccharolytica | reverse complement strand
AATACCAACTACAAAAACAAGTATTTTTTTATCTTTTGTGTTGATATTTTTTATTTTATTTTTTTAATTTTAAAGCTGGTTTTCTCTTTATATTATCTATCAACGATAATATTGTACAACCATATTTTTATTTTATTTTTTTTGATTTAAAAGCTGGTTTTTTATCTAAATCGTTTATCACCGATTAAACAATCATATGTAAAAATTATGTTATTATTACTTTTAAAAGATATGGAGATGGCGGGATTTGAACCCGCGTCCAAAAATACCATCCTTTTACCTCTACATGTTTAGTTTATCTATAATAATCTTTATAAATAACCGATAAACAGGTTTTAAAAGATTTGCTTGATTATCTTATTATTATATACTGCAAGCGGAAGTATATAATCGTAGACTAATTAAATGAACCAGTTTTATAATCTTAGTCAAATTAAAAAACTAGCCTTTAGCTAAATTAGGCAGCTAAAGCGAATGATTTGTTGTTGTCAGTTATATTTAACTGTTCCGTTTTTAAAGAGCCGAGCCTCTTACATGCTAATAAAAAAATAAATAATCCTGTCGAATCCATAACATCCCCTAAATATTGGCGAAAAGAAATCTATAACAATTTCATTATGTCACCAATTTTAAATTGAGAACAAAAGAGAAGAAAAACTTCCCTTTTGTTTATTACTAAATTTCTCTTCTTCTTGTTCTTCTTGGTCTTGTTACTAAATCTGATTCTAAATCATCTTTTACTAAATTACTTGTAAATGAAGATGATGTTTGTGCTCTTTGAGATAATTCTCTTTCTATTTTATTTTCTTCATCAAATCCTGTAGCTATAACTGTGACAATTATTTCATCATTTTTTTCTAAATCTTCATTAATTACTGTACCAAATATCATATTAACGTCTTCATCACTAGCTTCTTGAACTATGCTTGCTGCTGCTTGTGCTTCAAATAAACTTAATGATGGACCTCCAGTAATATTTAATAAAACACCTTTTGCTCCTACTATTGATGTTTCTAATAATGGAGACGATATAGCTTTTTTAGCTGCTTCAATCGCTCTATTTTCTCCTGATGAAACTCCTATTCCCATTAAAGCAGATCCTTGATCTTTCATTATTGCTTTTACATCAGCAAAATCTAAGTTTACGGCTCCTGAAACATTTATTAAATCTGATATTCCTTGAACACCTTGTCTTAACACGTTGTCTGCTTCAGAAAATGCCTGCATCATTGGAGTAGATTTATCTACTATTTCTAACAGTCTATCATTAGGAATAACTATTAAAGTATCAACTGCTCCTTTAAGAGCGTTTATCCCTGCTGTAGATTGAACTTGTCTTTTTTTCCCTTCAAATGTAAATGGTCTAGTTACAACACCTACAGTTAATGCTCCTAATTCTTTAGCAATACTTGCTACTATTGGTGCAGCTCCTGTTCCTGTTCCTCCACCCATTCCAGAAGTAACAAAAACCATGTCTGCCCCTTGTAATGATTCTTCAATTTTATCTTTAGTTTCCTCTGCTGCTTTTCTTCCTACTTCTGGATTTGCTCCTGCTCCAAGACCTTTTGTTAATTTTTCTCCTATTTGAATACGAACATCTGCTTTTGAACGTCTTAAAGCTTGAGCATCTGTATTTACAGCTATAAATTCTACATTTTGAATTCCTTTCTCTATCATCCTATCGACAGCATTACCGCCGCCTCCACCTACTCCAACAACTTTAATTACAGCTGATTGTTGAAAATCATTATCTAAAAAACTACTCATAATTTGTTTTCCTCCTAATTTATTCGAAAAATTCACTATATTTTTTTTTGATTTTTTTTAAGAACCCAATTTGTTCATCATTTTTTTGGCTTTCTTCATAATATTCACCAACTAATTCATTTTCTCTATTTTCTGTATCCTCAACAGTTTTTATTTCTTCTATATCAGTTACATCTTCAAAAATAACGTCTGTATTATCTTTTATTAATGTTGGTTCAGAATAACTTTGATAACCCAATAATTTTTCTATATTATAGCTACTTGTTAATATACCTACTACTACAGACAATTCTGGCGAATTAGCTCCTATTATTTTCGGTGTTCCTATTCGTACATTCATTTTTTTTAGCATTTCTCTTGCTAATTCTATGACTCCAGGCATAAGTGTTGTTCCTCCAGTAAGTACTACGTTACCTTTAACTCTATTTATACCTGCTTTTTTTAAAATATTGAATGATCTTAATATTATTTCTTCTAATATTTCTTCTATATAATCTGATAACTCTTTTTGTGTAAAAGGAGCTTCATCTTTTTCTAAATTATCTGTTTCTATAATTATATCATTTGATGCTAAATCATAGAAGGAATGTCCTTGTGTTTTTTTTATTTCTTCAGCTTTTTTTATAGAAACATTAAGTACATCTGAAATCATTCTTGTAATATCGTTTCCTGCTAAATCTATTGATTCTGATATTTGTAAAATATTATCTTCAAAGTAACTTACAGTTGTCAGTCCTGCTCCTATATCCAATATTACAGATCCATAATCTCTTTCTTCTTCATTAAGTAGCAATTCTCCAAGTGCATGTGATGATAAAAAAGTTTCATTACAGTCTAATCTCAGTTTCTCTATACTTTTATATATTGTGTGTAAATGAGTTTTTGACGTCATTACCCTGTTTCCTGTAATTTCAAATGAATTATGTACTGTCATTCCCTTTGGTTGAGAAATATGCTCTATATCGTCTACTCTATAATAATCTGGTATTATTTGTACTACTTCTCTTTCTCTGGGTAACGGTAATATTTTAGCTTCTTCTATTACTTCTTCTATATCTCTTCCATCAATATCATGTTTATTATCAAATTTTATTTCTGCTATACTTTTTTTTATATGAGTATGGATACTTGGAACAGCTATGTAAATAGACCTTACATCTTTACTTGCTTCACGTTTTGCGATTTCTAATGCTTTTTCTATATCTTTTGCTGCCGCTTCTACATCAACAATATTTCCTCTTTTTACTGCATTAGTTTTAACAATTCCCACGCCAAGAATATTAAGTTTTTCATAAACTACATCTGCTATAACAATTTTTATATGCGATGAACCTATATCAAGTGCAGTATATAATTGTGAACTCAAGTAGACCACTCCTTCCTATAATTTTTTATATTTATCTTAAAATTGACATCATATCCCAATTATTATTACATACAACTGATTATATCATAAAACAAAAAAAAAAAAGTATTAAAATATAATTTTTTTTCATTTTTTTATCAATTTATAAATTGTTAAACTTTTTAAATGATATTTTTTTAAAAAAGTATTATTTATAAAAAAATAAAAAATATAATTTAAAATTTTATATCAATTTTCTTTATTTTTAAACTTATAAATAATACTTCTTTATCCTAAAAGATTTTTTACTTTTCTTTCTTTTAATTTATTACTATTTTCCGTTTCCAAATATGTACCATTAACTAAATTTAGTAATGTATTTTTTTTATCAGATATATCTTTTTCCATTTTAAAGTAATAATTTAATTTTTCTGAAAAACTATTTACATTAATTTTTACTTTTTGTCCATCTTTCATATATATATATGAAAGATATTCAGAATTCTTATCATTTATTATTTCAGATATATGCACTAAAACATCAGGATTTAATTTTTTTAAATTTTCTAATAAAATATCCTTTTTATTTTTGTCTTCATTAAAATCATTTATGATTGGAATACTAGAATCATTTAATAATTTTTTATCATATATAGTATTATCTTCTAATATTATATTAAAAGTGCCATCATCATTTATTTCTTTCGCTACTACTTTCTTTTCTTTTACTGAAATATATAATGTATTAAGATATTTTTTTTTAACTTCTACTGAACTTATTATAGAATAATTATCCAAAATATATTTTTGTATATATTCCTCATTAACTTTCCATAATTTCATATTGTTATCTATATCTATTTCTTTTAAAAGTTCTGTTCTATCTATTTGCGTTAACCCATCAATATTAATGTTTTTAATTTTCACAAAACTACTATTTAAAAAGATTAAAATAAGAAAAAAAATGATTATTATTGAAGATAGTACTATATACTCATTTCTTTTTTTTCTTTTAAGCCGTTCCACAGAATTATTAAAAGATTTTCTTTTATTATATGATATATTATTAATTTTAAAATTAAAATTCATATTAATTATTCTCTTTATTTTCTATTTTTTTATAAACATTTATAAATTCTTTTCCTCTGCACTCAAAATTAGGATATTGATCCCATGAAGCACAAGCTGGTGATAATAAAATTATATCATCTTCTTTTGCATTTTGGTACGCTAAAATTGTCGCGTCTTCCACTTTTGTTGCTTCCATACATTTCACATTATTTGATTTTGCTAATTTTTCTAATATATTTTTACTTTCCCCTATACATATCATCAACTTTATTCTTGATAAATAAGGTTTTAGCTCAGAAAAATCTATTCCCCTATCTTTTCCTCCTGCAATTAATATTATATTATCTTTAAACCCTGTTATGGCTTTAACAGTAGATTCTGGATTAGTTGCTTTTGAATCATTATAAAATTTTATATGTTTTACTTCTCCCAGATATTGTAATCTGTGTTCTACTCCAACAAAATTGTAAACTATTCTTTGTATTTGTTCTTTTTTTACTCCTTCTAATAAGGAAATTAATACTGCTGTTATAACATTTTCTAAATTATGTCTTCCAGGTAACAATATTTTTGTTATATCTATTATATTATCATTTTTATATACTATTTTTTGATTTTTTATGAAAATATCAGCTTTTTCATCATCATCTATACTGTAATATAAAATCTTAGCTTTTATATTATCATCTTTATATAATAATTTATCTTTTATATTAAGTATTAAAATATCATTTTCATCTTGATTTTTAAATATTCTTTTTTTTATATTATGATAATTTTCTACACTACCATGGTAATCTAAATGTGCCTTACCTAAATTTGTAATTACACTAATGCTAGGTTTAAAAAATTCTGTGCCATTTAGCTGAAAAGAAGATATTTCAGTAACAAGAGGTGCGTCATTTTTTTCATTTTCATAGGCTTGTTTTATAAGTGGAAATCCTATATTTCCTGCTACTTTTGCATTATTATATTTTGTTTTAATTAATTTATAGGTCAATGTAGTAGTTGTAGTTTTTCCATTTGTACCCGTTATAGCTATTATTCTATTATCAAATAATCTATATGCTATTTCAACTTCTGTATAAATTTTTATTTTTTTATCTATAGCTCTTTTTATTATCTCAATATCATATCTTATTCCAGGATTTTTTATTATTAAATCCACGTTATCCAATATTTTCAGTGGATGTTCTCCAGAAATAACTTTAACTCCTAGATTTTCCAATTCTTTTGCTTTTTTACTATTAGTTAAATCTTCTTTACTATTTAAAGTAACTTTTACCCCTAGCTTATTTAATACTTTAGCAGTTTGGTAGCCACTTTTTGCAAATCCCAATATTAAAATTCTTTTTTTTCTTAATTCTTTCAAAAATTCTTTATTCATTAATTTACTCCTATATAGTATCCTAAAATAGATGAAATTATAGTTATAATTACAAATATATAAACTGTTTTTCTTTCTCCATATCCCGATAATTCAAAATGATGGTGTAAGGGAGCCATTTTAAAAATTCTCTTACCTGTTTTTTTAAAATATGCAACTTGTAGAATTACAGATGCTGTTTCTAGTATATAGACCAGCCCTATAAACAAAAATGCTATCTCTTTATGTAATATTATAGATATTGCTGCTAGAATACCTCCTAACGCTAAAGAGCCGGTATCCCCCATAAATATCTTAGCAGGTTTTTTGTTGAAAATTAAAAAACCAATTAAACTACCTATTATCGATAGACAAAATAATAAAATAGGAAAATTATTCTCTTTATAACTAAATATCGCAAATATTGCTGTAGTTATAATTGTTACACTAGTCGCTAATCCATCTAAACCATCTGTTAAATTAACTGCATTTGAAAACCCTGTTTGCCAAAATATTATAAAAAATACATATATAAATGATAAATAAAAATTTATTTTAAAGTATGGTATATATAAATATTCAACATTAGAATATATTAATTTTAATAAAATATAAAATATTAAAGAAAATATTATTTGCATCAATAATTTTTTTTTAGGGCTAAGACCATCATTTTTTTTCTTAACAACTATTAGCATATCATCGATATATCCTATGATAGAAAATGATAATGTAATATATATTAATAAAATATAAACTTCAAAATTTCGAAAATCGAAGATAATAGATATTAATAAAGAAAAAACTATAGACATAATAAAGGATATCCCCCCCATTGTGGGAGTACCCTTCTTATATATATGACTTTGAGGTCCTTCTTCCCTTATAGCCTGACCAAATTTTAATAAATGTAAATAATTTATTAACTTTGGTAATGATAATGTAGTAATTAAAAATGATAATATAAATATTATTGAAGGTAAAAATAAACTCATTTTTTTCTCCTATTCTAATTTTACTTTTAAATTTTCTCCTGCTTCAACTATTTTACCTTTTGCAATAGATTGTGTTTTTACATATCCATTCCCCTCTATTTCTGTTTTTATACCTGTTAATTCTGAATATTTCATTACATCAATTTTTGACCAACCACTAAAGTTAGGCAAATTAAATTTTGTGTCTTCCGTTAATAAGAAAACTCTATCACTTTTATTAACAATATTTCCTTTAGAAGGGAATTGTTTTATAATATTATCCCCATTACCTAAAATTTCTATATTATTTGTTTCCTTAGATAACATTTCTACAGCTTCTGATTTTGACTTTTCCTCATAATCAGCCATAATATAATTATTTTTTTCTGTGTTATTATTCTCATCTTTTACATTTAAATAATTTAAAGTATTTAGTGTTATAGGATTAAATAACTCTTTTACAGCTGTAGAATAATTTTGAACTATATTTTTAGAGGGATTTTTTATGACACTATAAACAATTATTTCAGGATTGTCGCTAGGAGCATATCCTATAAATGAATGCAGTACTTTATATGGATTTGAATAATATGAACCTGTTCTAGGATCTACTATTTGAGCTGTACCTGTTTTCCCTGCTACACTATAGTTTTCTAATCTGTATTTTTTACCTCCAGATGACCATTGTCCATTTACTACTCCATATAATTCTTCTCTTGTTTTCTCCGCTGTTTCTTTAGATATTGGATTGCCTATTATTTTTTTTT
>NZ_KQ959874.1:0-23709 GCF_001553005.1 Gemelliphila asaccharolytica | reverse complement strand
TTTTTTTTTCTCCAATATTAAGATCTAGATTATCCTCATTACTATGTATTTTTTTTAAAAAATAAGGTTTTAACATGTTACCATCATTAACTATTGCTGTTTCTGCTTGAAGCATTTGAATTGGTGTTACTGTACTACCTTGACCGAAAACACTAGTTGCAGAAGATACAGGATTTTGAAATGCTAAAACTCCACTTGCTTCATTCTCAAATAACGCTCCAGTATTTTTGCCAAAACCAAATTTTTCAAACCCTTGTTTCAATTTCTCAGCACCTAAAGACTCAAACATGGTTAACATTAATGTATTTGATGATTCTTGAAATCCATGTCTATAAGAAATAGTGCCCCATCCTTTTTTATTATAGTCATAAATTGTTGTATCATAAATTTTATAAGAACCTGATCTATAATATTTATTAGGATCATATATAGAATTTTCTATCATTATAGCTAAACTGAATGTTTTCATTGTTGAACCTGGCTCTATAGCCGAATTGAAAATAGCATTAGTCCAAGCCTTATCCATGTTTTCTTTTGTATTAGGATTAAATGCAGGGCTTTGACCTATTCCTAATATTTCACCAGTTTTTGCACTCATTACAACAGAAAATGCACTCTCTGGTTCATATTTATCTTGAATATCTTTAAGACTATTATCTATAAATCCTTGAATATTCTTATCTATTGTTAAATGTATATCAGAACCATTAACAGGTTCAACTTTAACGGAAGGAACATTTGAAACAACTTTTCCCCAAGCATCTCTTGAGTATATTACTCTCCCATTTTTCCCCCTAAGATAATAATCAAAACATTTTTCTATTCCTAATTTTCCTATTATTAAATCGTCTTTATCATTAGTATTTTGAGCATACCCTAAAAAATTACCTAAAAGTGTGCCATTTGGATAATATCTTTTTTTTGTTGTTTCAAATTTGATTCCAGGAAGATTTAATTCTTCTATTTCTCTTTTGGTTTTTATATCTATGTCTTTTCCATAATTTCCAAATTCTACTTGATATGCTGTGTCATTGTTTAAAATATTCTCTATTTTTTCTTCTGGTAAATTTATGAAATTAGATAATTCGTTCGCAGTTTTTTTTATATCTACAACATGTTTTTTAGGTTCTCCATCTTTTAAGCCTTCTGAAGCCTTTTCTGAAAGAACTGCTATAAGTTTATATGATTCTATATTATCTGCTAAAACATCTCCATTCCTATCGTAAATTTTCCCTCTTTCTGGTTGCAAAACTGCATCTATTTTATACTTTTTTTCAGCAATTTTCGCTAAATTTTTACCTCTTATAGTGCTAAATACAGCCATTTGTCCTATATTTAAAATTAAAATCCATACAAAGAAAAAAACAAAAAGAGTCGTGAAAATCATTTTTGTTCTTTTTCTTGATATATAATCTTTATTTCTTATACTTTTCTTATCTTCCAAAAATTTTAAAGTGAAAAATTTTCTATATTTTTTCAATTATCTCACTACCTTTACATTATCTTTATGTGAGTCCATCCCTAATGATTCAGATATTTTTTTTATCCTTTCATAAGAAGATAATTCATTTATTATAACACGTTGTTCTTCATTTGTACTTTCTATTTTACTAATCTTATTGTCATTTTTCAACTCATTATTTTTTAAAGAATAAATTTCACCATCATAACTCAACATTATATATATTGATAATATTACAAACAAAGGAAAAGCTATATATATTGCTATTTCAGGTTTTGTTAACGTTACTTTTTCTTCTATTTTTTTTATTCCATATTCTCTACTATATACTTTTAAAGTTGCCACTTTATTCCCCTTTTAAATTTGTTTTTCTGCTATTCTTAATTTTGCACTTCTTGATCTACTATTTTCTTCTAACTCTTCCTCTTTAGGAAGAATTGGTTTTCTAGTTATATTTTTTAATTCAAGCTTTATTTCACCTGGTAATATAGGTATATTTTTAGGTATGTCTTTAGGTTTTGAATATAAATTAAATGTTTGCTTACATATCCTGTCTTCTAGTGAATGAAATGTTATAACTGATATTCTTCCCCCAACATTTAGCATTTCTATAGCTTGTTCTAGTGACTGTTGAAACGATTTTAATTCATCATTAACTTCTATTCTTATAGCCTGAAAAACTTTTTTCGCTGGATGTTTACTTTTTCTTTTAACTGACTGTGGTAGTGATTTTTTTATTATTTCTACAAGTTCTAATGTCGTTTCTATTGGTTTCAGTTCTCTTTCTTTTTCTATATTTCTTGCTATTTTTTTAGCAAATTTTTCCTCACCATATTTATAAAATATATTAACTAGATCATTATAACTATAATTATTGACTACATTATATGCTGTTAAAGTATTTTCTTGATCCATTCTCATGTCTAATTTGCCATCATATCTATAACTGAATCCTCTATCTGCTACATCAAACTGTGGTGACGATACTCCTAAATCATATATTATCCCATCTACTTTTTTTACATCTAATTTTTCTAATTCCTTTTTTATATTTTTGAAATTAGATTTTATTAATGTTACGTTTTCTTTATATTTTTCAAGCTTTATATAAGCATTTTCTATCGCTGTACTATCTTGATCAAAAGCAAATAATTTACCGTTTTTTAATCTTTTTAATATTTCTATACTGTGACCTGCACCTCCTAAAGTGCAATCTACATATATTCCATTCTCTTTTATATTAAGTCCATTTACTGATTCATCTAACAATACACTATAATGTTTAAACATTAAAAACCTCTCTAAAAATCAAAATCTTCTAAGTCTTCAGCTATTTTTTCAAAAGTGTTAATACTTTCTTCCATTTGTTTTTCCCATATATCTTTGTTCCATATTTCTATTCTATTAGAAACACCATTTACAATGCATTCTTTTTTTAAATTAGCGTGTTCTATCAGTGAATTAGGTATGTTTATTCGCCCTTGCTTATCAGTTTCAACTTCAACTGCTCCAGAAAAGAAGAAACGTTGAAATGAACGAGCATTTTTTTTTGTTACAGGTAGTGATTTTATTTTATTTTCTATTTTTTGCCATTCTTCTATTGTATAACCAAATAAACAGCAATCTAGCCCTCTTGTAATAATAAATTTATTCCCTAAAAATTCTCTAAATTTTATAGGCATACTTAAACGCCCCTTAGAGTCCATTTTATTATTATATTGACCAATAAACATATATATCACCACCTTTTATATATAATTTACCATATATACCCACTTTTTTCCACTATAATTAGATTTTTTTTTTAAAAAAATAAAAAAGAGCTATAAATATAAAGAAACCCCCTAAAAGTTAGTCTTAAAACTTACTCTTTTGAGGATTTCAATATTATAATTTATTTCTTTTTTATCAGTTTATTCAAATTAAAAGTTTATCAATTATATTAATATATAAGTATTTTATTAAAAATCTATATTGTTTTTTCTATATTTTTTATATTTTATTTTGTATTTTTTTATTCAAACTTTCAGAACAAAAATATCCTATTATTAAAATAAAAATCAAAACAGTCCAAAATATAACATTCCACGTTATAGAATGTGGAAATTCTTTTGGTATTAAAGCTAAATTTTCATGTGCAAAAGATATTATAAATAATTTTACTCCTACCCATGCAACTATTAAAAATGCTGATAGCTCTAATCCCGGTTTTCTATCAAGAATTCTTATAAATAAATTAGCTGCAAATCTCATAATTACAACCCCTATCATTCCACCAAGTACCATAACAGCAAACTGTCCTAAGTTTATATTTCCTATTTCAGTTTCAGATAAATGGGGTAAAGTAATAGCTATAGCTACAGATGCAAGAATTGAATCAATAGCAAAAGCAATGTCTGTTAATTCTACTTTTACTATCGTCATTAAAAAACCACTTTTATTCTTTCTTTCTTTTATATTTTTAATATTTTTACTTTTTAATTTTTTATAAAAATCTCGAATATGGGTTATTGACATGTATAAAAGATAAATACCCCCTATAATTTGTATTTCCCAGTATTTTGCTAATGTTGTTATTAAAAATATTGCTATGACTCTAAAAAAAAGTGCTCCAACTAAACCATATAGAAGTGCTTTTTTTTGTTTTTTTATTTCTAAATGTCTTACCATTATGGCTAAAACTATTGCGTTGTCTGCAGATAATAATCCTTCTAACAATATAAGACTAAGTAAAACTATTCCATACTGTATTAAAATTTGTATATCCATTTTTTATCCTTTCTTATTTAAAGCAATTTGATTATATAATAAAAAGACCTTCGCTTTTTCTTTATAAAAGCAAAGGTCTTACTAAATAACATAGTTACCTCTAATAACGGTAGTGTTAATACTACGTAATGACGATATTAGAAACTCCACAAGAGTCAAGTTACTCCCCTTTGTATAACAAATAATTTACTCTATTATTATACAATAATTACAAAATTTTTTCAATTCTTTTATAGTTTTTATTTCTTATCGTCCTTTTTTATTTTATAATCTTTTATTTTTTTATTACATATATATTTAATATATTATTTTTTATTTTCCCCTTTCTTTTTTTATTCATATATGTTATAATATTTTTAAAGGCGTAGGGCGATTAATCGCCCTTGAAAAATTTTATTAGCTTAGCAATTAATTTTGCTAGGCTTTTTATTTTTGCTTTTAAAAATATATTTAAAAGGTTCATTATTTTTAGATAAATAATTACTTCTTTTTGATATTTTAAAAGTAATAAAAATAAAAATAAAAAACTTTCCATTTTTTCAGCCCCTTTCTTTAAAGGGGTTCACCTTTAAAGATTTTTATTATAAGCTTAAATATTAATTTAGTTAGGCTTTTTATTTTTGCTTTTAAATATATTTTTAAAAGGTTCATTAATTTTAAATACCAATACCAACAATTTAAGAAAATTCAATAACTTCTACAAAGAACATAAAAATCAAATAAATAACAAATAACGTTAAATAAAACTAAAATAATTTAAAAATATTATAATAAAGTATAAAAACTAATTAAATAAATCAATCTAATAAGTATTTAAAAAAATATAAAACTTTATTTAACCTGAAAATCAAAATCAAGGATAAAATGGAGGAAGAAGATGAAATTTTAGTTTTTTTATTAGGTTGTTATCTCCTCTAGCGTTTTAAGCATTATCCCATCTTCTGTTTTCCAGTCTGTTCTACCATTGGTAGTCATTCCTAAAACGAATGCAGCGGCATAAGAAGGACTTCTAAATAGATAATTTCTAGTTAATATGCCATCTTTTATCTCATTATTTTGTTTACAACGCTCCCTGAGTTCTTTTATTGTTTCTGGTATAGCTTTGGAATCTGTTTCTTCTATCTGACTACCTGCCAAAACAACAAAACCTTCATCTGTTCTTTTGCACTGTGCTTCAATAGCTCTTTTTGACCTTTTGATTTTCCTAGAAAGACTTAAGATTAATTCATCATCATATTGTTCAACTACTGATTCCATTGTTCTTACTAACGGTACAAAAATCTTATATCCTAATACACCTAACATCATCTTAAACTGTTCAACATAAACTTCCAATTCAGCTTCCTTTTCTTCTGTTACATTCCCAGGATTAGGATCGTTATTATTTTCAACCTTATACCGTTCTGTAATAATAGCAAGATTAGTAAATTTATTTTCAAGATAGCTTATTTCCGTTGGACCCCAAGAATTATCACTCGTAGTAAATATAACAGCTTCGCTAAAATAAAAATCATCTTTCAGATGTTCGGCAACTCTGAACAAAACACCTCCACCGCTTTTTCTAATGCCAGCTTGTCCAATATAAACCGCATCTTCATCAGTATTATTTTTACCAAATAAAAAATAAACACCACTCTGCTTTAAATGTTCCCTATCTTTACATTTATCTAAATAAGTTCTAGGAATTTTATATGCTAATCCACTCCAGCTTGGTAATGTACATTTAATCCTGCCTGTTACCTCGCCATCAATCAAAAATATATTAAAATTTTTACTATTTTTCATATTTTATCTCCCTCATTGTATAGATTTCTATTTATTATACATAAAAATTATACATAAAAATAGAAATTTTAACATGAAAACCTCTCTCAAAATACATAAAAATCATTTAAAGTTAGTGATTCACAAAGATTTTAACTACAATTCATTAAAATTCTTGATATATACGATAATAATTTACATCCACCAATTACACTTATAACATTGAAACTGTAGCTCCGACATAGATTGAAAACACAGATAATAAATCTAAACTTTTTTGGAGTGCAGAAAATAAATAGTATATACACTTTTTAACAATAGAAAAATCCTATAGTTAAAATGTTTTATTTATCTTGACAGCTGAATTTATATACATAGAATGTGTAATAAAATTCCTATTAAAAACTTAATAAACTCAGTTGTTTGATTACATTTTTATACAATAATCTTTAACAATCTACAACTTCACTAATTCTTAATTTAATAAATAAATTTCTCTAATTTCATCATTGCAGTTAAATATTACTGTCATGTCAATATCTAAGTCATTAATAATCTGTCTAGTATAATTGGTGATAATACTGAACATAATAGAACCCAATCTTATTACCTAACAACAGCTTTACCATTCAAACAATGTACGACGTAGTGAGCACATCCTTCTTTTTTATAACTAAGATTAGCTTTATTTCCATCAGAAACTTCGACAATGCCATTCTCACAAGCTACTTCAATACTTGCATCTTTTGAAATTGTTCCTTCTAAAACACTAATACCATTTAATGTATCAACCATACATATATTATCTACTTCTACATTTTTTACTACAGCAGATCCATTAAAACACTTCAAAAAAATATCATTAGCCTTAACATTTCTTGCTTCTACCTTGCCATTATGTACCTCTGCATAAACCTTATCAATTTTAATGTCTGTTACTAATACTTGATTTGATTCAGCGTCAATCTCGCAAACATCAATATTTTCTGGCAACGTAACAATAACTTCGGGAATACCTTTAGTTAGCCATCTAAACCAGTTTAAAGCTGACACTTTTTCTGTTTGAAAAATTTTTATACCGTCTTGATTTTCTTCAATCTTTAATATATTTTTTTCGCAGTTTATATAACTAATACTAAAATAATCATCTCTTCTCACAGTTAAACTAATGTCTTTAGTTTTTGCTACAAATGTTCTACTATTTACCACTTGACTACCTCCCTTATTAACTAAGTGATTTATTTTAATTATATCTAAAAATAAGTATATTACAATCAAAAAAACAAATCAATAGTTTGCCAATACGCCATCATTTTGCCTTGTAATATTTTCTATTTTAGCTCAACAAGTTACTAATCTAAATATAAAAAAAGATTCTAACAGTTGCTATATCACTTTTTCTTTCCTTTAAAATATCAGCACTTTTTTCCCTTTGCATACTCAAGCATCTCTTCTTTGTTCTTTAAAAACATTTTTTTGACATTTAAAAATTTTATTATATTCGATGTAATTTTATACGTAATACTCATTTTAAAACCTCAATTTAAGACAAATAATTAACTTTAAATTATCTTTAATTCCTTTTTTGAAATAGAATGTTAAGTTATATAGATGGACTGTTCCGTCTTTGTCAATTATATCCACCACAACTTTATTTAACAATAATTACAAATACTGGTCTGTTAAATTCTTCTATAATATCTCCATTCTCTAAAACCTTTATAAAAACAAAAGAAGGAACTGGTGATTAATATAGCAATTACAAAAATACATCCTATAAAATCAACTCTAAATTTAGCAATAGATTTTATAACAAAGAGTAAAAAAACTGATGAAAAAATCTTAGTTTCTTCATTCAAATATCATCCATATACTACTCTTATTTAATTTATGAAAAGACTAAAAATGATATTATACAGCGTATTTTTAAATAAAAAAGAAGTAGATTAATATTACTTCTTTAATACTATATTTTTATCGTTTTTGAATACACAAGTAATTATCTATTTATGATTTTCTTTTAAGAAAGCATCAATAGTTTTTCTTGATTCACTTCTTGCTTTTTCATTTTCTTCAATTGTTCCACCTGTTGCAATTCTAATTTTTCCTAAATTCAAAATACCATTGCCAGAGAATATATGCCCTGCTCCCTTATAAGAATAAATCATTGCTTTAGAATTTTGTTCTTTTATTTTATTTGCCATGGCAAGACTATTCCACATCATATCATCTTCACCCACAATCATTAATATATTTGCCTTAACATTTTTGATTGGTATTAATTTTTCTTGGCTTGTTGAGTCTTCTTCTATTGCACTGTTATAAGTTTCTTTATAGCTAATAGGACTTTTAATAGTAGCTGGAACAATAATATTTTTTAAAAATGAGTTAAACGATGATTTTTTTATATCTATATATGGGAGTTCCTTTCCTTTATATGTCCATGATGAACCATAATCTTTAAAATCTAGACCGGCAAAATTATAAGATGAAGGTGATATTAAAATCAGATTATCTATTTCAGGATATTTGCTAGCCAAATTAAGGGCATATTCTGCACCTTTTGACGCTCCCAAAACGCTTATGGGCTTATTGTCTTTTACATTTTTATTTATATAACTTATAACATCTTCAAATTGTTCTAAAGGGATTTTTCTTAAAGTTTGTTGTTGATTTTTCATACCATACATAAATAGTGCAAAAGTTTCATATCCCTCTTCAGCCAATCTTTTAGCAGTTTCAAAATTTGGACTTCCTTCAGAACCTCCAAAACAAACTACAAGACCCTTGTGCGATTTTTCCTTGGGTACAAATCTAAATCCTTGCATTCCTCCCTCATCTACATAAGTTACATCAACTCCATCAATATCTGTAGGATATAGACTTATATTAGTAACATCCTTATAATATTCAGGAAAATTTAAAACATTGATATCTTTATTCTTATGATCATTATATATTCTAATAATAAAAACTAAAACTACTAAAATAATAACAATTGAAAAAATTCTAAAAAATATTTTCTTCATTTTATTCCCTTCCTTTAAAATAGCATACAGATTCTAACAGTATTTAAAAAATCTTCTTGTAGTTATTATACCATCTTTAGAGTATTAGTTACACCAATCTACATTGAAACTTTAATAATCGCCATTAAAACATCATCCACAGTAAAATTTCTGGTCTCTTTATACAGTTTACCTGAAGTGCATTTTTTTCCTCTTTTTATTATTAATTTTATATGAAAAAATACCAACTACAAAAACAAGTATTTTTTTTGTTTTTTGCGTTGATATTTCTTTTTTTATTTTTTAAAAAATTTTAAAGCTGGCTTACTTCTCTATATCTCTTATCAACGATAATATTGTACAACCAAAATTTTTGGTTTGCAAAAAGTACAAGACTTACGCTTGCAAGAATACATAAAATTCACAATTATGTCATAAACTTTTCCAAGTTTCGAGATTGAAGTGAATTGAAAAAATCTCGTGACCAGTCGCTGAGTCTTGCAGTCGTATAAACATTTATCAAGTCCCACGCAAGTACAATCAAAAGATAAACTCCTAATTTGTAACGTTCCTTAGTTTCCCAAAACTATATCGAAACCACTTACCATTGCTTGTAAAAATCTTTTATGAGTTTAATTCTTCCAAACATAATACTTCCTTCGTTGTAATTGATACTGATTATCATATTGTATCATAAGAATATCGCTTTTTACTTGTATTTCATATACAGTTCTTGCAAAAAGCATAAGAAAAAACCCGAAGATAAATATCTTCGGGTAAATCGTTTTCCACTTTTAATTTTTTCAATTAGTGATTTTTAGCCGCTTTGAGTACGGTTACTTTCGCATCTTCCTGAATGTATGCAAGTGATTTTGCACGTCTTCCGTGGAATATGTAGTAAATTATCAAGCATACTATTGCTATCACACCTGAAGTTTCATAGAGCTGAGAAAAGTTCATCATATCATGCAATGAACCGAGTACGTAAGGTCCTACCCCGATACCGAGGTCAAGTGCTACGAAGTATGTGGAAAGTGCAACGCTGACACGTGCTGGCGGTGTAATCTTTATACATACAGCTTGACCGTTCGACATGAATGTACCGTAACCCAATCCGATGAATATACCGGAAAGAAGAAGTTCCCAAGATTTTGTAGTAATTGCAAGGAGGAACATTCCCAAAGCCAAGAATACATAACACGGATAAAGTACGGAGTTTTCACCTTTTCTGTCAAACAACACTCCTGTCGCAGGACGTGTAAGTGTAATAATACCGGCATAAAATACGAAGAACAATGTACTTGCTTCTACAAGATTTATTTCACGAGCATAAGATGCCAAGAAGGTAAGAACACTTGAATACGAAAAGCCCATCAAAAATCCTACTAAAGAAATTGCCCATACTCTCGGTTCCAAGTAATTTGAAATGGAAATTTTCTTCATAGCCTGACGCTGTTCTTCCGTAAGGTTGATTTCTCTGATATTGAGCATGAAACATCCAATCATACAAAGTACAATCAATGCGCAGCAGAATCCGATAATCATTCTAAAGTCTGCAACGAGCAACAATATCATACCGAGAAACGGACCTATAGCAGCTGCCAAGCTTGTACTCAAACCATAGTAGTTTATACCCTGACCCTTCTTAGAAACCGGTATACATGCAGTGACAATCGTATTTGTAGCGGTAGATGTAATACCGTATGCAAGACCGTTCAAGAAACGAACTGCAAACATCATTGTAATACTGGGAATGAAGAAATACATAAGTGTTGTAATAAGGTAGAAAAGCATTCCGCCGTACAATGTCTTTTTACGTCCGTAAATTTCAATATTGTTACCGAATTGCAAACGTGCAACCAATGTACCCAAAATAAAGATACCCGAAGCAAGACCTGCCTCACCCATTGATGCGTTAAGCTGATCTTTTGCAACGACCGCAATAATAACCATCAACAAATAATAAATCAAATAAACTAAAAAATTGATAACCGTATCAAGGATAAAATCCTTGTTCCAGAGTGTTCTCTCTGACATTTTAAAAATACATCTCCTTTTTTGAATATAAAATCGATTATACACCTTCTTTTTTTATTTGTAAAATCTTTTGTACAAAAAATAAATTTTATCTATACAATAAAGCTTAAAAAAGATAAATAAACACACACTACATAGCACTTTTCTCTACTTTATTTTTAATTTATGAAGTTATTTCTAATTTTAAATGTATTTTTATTTAATGCACTTATATCGTACTATAAAATTTTTTCGAAAAACACGAACACTCATGCCGATATAAATTTTTTCATAACGATTTTTATTTATTATTTTACTTTTTGAATATTTTTTAAGTAAAAATCATATTTTTGTACATTTATAAATTCTTCATGAAAATATTAAAAAAAAGCAAATAAAAAGCTCTCGATTCAGAAAAATATTTCGTTCCACCTTTGTCATCCGAATATTCTAAAGCAACTTTCTTCTTGAATTCAAAACTATGTTTTGCCATAAAAATACCTACCTTCCAATCGTTAGATTTCGATCTGACTTTTTGGGGTCGGCACATAACGGGAGTGCTCATTTTACCATGTGTATGTAACTGTAAGTATCCATAACCGTTCTTTCATCACCTAAAAATCCGATATTGTGACGTGGATCTTCAATTATTTTATTAGGATCCGCATCTTCCGGTATAGAAAAAGTATCTTTTATATCTTCTCTTTTAACCTTTTTCGGGTGATCTTGATAAAGACTTACATAATATTCTCTATCAAGTAAGTTCTTTACTTGTAAGCTGAATTTATCATTGTTCCTTTCATAGGTAGGCCCCAAATCATAAATAACCGCATCCAGAATTTTTACCGTATTTGTTCCGTCAAGTGCTTCATCTAAGTAACGCAACCCTGCATTTAAAATCCATTTTCCTTTTTTATTTTAATTAATAACTTTATAACAATTTATTATCACAATATTAAATTATATAACGCTTAACTATCTAATAACATATAAACAGCTTTTCTAATAGCTTCTGATTTTGAAATATTTATTTTTTTTGAATATTCAATAAGTTTTTTGTGTGTTTGTTCGTCTAATCTAAATTTAACATCAATAGTTTTAGGTTTCCCTATTATCGGTCGCCCCATTTTCTTTTTTTTACTCATACCTTGCCTTTCTCTTGCCAATCTGATATAATTTAACCATAGCAAAGGGCAGTAGCAAGGCTACCCTTTAAGTTGTGTTTTAGAAGAATTATTTTTTTAGTAGTTCTTCTATTTTTTTTATGATTTCTTCTTTATCCTTGCTATCTCTAGCAATTTGTAAAATCATTTTTAAAAATATTGTACTTTCATTATTTGTCATATCTTCCATGATGTTCTCCTTCCTCGCCTTGCCTCGTTATATAAGGCATCAACCTTATATTTATATTATATAGTATTGTCTTGCTAAAACTAATACATTTACCCTTTTCACCAAACAAAAAAAGTTAGCATAAGCTAACTTTATAAATTCAATTCTTTTTTCAAAGCAGTCTGCAAAACTTGCGAAAAATTTAATTTTCTTTCTTTACCTAACTCAACCAACCATTTAGGTAAAGTAACCATTTTATTTACAGATTTATTCTCTTCAACCCTTCTTAAAAAATCAGTATCCACTTGAATTAGTTGCAACTGCTCATGATCTTTTAAATTATTTAATAAATCATGAAAATTACTAGCTTTAGGAATAGTCATTTTTTCATCTTCTAAAGTCAATAAATACCCCTCTAGTGCTTCCTTGCTCATTTTTAAAGCATCTTCTAAATTCTCCCCAAAAGTAAAACACCCTTTTAAATCTGGAAAAGAAATATCAATACAATCATCATTTATATTAAAAATATCACTATTACTTAAAATGTAGTATTCAAAACTAACCCCCGAATTAAACTCAATAGCATAAATCTCCCCTCGCTCCAGCTTCTATTTTTCTTTCGGTTAAGTGATAACCTAAAGATGGATTAGAATTATACCAAGCATCTACATCGTCTATTTCCTTTTCACTATCAACAGACCATTCAGCCCAACCCGAATACTTACTTTTACCAAATAAACAAGCTTCACGATACTTAGTGAAAACAGTACCTATAGAAACTGGTGTTGGTGGTGTACCACACATTACCGTCATTGGATTTTTACTATCAGTTACAGTATATTTAAGTGCTGACTCTTGCTCTATTGTATACTCTTGTGCTTCGTCTATTATCATAAGGTCAAAGCCCTCACCAAGACCACCATTTTTAGTCCTAGTTCTAAACTGAACAACCCCACCACTTTTTTTAAGTTCTATTTTTTCTTGTCCTTTAGCACGAATAGAATTAAAATCTTTTCCATCAACATATCCCATTTTTTCAAGATACTTTTTTACCTTTTCAAAAGAAGAATGAGACGTACTAATTCTATGTGCAGTATGTAAGATATTATCCCCTTGATGCAAAGCCCATATTTCTAAAATATAAACTATTTCAGTTTTACCATTACGTCTAGGTAATGAATAACCAAACTTTTGATGAACCCAAAGTCCCTCTTCATCAACTGCCATGATGTCTTTTAATATATTCAATTGCCATTCATATACTTCTAATTTAGTCTTTTTGTATAAAGCTACAGCTTCTTGATATCTACTTTCTCTATAGTCTAATATTACCGATTGTGAAGGAGTTTGTTTACCAAATCTTGTCATTTAGTCGCTCCTTTCCAATCTGCCTAGTTTTTTGTCATACGGCAGGACAAAATGTTGTATTTTATTTAAAAACATGATATAATATCAAATAGAAATAGTAACCGCATTCCCACTGGAGAGCGGGTGCTATTCTTTTTTTTGCCAAATATCAATTAATTTATCATCTTTAATTACAATAGATGTATTTATTTTTCTTTTTTTTAAAAGATAAACATTATATAATTGTCTTTTAAATTCTTCAATAGACATATCTGTTTTAGACAACTCAAAAATAAAATTTTCTGTCTGTCCTTTTGATTTATGTACTCGTGTATCTACAGTATTTTTCCCATTACCTTCTAACTCTTTCAAGTCAAATTTTTCACCATTAATTAAGTAATCAGGAGTTCGTATACCCACATATTTACCTGATACTGTAGGAACTAATGTAATATCCTTACCAAGATTTTTTGTTATCCACCTAGCGACATGATATTCAGATTTTGAAGGATTCAAATTAACATTAGGATCACCTAGAGTGTATCTAACTCCATTTTTTTCCCAAAATGTTTGCTCTAAAACTTTTGCTTTACTACTGAAACTTTTCAACCATTCGTTTGTCACACTTACATAAGGTAATTTCTTCACTTCTTCTTTTGTTTCATATTTCCATTTTTTAGTATGAACATCTTGCCTAACACCTTTTTTAGGAATATACTCAACAGTACAACGGCAGTTTTGATGACGTCTATATACATCTTTTGGGACACCTGGATATCTATATGAACCCGCTAAATTTTTACACCATTTACAACACTTACCAGTTTCTTTTCTAACAATTTTAGGACTCATTCCAGAATGAAAATGAAACTCAGCATTTTTTCTAACCATATCATCAACAACAGCTTGACTAAAATTGACTATTGGAGACCCTAAAAGCCACTTGTTATCTTCAAAATCACCTTCTATAAGCCTACTTATTAGACCATCAATTCTGCTTTGATTAACTTCTGGAATTTGTGCTGCTAAACCTATTTTAGCTTTTTTATTTAAAATATTTTGAACCACTTTCCCATATTCAGTAATAAGTCTATGATTTTCTTTCAACCTATTGTTTAGTATTTTTTCAACTGTATCATTTGAATTTTTCTCATTAAAATATATATTAAAAGCAGTGGCTAGAATTTTTCCCAGTTCCACTGCATAGTTATTTATATCTTTATAAGAATTAGTTTTAACTTTGATATTTTTTAGTTGTTTTTCGTACTCTTGAGCTTTTAACATTCATTATATAAACTCTGATAAGCCTCCTTTAAATTCGCAAGCTCCAAAGTTTTTTCACTCAATTCCTGTAACACCAAATAAATTGGTTGTAAATCATTATTACTCATGCCAAACCTCCATATAAAAAAATTATAAAACATAAAAAGTACAATTTAGACAAACTTTAAAAACAAAAAAGGAGCAATTAAGTCCCTTTTCCCTCAAGTTCACGCTCTAATCTATCAACCTTGAAGCTTAACTCCTGAATTGCCTTTAATGCAATATTTAATTTGTTTTTACTATATTATATGTTATTTTTAGTTTTTTTATTTCGTCATCTAGCTTTATTATTATTTCTTCATCTAGTTTAGCTACTTCTTTTATTACTCTTTTTAGAAAAATAAAGTTTTCTTCTAATAGGTCTTTTATTTCCTCTATGTTTTCTTGCTTTTTCATTTCTTTGTTTATTTCTTGTAAAGCTTTTTCGTATTTTTTCATTTCTTTTTTTAGATTTTTTATGTTTTTTTTTCTATTTTTTTAAATCATAAAAATAGAATCTGTTAAGCTTCTTTTTGAGCAATTATCACACCAATCGGTGCAAAGCCTCCATATACCAATTTCATTTCAACTACTGAAAATCCATATTCTTTAATAAAATCTTCAAATTCCTTTTTATCCCATTCTTGATACATCTTAAATCCTAAAATAGACATCAAACTTTTTATCATTTTTCTTTGTTTTCCCTCTTTCCATAGAAAAGTAGGGGCGAACAAAGTACCATTAGGTTTTAACACCCTATATATTTCTTTCATCGCCTCATCCGGTTTAGGCATAATATGAAGTGCATTAGCAATTAACACACAATCAAATTTTTCACATGAATAGGATAATGCTATTGCATCGGCTGTTTCAAATGTAAGATTTTCGTATCCCCCACGCTTTTTAGCTTCCTTAATCATTTGTTCGGAAAAATCTGTGCCAATCCAACTTTTAGAATACTTTGAAAGATTAAACGATAATTGTCCTGAGCCACAAGCAAGTTCAAGTACCTCCAAATCTTTATTCAAATAAGGACGAATATATTCGCAAACTTTATCATATACTCCTTTGTCTTTTTTCATGAAAGGAGCATATAGCTTAGCAAATTTATCCCAGAATTTTTTATTGCTTTTATCAACCATTTCAACCTCCTTTAAATATAAATATAATCATATCAATCTCTATATTGAGCCTATTTTCTCATTGATCCCTTGTAAGAAAGGAATAATAGCTGTTCATATACCAAGTAGAAATGTCATAAATGCAGAAAATTATATGCTGCCATTCTTTTTTATTAAATCGTTTTGAAGTGTCTCAAGGCATCCATGATAGCTTCTTCTTTTTCAGACGTACACTACAGAATAATTTGATTCTCCTTTTTAGTCTTGTTGTAATGTTCTCGTAATTCTATCCCACATTTTCTTTTTATCTGTGCAATATATAATGTCGGAACTTTTAATTCAAATTTATTCCAAACATATTCTTTGATTTGAGAATATGTTGCCTTACTTTCAGCACTTGTCAAATCAATCTCATCCAACTCAATTTCAATATTTATATGCTTATCTACATCGAGTTTGGACAAAAGTGCTACCGTCTCGACGTGTATTAAAACTAACCTGATGATAACCCAACATCAAGAAAAGAGCCTTAATTCTCGTTACAGTATGGACGCTGGCAAAGAGAATGTCGTATAATGGTGCAGGTCAAATATCAAAGATTACAGCTATTGTCATTATGACCAGAGCGACTCGTATGATATCCATAAATTACTCTCACAATGGTTGTTGGTCAAAATAGAGTCAATAAATATCCGTCAAACACCGCGACAAAAAAATACAAAACCAGCGCTCTTAAAAAAGCTTCTATGTGCTTTTTAGGATTTTGGTAGAATTCCTTTTGCGGTATTTTTAATAACCTGATCCTCTTTGTGTTTCTCCACCATAGTAGATCAATAACGATAAGGTCAAAAGCATTTAACATCTCGCCTAAAATCAGCAAGTATATAAAGTTATGCATAAAGTTCGTCTGACGGATCACTATTCCAAAAATTAAAAATAAAGCGGTAAACAGTAAATAATTCACGATCCATGCGGCGAATCTGCCTGTTTCCTTATATTTCCCCTGATACTCTTCAATCTCTTTGATTTGCTTTTGGACTTCGTCAGGATAGGACATGTAATTTCTCAAATTTTTCTCGTCCGTGCCGGTACCAAAAAAACAAAGCGCAAAAAATGCAGAACATAAAATGACGGTTTCAATTACAAGCATAGATTTTCAAATCTCTCCTTTCCATACGTTCCACCGATGACCTATTATCCATAACAGGCGATTTGTCTTGAGTTATCCTTCTATAAATAATAACTCTGACTTCTCACATCTCCAAATTTCTCTTCTTCGTCTTTAGATTAAGATTTCAATAATTCAACAATTTGATCCTGTGCTTCTCTTCCCTCTCTAAAAAATCTTACTAAAGGATAACAGTGGCACATCCCCTTGCCGACAATAATTTCATAGGGTTTATGGTATTTTTCCATCGCTTTTTTAAATTCTTCTGCAAAGGCATAGAGACATTCATTTTCACCATAATAAAAATAGGTTTTCGGAAAGTCGGTAAAATCTCCTACCGTTCCGTCTAACATATATTCCGGTAAACCTTCATCTCCCTTTAAAATTTCTCTTGCAGTTTTAATATATTTAGGTTCAATCATTATGTCTTTATGATTAAGTTCATTTAATCTCTCCCATATTCTCTTATTTTTGTCAAGACTTACATCGGGAATTCCGCCCGGAGAAACTGAAATAATTTTACCGGGCATTTTAAGAGGTCTACCTAAAGCATTATTATGTAAAAAAATTCCGATAGATAGGCAGGCACCCGATGAAAATCCAAGTACTCTGATATTTTCCGCCTTATAAGTTTCTGTCATTAACTTATAGGTTTCAAAACAAACTTCATAGGTTTTATCCACCTTTATATCCTCTGAACAAAGAGGATAAAATAAAAACCAAACATCTTTACCGCTTTTTTTCATTATTCTTTCAGATAAAGTAAAATCCAACTTGTTCGGTTGTGTAATCATTCCTCCGCCGAAGAGATAGAGGACAGCTCCCTTAGCGAAGTCTTGATTTTCTTGATATGAAATCACCCTGTATCCCATTATATCTCTGTCGAAAAGATAATAATTTTTTCTCTTCGCCCTCTTCATTGCCTTATCTAAATCAAATACTTCTTTTGCATTTTCTCCTTTTGCATACTCAAGCATCTCTTCCTTGTTCTTTAAAAACATTTTTTTGACATTTAAAAATTTTATTATATTCGATGTAATTTTATACGTAATACTCATTTTTAAACCTCCATTTAAGATAAATAATTTAACTTTAATTATTTACAATATACCTGTTTTCTCTTGACGATCGTAATTCTTAATGTCAGATGACTTTCACATTTTTAACTAACATTTCCTAGTAAATATATTTTCCTACAAAACTCCCATCTTGTAAAGAAAAAGCAGATTTAAAAATCTTGGCATTCTTAAATTTTATTTTTTGAGTTTTTATATTTATTTTTTCTTATTCTGTTTTGTAGTATTGAATTGTATAATTTTTCTAACTCCCTTTTTTGCATTTTTTCTCCTCTTTTTATTACTAATTTTATATAAAAAAAATACCAACTACAAAAACAAGTATTTTTTTTATCTTTTGTGTTGATATTTTTATTTTATTTTTTTTTTAATTTTAAAGCTGGTTTTCTCTTTATATTATCTATTAACGATAATATTGTACAACCTAAAAAGTCCTCTGAAATGAAAGAAACTTGCTCTTTCCTTATAATTTAAATTTGATTTTTTATGGTAATTACCAGTATCAAAAAGGTCTGTAAATTTTTTCTATATAAGCATTAGACCTAAAATAATGCATAGTAATTTCCTCCAACTATTCAACCTGTGTTAATTTATCTAATGTATATTCCCTTCGTTTTTTAGTTCATTTTTTGTTTTATAAACAACAATAACAGCTAAAACAAATGACAAAATATCCGCTATTGGTTGGAGCAAATATATCCCAAACTTCCCATATAAATTAGTAAGTAAATATAAAAGAGGGATGTAGAAAATACCTTGCCTTGAAATCGAAATTATCAACGACCAAAAATATTTACCTATGTTTTGCATCAACATACTACTTATAGCATAATAGGCTAACAATGGGATTGTTATACATTGCATTCTAAGTAGTTGCACTCCTATAGAAATAACTTCACTATCTTTAGACATCGCAATAACAAAATGTTCCGAAAAAATATATAGCACCACTGCTGATATAATCAAAAATATAGTTCCAACAACAACTGTCAAATTAAATACTGATCTAACTCTGCCATATTTTTTTGCACCATAATTCATTGCACAAATAGGTTGAAACCCTTGCCCCCATCCAATCATAATCATATAAGCTATGGCAACTATTCTTGAACTAACGGTTAAGGCTGCAATAATACTGTCCCCAAAGTTCGCTGCAACTTTATTCAATAAAATGAGAGAAACACTTGTAATTACTTGCCTTGAAAAGTTAGGCATTCCTCCTACAAGAACATGGTATATGCGTTCTTTACTACATTTGACATTTTTCAAAGAAACAGGAATATTACCATTTCCTTTTGCCAACATAGTAAGTGCAATACACGCAATTATTTGACCTGTTAAAGTTGCATATCCAGCTCCAACAAACCCGAACTTGAACATAAACATAAATACAGGATCAAGAATCATATTGCTAAACATTCCTAAAAGCAAACCTATCATTCCATCTTTTACATTTCCACAAAGTCGTAATTGATTATAAATAGTAATTGAATACAGACTAAATGGAACGCTTATTATAATCACCTTTATATACTGAGTAGTAAATTTAAATAAATTAACAGAAGCATTCCCACCAATGAACTTTGTCAAGTCTGATATAAAAATCCACGACAGTATAGCTATCAAAAATCCACTTATAATAGAAAAGGCTATTCCTATGGAAGAAATAATTGTTGCCTCTTCTTCATCTTGTTCTCCAAGTTTTTTAGACATAATATTACCGCTACCATATCCAAACCAAAAACCAATAGCCTGAATAATACTCACGAAGCTAAAAACAACACCAATAGCGGCTGTCATCGATTTATCATTTAAAAGTCCGACAAAAAATGTGTCTGTCAAACTGTAAATAACCATAATTAGCATACCAACAATTGTCGGAACAGACATTTTTACTATCAAAGGTAAAAGTGGTTCACTTAAAATCTTTTGTCTTCTCAATTCTTTTTGATCTATTTGATTTTTTGATTTCATATCAGCAACCTTTGACCTCGCCGATATTACCATTTACTTGTATGGTATCTCCGTCTTTGAATTTGGTAGTTGCAAAACCAACTCCAAGAACTGCCGGTATATTATATTCTCTTGCAACAATTGCAGCATGGCTCAAAGCAGAACCTGTATCTGCCACAACAGCACTTGCCAGCTTAAATAATGGAGTCCATTCAGGATCTGTAAGATGACAAACTAATATATCTCCTTTTTTCATTTTATAAAATTCTTTAGGACTATTTATTAAACACACCTTGCCAACTGCAATGCCAGTGCTTCCACTTACTCCCTTTAAGACATCTCCATCTGTTTTAAAAATCAGTAACTTTGAAGCTTCCCAAACTTTTACTGCTAAAGGAAATTTTTCGTTTCTCCTATTTATTTTTTCCTTATCTAATTCATTTAAATTACCTCTGTTAATTACTTCCAACAGTTCTTTATGAAAAAGATTAGCCACTCCAGTTTCTATATTTTCATCACCCAAGAGTATAAAGTTAATTCTTCTAACGCACTTTCTCACATAATAAAATAGTGTTTCCCACAAATATTGACTTTCTTCACGAACCACATGGAAATATCTAAAATATTTTATCTGTTTTTCTACATCCTGATACTTTCTACCATAGATTTCCTTTACTCTCTCCATAAGCTTAGAAAAATCCTTTATATCGTTACTTTCATTACTATTTTCATTTAATATAGGTCGTAATATATTTATCAGCCTATCAGGATCCTCAAGAAATGTTTTTGCAGATAAACAATAACAATTATAATCAGATTTAAAACCATTATCTTTCATAAACTCATCTGATATATTCTTAAAATCATTAAACTTTTTATATAATTCCTTAAAATTATCTCCGGAAATTATTGCTTTTTTTAAAGCTTCATTTTTTCTTATCTCACGAGCCATTTTATAGACATCATTTGTAACCACTGATGTTTTATTATCTAAGTCCCAATAAAAATCAAATGATGAATAATTGCTATTTACTTTTTTTATTATTTTGTTAAATTTCTTGCTATTTAAAACTGATGGAAATAATGCATATTTGAATCTATCATAAGCAAGCTTTTGCAAAAGAGCATAACTTTCTTCTAAGAAATTTCCACACTCCGTTAATGTCATATTTTCAAAATTTAAGTGCTTGATTTCTTCTATTTCAACTTCATATATATTCATAAAATCTTTGCACTTCTTATAACAGAACTCAAAATCTTTCATGTTCTTTAAAATATTAAAAAATTTAAAAATATTCTTTCCAATTCGCTTTCCGTCATCAGAAAAAGTTTGTATACCATCATCATCTATAATTGGATTTCTTGGTAAAATAATTCCACCTTCTGACAAAATGTTTACTTTCTGATCATTAATTGCCATCAAATAATCGAAATCAAGGACTCTATGTGCAAAAGGCATTTTTTCTAAAAAGAATGACATTACTTCTTGTGTATCCTTTTTGATTTTTTTACCCTTTATATACTTCTCTATTAAATCATTGCCAGTTATATCATTCTTGGAATTTTTTAATGTGGTAATCGCTCTCGCTTGTAAAATATAGACAATATCATTTTTGATAGCCCATTCAATATCCATAGGCATACCATAGTGTTTTTCAATCTCTAAACCGCACTTCATAAGTTCAAGTATTTCTCTATCATTTAATGCCCGAGTTTTTCTTTTATCAGAGTTTACCGATACTTCAACAGTTTCCTTATCCCCGTATATAATCTGAGTTTCCTTGCTTCCAATGTTTACTTCGATTATATTTCCTGATTTGTCAATAATGTAGCTATCCGCTGTAACTCTTCCGCTTACAACACTTTCTCCTAAGCCAAAGCTTGCATTTATTTGCATCTCATTTTCTTTTTTATTTACTGGGTTTACAGTAAATAAAACTCCTGATTTTTCACTCTCTATCATTTCTTGAATAACAACTGCAATAGAAACTGAAGTTTGATCATAACCTTGATGAAATCTATAGCTTACAGCTCTATTCCCCCAAAGTGAAGCATAACAATTACGCACCCCATTTAATACACTTTCAATACCTTGAACATTTAAATATGTTTCTTGTTGCCCTGCAAAACTGGCATCCGGTAAATCTTCTGCCGTTGCTGAAGAACGCACTGCAACTCTTTTATTATTTCGAAGATTAAAATATTTTTCTCTTATTGCGTTTTCCAATTGCTCAGGAAATTTCCCAGACTTTATCTTTCCTCTAAAATGCTCAGCTTCATTTAGAAGTATTTTTTCATCATCTGCTGTTTTTTTAATTCCATTTTCAATGAGAATATCAATCCCATTTACTTTTAAAAAATCTCTATATGCGTCTGCTGTTATAACAAAACCACTTGGAACATTTATTTTAGCCGAAGTCATTTCTCCAAGATTAGCACCCTTACCTCCAGCAACTAACACATCTTCCTTTTTTATCTCATTAAAATCCAGAATCATTGCTATCACCTTCCTTTTTACAATTAAATTTCTATATATTTAAAAACAATGCTTTGTATATAAATATTAAGTACTTCCTCAAATGTATCTTCATTAAAATGGAAATAATTTGAACATAGAACAAAGCTTCCAACAAAGGCATTTGATAAACCTTGCTTATCTATGCTTTTTACTACATTGTTTTTGTACCAATAATCTATTAACCTATCCAAAAAATCCCCATATAGATTTTCTACTCTATTCACTTTCTTTGAGTCTTGACTTGCAAATATTCTAAATGCCTCTTGATAAATTTGCTTATTTCTAATTTTCTCAGTAATGTCTATTGAATACTTAAAAATTACCTCTGAAAGGAATTTTTTAGGATTCGTAAGTGAATTTGAAAATTCTTTTTCAATGTTCTCCAATTTTTGTATTGATCTATATGCCATTAAATCAATGACAAGAGATTCTTTATCTTTCCAAAAATTATAGAAACTCCCTTGAGCTATTCCAACTCTTTTTGTCAATTCCGAAATGCTAAGTGATTTTGTCCCTTTCTCATGAAATAAATCAAGAGCTGTTTCCATAATACTTTCTTTGATTTTTATCTTTTCTTCTTCTGTAAATGCCTTTCCCATATTTTTATCCTCCGAGAGTAGTTTTTTATCTATGAATTTCGTAATTTTTATTCATAGATATTATAACACTTTTTCATAGCTATGTCAATGAATATTATTTTTTATATTCACAGATGACCTCGAATTGAATACACCATTATAAATTGGTATAATATAGCTATAAATTGAAAACTTACTTAACACTTGATATCTAATTTATTCTTATGTAGCAAGCACAGTAAGTGTACGGACACTTACGAAAAAATTAATGGAGCAAACCTTTATGGCTTGCCCC